>CP159991.1:1200000-1907546 GCA_040702985.1 Alloscardovia omnicolens | reverse complement strand
CTTCAATAAAAAACACAAAACCTAGATGATACAAAGTGAGCCAGTCACTGAGAATGCACTCAGCGGACTGGCTCTTTCTATATCTACATCAAACTAGCCTTACATAGCTGACAATCCTAGTGCTGTGTTCACCTCGGAAACAATGTCGTGCATTGCATCATACGCGCCCTGAGCGTCCCCTGTAAGCACTGCTTGTGCAACCTTCTCATGCGCTAACAAAGCAGACTCCTCTGGATGCTGAGGATATAAGTTGATCTCAACACGTCCACGTAAAACAGTTGCAACAGTAGAACTTAACTCAGCAAAAATTGGGTTACCGCAATTCTCTAAGAGACTTGCATGGAACTCTATATCTAGAGCATGAAAATCTTGCAGACGATCTTCACGTGCCGCCTTAATTAATTCATGCCCAACAACAGCTATTCGTGTACGACTTTCAATAGATCCGCGAGACGCACATCCAGCTGCAGCAGCAGGTTCAACCACTAAACGCAGCTCAGTTAAATCACGTAACTCGTCGTGTCGGTATGGTGAACGCAATTTCCATGAAATAACACGTGTATTTAAATCATCCCAGTCCTCAGGAGCGCACGCAATTACTCCCGTTCCACGTTGAAATTGCACGCAACGTAAGGATGCAAGTAAACGTGTTGCCTCACGAGCCACAGTACGCGAAATTTCATACTGATCCTGAATTTGTTCCAGTTTCTTATTTGTTCCAGGAACCCATAGATCATTCAAAATTTCGTGAGCCAATGCATCAGCAATCGACAGATGCAGCGGATTATTCTGTGTCTCCGTACTATCTGCCATAAAACCTCCATTTTCAGAGTCATTCTTCATTATGATACTGGAAAAGATGCCAATCTGAATCATGTCGTTCCATCGCGCATCACGATGATGTGACACAGATTACAGCATAATTCTACAACAAAGACTCTTTAGGAATTGACAAAGAGTCTTTGAAAGAGTTAGACTGAATATTGTCAATGATTTCAAAGGAGTAATTATGGCAATTCATATAGTCGTCATGGGTGTTGCAGGGTGTGGAAAATCCACAGTAGTAGAAGCAATTCGTGATCAGTTAGGCTATACCCTGGCTGAAGGTGATGATTTCCATCCTCAGGCAAATATAGACAAAATGTCGGCAGGAATTCCTTTAACCGATGAAGATCGTTGGCCATGGCTAGATGTTATTAATAGCTGGATGGTTGCACGTGAAACACTCGGTGAAAATACTGTAGTGTCAAGCTCAGCTCTCAAGCGTTCGTACCGCGAGGCTTTATCCAAGAATCTTCATGTATATTTCTTGCACTTAAGCGGATCTCAGGAATTAATCCAAAAGCGTTTATCTGAACGCTCTGGTCATTTCATGCCTCCATCTCTTCTGCCAAGTCAGTTTGCCATTTTGGAGCCTCTTGCTGCAGATGAAAATGGTGAAGCAATAAGCATTGAAGGAAATATTGAAGATGTTGTTGCTCGAGCAGTAAAAGCTGTACAAGCATACGAGAAACAAAATCAGTAAGGCGCACAGGTTAATTCGCATCAGTTCAATCTGGATTAGGTAAAACCTCATCAGCCTTGCAACCTATGCGGTATAAATGACAACAAGCCAAAACGTAATAAAAAACTTAAACACATAGACGAAATCAAAATCAAACAACGTATTCATTGTGATCAATGGAGATTCACAAGGAGGATCTATGAATACACTTATTCTTGCTGCAGTGCTCGGAATTGCACTGATAGTTGTGCTTATTGCAGTGGTTAAGCTGCACCCATTCCTTTCATTGATGGTCGGTGCTGCTGTTACTGCAATTATTGCGGGCGTGCCATATAACGAGAGCCTGAATAGTTTTACCGCGGGCGTGGGTAGCACTGTGTCTGGCGTTGGACTTCTTATTGCGCTCGGTGGCATCATCGGCATTTTGTTGACTCGCTCCGGCGGAGCAGACGTTATTGTGGACACAATCTTGAAGTCCGCTCCACAAAACAAGCTCGGTTGGGCAATGGCATTAAGTGCTTTCGTTGTGGGAATTCCATTGTTCTTCGAAGTGGGCGTTGTTATTCTTATTCCTATTATTCTGCTTGTGGCACGCCGTGCAAAAATGCCAGTGATTGCCCTAGGAATTCCAGCATTAGCAGGTTTATCGGCTCTCCATGCTTTCGTACCACCACATCCAGGACCTCTCGTAGCAATTGACGCTTTGAAGGCTAACCTCGGCTTAACTCTTGGACTCGGTTTGATCGTAGCAGTGCCAGTTGTTATTATTTCGGAACCTGTGATGGCTCGCTGGATGGTGAAGATGGTGCCAATCATGGCTCCAGAAGAAGATACAGTTAAAGCTCAGGAAGCTCCAGAAAGTAAACCAACATTCTTTGAAGCAATCAGCGTTATCCTTCTGCCAGTTGTACTCATGCTTGCTGCAAGTATTGTAGATGTACTCAAGCTTCAGAAAACAGGTATCGGCAAAGCTATTGTATGGGTAGGTACTCCTCTGGAAGCATTGACCATTACCACATTCTTCGCTATGGGCTTGCTTGCTTTCCGCGCTCGCTGGAAGCGTGATACTCTCAACAGCATCGTGGGCTCTTCCTTCGGTTCTATCGCAGGTATTCTGCTTATTGTTGCAGCAGGTGGCGGTTTTAAGCAGACTCTCGTTGATTCAGGTATTGGCGATGTTATTGCTCAAGGCATTACTCAAGCAAATCTCAATCCATTCATCGCAGGATGGCTTGTGGCAGTGCTTATCCGTTTGGCAACCGGTTCTGCAACAGTTGCAACCGTAACAGCTTCCGGAATTGTAGCTCCATTAGCTGCAAACCTGAATCCAGTAGAACTCTCTTTGCTGGTATTGGCAATTGGCGCAGGCTCTATCTTCCTCTCGCACGTCAATGATGCAGGCTTCTGGCTTGTTAAGGAATACTTCGGTATGACAGTGGGACAGACGTTCAAAACATGGTCATTGATGGAAACAGTATTGTCTGTTGTTGGGTTAGTAGTTGTTCTCATTGTTTCGTTATTCGTGCCATTGTTGGGATAACAACAAGCCCAGTCATGCCACAAAACTGTGGGATAAGTCGTGGGCTAAGTCGAGGGTAAGCGGTGAAGAAATCTATTCTTGCACGATCTCCTCGGAACGTTGACTCCCTCCTTGCAAAAGCCATTGGCGTCAACGTTCCTAGCCCGACATGAATCTGCAGAAATACTGTAATTGAATGGGGATGGAAGAGATAAGCTAACAACCTAACAAGTAGCTAAACTGCCAACACGTCAAAACTAAAAACTGTATTTTCGGGTAATAAATACGGGTAATAGAGTAATAGAAATTTTTTATCAATTTTTCACATATGTCACCTCAGAATTGCGAAGTGACAATCGAAAGGACATATTATGCAACTGGGAGTTATCGGATTAGGTCGCATGGGCGGCAATATGGTCAAGCGCTTGCGCGAAGGCGGACACGAGGTTATCGGTTTCGATCTGAGCCCAGAATCTGGTCGTGATGTCGATTCTCTTGAAAATCTTGTTGCGCAATTGCCAACTCCACGCATTGTATGGGTTATGGTACCAGCTGGCGCACCAACAGATTCCACGATTGATGCATTATCTGAATTGCTCGATGAAGGCGATATGGTTATTGATGGTGGCAACACGCGTTATATCGATGACCATCGTCATGCTGATCAGCTTTCTGAACGCGGAATCCACTTTATGGATGTGGGCGTATCGGGAGGCGTTTGGGGAGCAGAACGCGGTTATGCTCTCATGGCGGGTGGAGGCCAGGAAGATTACGATCGTGCGCTGCCAATCTTTGAAACTCTTAAACCAGAAGGTGAAGATGGTTTAGTTCTGGCCGGACCAGTTGGCGGCGGACACTTTGCCAAGATGGTTCATAACGGTATTGAATACGGTATGATGCAAGCTTTCGGCGAAGGTTTTGAAACCATGATGCGCTCTGACTTGATCCATGATCCTGCAGCAGTTATGACATCATGGCGTCAGGGATCGGTTGTGCAGTCATGGTTGCTTGACTTGTTTGCGCGAGCAGCTCAGGATGATCCTAGCTTGCAATCGATGCCTCCAGTAGCTAATGAATCTGGTGAAGCTAAGTGGATGGTAGAAGCAGCTCTTGAACTCGGCGTTCCAACTCCAACAACTGCTTCGGCATTGTGGGCTCGCCAGACATCTCGCGGCGCTGGCGGAGATACATTGCGTGTTGTTTCTTCCTTGCGCGCTCAGTTCGGAGGTCACGTTACCCAGTAACGCAATAAGTGAACACTATAAGTGAATAAGACTCAATAAGGCGTCCCCATTTTTGCCCAAAGATAGACTTGCTTAATTAGCTAGTTTCTTGTTTCTCTTCTCATCGGGGACGTCTTATTGTTTTTATTATTTTTTTGGTTTTTTGGGTGTTTGTGGTGTTGTGTGCGACACGCCGTGGTGGGGTTGTTTTTGTTGGTGTGTGGGGTGGTGGGTTGCGTGTGTGGTGTGTGTGGTGTATTGTTTTTATTCGCTGCCTGATGCGGCTGAGATTCTCTGGTTGGGGGTTTTGGTTGGTTTGTGTTGTGGTGGTTTGAGAACTCAAGAGCGTGTTTTGTACTACTTTTTATGTTTTGATAATGCCAGTTTGATCATGTGATGCCTCGTGTTTTTTGTGGGGTGTTCATGTGGTTGTTTTTGTGCGTTAAGGATGCTTGATTTTTTGTTGAGTGTTTTTTTCGTTGATTTTTTTATTATTTTTTTGTGAGTCTTTTTCAGGACTTTTCATGAATGTTTTTTGTGGAGGGTTTGATTCTGGCTCAGGACGAACGCTGGCGGCGTGCTTAACACATGCAAGTCGAACGGGATCCTGCCTGGCTTTTGTTGGGTGGGTGAGAGTGGCGAACGGGTGAGTAACGCGTGATCAACCTGCCGTGTAGTTTGGAATAGCTCCTGGAAACGGGTGGTAATACCGAATGTTCCGCATGCTCGCATGGGTGTGTGGGAAAGTGTTTAGTGCTATGCGATGGGATCGCGTCCTATCAGCTTGTTGGTGGGGTAATGGCCTACCAAGGCTTCGACGGGTAGCCGGCCTGAGAGGGCGACCGGCCACATTGGGACTGAGATACGGCCCAGACTCCTACGGGAGGCAGCAGTGGGGAATATTGCACAATGGGCGAAAGCCTGATGCAGCGACGCCGCGTGCGGGATGACGGCCTTCGGGTTGTAAACCGCTTTTATTGGGGAGCAAGCGCGAGTGAGTGTACCTTTTGAATAAGCACCGGCTAACTACGTGCCAGCAGCCGCGGTAATACGTAGGGTGCAAGCGTTGTCCGGAATTATTGGGCGTAAAGAGCTCGTAGGCGGTTTGTCGCGTCTGGTGTGAAAGTCCATCGCTTAACGGTGGATTGGCGCTGGGTACGGGCAGGCTAGAGTGTAGTAGGGGAGACTGGAATTCTCGGTGTAACGGTGGAATGTGTAGATATCGGGAAGAACACCAATGGCGAAGGCAGGTCTCTGGGCTATTACTGACGCTGAGGAGCGAAAGCGTGGGGAGCGAACAGGATTAGATACCCTGGTAGTCCACGCCGTAAACGGTGGATGCTGGATGTGGGGCCCTTTCCACGGGTTCTGTGTCGGAGCTAACGCGTTAAGCATCCCGCCTGGGGAGTACGGCCGCAAGGCTAAAACTCAAAGAAATTGACGGGGCCGCACAAGCGGCGGAGCATGCGGATTAATTCGATGCAACGCGAAGAACCTTACCAAGACTTGACATGTTAACGATGGCCTCAGAGATGGGGTGTCTCTTCGGAGCGTTTTCACAGGTGGTGCATGGTCGTCGTCAGCTCGTGTCGTGAGATGTTGGGTTAAGTCCCGCAACGAGCGCAACCCTTGTCTTGTGTTGCCAGCACGTTATGGTGGGAACTCACAAGAGACCGCCGGGGTTAACTCGGAGGAAGGTGGGGATGACGTCAGATCATCATGCCCCTTACGTCTTGGGCTTCACGCATGCTACAATGGTCGGTACAGCGAGGTGCGATAGGGTGACCTGGAGCGGATCTCTGAAAACCGGTCTCAGTTCGGATCGGAGCCTGCAACTCGGCTCCGTGAAGGTGGAGTCGCTAGTAATCGCAGATCAGCAACGCTGCGGTGAATGCGTTCCCGGGCCTTGTACACACCGCCCGTCAAGTCATGAAAGTGGGCAGCACCCGAAGCCGGTGGCCTAACAGTTTTTCTGGGGGAGCCGTCTAAGGTGAGGTTCGCGATTGGGACTAAGTCGTAACAAGGTAGCCGTACCGGAAGGTGCGGCTGGATCACCTCCTTTCTACGGAGTTTTGTGCAACCATGTTTTTTGTGGTTGGTTTTTGTGCATGACCTTTGTTCACTCTTATGTGTTAGGGGTGGGGTTGTGCGTGGTGTGGAAATTATCAGAATGTTGTTTTAATGAGTGGTGTGGGGCATGCTTTTGGGTTTCCGGATTGCTACGGCTTTTTGGGTTGCCTGCTATGAGGATTAACACTTGTTTGTGGTGTTGGTTGTTGTGGTGTGGTGTGGTGGTTTGATAACTGGATAGTGGACGCGAGCAACAATTACTTTTTTTGTTTTTGTTGTTGTAATTGAACTGAACTTCATTTTTTTGTTGTTTTGTTCGATCGTTTTGTGATCATTTTTAGTGTGATGATTTGTTGTCTAGGAATTTTTGTTCGTTAGGTGTTTAACAGTGTTTTTGTTGTTAAGGGCTTAGGGTGGATGCCTTGGCACATGGGAGCGATGAAAGACGTGGGAGGCTGCGATAAGCCTCGGGGAGCTGTCAACCGAGCTGTGATCCGAGGGTGTCTGAATGAGGAAACTCACCGGGTAGGAATGCCTGGTACCCATTTTTTGTGGGGGCGTACGTAGGGAAGTGAAACATCTCAGTACCTACAGGAAAAGATATTCCGTGAGTAGTGGCGAGCGAAAGCGGAGAAGACTAAACCGGTTGTGTGTGATACTTGTCAGGGGTTGCATGATCGGTGTTGTGGGATGTTGCTGTACTGGTTCTGACAGGCTGGTGGCAAGTGATAAAGCAATGTGTGAGCTGAACAGGATTGAATGCCTGGCCACAGAGGGTGATGGCCCCGTAGGTGTATGCGCGTTGTCTTGCTGGTGATTGTCCCGAGTAGCACGATACTCGAGGAATTTCGTGTGAATCTGCCCAGACCGTTGGGTAAGTCTAAATATATCCATGTGACCGATAGTGAACGAGTACCGTGAGGGAAAGGTGAAAAGTAGTCCGGGAGGACAGTGAAATAGTTTCTGAAACCGTGAGCTTACAATCCGTCGGAGCCTTGAGGGGTGACGGCGTGCCTATCGAAAAATGAGTCTGCGAGTTAGTGGTATGTAGCGAGGTTAACCCGTGTGGGGGATCCGTAGCGAAAGCGAGTTTTAAAAGGCGTTTTAGTTGCATACTCTAGACCCGAAGCGGGATGATCTATCCTTGAGCAGGTTGAAGCAGGGGTAAGACTTTGTGGAGGACCGAACGCACCTAGGTTGAAAACTGGGGCGATGACTTGTGGATAGGGGTGAAAGGCCAATCAAATTCCGTGATAGCTGGTTCTCTCCGAAATGCATTTAGGTGCAGCGTCGGTTTTAGTTTCCAGGGGGTAGAGCTACTGGATGCTTGCGGCTGTATAGGGTACCAATAGCAGCCAAACTCCGAATACCTGTGAAGTGGTGGCCGGCAGTGAGTCAGCGGGGGATAAGCTTCGTTGTCGAAAGGGAAACAGCCCAGATCGTCGTCTAAGGTCCCTAAGCGTGTGCTAAGTGGGAAAGGATGTGGAGTCGCATAGACAGCCAGGAGGTTGGCTTAGAAGCAGCCATCCTTGAAAGAGTGCGTAACAGCTCACTGGTCTAGTGGTTCCGCGCCGACAATGTAGCGGGGCTCAAGCACACCACCGAAGACGCGGCAATCAGCTTATGGCTGGTTGGGTAGGAGAGCGTTGTCTACTGGGGTGAAGCAGGCGTGTAAACGTTTGTGGACTGTAGACAAGTGAGAATGCAGACATGAGTAACGAAAGACGGGTGAAAATCCCGTCCGCTGGATGACTAAGGGTTCCAGGGCCACGTTCATCGTCCCTGGGTGAGTCGGGTCCTAAGGCGAGGCCGACAGGCGTAGTCGATTGGATGAAGGAGTTGATATTCTCCTACCAGTGTATTCTCGACCATTCCGAGGCTTACTGTACTAACCTCACGCTTATGGAGATTGTATCTTTCGGGGTATGGTTTTTGTGGGTGTTTGGGATCTTGGTTTGTAGTAGGACAGCACAGGAGTGACGCATCGGGATAGCTGAACTGTCAGGTGGTTTTGGCATGGTAAGCACGCAGCCTGTGGGATAGGTAAATCCGTTCCACATATAGGGTGAGGTGTGATGCGCATCAACTTTTTGTTGGTGTTTTGGTGATTCTTGGTGTCAAGAAAATCTTCGGTGTGAGAGGATATATCTGCCCGTACCCTAAACCGACACAGGTGGTCAGGTAGAGTATACCAAAGCGATCGAGCGAATCCTGGTCAAGGAACTCGGCAAATTACTCCCGTGCCTTCGGTATAAGGGAGACCCTTGATGGTGAAACCCCGTGCGGGTGGAGCTTTTGGGGGTGGCACAGACCAGGGGGTAGCGACTGTTTACCAAAAACACAGGTGCATGCGAAGACGTAAGTCGCTGTATATGCACTGACGCCTGCCCGGTGCCTGGAAGGTTAAGAGGATCCATTAACTCTTTTGGGTGAAGTGGTGAATTTAAGCCCCGGTAAACGGCGGTGGTAACTATAACCATCCTAAGGTAGCGAAATTCCTTGTCGGGTAAGTTCCGACCTGCACGAATGGCGTAACGACTTCCCCACTGTCTCGACCAGGAGCTCGGTGAAATTGCAGTACGAGTAAAGATGCTCGTTAAGCGCAGAAGGACGAAAAGACCCCGGGACCTTTACTATACCTTGGTATTGGCATTCGGTGTGGATTGTGTAGCATAGGCGGGAGACTGTGAGACCAGGGCGCTAGCTTTGGTGGAGTCGTCAAGTGAAATACCGTTCTGTTTATATTGGATGTCTAACCTCGAACAGTTATCCTGTTCAGGGACAGTGCCTGGCGGGTAGTTTAACTGGGGCGGTTGCCTCCTAAAGAGTAACGGAGGCGCTCAAAGGTTCCCTCAGCCCGGTTGGTAATCGGGTGTTGAGTGTAATTGCACAAGGGAGCTTGACTGTGAGACTGACGGGTCGAGCAGGGACGAAAGTCGGAAATAGTGATCCGGTGCTGGCGTACGGACGCGGCATCGCTCAACGGATAAAAGGTACCCCGGGGATAACAGGCTGATCATTCCCAAGAGTCCATATCGACGGGATGGTTTGGCACCTCGATGTCGGCTCGTCGCATCCTGGGGCTGGAGCAGGTCCCAAGGGTTCGGCTGTTCGCCGATTAAAGCGGCACGCGAGCTGGGTTCAGAACGTCGTGAGACAGTTTGGTCTCTATCCTCTGCGCTCGTTGGAATTTTGAGGAGTCCTGCCCATAGTACGAGAGGACCTGGGTGGACGAACCTCTGGTATGCCAGTTGTCACGCCAGTGGCATGGCTGGTTAGCTACGTTCGGAAGGGATAACCGCTGAAAGCATCTAAGCGGGAAGCCCTCTCCAAGATGAGAATTCCTGACACTCCTTTTGAGGGTGTGTGAGACTCCCGATAGATGATCGGGTTGATAGGCCAGGTGTGGAAGCGTGGTAACATGTGGAGCTGACTGGTACTAAGAGTCGAAAACAATAACACAACACACTACACAATAGTGTGGTTGAACAATCTTTCTGTGAATAAAGGTTTTCTGATAACAAGGAATACTAAAAATATTGTATTGCGAAACGATTAACATGAAACGCGTCTGCTAGCCGGTTACCAAACCAACACGAACAATGTCTGCGAGTTGTTGGCTTGTAGAAAAAGATAACTGAATAAGTGAGTATAGTTTTTTGCGGTGGTCATGGCCTAGGGGAAACGCCCAGTCTCCATTTCGAACCTGGAAGCTAAGACCTAGCACGGTGATGGTACTGCACTCGATAGGGTGTGGGAGAGTAACACGCCGCCGCAAACCAATCTTCTATGAGGGGTGGTGTGGTTTAACACGAATACTGTTAAACCACACCACCCCTCACACTATTAACAAAACAATTCAAACCAAAATTTTTCCCTATCATTATAGTTTTTATCAGTTGTTTCTTATACAATATGTATGGCTTTTCTAAAGCACAGATAAACGTGAGAGGGATTCTTATGACTTTTCCATTATGGATGCAGCTTCTTGCTGAATTTGCAGGAACCGCTATTTTAATGCTTTTCGGAAATGGCGCAGTAGCAAATCATTTGCTGACTGGTACAAAGGGACACAATGCTGGCTGGGCTAATATTGCTACAGGTTACGGTCTTGGTGTAATGATTCCAGTTGCTATGTTTGGTGTTGTATCTGGCGCACACATTAATCCAGCTATGACTATTGGACAAGCCGTAAAGGGCATGATTGGCTGGGACAAAGCTAGCCTTTTCGTCCTCGTGCAGCTTGCAGGCGCTTTCTTTGGCCAAATCGTTGTATGGCTTATGTACAAGCCATTCTATGATAAGACAGAGAATGCAGACGAGATTTTTGCAACCTTCGCAACAACAGATGAAGCAGGCGACAAAGTCAACTACTTCATTAACGAATTCGTAGGCACACTTATTCTTGTCTTCGGCGCATTGACGATTCTCAGCCTTGATTGGGGTAAGAAGACTCCAATCGCAGCAGCAATTATTGTTGGTTTCATTGTGTGGGGTCTGGTTGCCTCTATGGGTGGCGCAACTGGTCCAGCACTTAATCCAGCTCGTGATTTAATGCCACGTTTGGCTCACGCTTTGCTGCCAATTGAGCACAAAGGTAGCTCCCACTGGGGTGACGCTTGGATTCCAGTTGTTGCACCAATCTGCGGCGCTATTGTGGGTGTATTCCTTGCAGGAATCTTCTTCTAAAAGGGACATCTAGTTTTCTTCAGGGGATAAGGCTCACAAGTCTTATCCCCTTTTTCATGCTGTTTTAGTGGCGCGCTATAGTGGGCACTATGACTGCATATATGGATCATAAAGATTTGAGTAATACTGCTATAAGTGGTGAACGTGCGCAAGAAATTATTGACGCAGTACATTCAACGCTCGATGCTGTACACGAGGCAGAAGAACGCGCGCATCGATCTGTCAATGACGTAACCGTCTTGGCCGCCACGAAAACTCGCGATGTTGCAGAAATCCTCACAGCTATTGATGCAGGTATTCGCTGCATAGGTGAAAATCGTCCACAGGAGATCATAGCCAAGGCGCAAGGGCTAGCAGAGGGGTTAACGGAACGCAACCTCGATATTTCACAGCACATGATTGGACAGTTGCAATCTAACAAAATCTCAAAAATCCTTCCTCATATCTCTGTGATTGAATCTGTAGATTCACTCAAACTTGCTGAACGTATTGCACGTCGTGTCGATGAAAATAACAGTATTGGTGTCTATCTTGAAGTGAATGAATCGGGAGAAGACAGTAAATCGGGGTGCGCGCCTGAGCAAGCCCTGGACTTAGCATTAGAAATCGCTAGTCTTCCCCAGATCCGTCTTGAAGGACTGATGACGATTGGAGCCCATGTGAACGATGAAAAAATTGTTCGCGAGGGATTTGCGCATCTGCGTTCACTCCGCGAGAAAATCCAAGAAGCGGGTATTAGCTCGTGCGCTCAACTATCAATGGGTATGAGTGCAGATATGGAGTGGGCGATTCAAGAGGGCTCAACTATTGTGCGTGTAGGAACAGGAATTTTTGGTGCCCGAGCCTTCATATAGCGAGCTTGCATATGCGTCACATTAAAATGAAGTGATGCGTTCGCGGGGTTTCTATATTCTTAAAGTATGAGAATAGCGCGTTTCAGTCATGATGATACCGTTTCTTACGCTTTCGTTCAGAAAGACGAAGAAGATGGTCAAGATTATCTCGTTGAATTATCTGGATACCCATTAGGCGGCTCTCCTGTATCTCCTACAGGACAGCGTTTTGCTCTGGGCGATGATGGCATTCGCCTTCTTGCGCCGATTATTCCAAGCAAGATTTACGGAATAGCTAAAAACTATGAAGCCCATGCGCAGTATATGGGCGAAATCAATGGTATGACGGGCGTGCACGCTCCAGAAGATATGGTTATCTTCTCGAAGCCATCTACATCAGTTATTGGTCCTGATGATCCTATTGTTTTCCCTGCATTCAGCAAAGATATGAATTTTGAGCCAGAAGTTGCTGTAGTCATGGGGCGCATAGCTAAAAACGTGAGTGAAAAAGAAGCAATGAGCTATGTGCTTGGTTTTACATGCACGAATGATGTTACTTTGCGTGATCTGCAAGGCGATGATCCAACATGGACGCGTGCTAAAGGCTTCGACACAGCGTGCCCGCTAGGTCCATGGATTGAAACTGATCTGGATCACAGCGACGCGGCTATTAGCTTCACACTCAACGGTGAAGATGTACCTGAAGCATCAGGAACAACAGCCAATCTCATTCACTCTATCGAAGAACAAATTGCTTTTATTTCGAGCTTTGCAACTCTCCTGCCGGGAGACGTGATTCTTACGGGTACGCCATATGCCACCGGTAGTTTACAGCCGGGTGACGAAGCGATTGTTCATGTGGAGGGCATTGGCGACTTACGCAATGTGGTTGTGCGTGCGTAACTGATATCGCACGGGCACTGTGGGTAACACAATCAAGACTTGAGAAAACAGCAGACACACGCTTGGAGAAAAATATGACAGATAAAACTGTAAAAGTAGCTCTTTTGGGAGCAGGAACCGTCGGATCACAAACCGCACGCTTGCTTGTAGAACAGGCAGATGAATTAGAACGTCGCGCCGGTATTCGCATTGAGCTAACAGGAGTAGCAGTTTTAGATCCAAGCGAAGTCAATGATCCATGGATTGACAAGTCTTTGCTGACCACGCAAACCCTAGAATTAACAACGCGTGCAGATATTGTTGTGGAGTTGATTGGTGGTATTGAACCAGCGCGTACTTTTGTGCTGAGCGCTTTGAACCACGGTGCTTCTGTGGTGACCGCTAATAAAGCTTTGCTGGCTCAACATGGTCCGGAACTGTACGAGGCTGCTCAGAAGAACGGTGTAGATATTTACTTTGAAGCAGCTGTAGGTGGAGCTATTCCTATTGTGCGTCCGCTGCGTGAGTCTATGGTGGGTGACCGTATTAACCGCATTATGGGTATTGTCAACGGAACTACCAATTATATTCTGGATGAAATGACCACTAAAGGATTAGCATTCGACACAGTGCTCAAAGATGCTCAGGCTAAGGGCTTTGCTGAGGCTGATCCAACTGCTGATATTGGTGGTTTTGACGCAGCAGCTAAAGCGGCAATTATGTCTGTTTTGGCTTTCCATCGCGATGTGCGCATGGACGACGTCTATGTAGAAGGTATTGAGCATATTACTGAATCTGACATTGCTGCAGCCCGTGCTATGAACCGCGTTATTAAGCTGCTCGCAGTTATCGCCCGCACTGATGATGGTATTAGCGCTGGCGTATATCCAGTGATGCTGCCTGAAGAGCATCAGCTGGCTAAAGTTTCTGGCAGCTTTAACGCAGTATTTGTAGAAGGAGAAGCTTCTGACGATCTCATGTTCTACGGTCGTGGTGCTGGCGGTGCTCCAACAGCATCTGCCGTAGCAGGCGATATTGTAACCGTAGCTCGTCATCGCGCTTCAGGCTCTACTGGCCCACTTATTCCGCTGTATTCCACAGAAGGCATAGTGGACGCTTCTGAGGTTGAATCATCCTACATGGTGCGCTTAAGCGTTGCTGATGCTGTAGGAGTTCTCGCTCGAGTATCTGATATTTTTGCCAAGCACGGCATCTCTATTCGTGCAGTCCAGCAGCGTCCAGAAGAGGACGCACAAGGCAACCACGAACTGTGGATTACCACGCATGATGTTGCAGACCGTGTTATTCGTGAAACAGCAGCAGAAGTCTCTGACGCTACTGACATTGGCTCTGTGCTGTCTATTATGCGTGTTTTTGAAGATTAATATCAGATAAGGATAGCCATGGTTTTTGCAACATCGCGAGTACGCGTGGACGTGCCAGCAACAAGTGCAAACTTGGGTCCAGGATTCGACACCTGTGGCTTAGCTTTAGGTTTTTACGACACAATTTCAGTAGAAGCCTTACCTACTGACACTATTCACATTGAGATTTTTGGCGAGGGCAAAGATACTCTACCTCGCGATGAACGCCATCTCATCGTAAAAGCACTGCGCACTGCTGCAGAGGAATTCGATTTACCTGAATTCGGTATGCGTATGAAAGCATATAATCGTATTCCGCAGTCGCGCGGTATGGGTTCGTCAGCAAGCGCTATTGTAGCTGGAGTCAGTCTAGCTGCTGGTTTAGCTGGTTTAGATAGCTCTGCTCGAGAAACTCGTGATGCGATTTTTCAGATTGCGGCACGCTTAGAAGGTCACCCAGATAATGTAGCTCCAGCAGTTTATGGCGGCATGACCGTGTCCTGGAAAAATGAGGAAACATTCTGCACACAACAGTATCCTGTGCATGAGGCAATGAATGCGTGGATTTTTATTCCAGATTTTGAATTATCCACTCAGGAAGCACGCCAAGCGCTGCCAGCAACTGTGCCTTATGCCGATGCTTTAATGAATGTGTCTCGCGTTGCTTTACTGCCTGCAGCTATGGCTTTAGCAGATAATAATCTCCTCTTTGAAGCAACAGTAGATACCTTGCATCAGCAATATCGTGCGCCACTGATGAAACCGTCAGCAGATTTAGTTCATTTTTTGCGTTCACAAGGTTATGCGTCTGCTATTTCTGGAGCTGAACCATGTGTTCTTGCTTTGCACGACTCAGATGTAACTGATAGCTTACACAATCTCACCGCTCGATTCCTTGACATGCAGCACTGGCAGATGGTGCATCTGTCTATCGATCGACGCGGTGTGCAAATTACTGCTGAATAAGTAGAGAAAAAGGATAATACATATTATGACCATTCCTGTTGTTCTGGCTTCACAATCACCATCGCGCGCTCGCTTACTTGTGCAAGCGGGAATTCGTCCTACAATTCGCGTTTCCCATGTGGATGAGGATGCGGTGCTTGCCCAGTTAGCAACAGATCGCGGCATGAATGTGTCTGAGCTTTCAGTGGAAGAGCGCGTTCTTGTTTTAGCTCGTGCTAAAGCTCAAAGTGTAGCTGATGATTATCGTGCCACGTGGCGGGCGATGCAGCAGGCTCGCGGTGAGCTGACCATATCTAAGCCTTTAGAGCAGGGGCAGGGGAGCGTAGCTGCTCGCATGGATTTGAACGAATATGTGCATAATCATTTGGGATTATCCGGTCTTGTTCATGGTTCAGTTGTTATCGGCTGCGATTCCTTGTTTACTTTAGAGGGCGAGATTTATGGTAAACCTCATACAGCTGAAGTAGCACGTGAACGTTTGCGTTCTATGCGTTCTCATACGGGAACATTATGGACGGGGCACGTGGTTATTGATTTATCGACTGGAGAGATGGCTCAAGCCATTAGCCATGCTCACGTCAACTTCACCAACTTTAGCGATGAAGACATTGAGCGTTATATTTCCACAGGAGAACCTCTGGAAGTAGCTGGATGCTTTACATTAGAAGGCATTGGTTCTGCGTTTATTGAATCTATTCAAGGTGATCCAAGCGGCGTAATGGGCTTAAGCGTGCCAACAGTGCGTTCACTGGTTGAAGAATTAGGCATGAGCTGGACGAATTTATGGAATGCCACTCAAGCTCCTGTTTTTACCCATGCTAAAGAAGTCACCCCTGATATTCCGGACACTAATATTATGCAGCCGGGCGATGGGTGGATTGATTGCGCGTGCGGACACAAACATTGGGGACGTAATAATGCTGCCGGAGTTTTAGTAGCTCACCGCGATGATAATGGCGATATTTCGCATATTGCCATGCAACATCGTGCATCATGGAGTGCTGAAGGCGGAACATGGGGCATTCCAGGTGGAGCCTTAGCGACGGGTGAAAACATTATTGAAGGCGCTTTGCGTGAGGCTGCTGAAGAAGCCAATATTCATCCTGACGATATTGCTGTGGTTGGAGCATACTGTGAGGATCACGGTCCATGGAGCTACACCACAGTGTTCGCTTTCGAAAAACCAGGGCGTATGGTTCAGCCGTTGGCCACAGATGATGAAAGCGAAGATGTGAGATGGCTTCCTGTTGAAGAAATGGATAGCGTGCCGTTGCTGTCGTATTTTAAACAAGATTGGGCGAATTTTGAGCAACGCCTTCATGTAATTGGTCGTGAACAGCGTATCTAAAGAACTGTACTGGCTCTTCGGTGTTTTGGTGGGGATGCTGTGAGCATTGCGGACATGGGGCGTGACAGTTATCCGGTATCTTTGATCGCTCGTTAGGGCTTAAAATTTGGTAAAACCCAACCGAGATATGTCGTGAAAAGTGATTGACCCTCATGAATCACTTCGTAGGGCTCGAATGAGTAGTTGAAACAGTATTAAAACTGTCGTGAAAAGTGCTTCGCTATTATGGGGCACTCCGTAGGGCTGAAAAATAGGGTAAAACAGCATTAAAAAAACGCCCTGAGAAGTGATTCGCTCTCATCAATCACTTTCCAGGGCTGAAAATAAGCTAAAAACAGGTTAAAAACTGTCCTGAAGAGTGCTTCGTCAGTATGAATCACTCCCCACGACCCAAAAGGGCTCTTCACCCACACAAACCACAACCAACACCCCACCAAAACCCGAAGAGCCACTATACGATGTTGGTGTGCTGTAAAAAGACTCGCCCACTTCATTGATGGGCGAGTCTTTTATACATGCACAGTTTCTCTGGTGCAAGCGTAAAGGTCATATTTAATGACTAAACATGAGAGCAATAAGAGAAATACATAATGGTGACGTCAGCGTGCTAAAGAGCGTGCCGTCACGAGCAAAACTCATGCCCACATCATAACGAGCTGCATAGTTGTACACGTTTTGACCGGTTGGCAAAGCAGCCAGAATGACGCAGCCGTACAAGGTTGCTCCGCGGAAACCCATCAGATACGCCACAACAAACGCAATCAATGGCATCACAATATTTTTGAGAACAGTCACCGTTGCAATAGCTGGAATATGCGCGCCCTTCTGCAGTGGCTTCGTGCCATACAAGCTCATACCGAAAGCCATCAAAATAAGCGGAACAGCAGAATTGCCAATCATGTGAATAGGATCAAAAATCCACGTGGGCACAATAAAACTGTGGGCGGAAGCAGAAATCCACGATACGGCAATACCAGCCAACGAGCCAATGAGCAGGGGCTGATGAAGAGGTTGAGCAGCGATGCGTTTGAGCGAAAACTTGCCGCTCGTCTGCACGTCTAAAACAGTAAGCGCAAGCGGCGTAAATATGGCTTGCTGCATAACTAAAATCGGCGCAACCAGAGCTGGATTGCCAATAATATACGTAGCCACAGGAAGTCCAATATTATTTGAATTCAAATACAAAGAGTTGAGCACGCCAATCGTGGTTTGAGGTGCATCTAATTTAAAAAACAGTGCGTTAATAATAATGAAAATGAGTCCAACCGCTGCAGCAGAGGTAAAAGCCACAATAATTGTAGAATCAAAAATCTTATTCAAATGCTCTTTGGACAGAATAGAGAACATGAGACACGGGCTGGACACGAAAAAACTAATACGATTAAGCACATACTGCGCCTGAGAGCCGCCGATTTTCATGCGTGCAGCCACATATCCTGTGCCAATAACAATGCCAATAACCGCAAAACCCTGCAGAGCGCTCAATAATCCCATACTCACATAGTGCCACGATGTATGCTCTACGGGAGCGGATAGTTTACGATATGAGTATGAAAACGCTGACAGGAACAACTGTTGAAACACTTTTTAGCCAAATTATGAACATATACTCGGTATCCGATGAGGAGACCGCGCTCGCTGACGCGATAGAAGAGTATCTGAGTGGTTTTACACATTTAGAGGTGCATCGCCACCATGACACTGTTATAGCCTCCACACATTTTAATAAAGCACAACGCGTGCTGCTGGTAGGGCATATTGATGTGGTTCCTGTTCTCGATAATTTCCCTCCTGAAGTATTAGAGCCAGGTTCGCAGCGTATCCGTTCAGACGTGGCACGTGATTATCCTGATTCTGCTGTGATGTGGGGCAGGGGAGCCACAGATATGAAAGCTAGTGATGCAGCTTTCCTTTATCTGGCTGGTGTTTTAGATAGTGCAGATGCAGTGCAGTGCGATATAACGTATGTATTTTATGATCATGAGGAAGTTCAAGCCGAAAAGAATGGTTTGGGCCGCGTGGTCAAGAGTCATCCGGAGTGGATTCAGGCGGATTTCGCGATTATTGGAGAGCCAACTAACGGTCTGATTGAAGGCGGCTGTAATGGCACTATGCGCTTTGATGTTATAACTCACGGCATAGCGGCTCATTCAGCGCGCGCGTGGATGGGCGATAATGCCATTCATCATGCTGCTCGTGTGCTTGATCTTCTCAACTCGTATGAGCCAGCTACAGTGAATGTGGACGGTTTAGACTATCGCGAAGGCTTAAATGCCACGATGATTTCCGGGGGAGAAGGCACGAATATTATTCCGCAAACCTGCCGTGTACATGTGAACTATCGTTTCGCTCCGGATAAAAGCCTGCAAGATGCAAAAGCATTACTTATGGGCGAAAAATGTGCTGCGGACAGTGGCGTAGGTGTGGGTGCTGTGCGGGCAGAAGGCGGACTGTTTGAGGGCTTTGATATTGAGATGATAGACGAGTCAGCTGGAGCACGTCCCGGGTTGAATCATCCTCTAGTGCAAAGCCTGGTGCATCTTGTACGTGAAAAAACGGGAGAAGATGCACGGGCTAAATTCGGCTGGACTGATGTGGCGCGATTGAGTGCTTTAGGCATTCCTGCTGTAAATATGGGGGCTGGCGATCCATTGCTAGCTCATAAAACTGATGAACAGGTGGCCATGCAAGCTCTTCAGGACTATACGCAGCTACTTCGTATATGGCTGAGCGCTGCTCATATGGTAGACTGAACACGGTGACTCTGCGTAGTTGCCACGCACTATGCGTTGACCCCTTGCCTGATAGGGAATGAATATGAGGATTATTGCAGGCAAGCGTTGGCGTCCGCATAGACATGACAGACTTTGAATCGTTTATGGTGAGCCATTACGGGTAGCGTTGAGAAACGTAGAAAACTGAAGGGTGAACTGTAAACACGGATGCATAGCAGACGCAGCTGCTTGACTGGAGACACAAGTGTCTGACCACGTAAATCAGGAACCGCCAGTTCTGGGACGTCGAACGAACAAAGGGTTGCGTCGTGTTGTTCGCGTTACTGGGGCTCAAGACTCTCAAGTAACGCAGATTGAGCAAGCTGAACCAAGTGAACCAACTCACAACAATGAGGAACACAATCAGGTTCGCCATCACGCTCATACAGAACGCAGCGCAGCACACGATACTGATACGAGCATCTCTGCCGAACAGGTCAGCGAGTCAACAGACAAACCTGAACAGCGCGAGCAGAGCACTCAAACTGAGCAGGTTGAAGACAATCATCAAGACAGCCATCAGGAATTTTCTGATCAGCAGACCTCTATGGCTGTAACCGGCTACCGTCGTAGTGCTGATGCTCAGCGCATTGCGCGCACATTATTTGTGGACGAAGGTATTGATCTTCCAGATGAACAGATACAAACAGAACTGGCTCAAACAGTTCATAGTGCGGACGAAAGCGCCACACAAGATAGTGCAGAACGCACAGTAGAAAACGTGACAGAATCCGAACAGCCACGTATTCGCCGCCGTTCAGCTTCATCTCGTGACGTTCATCAGCTAGATGATTCTCATACTTCCGTTACTGCCACAGATGCTGTTGCCCCAACTGCAGCAGCTGCGGCAGCAGAGCCTGACACCTCCCGTCGCCCTCAGCAGAGGAGCAATCGTCGCCGTCTTAGCGACGATAAACAGTTCAGCGCACCAGCTACCCGTGAAACATCTACGACGGTTGAACGCAGTAAGGAAGATCAAGACACTTCCCAAACCCGTTCTCAGCGTGCTCGTGCAGCCGTGAGCCAGATTCTGGAATTCTCATCATCAGAAACGAACCATGAGGACGCTCGCGTAGCTGAACACTTTAATACCCCAGCCAACCCTATGATGAGTTTGCTGTTCCAAGCTCCTGTTCTTCCGGAGATTTCACAGACATCGCAGGCGCATGAGGATCGAGAGGATAAGCAGGAACAATCTTCTCGCCGTAACCGCCGTAACCGTCGTGAGAAGGGTCAAGAGAATACAGAAGTCTTAGACAATATTGCTCAGGCATTAGACGAAACTGAGCGCTCGCGTTCTTCACGTGTGGCGGAGCAAAGCGAAGATGAAGAGACATCTCGCCGTTCGCGCCGACGTAACCGTAAAGACAAAAATGATACAAACCAGCGTGACAATGCGCAGGATAATGAGCGTAATTCTGCTGCTATCAGTGATGAATTTGAAAATGATGGACGTAATCGCCGTAATCGCCGTTTGAATGCGCAAGAGCGTCGTGCGGCAGCTGAAGTTGAACTCATCGAAAGCGATTTAGAGCTCGATGATATTGATTATGAGCCTATTGAAGGCGATGCCTATGATGAGCAGTCTTCAGGGCAGTCGCGCACCTCTCGTGACGATGATACGCAACAGGGGGCGCGCCGTTCGCGTGTTCGTAGCGCTATGCTGCAAGAAGACGATAACGAAGAGGAATTCACCACTCGCCGTCGCCGTCGTCGCCGTAGCTCTAAAGCAGCGGATGAGGAAGTAACAGACAATACCTCCTCTGACTCCGATTCTTCAACCGCGAACGATGATACACGCGTACGCTCACGTAAGCAGCAATATATTGATGAAATTACCGATGTTGCAGGCTCTACACGATTAGAAGCTAAACGTCAACGTCGTCGTGATAACCGTCGCGATCGCAACCGTCAAACAGCTCTGATTACGGAGCAGGACTTCCTCGCTCGCCGTGAGGTTGTTAACCGTCTGATGGTGGTGCGTGAACGGGGAAGCCATACCCAAGTTTCCGTTATTGAAGATGATGTGCTTGTTGAACACTATATTTCTGACATTGCGGAAGTATCGGCAGTAGGAAATATTTACCAGGGCCGTGTGCAGAACGTGTTACCAAGTATGGAAGCGGCTTTCGTTGATATTGGTCAGGCGCGTAATGGTGTTCTCTATGCAGGTGAAGTCAATTGGGATACCACTCGTTTAGATGGTCAACCTCGCCGCATGGAGCACGCTTTTAAGTCGGGCGATCCTGTGCTGGTGCAGGTGACCAAAGATCCTATTGGACATAAGGGTGCGCGCTTAACGAGCCAAATTACTTTGGCTGGGCGTTTCCTTGTTCTGGTTCCATCGGGCAGCATGACTGGTGTAAGCCGTAAACTTCCAGAACGTGAACGTGCTCGTCTTAAGTCAATTGTGGCGAAAGTAGCACCGGAAGAAGTAGGCGTAATTATTCGAACTGCAGCCGAAGGTGCATCTGAAGAAGCCATTATTAAAGATTTCGAGCATTTGAAAAACCAGTGGGATCATATTTCTCACCGTCTTGAGGAATTGAAGAACTCAAGAAAGCCGCATTTGCTCCAAGGTGAGCCAGATGTGGTGATTCGCGTTATTCGTGACATTTTTAATGACGATTTCAAGAAGCTCGTTGTAGAAGGCGAGAACGTTTACAATCGTATTCGCGAGTATATTGAATCTGCTGCTCCAGATTTACTTGACCGTGTGGAACGCTGGGATCCAGCTGAACATCGCGGCAAAGACGTTTTTGATCGTTGGCAGATTGATAGCCAGCTACGTAAAGGTATGGAACGCCAAGTTTATTTGCCATCTGGTGGATCCTTGGTTATTGACCGTACTGAAGCTATGACCACGATTGACGTGAATACAGGACGTTTTATTGGCAAGGGCAAATCCTTGGAAGAAACCGTCACACGATGCAATCTGGAAGCTGCTGAAGAAGTTGTGCGTCAACTGCGTTTGCGTGATATTGGCGGCATGGTCATGATCGATTTCGTTGATATGGTGATGCCAGCTAATCGCGATCTCGTATTGCGACGTTTAGTAGAGTGCCTATCGCGTGACCGTACAAAGCATCAAGTGGCAGAAGTTACATCCTTAGGCTTAGTGCAGATGACTCGAAAGCGTGTAGGTCAAGGTTTGGTAGAAGCCTTCTCTGAAGAGTGTCCAACCTGTGGCGGACGTGGCTTCATTTTGCATGATGAGCCAACGGTATCGTCGCAATATGATGACCCATATGCGTTAAAGGGCGGCGACCCATTCGTGAAAACGAATAAGCATGGGTTCTCTGCTGCTCACACTGCACACGCTCCTGCTAAGAGCCGTGACGATGCACCAGCACGTGAAGAAATGCCGGGAACGAGCGAAAAAGCAAAAAGTTCCATGGCGGCTATTGCTGCAGCATCCGCGCATTCCGCGAATTCCGCAAATTCAGGAGTAAAGGCTGGCGAGCAATCGGGGCAAACGACTCAAACGGCTTCAGGAGTTCAGTCGTCTCAGTCTTCTCAGTCGGTTGAATCAGCGCAGTCAGTTCAGCCATCTGAAACGGATAACGATGATTCAGCTGCAGCACCGCGTGAAGCGTCAACCACTCTTGCTTTGATTTCGCAAGATTTGAAAACACTTCAAGAATCGCGAGGACATCAAGCAGCGCGCAATGCATCTCATGATGCACGTAAGGAAGAGCAGGATCAGCCGCAGCAGGACGAGCAGTAAGATTTTGCGGTTTAGTGTGCAAGACAAAGTAATTGTAAGCGTGACGAGCATTAATGAGCGTTGAGAGGTAGTGAACATAATCACCGCAATAAATGTGATGATTATGTTCACACTCTGATGTGCAAGGCACGTTGCGAAGCTACAAGTCCAAACTAGGCAGTAAAGTTACAAGTCCTGTGTGTTGCGCGACTTGACGTATGTCAAGCTATGCAATATATTAGATTGTTGGTGTCTTGTGAACGCCTCGGGTTGGTATGCCCGAGATAAGTTTAGAAGATAGAACGTTAAAGCTTTTAAGAGGCAAAGGTAAGAACATGTACGCTATTGTGAAAGCCGGCGGCCACCAGGAAAAGGTCGAGGTAGGCGACGAATTTACCGTCAACCGTCTTGATGCAAAGAAGGGCGATACCGTAGAGTTCCCTGTTGCACTCGTAGTTGATGGTTCCAAGGTTGTGCTCGCAGCTAAGGACTTGGCAAAGATGTCTGTCAAGGCAGAAGTTGTGGACGACGAAGCTAAGGGTCCAAAGATTAACATCCAGAAGTACAAGAACAAGACTGGTGTAGCACGCCGTAAGGGTCACCGCCAGAAGTTGACTGTTCTCAAGGTAACCTCCATCGCATAACTGCGGTGTGGGACTGAGTCATTCTTTTCGAAAGGAATAAGTCATGGCACATAAGAAAGGTGCGGCAAGTACCCGCAACGGTCGCGATTCGAACCCACAATACCTGGGTGTTAAGAAGTTCGGCGGCGAAGCAGTATTGGCAGGTAACATCATTGTTCGCCAGCGCGGTACTAAGTTCCATGCAGGCCAGAACGTTGGTCTCGGCAAGGATCACACTCTCTTTGCTCTCGCTGATGGCACTGTAAAGTTCGGTGTTCGTCGCGATCGCAAGGTTGTAGACGTAATTTCCGAGTAACATCGGTTAACTCAGAGCCGCGCCATGTGAGCGCGGCTTTTTGTGTATATAGAGGTATATAAGGATTAAATCATGAGTGACTTCGTAGACCGCGTAACGGTTCATGTCAAAGGTGGCGATGGTGGACACGGTGCTGCATCTATTCGACGCGAAAAATACAAGCCACTAGCTGGACCAGACGGTGGCGATGGCGGCGACGGCGGAAGTGTTATTGTCGTTGCGGATACTAATGCCACTTCGCTGTTAGATTATCGTTATATGCCTCACCGCACCGCACCTAACGGCACGATGGGTAAGGGTGATAACAAAGACGGTTCGCGTGGCGAAGACTTGATTCTGCCTGTACCGGTGGGAACTGTCGTTTTTGCTGCACAGCGTGTATCTTCATCTGCTGAATCTGCTGGAGGAGATACCGTCATTAGTGCAGCCAAACACAAAAATGAGCAAGTTTTAGCTGACTTGAGCCATGCAGGTGACAAGTTTGTGGTTGCCCAAGGCGGTGCTGGCGGTTTAGGCAACCGTTCTCTTGCCAATAAAAATCGTAAAGCACCAGGATTTGCTCTGCTGGGCGAACCTGGCGAAGAGCGCGATATTATTTTGGAGCTTAAATCCATTGCAGATGTTGCTTTAGTAGGATATCCAAGCGCTGGCAAGTCATCTTTGGTATCTACACTGTCTGCAGCGCGTCCAAAAATCGCTGATTATCCTTTTACTACTCTTGTGCCTAATTTAGGCGTGGTGAATACGGGTGACAAGCGTTTTACTATTGCAGATGTTCCAGGTTTGATTCCGGGAGCAGCTCAAGGTAAAGGCTTGGGGTTGGAATTCTTGCGTCATATAGAACGAACCCAGGTGATAGCCCACGTGATTGATTGCGCAACCCTAGAGCAGGATCGCGATCCGGTATCTGATTATCATGCTCTTGAACATGAGCTAGCACAATATGCTGAGCAGTTAGACACACCACTGGGTGCTATTCCTATCGATCAGCGTCCACGCGTAATTATTTTGAATAAGGCTGATATTCCGGATGCTAAAGAGCTCGCCGAGTTTGTTAAGCCTGATTTTGAGAAGATGGGACATAAAGTCTTTATTATTTCCACTGCTTCTCATGAAGGTTTGAAGCAGCTGACTTATGCGTTAAGTGAGCTGGTTGAAACTATGCGTGAGCGCGTACAAGAACAGCTGGCTGCTCAAGAAGAAGAACGCGTGGTTATTCGTCCGCTAGAGCGTAAAACACGTAATGCTAAGGCTGTGGGTCTAGGCTTTGACTTTGAGATTGAACGCGAACAGGACCGCGATGGCAATATGTGGTTTACTGTTACGGGATCTAAGCCTGAACGTTGGGTACGTCAAACAAACTTCGATAATGAAGAAGCAGTGGGATATTTGGCTGACCGTTTAGCTCGTCTGGGTGTAGAAGATGCTCTGCGTGCTAAAGGCGCTCGCGTAGGCGATGAAGTGCGCATCGGTCGTGGAGATAATGCTATGGCATTCGACTGGGATCCAACTGTTCAAGCTGGAGCAGAAATGCTTGACGGAGATCCTCACGCTCAGCGTGGACACGATCTGCGCTTGGACGAAGCTCAAGGCCTGAACCGTCGCCGTACGAATGCTGAACGTCGTCGCCGCTACCATGAGTGGATGGATGCTAAAACAGCAGTACGTCAAGCCATGATGGAAGAGCGTAAAGCGGGACACTGGGCGAACCCAACCCGTGAAGATGATCCTGAAGGTGCTCAAGACTTCTTGAAGCGTTTTGATAAGCAGGACGACAATCAGAATGCTCACACAACTGAAAGTATGACTGAATCCACTGAATCTGGCGAAACTACCCAAAAGTAGTAGCCATAGAGAGTAAGACGTACACGATCCATGAATGAAGAACAAACACGCACCCATATTCTGCAAGCCCAAACTATTGTCGTTAAAGTAGGGTCAAGCTCGCTGACATCCGCTCAAGGCATGTTAGATGTTGATAAGCTCAACCATCTTGTCACATCCTTAGCTTCCGCAGTGCAGCTTGGTGCGCGCATTGTTCTTGTTTCTTCTGGCTCAGTTGCCGCAGGACTCAAACCTCTCGGTTTTACTAGCCGACCTGATGATTCTGTTTCCCGACAAGCTGCAGCAGCGGTGGGGCAAGGCCTGCTCATGGCTGAATATGAAAAGGCCTTTGCGCGCTACGGTATTCGAGTAGGCCAAGTACTCATGTCCGCCCAAGACACTATGCGATCTTCACGGTATCGCAATGTACGCAACACGATAGAACGCTTATTAGAATTCGGTGTTGTTCCTATTGTGAACGAAAACGATACACTAGTTACTAGTGAAGTGCGTTTTGGAGATAACGACCATTTAAGTGCACTCGTAGCTAATATAGTGCGCGCGCACGCATTAATTTTGCTGTCTGACGTTGATGGATTATATACAGCGCCTCCTAGCCAACCTGGCTCTCAGCGCATATCTTTTGTGCATAATGCATTAGAAGATATTGATGATTCCACAATTTCCGGAGCTGGCTCAGCCGTGGGCACAGGCGGTATGGTGACGAAAGTAGACGCTGTGCGCATCGCTACTGCTTCCGGTATTCCATGCTTACTCACATCAGCATCTCATGCTGCTCCCGCTTTGATGGGGGATGCGGTCGGCACGGCTTTTGCTCCTATCCGCGCTCGCGAATCAGCTCGCCGTTTGTGGATTGCCTATGCATCTCACCCATCGGGAACAATTGTGGTGGATGAGGGTGCTGCAGCGGCAATCCAAACTGGAAAAACATCGCTTCTTGCTGTGGGAACACTTGGAGCGGAGGGTGATTTCTCAGCGGGGGCGCCTGTATGGGTGGAAGATACGCAGGGACATAAAATCGCGCGTGGCTTATGCGCTTTTGACTCCGATGATATTGCTTCTTTGGCTCGCAAAAATACCGAACAGATTGAGCGTTTCCTTGGCGCTGAATATGCTCGTCCCATTATTCACCGCGACGATTTGGTATTAGTTAATACCACCCGCTAATGTGAAAGCATGGCACAGTTAAGCACTCGCATTCATAATGTTGCTCCATCGGCTACGTTGGAAGTCGATCTTAAAGCAAAAGCACTTAAAGCACGCGGCGTTGATATTATTGGTTTTGGAGCTGGCGAACCAGATTTTCCTACTCCTGACTATATTGTTCAGACGGCAGTTCAGGCGGCTCAAGATTCTAAAAATCATCGGTATACGGCCACATCGGGTCTGCCTGAATTGCGCGAAGCAATTGCTCGTAAAACACAGCGAGACAGCGGCTATGAAGTCAGCCCTGATCAAGTTGTGGTTACTAATGGTGGTAAACATGCCGTATACGCCTGTTTCCAGCTGATTCTCGATGATGAGGATGAAGTTATTGTTCCAACACCATGCTGGGTATCGTATCCAGAAACTATTAAATTAGCTGGAGGTGTTCCAGTCGAAGTTTTTGCCGATGCTGAGCACAAATTCGAGCCAAGCATTGAGCAGATTGAAGCTGCAACAACAGCAAAAACAAAAGCTATTATTCTCAATTCTCCAAATAATCCAACAGGAGCAGTGTGGTCGGCTGATACTTTGCGAGCCATCGCACACTGGGCTATTGAGCATGACGTGTGGGTTATTTCTGACGAAATTTATGAACATATGGTATATGACGGTGGAAGCACCGCACGTATTGGTAGCCTTGTTCCGCAGGTGCGTGACCGTTTGATTGTGCTCAACGGTGTGGCGAAAACCTATGCCATGACCGGTTGGCGCGTGGGATGGATGGTTGCTCCCGTTGAGGTGGCAAAAGCTGCTACAAAGTTGCAGGGGCATATGACCTCGAATGTGTCAAATATTCCACAGCGTGCAGCAGTGGCAGCAGTAGGTGGAGATTTAAGTGCTGTAGCGCGTATGCGTGAAGCTTTTGACCGCCGTCGTCACGCCATTGTAGAAGCATTGAATGCTCTGTCGGGCGTAAGCTGCGCTATGCCGGAAGGCGCTTTCTACGCATTTGCTGATTTCAGTGGGCTGTTAGGCAAGCCACTAGGCAAGAACAATACGGTATGTGAAAATACGGTGCAACTTGCAGCATTGATTTTAGATGAAGTTCATGTGGCAGCTGTGCCTGGCG
Organism: Alloscardovia omnicolens; assembly: GCA_040702985.1. Taxonomy (GTDB): domain Bacteria; phylum Actinomycetota; class Actinomycetes; order Actinomycetales; family Bifidobacteriaceae; genus Alloscardovia; species Alloscardovia omnicolens_A. The sequence goes on along the minus strand of CP159991.1, from coordinate 1,879,609 downwards.
AAGGCTTTAGCGCTCCAGGATATATCCGTTTCTCCTATGCGCTTTCTGATGATGACTTAGCTGAGGGTATGCGCCGTCTGAAGGAATGGCTCACCTAAAAGCACAAGCACAGAATATATACAAAAATACATAGTTTGTGTGTATATGGGGTGGTGTGAACAGTGAATACACATGTTTGCGCCACCCTCTTTTTGCGTGTCTTGTAAAAGATGTAATCAATGACTCTACGGCGTGCCGCGCTGTTGTATGGTGCGCAGTGTTTTCTATGCGGCATGAGAAGAATTGAAAAATAAGAGATTAGACGAAATCGACATTCCACGCTAAACTGAACATTTGGCGATAAAAACGCCATACGTTGTTACGTAGTCTAGGGGGCTTGTCACAATATAAAGGCAATCCCGTGGATTGTGTACGATGTTATGAGTACACCTAGGGGTCTGGCGCAATTGGTAGCGCAACGGTCTCCAAAACCGTAGGTTGTGGGTTCGAGTCCCGCGGCCCCTGCTAGAGCAGTATAACTGCAAGTAAAATGAGTGAGGATTGCAATCATGGCAAAGTCTGAGAACGCTAAGACTGTAAAAGTCAATAAGCCAAATATTTTCTTGCGTGTTGGCATGTTCATCAGGCAGATGTTTGAAGAACTGTCCAAAGTTGTGGCACCATCTGGTAAAGAATTGCTGGGTTGGTCTGTAGCTGTGTTCATCTTCGTTGTATTACTCATGCTTTTTATTACCACCCTTGATTTCGGCTTGGGTCGACTCATGGTTGCACTCTTTGGCTAATAGCTTTTATATCTCGTAACGAAACTATCCAGATTAGACCCAGTAGGGAATTATGACTGAGAATTTTGAAGATAATCAAGACGCAGTTGAAGTTGTAGAAACTTCCGAAGCTCCAGTAGAAGATGTAACCCAAGCAGAAGTATTACAGGAAAATCCTGTTGAAGATACAGTAGATACTCTAGATGCTGTAGATGATGCCGATGCTGAAGTGTTGGATGCTGAAGAAACTGAGGAAGAGGACGACCTCGACCCAGGCGAAAAAGCAGTTCAAGACTTCTCCAAGTCTTTGCGCGGTCTAGAAGGTAAGTGGTATGTTCTGCACACCTACTCTGGATACGAAAAGCGCGTGAAGATGAATGTGGAATCTCGCGTGCAGTCTTATGGTTTGGAAAGTCAAATTTTCCAGATTGAAGTTCCTATGGAAGAAGTGGAACAGCATACTGATAAGGGTAAGAAGATTATTACCCGTGTGCGTATTCCAGGATATGTGCTTATTCGTATGTGGCCAGATGAGGACGCGCGTCGTATTGTGCGTGAAACTGAAGGCGTAACCGGCTTTGTTGGTAATGGCGGTGAGCCTGCTCCATTGTCACGCAAAGAGGTTGTATCCATGATGGCTCCAATGATTCGTTCAGAAGCTTTGAAGGGTACAGATAATGTGGAGGCTCGTAAGAAGGCTCGCCATATTGAAGTCAGCTTTAGCGTGGGTGAATCAGTTACTGTAACTGATGGTCCATTCGCAACCATGCCAGCAGTTATTTCTGAAGTTAGCCCAGCAACTCAGAAGCTGTCTGTGCTTGTTTCCATCTTTGGACGTGAAACTCCGGTGGAATTGGGCTTTGATCAGGTAGAAAAAATCGATTAAAGCATCGGTAGAAATCTAAAGCTGAGCTCAGTTTCTCGTTGAGGATTTTATGTATTCGCGTACGCTCTTGGCAGTGTGCGCGAATATTTGTATTTGTCATGCTAATCAGGCATAATAGAAAGGCTTGCCTTCTTTCGGGGCGCTTAAAAACGGCCGAAGAAGGTATAAAAGATGAAAACCGCGGGAGGGGCGCGTCGTCCGGATGTACTCCGTTGAACCGCTAACAGAAAGAAGAACCATAACATGGCTCCTAAGAAGAAAGTCTCAGCACTCATCAAGCTGCAGATTGCTGCAGGTAAGGCAAACCCTGCTCCACCACTGGGTCCAGCATTGGGTTCCCATGGTGTGAACATCATGGACTTCACCAAGGCATACAACGATGCTACTAAGGATAAGATCGGTCAGATCATTCCAGTAGAAATCACCGTTTATGAAGATCGTTCCTTCACCTTCGTTCTGAAGACACCTCCAGCAGCAGAACTTCTTCGCAAGGCAGCTGGCGTGGATAAGGGTGCAGGCAATCCTCTCACCACTAAGGTTGGCTCTGTAACCAAGGCACAGGTACGCGAAATCGCTGAAACCAAGATGGCTGATTTGTCTGCTCGTGACATCGAAGCTGGCATGAAGATCATCGAGGGTACCGCACGTTCCATGGGTATCACCGTAACCGACTAATTATTATCCACGAAGCAGAAGGGCAAACGCTTGCCCACACTGCGACTGCTAAGGAGAAGCAGATGACAAAGCGTTCTAAGAAGTATCGCGAAGCTGCCGAAAAGGTAGATCGTTCAAACCTCTACACCGCATCTGAAGCTATTGCATTGCTCAAGAGCATGCCAGCTCGCGGTTTTGACGAAACTGTTGAGGCTGTATACAACCTCAACGTAGACCCACGTAAGGCTGACCAGCTCGTTCGCGGTACCGTGAACTTGCCTAACGGCACTGGTAAGACCGCTCGTGTTCTCGTTTTCGCACGTGGCCCATTGGCTACTGCAGCTCTTGAAGCTGGTGCAGACGAAGTTGGCGATGCAGAACTCATCGAGAAGGTATCTAAGGGCTACACTGATTTCGATGCAGTAGTAGCAACCCCAGATATGATGGGGCAGGTTGGTCGTCTTGGTCGCGTTCTCGGTCCTCGTGGTTTGATGCCAAACCCTAAGACCGGTACCGTAACTATGGATGTGGCTAAGGCTGTATCTGACATCAAGGGCGGTAAGATTGAATTCCGCGTTGATCGTCACGGCAACTTGAGCTTCATCGTGGGTAAGCTCAGCTTTACTGAAGAAGCTCTCGAAGAGAACTTCCGCGCAGTAGCTGACGAAATTCGTCGTTTGAAGCCAACAACTGTAAAGGGTCGTTACATTACTAAGGTAACTATGACCTCTACTATGGGTCCTGGCGTTCCTTTGGACGTTACCCCATTGGCTGCATAGTTCGCGATAATACGAACAGAACTTAAATAAATCCCGCATGGCGTTTAGATCGCGTGCGGGATTTTTTCATATATTTTTGGGGGACGGTCTTTCGTGCTTGCCCGTATAGTGGCGTTTTCTCAGCGTTGTGGATAACTCGCTGATTGGTTGTTCGAGAACAGATATTTTAGGGCTTGTAAGATACAGTGGAGAATATGACTCAACAAGACTTTATTCAGCTTAATGATGGACGCCAAATTCCTCGCATTGGTGCAGGAGTTCTGCGTATTGATAACGGTGACGTGGCTCAGGTTGTCTGTGATGCTCTCGAAGTAGGGTATCGTCATATTGACACGGCAGCAGGCTACGGCAATGAGGGCGGCGTAGGTGAAGGCCTGGTGCGTGCAGGTTTTGCACAGGGAGAACAGCGCGAAAAATTATGGTTAACCACCAAGCTGCGCGATTCCGAACAAGGCTATGATTCTGCCTTACGAGCTTTTGAACGTCAGCTCGCTTTACTCAAAACGGATTATGTGGATATGTACATGATTCACTGGCCTACACCTTTTGATTGGCGAAGTGACAAAGTGTGGAAAGCCTTTCAACAATTACGCGAATCTGGTGTGGCAAAAACCCTCGGAGTATCCAATTTTATGCCGGATGATTGTGATCGCCTCTATGACCAGGTAGGCGAATATCCAGCTGTGAACCAGATTGAATTGCATCCTACTTTCCAGCAGCGTGAAGTTGTGAACTATTGCCATAACAAGGGTATTGCGGTGCAAGCCTATTCTCCTATGGCGCGTGGAGCTGATCTGACAGCAGGTGGTGAACGCCTTGAGCAGATTGCGAAGCGCCATAATGCGAGCGTTGCTCAAGTAATCTTGGCATGGCACCTTGCCAAAAATATCATTATTATTCCAAAATCAGTGCATAAGAATCGTTTAGCAGAAAATCTTACCAGCGCCAAGCTCCACCTGAGCGATGAGGATATTGCTTTCATCGACTCGTTGAATACGGATACACGCGCAGGCCACGACCCAGCTACTTTCTCCTATAGCTGAGTTATAACTGACGAGATTAAGCAGCAGCAGACGAAGAAAGCAGAAAAGGGTTTATGACCAGACATTACAGACGCAGACGCACGCGCGCACGGCGTGCAGTTGTGCGTGTTAAAGCACAATGGTATTACCTCATGTGTGCCATTGTGCTGCTAGGCATACTCGTGGGCTCTTTTCTGCCGCAAGTTAGCGATACCGTGGCGCGTACAACAGGCACTTATACCGCCACAGGTCAGGCTGCTGAAGCTTTAGAGCGTCTTGCTGTTGTTGATCATCCACGCACATCGCGCCAGTATAAGCGCGACTATTTTGGTTTCCGCCAAACAGATGAAGATGGTAACGGTTGCGATGTGCGCGAAGATGTTCTTGCTCGTGATTTGCAGGATGTGCGGTATAAAAGTCTGACCTCATGTAAAGTAGCCACCGGCATTCTTCACGATCCGTATACGGGCAAAACCATTCATTTTCAGCGAGGCATCGATACGAGCAAAGCTGTGCAAATTGATCATGTTGTTGCTCTCAGCAATGCTTGGAAATCTGGCGCGTACAAGTGGAATACTGCTCGCCGATACGAATTTGGTAATGACACCTACAATCTTCTTGCAGTTGATGGTCCTGCTAATCAGCAAAAAGAAGACGCATCAGCAGATCAGTGGCTACCATCTAATTCTGCGTATGCGTGCCAATATGTGGCGCGACAAATCGGCGTGAAAACAAAATATCAGCTCAGCGTAACCTCAGCGGAGAAAGAATCCATGCTCAAGGTGCTGCACGGATGCGCTAATCAAACTCTTCCTGCTCGCTAATAAACATGGGGACGGTTGAGCAATGCTAAACAGCGTGCTTATAGTTGAGTTCTTATGTTCTCGGCTCTGTTCAATTGGTTTTGAATCTCAGCTGCAGCGGTGCTCCATACTAGGCGCGCTTGCTAGGTCATATACTCTGCGAAATCGTGCCGCGCCAGGGAATTGAGTCAAGTTTTTTCTCTCAGCTCAATAGATTAAGCCTATAACGCTATATTAGGAGAAGCACTTACGCATACCGTGTGTCGAGGGGACTCAAGTTTTACCTTAATAAAGGCACGCAGACGTATGTCGTTTTATCAGCAAACAATACTGAGAGGGAGGTGAAGGCGTGAACTGGTCATTTATTCTTGAAGAAATTCCTACATTTGCTCAAGCTCTTGTTGTCACATTGAATGTTTCAGTGTGGGGAATAGTGCTATCCCTTCTTATTGGTGTTTGTGCTGCGGCAATTGAAAGCGCTCGCGTGCCTGTAGCTCGTCAGATTATTCGCGTCTACATTGAACTAAGCCGTAATACTCCATTGCTGGTTCAGCTGTACTTTATTTATTTTGGACTGCCAAAACTTGGCGTGCGCTGGTCGCCGACGCAATCCGCCATCGTGGGTTTGGCTTTCTTAGGCGGATCATATATGGCAGAAGCCCTGCGTGCAGGTCTTGATGCTGTATCGCCTATACAGGCAGAATCTGCTCGAATGCTTGGTATGAATTCTGTACAAATATTTTCACGTGTTGTTCTGCCACAAGCTTTAAGCACCGCTATGCCTGGTGTTATTGCAAATGTTATTTTTCTTATTAAGGAATCTTCTGTGGTTTCCGCCATCGCTCTGGCAGACATCATGTATGAAGCAAAAGACATTATGGGCAACGATTACAACACGTATGAGGCCTTAGTTTTGCTGACTGCATCCTATCTGATTGTTCTGTTTCCTATTTCGCTTATAGGAACATGGTTGGAGAGGAGGCTCGACTATGCAAGGAATTGAGATTCTTTTCCAGCCTTCTGTTCTGCCGCGCCTTTTTGAGGGCTTAATGGTTACCTTATGGATTGCGGGTGTTTCGGTTCTGGCAGCTTTACCTGCAGGAATTCTTGTGGGATGGCTCATGACAGTAGAGAACAAGTTTGTTCGCCTCATTATGCGTATTTATTTGGATATTATTCGCATTATGCCGCAGCTTGCTTTGCTTTACATTGTGTATTACGGTTTCGCTAGGGCATGGAATGTGAATTTTGATGCCACATTCGCCACCATTATTGTGTTTATTGCGTGGGGAGCAGCAGAGCTAGGCGATCTTGTGCGTGGCGCTTTGCAATCTATTCCTGATTCGCAGCGTGAGAATGCGCGTATGCTGGGGATGAATTCAGTGCAAAGTTTTGCACACGTTATCTTGCCGCAAGCATTGCGACGCTTGGTTCCGGCATCTGTCAATCTTGCTACGCGTATGGTAAAAACCACGTCTTTAGCCGTATTGCTTGGTGTAGTTGAAGTCATTAAAGTAGGTCAACAGATTATTGACGTCAATCGTATGGCATATCCGCAGGGAGCGCTATGGATTTATGGCGTTATTTTCTTCATGTATTTCTTTATTAGTTGGCCGTTGTCCCTCTTAGCACGATATTTAGAGAAAAAGTGGTCTCATGAGTAGTCAAAAGCATACTGAAAATACTGTAGTTTTTAATTCTGTTGTGAAGCAGTATCCTCATGCTGATACTCCTGTGCTCAATGGTATTAGCGTGAATATTCCGCGAGGTAAAGTAACCGTTGTGCTCGGCCCATCGGGTTCTGGAAAATCAACTCTTTTGCGAACAGTAGCAGGGTTGGAGCCTATTCAGGGCGGAGAAATTCTTTTAGATGATGACGTTATTGCCTCTAGCAGTGTGACCATGAATAAGCGTCCTGCGCATATGCGCACGCGTATTGGAATGGTTTTCCAAAGCTACGACCTGTTCCCTCATAAAAGCGTTTTAGGCAACATCACCATGTCGCCGTGCATCGTACAAAAACGTAATAAAGCTGAGGTGGAAGCCGAAGCATTGCAGCTGTTAGATCGCGTAGGCTTAAAAGACCGTGCTCACGCTAAACCACATGAACTATCGGGTGGCCAGCGTCAGCGCGTTGCTATTGCGCGATCTTTAATTATGCATCCAGATATTATGCTGTTCGATGAAGTAACAGCCGCACTTGATCCAGAAATGGTGCGTGAAGTTCTGGATGTGATTGTTGAACTTGCCAATCAAGGCATGACCATGATGATTGTGACGCACGAAATGGATTTTGCGCGTGCAGTCGCCGATCATGTGATTTTGCTAGAGAATGGCAACATTATTGAGGAATCGCACAATAGTGACGAATTCTTTGAGCATCCTCGCACTGAGCGTGCTCAACAATTCCTCAACACCTTTAAGTTTGAGCGTCACCGCATAAGTGAAGCCCAGGAATAAATATCGAAGAGAGAAGGAGAGCGTATGAATATCGTTTCAACACTCGCATATGTAAAAAACCATGCACGCCAAATCCTCGCTGGTATGGCCGCCCTTTCTTTGACAGTGGGTCTTGCAGCTTGCGGTCCTCAGGTCAGTGATAGCGGGTCTAATTCTTCCCAATCCAGCTCCTCTGCCAGCACGCGCAGTCTAGATGATATTAAGAAGTCCGGCGTGCTGAAGGTTGCAGTCTTTACTGATAAAGCTCCATTTGGCTATGTAGATAAAGATGGTAAGAATCAGGGTTATGACGTGTACTTTGCTGAGCGTTTAGCCAAGGATCTCGGTGTAAAGATTGAATACACCTCTGTAGATCCTGCTGCTCGTGTGGACGTTTTGGCTTCCAATAAAGTTGATATTACCTTGGCAAACTTTACTGTTACAGATGAGCGTGCCCAGAAGGTTGACTTTGCTAAGCCATATATGAAGGTGGCTTTAGGCGTTGTGTCGCCTGATGGAGCTGAAATTACTGACGTGGATCAGCTCAAGGGGAAGACCCTGATTGTGGCGAAGGGTACCACTGCTGAAACATATTTCGAAGAGAAGCATCCAGAAGTAAAGTTACAAAAGTATGACCAGTATGCAGATGCATACAATGCTTTGCTTGACGGTCGTGGAGATGCTTTCTCGACCGATAATACTGAGGTTTTGGCTTGGGCTAAGGCTAATAAAGGATTTACTGTGGGTGTGACCTCGTTGGGCGACATCAGCACTATTGCTCCTGCAGTAAAGAAGGGCAACAAGACTCTGCTTGACTGGATTAATAAGGAAATTGATTCCTTGGCAGGGGAGAATTTCTTCCATAAAGATTATGAAGAAACACTAGAACCTGTTTACGGTGATTCTATTAACGTAGATGAAATCGTTGTTGAAGGTGGAAAGCTCTAAAACTGAGGATTGCATAGATTTGCGGGAATGACCCGCTGCGTGAAGTGTGGCTCTTGAGGACTTGAGGGGAATCAGGGGTCACACTTTTTTGTTGTTGTGGTTTTGTGGTGCGGATTGTGCTTCGGGCCTGTTTTCCTTGGGGGGGCTTTTGTCGTGGGGAGTGATCTACTAGGGTGAATCACTTCGTAGGGCTGAAATGCATCCTAATAACGCCACGAAAACTGCCGTGGGGAGTGATTCGCTCTAGTGAATCACTCTGTAGGGCTAAAAAAGTGGTCAAAAACACCCTAAAAATGACCGTAGGAAGTGATCTGCTCTAGTGAATCACTTTTCAGGGCCGAAATCACGTAAATATCGCCATTAAAACTGTCGTGGGGAGTGATCTGCTGGGGTGAATCACTTTTCACGCCTGTTTTATGTTTTCGCAACGCATTGCCTTGCGTTGCCTTTACATATCGCGCGCTCATAGACCTTGCTCGTACCCCAATAAAAGCAATAAATGAGCAAGATCTAAAAATCTGCAGTAAAAAAGAGAAACGCATGCGCAACACGCTCTATTTTTTTCTAGCAGCCTGCGTCATTATATGAAAAAATATATAGAAAAGCCGATGAATCCAAGAGAAGAGGGTAAAAAAGGAAAACATCGGCCTCAATAAATATAACAAAATATAAAGATAATTTCAAATAAATGAAAAATTATTTAAAAAAAGTTATATTTTTAGCCGTAATTCGCGGTGTGTCATCTTTGTGTCATCTTTGTGCCATCTCTGCGTCAGTGAAGCGGGAATCTTTGCATCGCTCTTAGAGCATCTTCAATTAGACCTGCAACCGCATTGAAGTTTTCTGCTTGCAACCAGTACCGCACTGAACTGCAGTCCCACGGTACGCCAAAGTTCTTTTTCGCTGCCTTGTGCACAGTTTTTGGCGCACGGCACCATCATGTCGGAATTATATAGGTAGGTACTGTAAAATGGCTAGTGTTTATGAGTCATGAGTAGTGAGAGAAGTTATGCATCGCACACATAGTCACTGTTCGGTCACACAGACTGCTGTGCAGTCATGGCATAGGATTGTAGCTTCTATGCTTGTGGGCGCCAGTGTTTTCGCCCTTGCTGCTTGTGGGGATAATACACCTAGCTCAGCGTTGACGGATTCTCAGTGGAGTAAAACGCGTCTCGAACCTCTTCAGGGTGAATTTGCTGCAGCCGGTGCTTCATCTCAAAAATCCGCAGTCGATGCCTGGATTGTGGGCTATACGGCTGGTCAACCTAAAGCTGCAATCTCCTATGATCCTTCAGGATCGGGCGCCGGCGTGAATACTTTCCTGACAAGTGCAGTTTCGTGGGCAGGTACAGATGCGCAGCTTTCAGATGAGCAAATCGCAAACTCGCAGAATGTATGTGCGCAGGATACTGCTTTTGAAGTTCCTACATATGTGTCCCCGATTGCCATAGCATACAATTTATCGCAGTATGGTTTGCAAGATGCACATATTCAGCTTTCACCGTCAACATTAGCTAAAATTTTTAGCGGAAAAATTGCTTTCTGGGATGATCCAGCTATTGCAGCAGAAAATCCGCGTATTGCTTCTCAGCTGCCGCATCTAGCCATTACTCCTATATGGAGATCAGATAAATCCGGAACAACCAAAACTTTCCAAACGTATTTGCAGGAAGCAGCTGGAAAGGACTGGGATGCACAGCCAACAGAAACATGGCCGTATGCTATTGGTCAAGGTGCAAAAGGTACGCCAAGTGTTGTGATGACGATTGGTCAAGCACAAGGCACGATTGGGTACGCCGATTTTGCTCAGGTTACGGGTCTGGGAACTGCATCCATCAAGGTCGGTGATGAGTATGTGCAACCTAGCCCAGAAGCTACTGCACGTCTTATTGACTCTTCACCGCTGAATGAAGAAGCCCAAAAGCAGGGGCGCTATATTGTTGATGTTGATTACGCAACGAAGAAAAGCGGTGTGTATCCTATTGCATTGGTGAGCTATCAAGTGGCATGCCACACGTATTCCTCGGATCGCACGGCCACTTTTGTGCGACAGTGGCTTACCTATGTGCTCAGTGATGAAGGTCAAAAGGTGAGTGAAGATTATGCGGGATCTGCACCGTTGCCACAGGCTATGCGCGCCGATATGATGCGCACGGTCAAAGGGATTTCCACCACAATCTCCAGCAAGGAGATGAAGTAGCTATGAAGAAAATCACTGCTGACAAAATTTTCCGCTGGTGTGCTGTGGGAGCCGGAGTACTTATTTTAGCTGTGCTTGCAGCCGTATCCGTTTTCTTGCTGATTCAAGCCAGCCCAGTATTTTTGGGCAATCGCGAAGTTGCTGCTCATACCATCTCCTCCTTTACTGGTGGGCGCACGACTAGTTTCCTTCTCTTTGTTGGGCCATTGATTTTTGGAACAGTGCTGGCTTCTGCTTTGGCTCTAGCACTTGCTTTCTTTGTGGCGGTCGGTATTGCTTTATTTATCTCGCATTATGCTCCGAAAAAGTTGGGATCTGTGCTCAGCTACGTGGTGGATCTTTTAGCTGCCATTCCTTCTGTTGTTTATGGCTTGTGGGGAGCTTTGGTATTGGTGCCACATATGTATCCAGTGTGGTCAGTGGTAAATAAAGTTCTCGGATGGATTCCACTGTTTTCTGGTCCTGTATCCAACCCTCCACGCACTATCGCAACTGTATCTGTTGTGCTAGCTGTGATGATTTTGCCGATTATTACTTCTATGGCACGCGATATTTTCATGCAAACGCCGTTACTGCAGCAAGAAGCTGCTCTGGCGTTAGGCGCAACAAAATGGGAAATGATCAAACTGTCTGTGCTTCCTTTTGGTGCTAATGGTCTTATGTCTGCATCCATGTTGGGACTGGGGCGTGCATTGGGCGAGACTATGGCAGTTCTCATGATTTTGTCACCAGGCAGCACGTATTCCATGCACTTGTTTACAGCTTCCGAAAATCAGACAATTGCAGCCAACATTGCGGCTCAATTCCCTGAAGCCGACTCCATGGGCGTATCCACCTTAATTGCTTCGGGTCTGGTTCTTTTCGTTATCACGTTTATTGTTAACTACATTGCTCGTCGCTTAACTCATCGCCGTTCATCGGGGCAATGGTTGAAGCAGTTGCTGTCTAAGTTTGCACATAAGCCTCACGCTCATCAGGGAGGTAAATAATGACTGATGCACAGCAGATACATCAGAACTCAGATAATATGCCAACTCCTGATTTCGATAAATTTAAGCCATCGCGCTCCTCTTTAGCGTCTCGTAAACGTACAGATCTGCTCATGCGTGTGCTGATTTACACGGCTTTTCTTATTGCTCTTGTTCCGCTCATATCCGTGCTATATACCACTATTATCAACGGCGTGAAGCGTTTTGACTGGTATTTCCTCACGCATAATATGCGCGGAGTTGTGGGCGGTCTTTATCCTTTCGGTGGTATTATGCATGCCGCTATTGGAACGCTCGAAATTACTCTGGCTGCGGTAGTTATTTCTGTTCCTGTGGGCATTATGACTGCCGTCTACATGGTGGAGTACTCGGCAAAGAAGCGTTTGCATAAGGCTATTTCGTTCTTTGTTGATGTGATGAGTGGTATTCCTTCTATTGTGGCGGGTTTATTCGCATACGCCATGTTTAGCCTATTCAGCGGTCCTGGAACGGTGAATGGTTTTGTGGGGGCAGCTGCTCTGTCTATTCTCATGATTCCGACTATTGTGCGCTCAACCGAAGAAATGCTTTCGATTGTGCCGATAGATTTGCGTGAAGCCTCCTATGCCTTGGGTGTGCCAAAATATCGCACAATTATTCGTATCGTGTTGCGCACAGCTTTACCGGGAATTGTATCGGGTGTTATTTTGGCAATCGCGCGTGTTATTGGTGAAACAGCTCCACTCTTAATTGCAGCCGGCTCTATTTCGAGCACGAATTTCAACTTGTTCTCTGGACGCATGACGACCTTGCCAGTATATGTGTATAACGAATTCCAGCAAGGTATGGCTTCGTGCCCAGTCAGTTCACAAATTGGCACAGATAGTGTGGGACTGTGTGTGCCAGGAATTCGTATGGAGCGTGCGTGGGCTGCTGCTCTTGTTTTGATTATTCTTATTCTTCTTTTGAACGCTATTGGGCGTCTGGTCGCCAAGATTTTCGCGGTGAAGACGAAATAATAGGAACACATAAAAGACGAACTACAAGGTGCGGAAGGTAGTTACATGGGACAACGTATTGACGTCAATCATCTCAACGTTTACTACGGTGATTTTCATGCAGTAGATGATGTGAATATGGTGATTGAACCGAATAAAGTTACCGCTTTTATCGGACCATCTGGTTGCGGCAAATCAACTGTTTTGCGCACACTCAACCGTATGCATGAAACTACTCCTGGCGCTCGCGTAGAAGGCGAAGTGCTTTTAGAAGGTAAAAACTTGTACGCTCCCGATACTGATCCAGTGTCTGTGCGTCGCGATGTGGGTATGGTCTTTCAACGTCCTAATCCATTCCCGACTATGTCTATCCGTGATAACGTGTTGGCAGGCGTGAAGCTGAATAATAAGCGCATCTCCAAGTCTGATGCGGATGACTTGGTTGAGTGGGCTTTACGCGGTGCTGCCTTGTGGAATGATGTGAAAGATCGTTTAGATAAGCCAGGTATAGGATTATCCGGCGGCCAGCAGCAGCGACTATGCATTGCGCGTGCTGTGGCTGTGCATCCCCAGGTATTGCTCATGGATGAGCCATGCTCTGCGTTGGATCCTATTTCCACTCTGGCTGTTGAAGACTTGATTGGCGAGTTAAAGGATGAATTCACCATTGTTATTGTTACGCATAATATGCAGCAAGCTGCACGCGTGAGCGATACAACTGCATTCTTTAATACTCAAGGATCAGGAAAACCGGGTCATCTGGTAGAAATAGATGACACCACAACTATTTTTTCCAATCCACGATCCGAAGAAACAGAAAACTATATTTCTGGTCGTTTCGGTTAAGAATAAAGCTGAGGTTGCCTGTGGGTGCAGTCTCAGCTTTATTGTCGGCGACATAGTGCATAGCGCGAAAGCCTTGTCGATTGGATTGGGCGGGTGCGGCGCCCGGTGTGCCACGCCCTGCACTATATATCACTAGAGAGAAAGAAATGAAGACAATGGATAAGTTCTTCAAATTGAAGGAGAATGGTACCTCGGTATCTACTGAAATTACCGCAGGTTTGACCACCTTCTTTGCAATGGCCTACATCATTGCAGTTAATCCAAGTATCCTCAGCCAAACTGGTATGCCTTGGGGCGCAGTTTTCTTGGCTACTATTATTGCTTCCATTGTGGGCACCCTGATTATGGGTCTGTTCGCAAACGTGCCTTATGGTTTAGCTCCAGGCATGGGCTTAAATGCCTTCTTCACCTTTACTGTGGTTAAAGGTGTGGGCTTTACCTGGCAAGAAGCCATGTCAATGGTTTTTGTATGCGGCATTATTAACATTATTATTACCGCAACTTCTATACGTAAGATGATTATTAAATCTATTCCACCAATGTTGCAGCAAGCTATTGGTGGTGGCATCGGTATCTTTATTGCTTATGTTGGCTTGCTCAACATTAAGGTTATCAATTTTGAATCCGGCTCCCCAGCACTTTCTTCTTTTGCTGATCCTCAGCTGCAGGTCTTTCTCATTGGCCTGATTGTGGCTATTGCTTTGCTCGTCATTAAATTCCCTGCTCCATTAGCATGGCTGAATAAGGGCGCTTTTGTTATTGCTATTGCTGTGGCAGCTCTTATAGGTATTCCATACGGATTAACCTCTATGGGTAAGTCCATCAGCATTGTACAGTCTTTCCAGCAGCTTCCTGAAACCGTTTTTGCTATTTTTACGCCAAAGGGTTTCCCTTCACTGTTCTCTGATCCAGCACGTCTTCCACTGGTTCTGGTCACCATTTTTGCTTTCTCTCTGTCTGATACTTTCGACACCATTGGTACCTTTATTGGAACCGGTCGTCGTGCAGGTATTTTCTCTGCTGATGATGAGAAGCAGATGGAAGAGCACGCGGGCTTTAGCTCTAAGATGGATAAGGCTCTGTTTGCAGATGCCACAGCAACTTCTATCGGCTCTTTGCTGGGTACGTCTAACACCACTACATATGTGGAATCTGCTGCAGGTATTGCAGCAGGTGGACGCACAGGTTTGACGTCCGTGATCGTAGCTGTTGGTTTCGCCCTCTCTACTGTTTTCGCTCCTATTATTTCTGCTATTCCAAGTGCAGCTACTTCGCCAGTTCTCGTGCTGGTGGGCTGCATGATGATGAGCTCTTTCGCAGACATTGCATGGGACGACCTTACCGTTGCTATTCCAGCTTTCTTCACAGGCGTGTTTATGGCGCTTGCATACTCCATTTCCTATGGTATTGCAGCAGGCTTCATTACCTACTGCATCGTTAAGGTATGCAAGAAAGAAGGTAAGCAAGTTCACCCAATTATTTGGTGTGTGGCTCTCTTGTTTATTGTTGATTTAGCGTTGCAGGCTATTGTCTAATAGGTGAATTCAGCAGTAATGAGGCGGTGTTCCAAGGAACATCGCCTCTTCTTTTATTCCACTGCTTTCAAAGATTCCAACATATCGACTGTGCGCAGACGATGATGAACATAGGCTGCCAAAATAGCTAAAGATACAGTGATGGCTACCGTAGGAATAATATAAGCCCATATGCCTGTGCCAGGATAGAACATAGTGTTGCTTGGAGGCACAACCTCAAGCATATAACTGTGGAGCGCTTTGCCCAGTCCAAATCCCAGAAGTGTTCCTAGAAGAGACAAAATAATCGTTTCGCGATAAATATAGAGTGTGACTTCACCATTAAAGAATCCAAGCACTTTCACCGTTGATAGTTCACGAATACGTTCTGACACGTTAATATTAGTGAGATTGTACAGAATACAGAATGTGAGCAGCATTGATACAACCACCAGCACAAACATGACTTTATTGAGCGATTGAGCAATCGAATCCATAGCAGAAGATAAAGCAATATTTTGAACCACTGCCGCAACTGCTGGTAATTGCGTTAAGTGGGCAGCATGACGTTCAATCGAGGAATAGTCATGGTTTTTCAGTGTGACCAGATACCCGTTGTCTGAATAGGTGGTGTGGAAAACACGGGCATAGGTTGCAGGCGTCATATACATAAAATGCCCCATATACATTTCAGAGATTCCTGCAATGCGCACGGATCGCTCACGGCCATCAGCATCCTTAAATTCTAAAGTGTCGCCTGGCTGACATGTGGTGAGCTTAGCTAAACGTTCAGAAATAACAGCTCCCGAATTATTCAGCTCTATCGGCTGGCGCGAGCTAGGGGAGATGAGGGATACGAAGTTCCTAAGTTGCTCAGGCTTTTTCGGCACAATCAGAGCAATTGACTGTGACTCATCATGCGCTCCGGCTATTTTTGATACCGTCTCAAAATGTACTGATGAGGAAGCTGTTACGGCAGATGAATGCAAGTACTGTGTGAGAGCATGAGCATCTGCTGACGATGTGTGAGCAGATTGTGACACAATCAGGTCGTAATGGACTAAATCACCGTATTGACGGCTATTAATCGAGTTAATAGAAGACTGTAAGCCTAGACCTGCAAAGAGTAAAGCGGAAGCTCCGGCCACACCGCATATGGTCATAAACATGCGGTCTTTATAGCGGAAAATATTGCGCACTGTTACCTTATACGTAAAGCTCAGACGGTTCCACAGCAGAGGAATACGCTCCAGCATAATTGTGGAGCCTGCCGCCGGAGGTTTAGGAAGCAACAGAGTTGAAGGCTTTTCACGTAACTCACGGTAACACACAAACCATGCGGGTAGGGTAGCGCAAGCAATAGCAGAAACCAAACTGATCATAGAAATAATCACATCATAATGCAAATCCAGATCCGGTAAAGTAAAACGGTCAGAGTGAGCGGCATAAATCACATGAGGCAAAAGTACATGGCCTAGCACAATACCAAGAATCGATCCGCTGACACTGGCTAAGGTTCCATAGACGAGGAACTTCAGCAACACAGCTCCTTGAGAATAGCCAAGAGCTTTCATGGTACCTGCGTTAGTGCGCTCCTCATCCACAAAGCGGGACATGGTGGCTATTGTGACCATAGCAGCCACAAGAAAGAGGAATACCGTATAAATATTAGACACCGCATCAATAGTGCGCGGAGAAGAAGCGTACACTGTGTAACCGTCATGACCTGGCCAGTCATGTCTGCCGTAGAAAGAATAGGTTGGTTCGGTTAAGGCTTGTAGCTGTGTGTGCGTATCTGAACGGGCATTATCCAGTTTGTGCTGTTCTTGTGCAAGACGTTGCCGACCTTCTTCAAGCTGAGTGTAGGACTGTGTAAGCTGCTCTTGACGAGCATTGAGCTCCTGCCTAGCCTGTTGAAGCCTAGAACGTGATTGTTCAAGTGTAGCCAGCTGAGATGAATAGGTACTTAGCGCTTGCTCATACTGCGCTACTCCTTGCTCATACTGGGCTAGGCCAGCATCATAAGCGCCACGTTGATTATTCAGATGTGTTTGGGCAATATGGAGTTGCTCTTCTTGAGGTGCGAGTGTGCTTTCTGGTGCTCCCGATTTGCGAGCTTGCTGAATGTGCTCATACGTTGCATCAATCTGCTGCTGAGCCGCGATAAGACGAGAACGAGCTTCTTCGAGAGAGTTACGTTGAGCTTCTAACTGAGCATAGGTGGCATCTAACTGTGATGCGGCTAGATTGAGTTGCTCAAAGCCCTGATTCATTTTGTTTTCAGAGTCCTGAAGTTCCTGCTGAGCTGCGTGCACTTGGTTCTGAGCGTCATCAAGACTATGCTGATTCTCACTGAGCGTGGCAGCAGCACTATCAATCTCTTTCTGGGCGTCATCGAGTTGGGCAGTGGCTTCGCTGCGTATATCTTCCAGACGCTGCGCACCACGATGTGCAAAAGCCTTGCTTATCTGTTTTTTATGTTCACGTAAACGATGAGTATAAGTGGTTGAATACGGGTCAACGCCATGCAAATCCTTAAATCTCACGCGAGCTAGCGTGTAATACTCGGAGTGAAAAGCTGCGGCAGACACCACGCCGTATCCGTCCAAAGTTCCCGTGCCCACTGCTGATTGGCCCAGATTAATGGTGGATATCAGTTCAACGGAATGCACAAAACCTACGATTTTCAAGCGCTTATGGCGCAGAATAGAATTATTGTTTGCTTCTTTGACCTCGAGCGCATCGCCCAACTTATAGTTGTTCGAGAGCTGGTTACTCACAGCGATTTCGCTCGTAGAATGAGCGCGAGGCATACGCCCAGACACAAGTTCATAAGTCGATATGCGCGAATCAGAGGAGAAAATTCTGACTGCTGTATTACTGGTGTTAAGCGTTACATCAGTAAAATATCCGCATGACGCACGGCTCACACCCTGCGTAGTGCGTATGAGATCACAATCATGCTGATCTAATCCCATCGTGCTCATCACCTGCATATCAGCTAAATAATGTGCATCAAAATAATGCTGTGCAGTGTAACGCATATCAGGAGGTGTTACTTTCAGCCCCACTAAAGCGAAAGAACCGATAGCGAGCAGAATCATTATGGAGAAGAAGCGTCCTTTTGATTTCAGCAGAGAACGCCATGTATCCTTCCATAATGTGCGGTAGGGAAGTCTCATGATGCGCTCCTCTACCATTCAATATCTGCAATATGTTGAGGATGCGCATTGATGTCTATGCTGCGCACACAACCATCAGCCATACGAATAACACGGTCTGCAATAGGGGCAATCAGCGAATTATGCGTCACAATAATAACCGTAGAGCCATGTTTACGGCTCATGTCTTGTAAAATCTGCAAAATAGCTTTGCCGGTATGATAATCCAAAGCACCCGTTGGCTCGTCACAGAGCAAAATTTTCGGATTCTTAGCAATAGCGCGTGCAATAGCTACTCGTTGTTGTTCGCCGCCGGAGAGCTGAGCAGGAAAATTATTCATGCGATCAGCTAAGCCCACAGCGCTCAGAGCATCCTGCGGATCCATTGCATTACGCACAACTTCAGACGCAAATTCTACGTTTTCTTTGGCAGTGAGATTAGAAATCAGATTATAAAATTGAAAAACAAAGCCAACATCAGTGCGTCGGTATGCGGTCAGCTCACGTGGGGTGTAATGGGAAATATCGCGTCCGTCAATAATAATATTGCCCTCATCGCAGGTATCCATGCCGCCTAGAATATTGAGCATTGTGGATTTACCGGCTCCTGAAGCACCTAAAATAATAGCAAGTTCGCCTTTGTTCACGCTAAAAGTTACATCGTTGTTTGCGATGATTGTTGTATCTGCCACAGTATAAAACTTGGAGCAGTGCTGTACTTCGATGTAACTCATATCTCAATTCTTGCACAGTGTGAGATGAAAACGCCCATGCTGAATGTTAAATATGTGTACAAAAGGCAGATAAGAGCACAGATAATACAGTTCAGGCGCTGATTGTGATGAACCAGCGCCTGAACTATGCGAGTCTTATCTTTTTAATAGCAGCTCTTTAATACCAGTTATATGCCTGAGAATGTGCCCATGCGGCGGAAGGCGTGCCATAGCGACCGGCAATATAGCCTATTCCCCATGTGATCTGGGTTGTGGCGTTCGTTTGCCAGTCCGCGCCAGCAGATGCCATCTTACTTCCTGGAAGTGCTTGAGGAATCCCGTATGCGCCAGAAGGATTTGCGGCGGTTGTGCGCCATCCAGATTCCTTATTCCACAGGTTAACTAAAGCCGTAAAGTCAGATTCTGACCAGCCACGAGCAAGAACCATCTCGTGTGCAATAGCTTGAGCTTCACTTACTGGAACAGTAGTACCTAATTGAGCGGATCCAGTTGAAGGAACAGCAGTAGATTTTTTAGTTCCCACGTGTACTTCTTCATTGACTGGAGCAGCTTTTACATACTCCGTAATTGTTGAAGTGTAAATAACGGAATCGCCATTCTTAGTTACTAAGTTAGTTTGTTCTACGATGCCTTCTTTACCCTTAACGGTTACCTTCTTGGTGCCTTCTGGGAGGGAATCATCTTTAATTTCAACCGTGTTGAAAGGAAGCGACTGTTCTACAGTTTCAATAGTAGAGTCTGCTCGAGTAATTTTAATAACGGTTGATTCTTTTACCGCAGTATCTAAAGAAGGTGTAATTGAATCGGTATCTTCCAAAGTGATATTGCCAGCAGCGAGAACAGACTTAACATCGGTAAAATCAGTGCCTAAAACCATGCGCGAGGCACCGTTAATAACAACCTTAATATATTGAGTGTCTGCAGAAGCGTCGCCTGCATTATTCTTTAATGCTGCGCGCAGAGTGCTACGGGATACGTCTTTGCTGTTGCTAACCAAATCATTAATTGAATAAGCCGTAAGATGTGAAGCAGGTTCTGCCGTAAAGTAATGAACTGTTGCAAAGGCGGTGCTGGTAGCAAGAGTAACAACTGCCAAAGCACCTGCAGTCACTGCAATCCAGTGCTTACGCGTCATTTTTTTATGTAATGGTACGATCGGTTGTCCGTGACGACCAGGCATAAAGCTCCTCACATTGGCGAATAAGAATCAGTATTCAATTATGTATTATCTGTTCTTCGCATGGGTGGTATGTACTGTGCGCTGCATATAGAGTTCGTAGCGCAGTTTACTGATGCAAAGGCAATGAACAAAACTTCTCATATTTTAGCACGAGAGGCGTTCAAAGTCAGGTTGAGCGCTTGTGATACTAGCCACAGGAACAGCGTTCGTGAAATATCGTGAAGTGCTCAGATGCTCACCGTCTTCAGTTGTGGGGGATGTACACAATACACGTGTGCGCATCCACCACAATTTCGCTACGGTTTTTCTTCGCTACGGTTTTCCATACGGTAATGTTTGCTTAGTTCTGAGCTTCAGAGCTTGCACTTCCATTTTCAGCAGAGTCAAGATCAAGAGAGCGCACTTGCTCAATAACGCTTTCTAGCTGAGAAGCAGTTAAAGCTCCCGCCTGCTGAAAGACCACAGTGCCGTTCTTAACAGCCATTAATGTTGGAACAGCTTGGATTTGCGCTGCCTGAGCGAGATTTTGATTCTGATCTACATCAACTTTACCGAAATAAATATCCTCGTGCTTATCAGATGCCTTTTCATACACAGGACCAAAAGCGCGGCATGGAGGGCACCACGTAGCCCAAAAATCTACGAGCACAATATCGTTTTCGCTGATAATATCGTTAAATTTCTCTTCTTCAATAATCTGGGTTGTCATGGGTATCCTTCGTGGTGGTGCGGGCTTAGCCCACAAATATATTTCTCATAGTTTAACTGTTTCAATAGGTCAAGCATGGAGAAAATTCCCTTCACTTTGCTCTGGGTGAAGTGTCATAATAGTGTGTATGCCAGTTCTCAATGATGAAGTTCCAGATAGTGACGATTTCGATGCAGGTCGTAAGCGCGGAGAATTTGATGACATAACTCCGGACGATTTTATGCGCGGCTCCTCTTCGCATAATCCGCCAGGCTGGCTTGCACGTGCAGACATTGATGAGGTGCGGCGTAAAACTCCATTACCGTATGTGGTGGTTGTTCCCGTGCGCACAGATGATTTAGGCCGTATTACATATGTGGGGTCATTGCTTACCGCGCACGATGCAGACAGCACAGTATCGCGTACTTTGATTACGGGCAGAATTGTTTTTCATGAAACTATTCGCGAATCTATTGCGCGCAATATTTCGAAAGATTTAGGCGATATAACTTTAGCGCATATTCCTCCTATTTTGCAGCCTTTTATGGTGGCAGAATTCTTTCCAACTCCAGGAGCAAGCCCGTATTTTGACTCGCGTCAGCACGCTGTGGCTTTGTGCTATATCGTGGACATTGCCGGTGATTGCCAGCCTATGGACGAGACCTTGGACGTGGAATGGGTAACTCCACAAACCGCATTAAGTCCAGAATTTTTAGCTCAACTTCCTAACGGTTTTGACCGTATTGTTATGCAAGCATTGACATCGGCAGGGCTATAGGCATACAGAAGATATAGCGAAGATATACAGATGAGTGGATAGCTTCGCGTTTTCTAGACGCATGTTAGCTTGTGCGTTTTTAGTTCTTGCGCGTTCGCTTTTCTGCACAATCATGGCATTGCAGAGTAAAGCGTGCGTGGTAGCGTACAACTATGGCCATTAAGTACTTTGATATTCCCGTGCACACCTATCATCGTGCCCTTGTTTCGTCTGGGCAGACAGATATTCCGATGGTTCTTATTCATGCTTTCCCTGTGGACCATCATGTGTGGGATAAAACTGCAGTGGAACTTGTGCGTGCGTGTGAGCAGCAGACAAACCTTCCTGATACCACGATTTTGGCTGTTGATATGCCAGGAGCTGGCACAAATCCTGTTCCTGATGTGCGTTATGTGGGTGACATTGCTGACGATGGCGCCTATGTGGAAGCTATGGATCGTATGGCTTCGTCAATTGTGCATGCAGTGCAGTCCATGGGCTATCACAAAGCGATGTATGTGGGAATTTCTATGGGAGGATACGCCACTTTATCTATTGTGCGTCAATTCCCTGATGCAGTTGCTGGTCTTGCTTTATGTGATACGAAAGCAGATGCAGATACCAGTGAGCAGCGCGCGAACCGTCTGGAAAGCGCACGTCGGGCGGAAGATGAAGCTACTCTTGAACCAGTTTTCCATTTTGCTCGCCCTGCTGATGGTGATTCTACGTTCAAAAAATCTTCTGAATACATTGATACTTTCATGCAGTGGATTTCTTCCCAAACTCCAGCAGGTGTGGCGTGGCGTCAGCGCATGGCAGCTGGTCGCCGTGATGACAACGACACTTTAGAGAAAATTCATGTGCCAGCAGCAGTTATTAGCGGCTCTTTAGATCCATCGTCTGCTCCTCACATTATGCGTCCTATAGCTGAAGCTATGAGTAACGCATCTGTACGCTTCACAGAAATTGACGATTGCGGTCATTTTAGTTCTTTTGAAAAACCTGCCCAGGTAGCCCATGCTCTAGAGCAGTTAATACGTGATGTATATGAATCTCAAGAGGCCACTGGCGCATCGCAGACTGCAACCCACTATTCATCACCTCGCTTAGGGTTGAGTCCTGAATCTTTGCGCATGGGGGAGCAACTGAAAAATATTCCGCTAGCGAGCGGAGCAGTGAATTGGAATATTAATAGCCGTGAGAAAATTACGCGTGAAGGCTGGCTCGAAGTTCTTCACGATGAACATACCTTCGTTGTTCTAGTGAGAAATTCACGCATTGCTTTAGCAAAAACAGGTATCCAGTCGGCTATGCAAACTGGGCATATGCGTCGACTGGTGGAGTTGGCTGGCTCGTATGTGGCTGACACCTTGAGTAAATATCCTGATGCCTTGTATTTCTTAGGGCAGTTGCTTGATGAGGCACATCGTGAGCAGCGCACCTATGTGGCTGTAGATATGGATGCTTTGGGGGACAAGGCAACGCATAATGCTGTGATGAATACCTTTATTCAGCGTGCTCTACTTCAGTATGATTGGCCAATTTTCCGTCAGTGTGCTGGGCTACTCTCAGCTCATCATGCCCAACTCGCTACGATGGCTCAAGGTCTGGCATTATGGCATAGCAAAGCTCGATATTGCGGGTATTGCGGCGCATCTACGCTCAATACTAACGGTGGTTGGGCAGTACAGTGCACGGGAACAGAACAACATATTCACTTTCCACGTATTGAACCGTCGATGATTGTGCGCATTACCGACGATAGTGATCGTATTGTTTTGCAGCATAACAAGGCGTGGGATAATAACGTATACTCCGTGTGCTCTGGCTTTGTAGAGGTTGGAGAAAATGTAGAGCATGCGGTGCATCGCGAAGTTCAAGAAGAGCTGGGCATACTAGTCGATAGCCTGCATTATGTGGGTTCTCAACCATGGCCATTCCCAGGCTCACTCATGTTAGCCTATGGCGCACGTGCTACGGATACTCGTTTAACATTGGATACGCGCGAAGTAGCTGATGCGCAATGGTTTACACGGGATGAATTTATGGATGCCTTAGCTTTAGGTCGCATCGAATTACCGGGACGAGCGTCTATCGCTTTGCGCATGATTGAGCAGTGGTACGGTACTGAATTGCGCTAAGATAAAACTATGAGTGAAAATACGCAACATACACCAAATTTAAGTATCCCAGATCATCTGAATTACTCAGACGACCACGTATGGATTGATACATCGAGTTCTCCAGCAGTTTTAGGCATTACAGAATATGCCGCAGAACAGCTGGGTGATCTTGTATTTGTGGATTTGCCTGATGTAGATACACAAGTCCAGGCTGGTGATGAGCCAGTGGAATTAGAATCAGCTAAGGCTATTTCTACTATGGTGATGCCAGTGTCGGGAACCGTGCGTTATATCAACCAAGCAGTAGTGGATGATCCAGAAGTGATTAATAATGATCCCTACGGTGAGGGCTGGATTCTCAAAATTGAACTTGACGATGACGAACCTGAACTCTTAACTGCAGAAAGCTATGCCGCCATTGCCAAATAACAGTTCTCAATCCGCTTATCAGTCGACTGAGCCTCGTGCTGCGCAGTCTTCACAGGTGCAGTCTTCAGCGGTGCAACACGGCAAGAGCACTCGTGATAAGAACTCAACACAGACGAAGGCTGCTGGTCGGGGAACGCACCCTATTCTGGCGCAGCGTGCGCGTACGACTATTGACCGACCATCTGTGCGTGAACGCACTGAGAAAAAGCCGCCACTGGTGCAGTTAGCTAGACACGCAGTGACGGGTATTTTTGGTGCCTGGTATGCGCTATCCATGCCGAGCGCTCGCAAAGCTGGGTGGAAACCATATGTTGAACCTTATGTGGGCTACGGCACCACGAAGTTTTCGCGCATTATTTGCCGCACTGTATATGGTTCTCCCATGAAAACTTTTAGACGCAGGTTAGGTCGTGGAATTCGTAATATTTTTATGGTTCCAGCTCCACGCGTGCCTGTGCGTGTAAGTATTGATGGTATTCCGGTGCTCACTGCTCAAATAGGTGATCTTTCGAAGTTTGATTCTGTGAATTCTTTAGCGCAATCATCGGTGAGTGCTATTAAATCGGATTCTCATGGATATTTAGATTTGCTGGCGCCACGCGATATGACTCCGGGAATGCACACAATTACCTATGCGGTCGGTAATCGTCCGGCAGTATCGTCACCATTGTTCATTAGCCCTGATGGTTCACCCGTCGGCATTATTTCTGATGTGGATGACACGATTATGGTCTCTCAAGTGCCTCAAATGGCACGAGCAGCCATGAAATTCTTGTTTGTGAATCCTCGTAACCGTACAACTGTTCCGGGTATGAGTGTTTTCTACAATAAGATCGCTGATCTTTTTCCAGACGCGCCGTTCTTCTACTTATCTACTTCTCCGTGGAATGTAGAAGGAACAATTCGTGAATTAATACGTACGCACGGTTTCCCTCAAGGTCCGATTTTGCTGCGCGATATTGATCCGCGTCCAAAAACTTTTATTCCCACGGGAGTGCAGCACAAGTTGGAATTTGTGCAACAGTTGATGTCGGATTTTCCGAATATGAAGTTTATTCTTCTAGGCGATGATGGTCAGCAAGATCCAATTACTTATGCTCGTTTAACACGGCTATATCCTGGACGTATTCTTGCTATTGGAATCCGCCAGCTGCGCCATGATGAAAAGGATCTACAATCTATGCTCACTGCTACGAGCACTCCGGATGTGGACGTTCCTGTTTTTTATGGGCAGTCTGGTGTGAGCCTGATGCATACCATGTTGCCGATGCTTGAAGCTTTAGCAGTATCCACCTCTTCACAGAAACGTAAACATTAATGACTGATTTTTTGACTGCTCATGGCGTTAATCATGCCGACATTCCTCATGCCGTTCAAAAACCTCACCAGCGTATTCATCACGGAGACACTTTTATTGATAACTATGAGTGGTTACGCGATAAAGATAGCGCTCAGGTGCGTGATTATGTAGCTGCGCATAATGCCGTATCAGATAAAATCGTTCAACACTTGCAGCCACTCAAACAGACTTTGTTTAACGAGCTGAAAAGTCGTGTGCAAGAAACAGATATGAGTGTGCCAACGCGCATTGGTAACTATTGGTATTTTGCGCGTACTCAGGAAGGTAAGCAGTATGGCATGCAGTGCCGTGTGCCTATTACTGATGCTGATGATTGGACGGCGCCTATTATTGAGCCAGACACTACATTAGACGGCGAAGAAATTATTTTTGATGCCAATAAGGAATCCGCAGGGCATGACTTCTTCCGTTCTGGCGGATTAGATTTAGATAAAGCCGGCAATCTTTTGGTTTTTAGCGTTGATACAACGGGTAATGAACGCTATGACGTGCATGTGCGCAATCTTGCAACGGGGAAGGATCTACCAGAGGTTATTGAGAATGTCAGTCCAGGTTCGTTCACAACTCCTGATGGGCAGTGGATTTTTTATACGCGTACTGATGATGCCTGGCGTCCTTGTGAAATTTGGCTGCATCGGATAGGCACTCCAGTTGCTGAGGATACACGCATTTTTTATGAATCTGATGAACGTTTTTGGATTGGGTGCGGGCTATCTTTTGATGAGTCCATGATTATTATTGAATCCAGCTCTAAAACAACGAGTGAAGTTCTGCATTTACGCGTTGACGATATTGATGGTCTGCTTATGCCAGATAATCACCCGCAAGCTGCGCGTTTTGAAGCATTTATTCCACGTCAAGATGGTGTGGAATATGATGTGAGTTTTGCTCACTTTGAAGGTATGGGTGAGCACGGCGAGGATATTCCCGTAGCTGTGGTGGTACACAATGTCAATCATCCAAATTTTGAAATTGACCTGATTGATATGCGAAAACATCAGGGGACATATGCTTTGGGTGATGGTGACTGTATTGCTGTTGGCTCTGATTATGGGTGTGAGCAAGCGAATGCTCAGGATCGTGAAAAATCAGTAAGTACGCCATATTTTAATGAAATTAACCCTGCTATTATTCAAGGCACTGCAGGCTTGCAAATTGGCGGCTTGGGAATTTATAAGGACTTTATTACATTCAGTTATCGCGCTAACGGTTTACATCACTGCGCTATTATGTCAAAAAAGCAGGCTTTTGAGGATTGGCAGGCTGGTCGTCCATGGAGCTTCAAAACTCTGGGGGAGAATGATTCCTCGGTGCTGCAGGCTATTGGTTTTGCTGCTAATCCATCGTATGAGGCTCCTGTGGTGCGCTATAGCTTTGGGTCGTATACGCGTCCAAGTCAATTGCGTGAACTGAATCCTCTTACCGGTGAGGATCGTTTACTCAAGCGCGCTACCGTGCTCAATTATGATGAAAATGCTTATGCGGAGCGCCGTCTGTGGGTAACCGTGCGTGACGGTGTGCGTGTGCCTGTATCTTTGGTGTGGAAGCGCGGAATGGTGTCAGCTCTCGATAATATGCCAGCAGATAACACTGAACTGAGTGCACCTGAATTATCTACTATGTTTGATGCGCAGGAGCGTCAGTCAGCTGCTGGGGCAGCTCCCATGTTTATTACCGGTTATGGTTCTTACGAAAGCAGCATGGGGCCAGGAGTATCTGTTGCACGTCCAAGCGTGCTCGATCGAGGTGTTATTTTTGCTGTAGCGCACATTCGCGGAGGCGGCGAAATGGGGCGTGCATGGTATGAGCAAGGCCGGCGTCTTAATAAAATCAATACTTTTAATGATTTTGTTGATGTTACCGCAGCTTTGCAAGCAGCCGGTATTGCCGATGCTCGCCGTACAGTAGCTAACGGTGGATCTGCCGGTGGATTACTGATGGGAGCTGTGGCGAATCAGGCACCGTTCCTCTATGCGGGTATTGAAGCGGATGTACCTTTCGTTGATGCGCTCACGTCTATTTTGGATGAATCTTTGCCGTTGACAGTTACCGAATGGGATGAATGGGGAGACCCTCTCCATAATGCGCAGGTCTACGCGTATATGAAGTCCTATACTCCATATGAAAATGTGATGACGGCAGTTCAGCGTGAGGCAGCTTTCGGAACGAAACATTTCCCTGTTATTTTTATTACTACCTCCATGAATGACACGCGTGTGCTGTAT
This sequence comes from Alloscardovia omnicolens, assembly GCA_040702985.1. Lineage (GTDB taxonomy): Bacteria > Actinomycetota > Actinomycetes > Actinomycetales > Bifidobacteriaceae > Alloscardovia > Alloscardovia omnicolens_A. Next base: position 1,852,131 of record CP159991.1, on the reverse strand, counting down.
GTAGAACCTCTGAAATGGATATCGCGTTTAAATGAGCCAGAGGTTGGTGTTGAAGCCTTCGCCAAGATTGAAGTTGAAGCAGGACATGGTGGTGTAACGGGACGCTATAAGCAGTGGGAAGAAGTTTCTATCGAGAATGCTTGGTGCCTCGACATCATGGGGTTGTCCAACTAGCGGACATGGTGCCCATTTTATGATTGTGCCCCCATAAACTTGGGGGCATGACTCAAACACAGAATTTTAACATTGCCGTTATTCCTGGTGATGGCATTGGAAAAGAGATAACTCCAGAAGCTCAAGCAGTTATGGAAAAAGCTACTCAAGGCGTAGCTGAATTCACCTACACTCATTTTGATTTAGGTGCGGACCGCTATTTGCGTGATGGCGTTATTCTTGATGATGACATTCTCGAGGATATTAAGAAAAACGATGCTATCTTGCTTGGCGCTATCGGAGATCCACGCGTTAAAGCAGGCGTTTTAGAGCGTGGACTGCTGCTGAAAATGCGTTTTGCGCTCGATCACTATATTAATCTGCGTCCTTCCAAACTGTATAAAGGTGTGACCTCACCTTTGGCGAATCCGGGCGACATTGATTTCGTTGTGGTGCGTGAAGGAACTGAAGGTCTGTATGCAGGCGCAGGTGGTTCTACTCATGCGGGTACAAACCAGCAGGTGGCAACTGAAGTTTCTATTAATTCTGCACATGGCGTAGAAAGAACCGTGCGCTATGCCTTCGAACTAGCTATGAAGCGCCGCAAGCACGTTACTCTTGTCCACAAGAAAAACGTTCTGGTGAATGCAGGAGATATGTGGCAGCGCATCGTCAATGAAGTTGCAGCTGAATATCCAGAGGTTAGCCACGATTACTTACATATTGATGCAACAACCATTTTTATTGTGACCGATCCTGGTCGTTTCGACGTTATTCTTACCGACAACCTCTTCGGTGATATTATTACCGATGAAGCAGGAGCAGTTGTAGGCGGTGTTGGATATTCTGCATCGGGAAATATCAATGCAAGCGGCACATATCCATCCATGTTCGAACCAATCCATGGATCAGCTCCAGATATTGCTGGCCAAGGCATTGCTAATCCAACAGCGGCAATTTTATCTGCTGCAATGCTCTTACGTCATCTTGGTTTGGACGATGCAGCTGAACGTATTGAAACAGCAGTTGAAGCAGATATTGCTGAAAAAGGATCCACTCAGCGTTCCACTCATCAAGTTGGTGAAGATATTCTAGCGCGCCTCTAAAATAGAGGATATGCACATATCAGTTCCCAAGCCCTCAGGACGTTTACGTATTCGCCGCGGTGAATATAAAATTCCTGGGGGCAAACTTGTAGCCGTTCAGGTGTATGACATCGATGATGCTCTTCAACGCGTAGTGCTCGACGGTGATTTTTTTATTGATGGAGTCGATAATCCTAACGCAGTAGTGCAGCTTATAGAACGCACCTTATGCGTGGCAAGTGGTCAAGCAGCAATGGATGCTGTGCATCGGGCTTATCCCACAGCGCAGTGTGTGGGATTGAGCGCAGAGGCTCTCGATAAAGCACTAGCGCGCGCTCGCGGTGAAAACATTCCTTCAGCTGCGCCTCGTGGTGAAGCGCAGCACAAGGACAGTATTGATGCGCTAAGTTTCACGTGGAACAATCTGCACCTGACTGTGCTGGACGATGACCAGCCGCACACTCCAGCCATGCATATGGCACTTGATGAACTTTTGGCTCGGCAAGTGGCGCAAGGGCAGCGTGAACCGACACTGCGTTTTTGGCAGTGGGCGGGGAATGCTGTGATTATTGGCTTGCATCAAAGTCTGAGCAATGAAGTCGATGAGCAGCGTGCCAAGGATCTTGATTTCAGTGTGGTGCGTCGCATTACCGGCGGCGGGGCCATGTTCGTAGAGCCAGGCAATACTATTACCTATTCACTCTATGTTCCTGCAGACTTTCTCAGCGGAGTCAGCGGTTATGAAGCCTATAAACGTTGTGATGAATGGGCTCTTCTAGCTCTTAATAATCTGGGTATTCAAGCGCAATATAAACCAATTAATGATATTACTTCTCCAGCGGGCAAAATCGGTGGAGCTGCGCAACGTCTTTTTCGCTCGCACACTGTAGACGGGCCAGGTTGTGTACTGCATCATGTGACTATGGCATACGATATTGACGCTGCACGAATGATGGACGTACTGCGCATTTCGCGTGAGAAAATTTCGGATAAAGCCGTAAAATCAGCTGCCAAAAGAGTTGATCCGCTCAAAAGTCAAACAGACTTAAACCGTGATGATCTCTGTGCAGCCTTACAGCACCAGGCATTAAGCATTATTCCTCACACGAAGCATGGCGCGTTAGATGAACAAACTATTCAGGAAGCCGAACAACTTGCACATGAAAAGTTTGAAAGCTTTGCGTGGACTCACGCTATTGCGTAGTTGATAGAGTAGAATAAGCACAGCGAGGAGGCATTATGGGATATGTAAGTGACAATATTATTCGCGATACAGTGAATAAAGCTAGTACTGGATTGTTCCAGCTAGCATATAAAGAAGCTGTTAAGCCTATTGTTTTTGATCATTCGCCTGATGAAGCGCATGATCAGATGATTCAATTTGCTAAAATAACTCGCAATATTCCACCACTGATGTGGGCTTTGCGTGGCATGATTGATTACACTGATCCAATTTTAGAAACTGAGGTTATGGGTATTCAGTTCCACAATCCTTTTGGGCTGTCTGCTGGATTGGATAAGAATTGTGATTTACCAGTGCTGCTTGATCATGCAGGTTTTGGCTTTGAAACCGTAGGATCTATCACTTCACGTCCATGTCCTGGCAACGCACGCCCTTGGTTCCATCGTTTGCCTGAATATGCCTCCATGATGGTTCATGTAGGTTTAGCAAATGATGGTATTGCCATGGTGATGCCACGCATTGAAAAGGCTTATATGAATGCGCAGTCTATGCGTATTTCTGCCTCGATTGCGCGCACTAATGACAATAAAACAGGAGATATTTCTGAAGGTGTGGCTGATTATGCGAAGTCTTTCCGTCGTGCAGCTAACCGGACGCACATGTTGGAAATTAATATATCTTGCCCAAATACGCGCGTAGGGGAGCAGTTTACTCAGCCTGACAATCTCGATAAACTTTTTACCGAACTCGATACGATTGATCGCACGCAGCCTGTTTTAGTGAAAATGCCAAGCGATAAGAGCTGGGAAGAGTTCAAGGAACTTGTGGACGTTCTGGCTGATCATAATGTGCAAGGCTTATCAATTGCGAATTTACGTAAAGATCGCACAGGCTTAGATATTCCTGAAGAATGGGCTGGCGGTATTTCTGGGCTGCCTGCTGAGGGTATTAATAATGCGATTCTTGAGAAAACTTTCCGTGAGTATCATAACCGTTTTGCTCTTGCTGGAATTGGCGGTGTTTTTACTCCTGAACAAGCCTATGCCAAGATTCGTAAGGGCTCTAGCCTTGTTATGTTCATTACCTCGCTGATGTATCGCGGTCCGCAAAATATTACAGTGCTTAAACGTGGTCTTGCCAGCCTGCTGCGTCGCGATGGCTTTAACTCCATTGAAGAAGCTGTGGGAGTGGATGTAGATTAGCGGATACAGATACGAGAGACTTCGTAAAACTTGCCAGTGTGGATACGTGCCAGATAAGTACGTATCCACTTTTTATATCTGAGATTATGCGACGGCATAAAATATGTGCTCCCCACTTGTACAGCAGAGAGCACATAGATGATTTAATATTTACTTAAAGTGGGTTACTGACCTTGAGTTTCCCGTGATGTGCTACGAGAAACAGTAGAAGATGATGAACGGCCTGACCCGTTCATCAACACATTATCTGCCACTCCATAATTAGGATCGTCTGGAATATTTGCCTCAGTAGTGTATTGACTCAAGAAGTTCTTGAGCATTGGCGCGGCAATATACATACCATACCAATTCGCACGGTAAACTCCATTGATGCGCAAACCATTCAACGACTTGAGAGTTTCCATATTTCCGGCAACAGCAAAAGCAGATACGCCATTGGTAAATGCAGCTGAAGATAGGAAGTTGGATTCTGCAGTACCAGTTTTAGCAAAAGTCTTACGATTTGGAATATTGACTTCTTGTGCCAAACCTGATGTTGCGGACTTATTCAGTACGTATGCAACTGTTTGAGCAACGTTGGATGGGATTGCCTGGGTGCAGTTAGCAGAAGGAACTTCGTATTCTTTACCGTCCTTTTCTACTTTGGAAATAGCAATAGGATCGCACTTTACGCCATTGGCGGCAATAGTTGCATATACATTAGCCATGGTTAGTGGGGAAGCATTCACGGAACCAATAATCATTGGAGCAAACATCGTGTCATGAATATCACTTTGCTTGGTAATAGCATTGTGATATCCCATGGCTGTTGCAGTATCAGCAATAGCGCATAAACCAATCTTTTGAGCCATCGATGCCTGAGTGGTGTTGTGAGACTTCAAAATACCTTGGTATGGAGTTTCTATTCTAACAGTTCCTCCTTCAGCATTTTGAACAGACCATACGCCAGTAGTTGTGGAGTTACAAGGGAAGCTTGCATTAGCATAGGAGGTGGATGTTGTTAATGGTTCATTAGCATAATGGCCATTTTGTAACCATGATGCGAGGTTAATCGCTTTGAAAGTAGAACCAGGTGACATGCCTTGTCCACCACCATCACCTTGATCTACGGCATAATTAATAGCTGTATGTGTGCCCGATGCGTCCGCCGTTGCATCGTAGGTACGATTTTGCGCTAAGGCTAATACTTCACCAGTCCCTGGGCGAATAGCAGCTAAGACGGATTCAATTCCCGATGGATCTTCTTCTGGAATGGCAGCGCGCACTTGTTGAGAAGCAGCATTTTGAGCTTTTACATCCATGGTTGTTGTAATGCTTAACCCACCCTGATACAGCAATTTACGGCGGTCTTCTTGCGTTTCGCCGAACTGCGGTGACTGCATAATCTTATTGACCACGTAGTCACAGAAATATGCAGAATCTCCTGCAGTTTGGCAGCCTACAGGAACAGACTGCACATTGAGCATATCTTCAATCTTGACCGCTTTAGCTTCTTGCACTTGTGCGGCTGTGGCGTAGCCCTGATTTTGCATAAGGTCGAGCACTAAATCACGTTGTTGTTGAGCCGCCTGAGGATGCAAAGTAGGATCATAAGCTTGAGGATTCTTGGTGATAGAGGCAATCAGAGCTGCTTGACCAAGATTTAAATCTTTAGCGCTGACGTTAAAGTAACGACGAGCAGCTGTTTCCACGCCGTAAACACCGGAACCGAACTGCGCAATATTGAGGTATCCCTGCAGAATTTCAGCTTTAGAATAGGTTTTCTCCAATTGCACAGCCAGTAACATTTCGCGAAGTTTACGGGCAATGGTGTCTTCATGAGCATGATACGCAGCAATTGGATCATCTTCATTATTTGCCTGATCAATAAGGATATTCTTCACATACTGTTGTGTAAGAGTCGATCCACCTTGCGTATCGCCTTTGGTTACATATGTCTGAATAAAAGCACGTAAAACGCCCGCTGGGTCAACGCCAGCATGGTCGAAGAAACGACGGTCTTCGCGCGCTACCACAGCTTGTTGCATCACCTGAGAAATATCTTTCAGAGGTACAATAATGCGGTTTTGTGTGTAGAAAGTAGCAATCAGTGTGGTGCCATCTGATGCATACATACGTGACTGCTGTGGAAGATCTTCCAAATTAAACTTGACGTTATCTAAGCCTGCGCTCATCTGTGGTTCAATGGCGTTCGTCAAGAGGCTAGTGCCCACAACTGCTGGCATAACAATGCCAGAAGCTACCACGCCACCCATCACACAGAATAATACATACGATAAAAGAAGCGTGAACACACGCTTAGCAGTAAGTTTTTTCTTCCCTGTTTGTTCAGACATAGGCAACATTTTAGCGTGATGCCCTGCCTAATGAAGGCTGAATAAAAATGACCGCACAATATTCCTACGAAAGTGTATTGTGGCGAATATAATCACCACAATACACAGTAGCTGTTTTATTATCCTTGAAAAACGTTCTATCTAGAAATGATGTAAGCCTTAATGACGTGCGCGCAAAATCAAATTACCAGGCTGATAAATAATAATCGTGCGCCCTTCGCGAGCAATCCACCCGCGGTTGGTAAAGTCCATCAAAGCTTTATTGACTGTTTCGCGTGAGGTGCCCACGAGCTGAGCCAATTCTTCTTGTGTTAAATCATGAGGCACAACTAAACCTTGAACGCCTGGCTCGCCAAATCTCTTAGCTAAATCAATAAGGGTTTTAGACAGTCGTGCAGGAACATCCATAAAGACAAGGTCGCTAATGCGCTCATTGTTCATGCGCATACGTCGAGCTAAGACTTCTAGCATATTAACAGCAACGCGTGGGTGTTCATCCAGCCAGGAAAATAGCACTTCTGAAGTGAGAGAAAGAGTTGTAGTGTCGTTTACCATGCTCACTGCTGACGCTGTGCGAGGACCTCCCTTCGGGTCAAAAACAGGGATTTCGCCCGCAATTTCACCTGCGCCAGAAATGCTGAGGAGCTGCACTCGATGATCGTAGGATTCGCGTGTCAGCTTAATGCGACCACGCTCAATAATGTACATATTGGTGTCTTCATCGCCTTCATGGAAGATATACTCGCCTTTGGCAAACCTATGACGTTGCAGATACGGCAGGAGCTGCCGGGCATCTTCTAATGGCACGTGCTCAAAGAGCGCGGTGTAGCGCAAAGTCTGCTCTAGCGAGTTTAAGTTATCGTTCATAATGTGCGAATCAGCGACCATGCTTCCTCGTTTCGTTGGTGTCAACGCAAGTAATAAGGTAAATCCTTTTACTAATAATAATGTCTAGTGCTGAATTCTTAAGGTGCAACACGACAATTATTCAAAAATTGAGTCGTTGTGTTTGGTTAATACACGTATCATGTGAGATAATGTTCACATGATTTCATCACAAAGACAACAATTAATACTCGGACGGTTGCGTACGCGCGGCGCTGTGCGTATTGCTGGTTTAGCTGAGGAATTTGGTGTATCAGCGATGACTATTCGTCGTGATATTGCTGAACTTGCTGATAAAGGTCTTGTTAAGCGCGTGCATGGTGGTGCGGTGTCTAGCTCTACTCTGTTAGCTGAACCTTTGTTTGCTGTGAAATCGCAAATGGATGTGGGGCTTAAAGATTCTATCGCTATGAAAGCGGTAGAACTTGTTCAGCCAGGTGATGTGATTGCTATTGGCGGTGGATCTACAACATACGTATTTGCTCAACACTTGTTGGAAAGCGAAAATTCTACTGGCATTACCATTCTGACAAATTCGTTGCCGGTAGCAGAGCTTGTGCAAACAGCTGAAAATAAAGACGTAGAAGTTATTGTGACTGGAGGAGTGACTACGCGCTCCAACTCTCTCGTGGGGCCTTTGGCAGATCGTGTTATTTCTTCGTTGCGTGTGAATTTGCTGTTTTTGGGGACGCATTCAGTGTCTGTTCCGCGCGGATTTTTAACTCCGAATTCCTTGGAATCTTCTACGGCAGCAGCGCTGATGTCTATTGCGAATAAGACCATTGTGCTCACTGATCACACAAAGTGGCAGCTGACGTCGCTATCTTTGTTTGCTGGCTTTGATGACGTGGATATTATTATTACCGACTCTGGAATTAGTCCCGAAGATGTAGCAGCAACGCGTGAGGTGGCGCATACGCTTATTGTTGCGGACTAAGTGCTGTTTGGTTGAGGGGTAGCTTGTTGTGGCCGTTGTGAACTGTTCTTCTGACGGCAAGATGTAATGACTGTTGCGGTCGTAATCGAAGCTGAGATATTTTTATTACAAAAAGTCACAAAAAGGCACACATTGGTACAATTTTTTGCTATACTGTGAACTATGACTTCATTTAATAATTATGAGCCAGGCGATTATGCCCGCAATAATATTCGTATTTCACAGACAACGTTGTCTGATGGTCGAGATTTCTTCTATCTAGATGACGATCCTGAGTATGTATCTGGTGAGAAAACTCGCGAGCTGACAGATCCTCGTGTTCTTGCCAATCGTTATGAGCCAGGAATTGATGGCGAGGGCAATCCTATGCCAGTGCAGGCTCCTCAAATGCGTCAAGATCCTTTGACTGGGGACTGGATTCCTATGGCTACCGCTCGTATGAATCGTCCGATTACTGCTGGCCCTGGTGCTACTGCTTCAGGAAACCCATTGGCAGCACGTAAACCAGGTGATCCATATCAAGACGGAGAAGTGCCTGACACTGATTACAACGTGGTCGTTTTTGAGAACCGCTTCCCATCCATGACCCGTATTCCTGGTGTTCCAGACGAAGTTAGCTATGTTGACGGCAATCCGCTGTGGAAGTCTAAGCCAGCAGTGGGTCGTTGCGAAGTAGTGTGCTTTGATCCTAATGAAACAGGACTTCCTGCAGATTTAACTCTCAAGCGTATGCGTACTGTTGTAGAGGCTTGGGCTTTCCGCACGGCAGAAATTAGCTCCATTGAAGGTATTGAGCAGATTTTCCCATTTGAAAATCACGGTCAGGAAATTGGTGTTTCTTTGGCACACCCTCACGGTCAGATTTACTGCTATCCATTTATTGCTCCTCGTTTGGAAACTGAGCTGCAGCATACGCAAGCCTATTTTGAGAAAAATGGTTCCGATTTGCTGACTGATTTAAAGAAAGCGGAAATCGAAGCTGAAGATCGCATTGTTTTGTGCAATGACACGTGGATTGGTTACGTGCCAGCTGCTGCACGTTGGCCGCTGGAGGTTCATGTTCAGCCTGTGCGTGATGACGTGCGCACTCTGGATGAACTCAACGATAATGAGCGTTGGGGGCTAGCTCAGATGTATTCCCAGTTGCTTAAACGCGGTAACGCATTCTTTGATACCGGTGACGGCAAGGGCATGGATCTGCCATATATTTCTGCATGGCATCAAGCTCCAATTCATGATGAACGTCGTGAAAATTACCGTCTTAACTTGCAGTTCTTCTCCTTTAGGCGCTCTGCAAACAAAATTAAGTATCTTGCTGGCTCTGAATCAGGTATGGCTGCATGGATTTCTGACACGACTCCAGAAAAGATTGCTGCTCGATTCCATGAGCTTGGTTCTATTGATATTTCGAATGTTACTGACTAGAGCTGGAGTATGAGAACATGGCACAGATTGAATTTATTGATGCTCTGAGCGTTGACGACGGTGTGCGCGAGGCTACTGAACTGTTCCGTTCTGCTTTTGGTGAAGAGCCTGCAGGCGTGTGGGATGCACCTGGTCGCGTGAATTTGATTGGCGAGCATACTGATTACAACAATGGCTTATGTTTGCCTATTGCGTTACCTCATCGCACATATATTGCTTTGCGACCTCGTGAAGATACAACAGTGCGCGTGATTTCCACGCTATCGGATGGTAAAGTAACCGAAGTTGATTTAGACGGTTTGCAAGCTGGTGATGTTGAAGGATGGGCTGCTTACCCTGCGGGAGTGGCATGGGCAATGCGCAATGCTGACTTTGGTCGCAATGTGCGTGGCTTCGATGCAGCTTTTGCTTCCTGCGTGCCTTTGGGCGGTGGTTTGAGCTCGTCCGCAGCTATGACCTGCTCCACTGCTTTGGCCTTGGATGATGTGTATGACTTAGGTTTTGGATCTACTGATGAAGGTCGTGTTACTTTGGTGCGCATGGCTATGAGCGCTGAAAATGACATGGCTGGAGCTGCTACCGGCGGATTGGATCAGTCTGCATCTTTACGTTGCCAAGCAGGCAAAGCATTGCTTTTGGACTGCGATCCTGCACTTTCTGCTGTAGAGAGCGTATCTCAACATGATTTTGATCTCAGCAAGCGTGGCCTGGAACTCTTGGTTTTGGATACGCAAGCTCCTCATTCCTTGAATGACGGCCAGTATGAAGCTCGACGTCGTATGTGTGAAGAATCTGCTGCTACTTTGGGCGTAGAGTCATTGCGTGTGCTCGCTGACCGCGTTAATGCTTTGCCTGCCGCCGAACGCGGTGAGGCTGTGGATAGCGTTATTGCTCAGCTTGATTCTGCGGAAGCGAAAAAGCGTGTACGTCACGTATTGACAGAAATTGGTCGTGTTACCGAGTTTGTGGAGGCGTTCCAAGCAGGTGATATTGCACTTTCTGGCAAACTTTTCAATGCATCACATGATTCTTTGCGTGATGATTATGAAGTGACCGTACCTCAACTCGATGTGGCAGTAGATGTGGCTCGTGCTGAAGGAGCATACGGCGCTCGTATGACCGGTGGTGGCTTCGGCGGTTCAATTATTGCTCTTGTTGACGAAGGTCAAGCTGAAGTGATTGCGCAGAAAATTGCTGATGAATTTGAAAGCCGTAGGTGGAATGCTCCTCGTGCTTTGGCTGTGGTGGCTTCAGAGCCTGCGCAGCGTGTGAAGTAGTCATCTCATTTCCTCGTATACTTCTTGCAATAAATGGAGTGGGTTTACATATTTAATGTGTAAACCCACTCGTTTTATATCTCAACCGTGCGTCGTAAACCCTGCGGTTTTACTGCATCGAAGCGAATATTCCATGAGTGCAGGCGTGCTGCGTATGTTGTGCTGTTTTATATGTTAAGCCCTCGTCAGCTTGCAAAGGACTAAAAAATCAGGAGTAAAAATAATGAGGTGACAGATCTGAACTACTTCGTGTTTATGCGACTCTAAAATAGTTTCATGCATAAACGGGGAGCGGTTCAAAAACTCTGCCACCTCAAGGCTTTACTGTTTTAATGCTTGTGATTTAGTTCTTAAAGCTGTGTACTGGTGCTGGAATATGACCTCCGCGATACACAAATTCAGAGCAATCTGAAGTATTGACCGGCATAATAGGAGCGCGGCCAAGCAAGCCTCCAAATTCTGCGGTGTCTCCAACCTTCTTGCCGATAACAGGAATAACACGTACTGCAGTAGTTTTCTGATTAATCATGCCAATGGCAGCTTCGTCAGCAATAATGCCTGAAATTGTGGCAGCAGAGGTGTCACCTGGAATGGCAATCATATCTAGGCCAACAGAGCAAACACAAGTCATAGCTTCTAGCTTCTCAATAGTCAGATTGCCGTTCGTTGCGGCATCAATCATATTCTTGTCTTCAGAAACAGGAATAAAAGCACCAGACAAACCGCCCACATAGCTGGACGCCATAATGCCGCCCTTTTTGACCTGATCGTTGAGCATAGCCAAAGCAGCAGTCGTTCCAGGGCCGCCAACTTGGGAGAGTCCAATTTTTTCCAAAATCTCGCCCACAGAATCGCCGACTGCAGGAGTTGGAGCCAGCGAAAGATCAATAATGCCGAATGGAATACCCAGACGAGCTGATGCTTCTTGAGCAACCAACTGGCCTACACGAGTAATCTTAAATGCCGTACGCTTAATGGTTTCGCATAAGAACTCAAAATCCTTGCCCTTTGCTTCGTCCAAAGCACGAGAAACAACACCAGGACCGGAGACGCCTACGTTAATCACAGCATCGCCTTCGGTTACGCCGTGGAAAGCGCCAGCCATAAATGGATTATCGTCAGGAGCATTGCAGAAGACTACGAGCTTGGCATTACCCAAAGAATCAATATCTGCCGTTGCTTCAGATACTTCACGAATAACTGAGCCCATCAATGCGATGGCGTCCATGTCCAAGCCTGTGCGTGTGGAGCCCACGTTGACAGAAGCGCAGACGAAATCAGTGGTGGAGAGCGCCTGTGGGAGTGAACGAATCAACAGTTCCTCAGATGGGGTCATACCTTTTGATACAAGCGCAGAGAATCCGCCTAAGAAGTTTACGCCTACTGTTTTGGCAGCGCGATCTAAGGTCTGGCAGATTTTTACGTAATCATCAGTGGTCTTGCAAGCGCTCGCTCCGACAAGAGAAATTGGGGTGACTGAAATGCGCTTATTGACGATAGGGATGCCATAATCGCGTTCAATATCTTCACCGACCTTAATGAGATCTTTAGCATAGGTGGTGATTTTGGTGTAAATCTTGTCGCAGACTGTATCTACATCGTCGCTTATGCAGTCCAACAAAGAAATACCCATAGTAATTGTGCGCACATCAAGCTTTTCTTGCTCGATCATCTTATTGGTCTCGTGGACCTCCATAATATTCAGCATGACAATGCCTCCTAAAGTGTAATAGACGGTTCGCGAAACTTAGATGCGATGCATCTTGGTAAAGATCTCTTCACGCTGGCAACGCACATTTACGCCAATCTCGTCGCCGATACTTTCTAGTTGGCTGTTGAGCTCAGCAAAATCAACAGTGGATTCAGAATAGTCCACAATCATCATCATGTTAAAGAAACCGTCAATAATGGTCTGCGAGATGTCGAGAACATTGACGTGAGAATCAGATAAATATGTGCAGACGCGAGCAATAATACCCACAGTATCGTGTCCTACAACGGTAATAATGGCTTTGTTCATGATGAATCCTTATGAATCCTTATGAATCCTGGGCTGCCGTGATGCTCACATACTCTTTTACTTTTTATGGAAGCGAGCTTTGTTTGCGAGGTGTTGGCAGTTTGAGGTTTCAGTGGTTTGGGTGTTTTGTAATTGGTCGGATGGGTACGCATACGCTGTTTGTGTGAGCTGCACTGTTTGCGGTTCTGCACTATTTGTGGTTCTGCACTATTCGGAGCGCACTTTTTGGTGCATTTTTGGTGGATTTTACTCCTTGTTTGCGCAGGCAGTGGCAGTGGCAGCTGCAGTGTTCGCACGTGAAACGGCGCATATGGTTAAAGTATAACGATTTTGGGGAACAAAGGGGTTGGTAGGGTCGCTTGGTGGTTTGAACGGGTGTGTGTGGTGTGCGTGGGCGTGTGGATCTGTGGGGCTGTCGGTGAGGGGGGCGGGTGTGAGGTCTGTGTTTTTGGTTCGTGAATCATGATTGGCTTGAGCATTTCATGTTTCAGGAACTGTTTTCGCCCTTAAATGGAGATTTTTCGGACGTGAATCATGTTTTGCTATAGCGTTTCATGTTTCAGGAACCGTTTCGCGCTGAAAATCGCTGTTTTGGGTTCCTGAATCATGATTGGCTATAGCGTTGCACGTTTCAGGAACTTTTTTACTGTAAAAAACGCCATGTTTGGTTCGAGAATCATGTTTCGCTATAGCGGATCGTGATTGAGGAACGTTTCGCGAGCTCATGATCCAACGTGACTTCAAGGCGAGCACGAATAAGAAGGACGGGCGCACCTTCCCAAGAAGGCGCGCCCGCGTTTTCCTTTTCCTCTTCTTATACGCAATACCGCAATACATCAATACATCAATCTTATCTTGCGCAGCTTCGAATGCACGGCAATATCCGCGCACAAACAACGCTACAACTGTTCTGACTCGCCTGCCCCTGCAAAATCAAGCTGCCGCCATGCTTCATACAATGCAATAGAGGCTGTATTGGTTAAGTTCAACGAACGCAAACTAGGTCGCATAGGTAATTTGACCTGCTCAGCCACATGCGGACCAAAGAATACATCCATAGGGTCTGGAATATCTCCTGGTTCAGGACCAAAAAGCAGAATGTCGTTTGGTTTGTAGTCAATTTCGGTATATGTTTTCTCGGCGTGTGCGGTAAAGGCAATAATACGTGAATCTGGCATAGCCTCAACCATGGCTTCAAAACTTGGATGAATCACTACATGAGCCATATCGTGATAATCCAAACCCGCACGACGCAGCTTGGTATCTTTCAAGTCGAACCCTAAAGGCTCAATAAGATGCAAAATTGAGCCAGTCACTGCGCATAAACGAATAGCGGATCCCGTATTGCCGGGGATGCGTGGCTCATAGAAGCACAGATGCGGCGTGTGAGTAACGCGTTTGTTGGCTTCAATGGCGGTCAGCATGGTGTCAGACACGGTAATAGGATTACCATGCGCATCTGTTATGAGCTCGTCAGGTGCGTAATTCTTCTTGCGATAGCCGTATTCAAACATGGCTGATTGCTGTGGGTGGGTTCCAGGTCCTGCTTGTTCAGCGCGTTTTTGCTGCTCGGCTGCCAATTTGCGGGCTGCTTCGCGCTTAGCCTGCTGAGTCTGTTGCGATTGTGGGGTTTCCACAGATTTTTCCTCAGATTGCTGGGCCAACTGCTCAGCGTGATTGCCAGACTGCGCGTCACCGCGATTATCCGCGTGATTTTGTGCGACCTTTGTAGAAGCGTCGCCACTCATGTTCTGCTCGTTCATCATATGCACGACAATAGTAACGATGACAGACCAGAGAACATATGTGAACCGTGCCGAGGAGATGTATGAGCCACTCGCATCGTGGTGGCATGAGAGCGCTCGCGATTTTCCATGGCGTTTTGGGAAAACTGATGCGTGGGGAGTCCTGCTTTCTGAAGTGATGAGTCAGCAAACACCGATGACTCGCGTGTTGCCGTATTGGCTGAATTGGATGGAACTGTGGCCAACTCCTGCTGATTTAGCGGCGGCTTCTGCTGCGGAGGTGATTACCGCGTGGGGAACTTTAGGGTATCCACGCCGTGCCTTGCGCTTGCGTGAATGTGCGCAAGCTATTGTGTCTGAGCATGATGGGGTCGTGCCCCATACATATGAGCAGCTTGTTGCTTTGCCGGGTATCGGCGACTACACCGCTAGTGCAGTGCTATCGTTTTCGTACCATGAACGTATTCCTGTGATTGATACGAATATTCGCCGCGTGATTTCGCGGGCGGTGAAGGGGGAGGAATCTTTCGGAGGAAGTGTTAGCGCCAACGAACGAAGGATTGCCACAGACATCTTGCCGAAGAATCAAGAAGATTCTGTGCTATGGAATCAATCTGTCATGGAATTAGGTGCAACTATCTGCACAGCTAAAAATCCGCAATGTGATGCGTGCCCTCTGCGCTCGCAGTGTGCCTTCGCTGCAGCCGGATGGCCTGATTTGGGGGTAAAGCGTACGCGTCCAAAACAGAGCTTTTATGGCACTAACCGTTATGTGCGCGGTCTTATCTTAAAAGCGTTGCGTGCGCACAACAATCATCATCTGACTTATGATGCAGTGTCAAGCGTCTGGGATGATTCTGTGCAACTCGATGCCTGCATTGCTAGTCTTGACGATGATGGGCTTATTGTTATTCATGACGATCATTCAATCGCATTACCATAGCGCTGGTTGAGAGAGAAAGTTTTAGAGTAGACTAACAATCATGGCTGGATCAAAGACTAAACGACGCAAGTTGGAACGTAAATATGTGATTCGTCGCGCAATAGCGCTTCTGATTGCGGCCGCTCTCCTGATTGCAGGAGGATGGGGAATATATGTTTTTGTTGCTTCACGCAGTGTGAAATCAACTGCTTCATCACAAACCTTGCAGAAGTCCAGCAAGAAGAAATCTTCACCAGCTCAAAAAGCAAATGCCGAGGGTGTTTTTCGTTCTCAAAGAGCTCAAGATTCAGGCATTTCTGACTGCACAATAAGTAATGTTGCTGTGAAATTGGTGGCTGATACCACTGACATCACCACGAACGGAACCGTGAACTTTAGAAAAGATTTTACGCATTCAGGCACTTTGGACTGCATCCTCAATGTGAGTGATGATTCTATGGCACTTGTGGTCAGCAATAGCGAAGGCGTGCAAGTGTATCGCAGCGATGCTTGCGAAGTTAGTTCATCAGTTATTCTATTGGGACAAAATGATACGTATCAGAAAAGCACGTCATGGAGCGCTGCAGTGTCGAATGTAGCAGTGAATGATTCTCTTAAGTCGAGCGCAACAGTTAATGGTAATGGTCACGGGTGTATGAAAGAGGGGGAGAGTGCTCCTCACGTTGCTCCGGGAGAATATACAGCCCAGTTGATTAATATCGCCGATGACACGATGAAATCCGAACCGGTCAAAATTACTGTTAAAGCTGAGCCACAGCCACAGCCAGAACAGAAAGATGATCAGCAGCAGGTTGCACAGTAGTTAGCTTTTATTTACTCGACAAAGCTAGTTCGCGTAGAACCTCTGATACCGTAGCAACTTCAATAATTCTAACGCCGTCGATTTTCTCGTGTTTTATATCTGCGCGAGAACGGGGAACTAAAATGCGTGTAAAACCGAGACGTGCAGCTTCTCGCACGCGATGATTTAAGCGTGGAATAGGACGAACCTGGCCGGTCAGCGAAATTTCACCCAATGCGGCAGTGGTGCGCGCAATCGGCTTATTCGTCATAGCGCTTGCCAGTGCAGCCACAATAGCAACATCACAAGCAGGCTCTTTGGCTGATCCGCCTGCAATGGTGGATACATACAGATCCTGTCCCAGCAAATTCATGTGTGCATGACGGTACAGTACGGCTACCAGCATAGCTAAACGATTCGTATCAATACCATTTGTAGCTCTTCGCGGCGTAGGTAGGACTGATTGAGTTGTCAGCGCTTGAATCTCAATAGCTAAACTACGGTGTCCGTCAACAGTAAAACTTACACAGGTGCCTGCAGGAGCATCATCAGTATCGCTGAGGAACAATCCGCTCGGATCGTTGACCTCTTCAATACCCTCGCCGCTCATATCAAAGCAGCCGACTTCATCAGTAGGTCCAAAGCGGTTCTTCACAGAACGCAGCAGACGTAGAGCTGTTTGTGTATCGCCTTCGAATTGGCAGACCACATCAACGAGGTGTTCTAGCGTGCGAGGGCCAGCAATAGAACCGTCTTTAGTCACATGACCTACAAGAAGAAGGGCAATATCGTTCGTCTTAGCCACGTCAATAAGTGCGGTTGCCACTTCGCGAACCTGCGTCGATCCCCCCGGAATGCCTTCCACAGCTGATGAGTGAATAGTTTGAGCCGAATCTACAACAACAAGAACAGGCTGTTCTTTTGTGATTAGCGCTACGACTGCATCCAAATCAGTAGTAGAAGCCATCAGTAAAGCCTTGTGTACTGCGCCAATGCGTGTAGCGCGCATCTGGATTTGAGCTAAGGATTCCTCGCCAGAAATATAGAGAACTTTCGCGTCTGGCGATTGGGCTGACTGAGAAGCGGCAACATGGCCTGCAGTTTCTAAAAGCAGGGTTGACTTACCTATACCTGGTTCTCCTGCCATAAGAATGACTGCGCCGGGTACTATTCCACCGCCAAGCACACGGTCATATTCACTAAAACCTGTGGATATGCGTGAAGATTGTTTTACTGATTCGTCTGTGGTGGAACGTACTAAATCATCTACGCTTACCGCTGCAACTGCAGTACGAGAAGCTGAGCTGCGGCTTGTTTTGCTTGCTCCACGAGTTAGCCGAGCTTCATGAAACTCATCAATAGTTCCCCATTCGCCGCAATTTGGGCAACGTCCGAACCATTTTGCCCCATTCCACCCACATTCTGAGCAGACAAATTGTGTAGAAGACTTAGCCATAGCTCAACAGTATTTTTTCGCGCAGACAAGGCGTTAGCACTTACACGTCTTATGGCGAGTTATGCACAATTGGTGTTGTGGCGATGCATCAATATGGCTGTGACTGTTAATGAGGTGGGGCGTAGCTAATGGGGCAGCCTCTACATTCATAAAATAAGTGCGTGTGTAAAAAAAGAAGGCCTCAGATTTTTTCTGAAGCCTTCTTCGTTAGATGAGTGCACTAACTTTTAGCAGCGTAACTCTTACACCTGATAAGGATCATCGTTGTGTGATGGGATTTCAGGGTGACCAAAATCAGTGTGTTCTGTAGGATTTGTTGTCTGTGCAGGTGCAGTAGTTGATGGAGCAGCTGAGTGTGCAGGCTCAGTAGGGGCTGGTGCTTCAGCTGGCTGCGTTGGTTGGGCTGTCTGTACTGGCTGCTGAACGTATGGCTGTTGAGCATATTGTGCTTGTGCAGTAGGAGCTT
Source organism: Alloscardovia omnicolens (assembly GCA_040702985.1). Classification (GTDB taxonomy): domain Bacteria; phylum Actinomycetota; class Actinomycetes; order Actinomycetales; family Bifidobacteriaceae; genus Alloscardovia; species Alloscardovia omnicolens_A. The sequence goes on along the minus strand of CP159991.1, from coordinate 1,834,237 downwards.
GCTCAGCTGCAGGTGTATATCCAGCGTAGCCTTGCTGTGCCTGATAAGGTGCAAAGTTCTGAGCTGGTGCGTAACCGGTTGGAGCAGCTTGAGCTGGTGCGCCTTGCATTGGTGCGTTTGTAGGAGCATAGGTTTGAGCTGTTTGGGCTTGACGGCTCAGTAAGTCACGATAATATGCTGCTCGTGTTGCTGCATGATATGGAGTAACGAACAAACCAGCTAGACCGCCGGTGAAAAAGACGAGAATGTACCAACCGATAAAGGAAAGGTCAAGAACAAAAAGCTCCCATTTGTGTCCACGCATCATTTCTTTCGAAGCGTTGATAGCTTCAGTTCCTTTAACGTTGTACCCCTGGTTGCCCCAATCTTCAGTAATGTAATAGCTCATGGCATAGGAATAGCGTTTAATAATTCCTGGAATAACGAAGAGGAACGTCCATAAGTGGGTAAAGACCTCAGTAAGAAGCCAATTCATAATAGTGCCCCATGCCTTACCTCGTACATAAGGGGCTGTCAGTTCTTGGATAATGTCCTGATCCTGACGGTCTACAAAATGCAAGAAAGATAGGGCAAAAGAAACAGATATAAGAGAGGCAAGAACGCCAGTAATCAGCGATAACGCTCCTGTTGAGGAAGATAGTCCTATCAGAGTTTCTAGGCTCAACTCCCCAGTCTGTGCTAAGGCAAAGATTGCTGGAATGAGTGGGAGAATATTGACGTAAGCCAGTATCATAGTGATGAGCCAAAAAACAATAACAATGCCGACTACTTTACCCCATTTGCCGGAGAGCGAGTCTTTAGCCTGCTGTTTCAAAGCAGCGCGGTTATACATGAGAAACTCCTTTTTTATAAAAACACTTAACTTTATTGTACGTGATTCACATATACTCAACAATTCTTCCGTAGTCTTATCAGTCTTAAATTTGTGCAAGAATAAAGACATGGCTGAGACTGAAAAAAATAATGTCATTTCATCGAGCGACATGGGCGCAGAGTATGATACTGCTGCTGACCGCTTAGAATCTGATAATAAAGCTGACACAAAGGCGAGCGCGGAAGAGCAGAAGAACAACGAGCCGCGTGTGGGTGAGGAAGCCCGTGAAGAGGCTGAAGAGGCATTGGAACAACATAGAAAGTCACATCGTAATCGCGCTATTGTGCTGACTATTATTTTTGCGGTTATTGCTGTTCTTCTTGTTACTGCGTTTGTTTGGCCAGGTTGGGCGCGTAAAACCGCTGAGAATGGGGCGGCACAAGCTACAGGGCAAGAAGAAGTCATAGCTGTTGATCCAGTTCAGCTGCCTCCAAGCGCAACTGATTTACAGAAGATTTTGCCGGATACTGTTGGAAACTATGCACGCGGTGAAGTGCAGTCAACAACTGTGTGGGAATCTGCTGAACCTGTAGAAGAGTATCAAGTGACTTATACCACTGGTGATACTGATGCAGATATTCAGTTGACGGTGGGGCAATGGACTGCGTCACAGTATGCGCAAGAACAGTATGATTCTCTGATTCATAATCTTAATTCCGCTGCTATAGCATCAGGCAAAGTAAATGTGGGTGGTAATGAAACAGGATCGTATGAAATTCATGAGGATTCGTCAAACAAGAAGAATTCTATTGCCGTGTGGCATAATGATACAGCAGTTATGTGGGCTGTTGGACCTAAGAATGCAGTCAATAATTTCTTCGCAAACTTCCCGTATTAAATTCGATACTCTTAGGGATATCTGAAAAAACTGTGCTCAAAGGTGTAGTTTTTTCGAGAAAATCTCTTCTCAGTCGTTAAGCCGTAGTATTATTGGGAAAGTTGTCAATTAACTAGAGGAGGCTCTGATGGGTTCGGTCATCAAGAAGCGTCGCAAGCGGATGAGTAAGAAGAAGCACCGCAAATTGCTGCGTAAGACTCGCCACCAGCGTAAGTAGTCTTAATTTTAAGTGTTAAAGGAGCAGATCCATTGTAGATCGGGCTCCTTTTTCATATTTGAGTCTTTATGTGTGCGTGTTATATGAGCTAATCTCGCGATTGCGCTATCAGGCAGTACACCATGCGTTCCGCCCACAATCTGTTCTACAATGGTGACCGGAGCAATCCGTCTCCATTCATCGTATAAGGATTTCCATGCTCAAAGAATATACTCGCCCTTTACATACTCCGATACATGCTGATGAAAATATCTTGTCTATTCTGCAACATCGTGTGCAGCGTGCAGCTGACGAGCCACTCATCGAATACAAAGCAAGTGACGGATCGTGGGCACATTTTACTGCTCAGGAAGTCTACAATCTTGTGCAATCCGTGTCGAAAGGGCTTATGAGTCAGGGCATTCAGATTGGTGATGCAATTGGTATTATTGCACACACGCGGTGGGAATGGACAGTGCTTGATTTAGCGATTATGAGTATCGGCGCGGTGACTGTTCCTGTTTATGAAACTGATTCAGCGCTGCAAGTGCGTGACATTGGATTAGATTCAAATATCCGTCTTTTCTTCGCTGAAAATGATGAACAGCGTGAAAAAATTGATGCTGTGCGTTCTGATCTTCCACAACTTCGTGAAGTCTATACGCTGGATAATGAGAGCACAGAGAACAGTGTTATTGATGTGCTGGCTGCCTACGGACAATCAGTGAGCGATGAACAGTTACGTGCTCGTGTTGAGGCAGTTCATGGCGATAGCTTGGCGACTATTGTGTACACATCTGGTTCAACAGGAACTCCTAAAGGTATTGAACTGACGCATAAGAATTTCGTTTACGTCACCTATTCAGGAACTCAATCCATGTCTGAGCTATGCTTCCCAGAAGGCGGTGCGCGCTTACTGCTGTTCCTTCCATTAGCTCATGTTTTCGCTCGATATATGCAGTATTTCTGCATTGGTTCAGATACAGTGCTCGGCTTATCTCATAATCTCAAAACGATTATTGCAGATTTCCAGAGCTTTAAGCCGACCTTTATTTTGGCTGTTCCTCGTATTTTTGAAAAAGTGTATAATGCTGCTTCTCAAAAAGCAGGACGCGGATATGCTGGACGATTATTTAGCCGTGCCGCGCAGGTGGCGCGTGAATGGTCTATGGCTCAGCAAAGGGGTCAGAAATTGAGCCTCATCAAGCGTGCACAGTATACCTTGTATTCGAAAATTATTTACTCCAAAATTATGGAAGTTTTCGGCGGACACGTGCAGTTTGCAGTATCTGGTGGCGCTCCACTCGACTCGTCCATCGCTCATTTCTTCAACGGTCTTGGTCTACCTTTGCTTGAAGGCTACGGCATGACAGAAACGTGTGCTCCAACCTGCGTGAATCCAACATCAGGATACAAAATTGGCACAGTAGGTCTGCCGATGGAAGGCATGACTATTGGCATTGCTGAAGACGGTGAATTATGCATTAAAAGCGATGGCGTATGCCGCGGATACCATAATCATCCAGAACTAACAGATAGTCAGATTGTGGACAGCTGGCTCCATACCGGAGATTTGGGTGATATTGATGAGGACGGTTTCTTAACCATTACGGGGCGTAAAAAGGATTTGATTATTACTGCTGGCGGTAAGAATGTTTCCCCAGGACTATTAGAGTCAAGCGTGATGACTTCTCCGGTGATTGGTCATTGCGTGGTTATTGGAGATAAGAAACCGTTTATTGCAGCTTTGATTACTCTCGATCTAGCAGATGCGAACGCGTGGTTGGAATCTCAAGGATCGCAGCCTGTTAGCTCTTTAGAAGAAGCAGCACATAATCCAATTATTATTGCTGAAGTCGAAAAAGCAGTGGATAAAGCCAATCTTCAGGTTTCGCGAGCTGAATCAATTCGTAAATATCATATTATTCCGAGCACTTTTACTCAAGAAAACGGTATGCTAACTGCCAGTTTGAAAACAAAGCGTTCGGTTATTATTCGTCATTATGCGGATATTATTGATCAAGAAATTTATACGCCGCGTAAAAAAGCATAAAGCTATAAAACAAAACGGGGTAGCTCATGAGCTACCCCGTTCGATGTAGAACTTTTTACTTGTTTGGATTCGTGAGAATTCGTGAACCGTTTTCATCACCAACAATCACGGTGTCAACCATATTGAGGAAGAGGCCGTGCTCTACAACGCCAACGGTATGAATCAAATCTTCAGCTAATTCCTGAGGATTGTCAATACGCTCCATATGCAAATCTACAACGTAGTTCTTCTCATCAGTGCGTACTGGTTCGCCGTTCTCGTCAAGACGAAGAACTGGCTTGTAGCCCTTAGCTTCGAAGAGCTTAACCACATGGTCTGCGCCGAATGGAATAACCTCAACAGGAAGAGGGAACTTGCCGATAGTGGACACAACCTTAGACTCGTCCACAATCCATACAATCTTATTGGAATTCGTGGCTACAATCTTTTCCCACAGCAGGGCAGCGCCACCGCCCTTAATGCCGTCGAAGCGGTCATCTACTTCATCAGCACCATCAACAGTAACATCAATGCGATCCACATCATCTACGTCCACAATAGTAATGCCGTAGCCTTCAGCCTGCTCTTTTGTACGCACAGAGGTGGTGACACCGGTAAACTTCAAGCCTTCTTCTTGCACGCGACGTCCCAGCTCGTCCACGAAGAAACGCACAGTAGAACCAGTTCCCAAGCCCACAATCATGCCGTCTTCAACGAGTTGTGCAGCCTTAATACCAGCAGCCTTCTTCAATTCATCTTGAGTTGCCATAATCTCTCCTTACATTTTTCTTAACAGTGTACGTGCCGTATTAGAACAGTGTGTCTTGATGATTGTTTTTCCAACTAACATCGTCGAAACGACGAATTGCTTCATCAAGTTTTGCCACAGCCTGATCCATATGTTCACTTGCAGATTGCAAACGCTGAGCTGCTAAATCAAAACGCTCTGTTGCTTGATTGAGGCGCGTAATGATTTCTTCAGTAATCGTTTCATTATCCTCATGGAAAAGAGGCTGATCGATAAGCGTGGATTGTGGGGCTTGTTGTTGCTCTCGAGTCTGTTCTGTCTGTTTTGCTTGCTCTGGCTCTGTCTGGTCGGATGTGACACGTGCAGACTGCTGCGGTGATGATTCAGGAACAATCAGTCCTTGCGCGTATGGACCATTGATGAGCACAGCCCATCCTTCTTCGGGCATATAGCCATCCACCTGATGCTTTCCAACTTTTTCTGCAAAGCCGCGCGCTAAATCATCAACAGTTTCATTGTAATAATTACCAGCATGGCCTTTAACCCATACGAACTTTACAGATCCAGAACGTGCAGAAAGCTCGGCATCAATGGCTTGAATCAGTTCCGCATTTTTTACCGGCTCTTTTTTAGAATTCTTCCAGCCATTTTTCTTCCAGCTGTGAATCCATGTAGTAGCACAGTTAATGGCGTATTGTGAATCTGTTTCAATAACCAGCGGATAATCACCAGGATGTTCGCGCAAACACTGGAGAACGGCGGTTAGCTCGCCAATTTGATTGGTTCCATTAGATGCGCCACCACAATCCTGAGAGCGTCCAGAAATACTGGCTGTAACGCCCCCAGGATTCTCCTTTGTATGCTCCACCCAGCCCCAGCCCATAGGACCATTGGGATTGGCTAGTGCACTACCATCAGTGGATACAGTAACCGTAAAATTAATGGCCATTCCTGTCCCTAGTCTGCTAATGCCTCGTTCACTACTGCTGTTGCTTCAGACACAACCTTATCCAAGTGCTCTGGAGAAGTGAAAGACTCAGCATACACTTTGTAAATGTTTTCTGTGCCAGATGGACGAGCAGCAAACCACGCATTCTGTGTGGTTACTTTTAGACCACCAATAGCTGCGCCATTACCTGGAGCAGTGGTCATCTTAGCGGTAATGTCTTCACCAGCCATCGTGGTTGCAGCTACCGAGTCAGCAGTAAGGCTGGCGAACTTCTGCTTTTCTTCCAAAGTTGTTGGAGTATCTACGCGTGTGTACCAGCTTTCACCAAAGCGTTCCACCTGGTCGGCATGAAGCTGTGCTGGAGTCTTGCCCGTCTTAGCGGTAATTTCGGCAGCCAAAAGATCTGGAATCAAACCGTCTTTATCGGTGGTCCAAACGCGACCATCCATACGCAGGAAGCTCATTCCAGAGGATTCTTCGCCGCCAAAACCAACTTCGCCACTAAAGAGCGGATCAACAAACCACTTGAATCCCACCGGAACTTCCACCAGTTTTGCATTGATGGATTCTACAACGCGGTCGATGAGGCTGGACGATACCAAAGTCTTGCCCACACCAGCAGTGCTAGGCCAGCCTGGTCGGTTTCCGCCAAAGAGATATTCTACGCACACAGCAATGTAATGGTTTGGATTCATAACGCCAGTTCCAGGGCATACAATGCCGTGACGGTCAGCATCAGGATCTGTTCCGCCCACTAAATCATATTTCTCCCATGCTCCTGCATTCAAACGATCAAGCAGACCTTTCATGGCATATGGAGAACTTGGATCCATGCGAATTTTACCGTCATGATCGAGCGTCATAAAGGACCAGCGAGGATCTACTTCAGGATTAATAACACCAATCTCTGTGCCGTAGATTTCGTTAATCAAAGGCCAATAATTCACCGACGCGCCGCCCAAAGGATCAATGCCTAAACGTACGCCGGAGGACTTGATAACGTCAAAATCAATAACGTTCTTCAAATCTTCTACGTAGTGCTGACGGAAATCAAAACGCTCAATCAAATCAGATTGAATAGCCTGTTCGAAAGGAATGCGCTTAATGTTCTTCCAGTCGGATAACAGTTCGTTGGCGCGGTCGGCAATAGCTGTAGTAATTTCAGCCGATGCTGGACCTCCTGTGGTTGGGTCATACTTAAAGCCGCCGTCAGTTGGAGGGTTATGAGATGGAGTAACCACAATACCGTCAGCAATATCAGGACCGCTAAAACGCTGCGTACCGTCGGCAGCACGATTATGCGTCAAAATAGCTTGAGATACCGTTGGGGTAGGTGTGAAGTCGTCGCGAGAGTCAACGCGCACGCGCACACCATTGGCAATCAGAACCTCGATAGATGTTTTCCATGCTGGAAGGCTTAATGCGTGAGTATCGCGACCAATATAGAGTGGGCCGGTAATTCCAGCCGCTGCACGATATTCAGCAATAGCTTGGGAAATGGCTACAATATGAGCCTCATTAAAAGTGCGTTTCAGAGCAGAACCGCGATGTCCTGATGTGCCGAAAATCACGCGTTCAGAGGCAACAGAAGGATCTGGAACCTCATCGTAATATGCTCCAATAAGAGCATCAACATCAATTAAATCTTTTTCTGTGGCAAGCATGCCTGCATTATTAGCTACCATGTTTTCCATTGTGCCACAAGAGGTACTCTAAGCCTAGGTTTTGCAAGGCTCATGGAGTTAAGTGCACAGCTTTTATGTGAGTTTTACTCTTTAACTGGAGGAAGACTTCCCGTTGCCTCGGCAGCTGTTCCCAATCGTGGAGCACGCACTAGAAGCGCACGGCGGTCAACTGTGAAAATAAAGTGGTTGGATAAAGATAAAACATCACCGTCAACTTCAGCGAGCACAGGCTTTTCAATAATGACCTCAGCACTCACCCCCTGATATTGACGTACTGTGGCATGAGTTGCAAAAGGTGACTGCTTCGAACTGCGAGTAATAGTCTTGTGGATAACATCCCACAGCAGACTCATCCAGCCAATAATTCCAGAACGGGTATCAATCGTTTCGATGTCCAGAATGCCATCGTCAAACTGGGCGTCAGGCATAAGAGTAAAGCCAGGAATATTGCCACAGTTGCCAGCCATAATCGTTCTAAATTGTGCTGATTCAATAGTGTGTTGCGCTCCCGAAGTAGTGCGAATCAAAATCGTGCCGTGGCTTTTCTTTCCAAATAAATGCTTAAAAGCGGCTACGAAATACGCGAACCAACTGATATTTGCTTTGAGTTCAGGATCGGTATCATTAATCATATTTGCATCGAAACCGGCTCCAGCAATAACCAAAAAACCGTGCTCATGCTCTGGGTCTGCTGAATCAAGCAGGCTCATACGTCCCATATCGACACGGCGGCTTCCATGTGAAGTTGCAATGGACAGGGCTGCTTCTACATTGTCCACAGGAATGCCCATATTGCGAGCAAAGAGATTTCCAGTTCCAATAGGAATCACGCCGAAAGCATGGGTGGAATATGCCATCGCGCTCGCCACTGTACGTACTGTGCCGTCACCACCTACAGCAATAACAACATCAGCGCCGCGTTCGAGTGCTTCTTCAGCGCATGCACGACCATCTTTATCGAGTTGAGTGTCAATAAATAATGGATTTTCAATGCCATGAGTTGTGCAATACTCGCTAATAAATGAGCGCGTTTGTTCTGCTTCTGGTTTGGAAGGGTTAATAATAAACGCGTAAGTAATGCGTTCATCGCTTAATCGCTCCACAGCTTCAGCAATCTCTTGCTGCTTACGCTCTTTACGAATGCTTGCAATAATTGTCAGCACAATAAAAACAGCAATCACAATGACTGCTATAACTGTTGCAATGGCTCCCCAACTCATATCCATAATTTTATTCATATCAGGAAAATTTTTTTATGTGTAAAAATAAGAAGAATTACACAACTGCTTCATAAAAAAAGACCCTCAGCGCGTCGTTGTTTCGTCATGTGAACAGGTGCACTGAAGGTCAGAAAAACGACTGGGGAAAACTTAGCTATTTTAAGATGGGATTCTCAGTAAGATTCTCACTGAGAATCCCGCTAAAATCGTAGCTGTTGTCTTAGCAGAAAAATAACTAAGTTTTCTATCTCGTCGTTAGCTGTTTCTACCTATTTTTATCTGTTTTTAGCTGAGGTCGTTTTCGATAATTACCTTTAAGGTGTGGTTCTCTTCTGCAGCCTTAAAGACCTTATAAGCTTGGTCAATCTCAGAGAGCTTAAAGTGGTGGGTAATCAGCTTTGTGGCATCAATCTTGCCGCTCTTGAGCACTTCGAGCAGCATACCCGTGGTATTGGCGTTCACTAAACCGGTATTCAAGGTAATATTCTTAATCCACAAATCTTGCAAATTGAATTCTACCGGCTTACCGTGCACACCCACGTTAGCAATATGTCCACCAATAGCAACCACGTTTTGGCAAATATCGAAAGTAGCTGGATAGCCCACACATTCGAAGACAATATCCACGCCGCGACCATCTGTTAACGCCATAACTTTGTCGCGCACTTCTTCGGTTGTTGTAGAAACAACGGTATCCGTCGCACCAAATTCCTTAGCTGCTTCCAGGCGTGATTCAGACAAATCAACCATGATGATGCGGCTTGGGGAGAAGAACTGCACGGTGAGCAAAGCTGCCAAACCAATAGGTCCTGCGCCCACAATACATACAGTGTCGCCTGGCTTGACGTGTGATGGCAGTACGCCAATTTCATATGATGTTGGCAAAATATCAGACAGCATAACGAGGGCTTCGTCATCGACTGATTCAGGTGCGTGATACAGGCTGCCGTCAGCATGAGGAATATGAATATACTCGGCTTGAGTACCCTCAATCAAATGTCCCAGAATCCAACCGCCATCTTCGCAGTGACTTGGCAGTTGATTCTTGCAGTAATAGCAGGTATTGCATGCAGTAACGCAGGAGACAATAACTTTATCTCCTACTTTGAAATTACTTACAGCATCGCCAACTTCTTCCACAATACCAATAGCTTCATGGCCTAAGGTCGTTCCTGGTTTGCATGCAGGCACATCTCCACCCAGAATGTGTAAATCTGTACCGCAAATAGTAGTTTTAACCATGCGTACAACCGCGTCGGTTGGCTTGACAATATGTGGCTTTTCTTTCTCTGTTAGTTCCAGAACTCCAGCGGACACATATGTTGCTGCTTTCATGAGGTGCTCCTTTGCTACCTATCAACACTGTGCATACCACTTTGCATGCACCAGTCATTTATTTTAATGCGATTTTGATTTTTTGAAAGTTACAACACACATAAAATATGTGTTGTATGGGTAAAATCATGCGTAGTGGTAGGCAGATGTGCGTGTTCGCGGCGTTTTGTTTGTGCAATCTGCATTCCGCGTTCCCTGACATAAGTATCCTACTCAAGGTTTTCTGCGCTGACTTTTAATATCTGGGATCGCAACGGCGTTTTTTAGTAAGGGCATATTTGGCAGTGGAATATGAGGTGATGTTTTTCAAATCGATATTTTTATCGCTACCGTCACGGCAGTTTAAATCAAGGAAAATATAGCTCAATGTCAATATTGACGGTTAATTTTGAATCATGCTAGATATTCAATTTATTCGTGAACACGCTGACCTCGTGAAGGAATCCCAGCGTAAGCGTGGCGAGTCTGTGGACTTAGTAGATGAAACTTTGCGTGCAGACCAGAATCGTCGTGATGCTCTCAAAGCTTTCGAAGAGGCTCGTGCGCAGCAAAAAGCTATGGGTAAGAAGGTTGCCTCTGCTCCTCAGGATGAGAAGGCTGCTTTGATTGCGCAAACTAAGGAATTGGCTGCGCAGGTAGCTCAGTTCAAAGAATCAGCAGATAAGGCAACTGAGGACTACACCAATCTGATGTGGAAGTTCTCGAATGTGGTTGAAGACGCTGCTCCTGAAGGTGGCGAAGATGATTACGTCGTGCTTCAAGAAATTGGCACTCCTCGTGATTTTGCTGCTGAAGGTTTTGAACCAAAGAATCATTTAGAGCTTGGAGTGGGCGTTGCGGGCATTGATATGACTCGCGGTGCGAAAGTATCTGGATCTCGCTTCTACTTCCTGTGTGGTGCTATTGCTCGTATGGAGTTAGCAATGCTGACCATGGCTGTGGATCAGGCTGAAGATAACGGCTTTATTATGACCACCACTCCAACCTTGGTGCGTCCAGAGATTATGGCTGGAACAGGCTTTTTGAATTCGCATGCTGACGAGATTTATCGTTTGCGTGAGCCAGATGATTCCTATTTAGTAGGAACTTCTGAAGTGGCTTTGGCTGGTATGCATGCTGACGAAATTATTGACCTATCTAATGGTCCTTTGCGTTATGCTGGTTGGTCTAGCTGCTATCGCCGTGAAGCTGGTTCTGCTGGTAAAGACACTATGGGCATTATTCGCGTTCATCAGTTCAATAAGGTGGAAATGTTCACCTATGTTAAGCAGGAGGATGCTCAGGCTGAACATCAACGTTTGCTTGCTATGGAGCAGGAGATGCTGAGCAAGGTTGAAGTTCCTTACCGCATTATTGATACAGCTGCGGGAGATTTGGGGTCGTCGGCTGCTCGAAAGTTTGACTGCGAAGCTTGGGTGCCAACTCAGGGACGTTATCGTGAACTGACGTCCACCTCTAACTGCACGGAATACCAGGCTCGTCGCTTGAATATTCGCGAACGCGTGGATGAAGGTGGCACTCGTCCAGTGGCGACGTTGAACGGAACTTTGGCTACAACGCGCTGGCTGGTGGCTATTTTGGAAAATAAGCAGAATGCTGACGGTTCTATTACTATTCCTGAAGCAATGCGCCCATACATGGGTGGTAAGCAAGTAATTGAGCCAACTACTTGGGAGGCTTAAAGCTCGCATAGTATAGGCTATTAGTGGGGTTGTTGTGTGGTGTTTTTGCGTGCAACAACCCCAATATTTATTCTCGATTTGCATTGTGAGGAAAAAGCGCCTATAGTACATTAAGTTGCTGTGATTCGGGAATGGACGTATGAGCCTCCTGCGTCACTGTGGACAGTTGGCCGAGTGGTCGAAGGCACTTGTCTTGAAAACAAGCGTACGAAAGTACCGGGGGTTCAAATCCCTCACTGTCCGCGGATTGCCCTTTCGAGAAAATCTCGGAAGGGCTTTTTTCTTAGGCTAAGCCCAATGTTTTCAAGGGTTTTCAGGCAATGCGCTTCGCCGCCGTTTAAGGGATAGTGGGGGGGGGGTTAGTGGGGGAATAGGAAGCGAATGTCGTGAAAAGTGATCCGCTTGTATCAATCACTTCTCAGGGCTCTTTTTTCGTCAAAATCGGGGTCAAAACTGTCGTGGGGAGTGATTCGCTCTAGTGAATCACTCCGTAGGGCTGAAAAAGTGGTCAAAAACACCCTAAAAATGGCCGTAGGAAGTGATCTGCTCTGGTGAATCACTTTTCAGGGCCGAAAACACGTAAATATCGCTATTAAAACTGTCGTGGGGAGTGATCCGCTAGGGTGAATCACTTCTCAGGGCTTTTGGCATCTTTGCCATACCAATTTTAGAATCATAATGCGAATGAATTCGGGTATCGAGAATAATGTTCCACCAATGAGTTTGCGAACTATCCTCTGACTTAAAACCAGACCTCAACCCTTTGGCACTGTGAACGTACCATCAACAGCTACTCATAACCACTAGGCGCATTTTTTCTGTCGTGGCACTGCAATACGTGCTTCCACCGACTCTTTCGATAGTACGAAATTGAAGGCGGCTTATATAAAAATAGTCGCCACCTTGAGCTCAAAGCTCGGGGCAGCGACTATCCACAATACAGTGTAGTTAATCTATGAGTGAATACTCTAGAAATGGTTTACTACGTATTTGAGCACGTCAGACCGGTTCAGTATTCCCACCATTTTGTTGTTGTTCTTGCTATCTAGAACAGGAACTTTCTTAAGATGCTGAGAAACCATGACCTCGCAAATATGAGCCATAGAATCATTAACGTCCACAGAAATAACACTGTGGTGAGCAAACTCAGAAACTGGTCGGTTCATATTTTCACGGACGCGCGATGAGAAGCTGGTAGCGTTGTTTTCAAGGACAGCGCTTTCAATCATTGCGCTATAGAAAGTGGTGAATTCTGGCACGTGATCAGCTACTAGATTCAAAATATCGCCATCAGATACGAATCCAACTAAGCTACCGTCAGCACGCACGACTGGAGCGCCAGAAATACCATGCTGTGTTAATGTGCGAATGGCATCCATAGCGGTATCAGTTTCAGCAATGGTGTATACGTCTGTCTTCATCAAAGAGTGCAACAATGGCTCATCAGCCGCGTTATCGGTGTCAGCAGAAGCGTGCTTCGTTTCTTTGTGAGTATTGCTACGCAGGAAGAATGATCCGCATAAACCGAGCATAGCAACTACAAGTGCCATGATTAAGCCCCAACGAGTACCTGTACTAAAGCGTGCAGCTGCGTCAGTGCCGGTATACGATGCTTGACCAGTCATCAGCAATGAGGTTGCAACAGCAGTGAATACAGCACCGACGACCTGCTGCAAGGTATTCATAATAGTGGAGCCATCAGGGTTGAGTTCACGAGGTAGAGCGCTCAAAGCATAGGTTTGCATTGGAGTCATAGCCAGAGGAATACCAATCATCATCAAAATATGGTAGACAATGATCAAAGGAATTTGAGGGTGAGCAACCAATGTTTGAGTAATGAGCAAAATGATGCCAATAGTGGTAATAGCAAATCCAATAAGAGCTGGAATGCGCGCGCCAAGCTTATTGTAGGAACGTCCAGAGAAGACGCCTACAACAGCGTTAAACAATCCTCCAGGAAGCATAACCACACCTGCTAAAGCCACAGCAAGTTGAGCTGAATTTTGGAAGAACTGCGGCAGAAGGAACATAGTAATCAAAGTGATACCAAAGTTCAGCATGACCAGAATGGTTCCGAGTGCAAAATCACGATATCCAAAAGCGCGTAAATTCAAAACAGGCGTGCGAGATGCGATTTGACGCATGCTGTACCAGATCAGAGAAGCAATACCGATAATAAAAGCTGCTAATACTGGAACAGACATCCATCCGAATTCACTGGCCATACCAGCGCCAAGAACAATGCCGCCAAAGCCGAGAACCGACAGAATAATGGACAGTACATCAACAGATGGCTTCGTTAATTCATAGACGTTGATGAGGAAACGAGCAGCGCATACTCCACCAATCGCGGCAATCAGCACAATAGACCAGAATACAAAACGCCAGCCTAAGCTACCGGCAATAATACCAGCCAAAGCAGGGCCAATAACTGGGGCAATCATAATGATCAAGGTGGTCATGCCCATAGCGGCACCGAGCTTATGTGGTGGGAAAATCTCTAGCAGAAGGGAGAAGGTCATTGGCAAGGCAATGCCTAATCCGATGCCCTGAACGGCACGGCCAATAAGCAAAATTGCAAAGTTTGGCGCAAGTGCACTCATAATAGCGCCGGCTGCGAAAGCTCCGAGTGCGGCAAAGGTCAAGGTGCGCACAGGGAAATGCTTAATAAGAATTGATGAAAATGGCAGAACTAAGCCGATAACGAGCATATATCCCACAACAAGCCACTGAGTTAATGATGTGGATACGTGGAATTGGGAGCCGATTGCAGGCAAAATAACATTCATTGCCGTTTCGCTATACATGCCAGAAAATGCGGCTGCGTAAAGCGAAGACATAACCAAATATGGGTGTTTAACTTTCGGACGGGTTGATTGCTGTGTGGTAGACACAGATTCTCCTTATTTCTCTACTCCTCTAAAGAGGCCAACTTTTCCACGTTAGAGAATTCTGTCAAGCTTTGTAAGCGATATTTACAAATATTTCACATGATGGAATGTGTGTGCGTGGAGTAACAAGAAGAAAACATGAAGATTGGAAGACGATATGAGCAGCAAAAGTTTGGCTAGATATTATGAGATATTAGCTAGCTTGCGTTGCCATATACAGTGCGAGTTCGTGGTGCCGCACTAGCGTCACCATTAGCATCTGCACAATCACATTCAAAGAACATTCCCGCAGAAAACATCCTCATAGCCATTCACTCACACTTTCAATTTGTGGAAGATGTGCACAAATGCGTCTAAAAAAGTCTCCGTCAAGCCAAAAGCTTTCTAAACTTATTTTCCGTTATGGTAGATGTAGTTATTGTGAGTGCAGCGCGCACACCTATTGGTAAATTCTCGGGTGCGCTATCGTCTTTGAGTTCCGTCGAGTTAGGAACGATTGCTGCCAAAGCTGCTATTGAACGCGCGGGCATAAGTGCCGACAGCGTTGATCAAGCTATTTTCGGAAATGTATTGCAGGCTAATGCTGGGCAAAATGTAGCACGTCAAATTGCCCTGAAATCTGGCATGGCTACGCATTCAACCGCAATGACAATCAACGAAGTATGCGGTTCAGGATTGAAAGCAGCGCGCTTAGGTCAAGCAGCTCTTGCAATGGGCGACGCTGATATTGTGCTTGTAGGCGGAACAGAATCTATGAGCAATGCTCCACATTATTTGCCAAAATTGCGCGATGGTCAGCGCTATGGCAATACGGAAATGGTAGATGCTATTTATCGCGATGGGCTTTCAGACGCTTTTACTGGTGAACCAATGGGTGTGACTGCAGAAAACGTCGCTAAACGTTTTGATATTACGCGTGAGCAGCAAGACGAGTTTGCTTTGAATTCTCATCGCAAAGCTGTGGCAGCGCAAGAACGTGGCGCTTTCGATGAAGAGATTGTGCCCGTTACTCTCCACACCCGCAAGGGCGATGTAGTTATTGATCGTGATGAGAATCCACGTCCTGATACATCTTTAGAAAAGCTTTCTCAACTGCCTAGCGTTTTCGTTGATGGCGGTGGTGTTACTGCTGGCAATGCTAGCGGTATTAATGATGGTGCTTGTGCATTAATTTTGATGCGCAAACAGGATGCACAAGCCCGCGGAATATCTTATCTTGCTGAAATTCGCGGATATTGCGAAGGCGGAATCGACCCAGATTTTATGGGTTATGCTCCGAAGCATGTGATTGAAAAACTGATGAAATCCACCGGTGATCAGCTTGATGACATGGACTTGGTGGAAGTGAATGAAGCCTTTGCAGCGCAATCTCTTGCTGTGGCGCAACAGTTGAAACTAGATGCATCTCGTCTTAACGTCAACGGCGGAGCTATTGCTTTGGGGCATCCTTTGGGATGCTCGGGCGCTCGCATTTTAACCACGCTTATTTATGCCTTACGCGCTCGCCAGCAGCATGACGGTGTGGCTGCCCTCTGTGTGGGCGGTGGCATTGGCGTGGCTATGCAAGTGCACGTGAATTAAAAGCGTATAATCCGCGCATATGGGGGAGAGAAAGACTATGAACAGCTCTCGTAAATTTCATGATTTAACAGCACGAGAGCGTTTAGATGTGCTCCGTGATGCTGGAGAGATTTCTTCTGATGATGCTGCTGAGCTGCTGCGTATCAACGAGTTGGGAGTTCTGAGTGCTGATGTGGCGGCGCATATTATTGAGAACCAAGTCTCCCAGTATGCCTTACCTCTCGGAGTGGTGCGCGGCCTGGTAGTAAATAATAAAAGCTACGTCGTCCCCATGGTAGTTGAAGAGGCTTCGGTTGTGGCAGCTGCCTCACATGGTGCACATATGGCTGCTCGGTGCGGATCTATTTGTGCTACTTCACAGCCACATCGTGTGCTGGGGGAGATTGTGTTTGAAGCGGCCGAGGTTAGCGCCGAACGCGCTCGTGAAATCGTAGTTTCATGTGGAACACAACTGTTTGAGATTGCTCGTGCCGCTTTACCGAGTATGCATGCGCGTTCAGGTGGGCTTGAAAAAATTGACGTTGAGAGTTCGGATAACGGCACATTCACGAAAATTCTTTTGACTGTTAATCCGTGTGACGCTATGGGAGCTAATGCGGTTAATACCATAGCAGAAGCTGTAAAAACTACTCTATCGCAGTGGTTAAATGCGTCAGCATTGGTGGCAATTTTGTCTAATAGCGGCGATGAGAGTCTAACCATAGCTGAGGTTGAATTAACACCACAATCTGTTGCTGTGCGCGGAACAGAACCTGAAGAGCTTGTGCATCGCATTGCGTTACTATCAGATTTAGCACAAGAGGATTATGCGCGTGCTGTAACACATAATAAAGGTATTATGAACGGAATTTCTTCTGCTGTGCTGGCTTCTGGTAACGATACTCGCGCAGTAGAAGCTTGTGCTCATGCCTATGCTGCGCATAGCGGAAAGTATCAACCGCTGAGCACGTGGCACGTCAATAAGTCTGGCAATCTATGTGGGCGCATTGAGCTGCCATTGCAAGTAGGTATTGTAGGAGGATCGGCTAGCTCGTTGCCAGTAGCAAAAATCGCACGCCGTCTTGGCGGATACTCCAATGTAACTGAGTTTAAAAACGTTTTAGCTGCTTTAGGGCTTGTGCAAAATCTATCTGCTTTGCGTGCGCTTGCCGGTCCCGGAATTCAAGCCGGACACATGAACTTACAGATGAATGCTTTAGCTCTTGCAGCTGGAGCACGCGGATCAGAAATCGACATTATTGTAGAACAGTTGCGCGCTTTACCATCACAAGAGCGTAACTCAGCTCAGGCAGCACGTCTTATTGATGAGCTTCGCGCTTGCGAATAAGGAGGACAGGACACAATGACTAGCACTCCATCCATCGGTATTGATTGCATCAGTATGTTTACGCCAGCATATTATCTGGATGTACGTGAATTAGCGGTAGCGCGTGGAGTTGTTCCCGATAAATTTACGATTGGTATTGGTCAAGATCAGCAAGCAGTTATCCCATCGAGTCAAGATATTGTGACGATGGGAGCAAGTGCTGCTGTGCGTTTACGAGCAGATATTGATGATGATCGTCTTGGTTTGGTTATTGTGGGCACTGAATCGGGTGTGGACGCTTCTAAAGCATCAGCTTTGTATGTTCATGATTTACTTGATTTACCGCACGGGGTGCGATGCTTGGAAATAAAAGAAGCGTGTTTTGGTGGAACAGCTGCTTTGCTGGCTGCTCGTGATTACGTGGCTGCCCATCCGGGTAAACAAGCATTGGTTATTGCTGCTGACGTAGCACGCTACGGTTTGGCTACTGGTGGAGAAGTGACACAGGGCGGTGGTGCTGTGGCTATGCTTGTGTCTGAAAATCCACGCATTTTGGAGATTGACGCGGAAACTGCAGTGTATTCAGGCAGTATTCAAGATTTTTGGCGGCCAGTATATACCGATGAAGCTCAGGCGCGTGGTAAATACTCTACTGAGCAATACTTAGAATTCTTTGAACACGTGTGGGCTGACTATGCTGAACATACTCATGCGCAAGTATCGGATTATGCTGGATTCCTCTTCCATCTGCCATACACAAAAATGGGAGCGAAAGCATTACGCAAGCTCGAAGAGATGACCCAGCCTAGCGACGAAACACGCGAACTACTTGAACAGCGTTTTGAGAGCAGCATTCAGTATTCACGCCGTGTAGGAAATATGTATACGGGATCACTCTATCTCGGATTACTCTCCTTGTTGGAGCAGGATGACACTGTAAAAGCTGGAGATCAGTTAGCGCTGTTTTCATATGGTTCAGGTGCAGTAGCAGAACTCTTTACTGCGCGCGTGGTTGAGGGCTATAAAACTGCGCTTTTTGCCCGAGAACATCGAGAGATGCTAGACGGTCGCACTCAGTTAAGTGTTTCTGAATATGAGGCAGTATTCCGTGATGCTGTACCGTATTCTCCCGAAGACTACAGTGCAAATTCAAACTATTACTGCGGTCAGTATGTGCTCACAGGTGTTGTGGGAATGGAAAGGCAATATCAGCGTTTATAAGTGAAAGCGGGGCTAAGACGCAGAGCAAAGCGCTCGCCGCTACACAATTCTGCGCTGAACAGCCCAACGAGTCAATTGTGCGCGATTAGAAAGCTGCAGCTTGTGAAGCACCTTTGACATATGGCTTTCCACAGTTTTAATGGAGATAAACAACTCTGCAGCCACTTCTTTATAGGTGTATCCGCGAGCAATAAGACGCATGACTTCCTGTTCGCGCTCGCTGAGAGAGTTGAGCTCCTCATCTTCTTCATACGTTTGTGCGCCAGCATGATCAGAGGCAGGTGGCGCTCCCTGGAATGCCTGCAGGACGAAGCCTGCTAACTGTGGTGAGAACACAGCATAACCTTCTGATACTTGTTGGATAGAAGAGATAAGGTCTTCAGGGCTAATAGCTTTGGTTACGTATCCGCGAGCGCCAGCACGAATAACCGCTCCCACGTCTTCTGCTGAATCAGAAACAGATAAGGCGAGGAAGATAGTTTGAGGTGAAGCCTGCTTCGAGCGTGTAAGAATTTCTGCTCCGCCGCCACCGTTTCCGCCAGGCACATGCACGTCGAGGAGAACAACATCAGGTTGAGTATCGGCAATCATAGCAATGGATCCTTCTACATCGCCTGCTTGTCCCACAATATCTACTGAATTGGTGATGGCTGCAATAACTCCTGCACGAAACATTTCATGATCGTCAACAACAGCTACTCGAATCATTTCTTCTCCTCTACGGGTAAAGTCATGCGTACTTCTGTGCCCCAGTGAGGGCGAGATACTATTTCTACTGTACCGCCTGCGCGCTCCATACGTCCCTGAATTGAGTGGCGCACTCCCATACGATCTTCAGGAATATCGTCTATGTTAAAACCGTCGCCGTGGTCGCGCACAAATACTTGAATAGATTGCTGATTTGCCTCCACATACAGAGATATTGCCGGCTTGCCGTGCGTGCAAGCATTGGTTAAGGCTTGTCGAGTTGCTTCAATCAGAGCTGTGGCGTGTGCAGGTGGCTGAGTATCTCCCACAGTAATGACCTCAATAGGAACTCCATGTGTGTCTTCTACTTGTGCAGAAATGAGTTTCATACTGCTAACAATGGATTGCATGGCATCTTCACGATCTTCATATAGCCAACGGCGTAATTCGCGTTCTTGAGTGCGCGCAAGTTGCGCTACGTAATCGGGATTCTGTGAGTTTTGACGGATTAAGTTCAGAGTTTGTAACACAGAATCGTGCAAGTGGGCGGCCATATCTGCGCGTTCTTCTTCACGCTGTTTTTGCGCTGACTCTTCTAAAAGGGTTTGATGATAATGAGTGAGGAGAGGAGCGGCAATAAAGGCTATGCTCACAATGCCAATGAGGAAAATACCAAAAATATGAAGATATGCATCTTTAGGAAAAGAGAACAATGTTATGGTAAAAACGCCTCCAATAAAGATGAAAAGAGCTATAGATGTTACGACGATGCTGGCTCTATTAAATCTTTCTGAATACACCCACACTGCTAGAGCGCAAAGGGAGGCAAGGCTAATTTCCAAGGCAAGCATAGGTGAGAGAAGTTTATGATCTATGATCCAGTTGAAGCCTACATAAATAACGAATACTCCAGCCAGAATAATAGCAATAAGATTCCACGCAGTGCCTTGACCTATAGGTGCTTGCTGGGCAGCTCCAACAGATGGAAATGAATATGGAGGTGCGGAGAGCATATACGGTGCCGACTGTGTTGTTGGTGGGCTAGGCGCAAAGTATGTATTACTTGCCTCGTTAAGATTTCCGCTGAAATCTGTGCGGTTTCCTCGAGACAGAGCTGACTGTTGTGCGGTGAGCACAGTGTAGTGCAGTTGAGCTTCGTTATATGCGGGTACGGTAATCCACAAAAACAGATATGCCACAATACCAATTCCCATAAGCAAAGATAATCCAACAAAAATAAGTCGAATAACCCATGTTTTCATACCTAAATGCATTGCTAAACCACGGCATACGCCTGCAAAGATGCGCTTCTGGTAGGGGCGCACTAATGGATACCGTGCTGGAGCAAGGGGCTGAGCAATATGCTCAGTATCGGTCTGTGAGTAATCAGTCATACCACCCATTATGCATGGAAAATCTTCCTTAAGGGGCAGAAAAATCCCAAAATCGGGGATGAATGAGGAGTGTCCCTGATGTCATAAGCTGCTCAAGCTTGCCATACTAAAACTATCAACAGATTTTTAGTGATTTTTCGAGGAGAAAACATGAAAACGAACGAATTCTTTCATTGGATTCGCCGCTCACAGATTGTGCGTAGCGATCAACGATGGCTTGGCGGCGTGTGCGCGGGGCTAGCAAACAGGCTCGGCTGGGATGTTGCTTTAGTGCGCGTACTGGTGGTTATCCTCACCATTACAGGAGCAGGCTTATTTGTCTATCCATTAGCATGGTTCTTGCTTCCTAATATGCGCAACGAGATTCTAGCAGAAAGTTTGATTCAAGGTCGCGGTAATGGCGAAGTAGTAGGAGTACTTATTTTCCTGATTGTGGGAGGATTAAGCACGGCCATTACTTTCTGGGGCTTGATTACTGTTGGATTGTTCTTCGTTTTGATTGGACATGCTGTTAATCAAGCGGAAAATCCACAAAACTGGCAGCAAACGCAACAGGCAGGAGCTGGTTATGGAGCGAAGCCTTACGGGGCTGATTCATATCAATCTGCTCAACAAGCTCAGCAGCCGGCTCAGAATAGTGCTGCTCAATCTCAACCGATGGGAACGCCAGTCAATCCTGCATACGCAGTTCCTAATTATACGGTTCCTATGCAAGCGCCAGTGCAGCATGTGGAGCAAGAACGTATTATTCACAGGCGCGAAGACGGTGGAGCAGCCCTACGTTTCTTCATGTGGGGCGCAATTTTCCTCTCTGCTGGATTAACCTATATTGCCGGCATTATCATGAATATTGCTCATAATGACTATGCTGCATGGGGACGTCTGGTAGCACTCTGGGGTGCAGGAGTGACCATTTTCATCTGCCTGATTACTTTAGTTTTGGCTATTCGTGGTCGTAAAACTGCAGGATATGCTTGGTTAGGTGCTTGCGGCGTGCTGATGTGCATGCTCCTTGGTTCCATCGTCGGTTTACACGCCTATAATTACTCGGGTGACAACTCGGATACAAGAATAAATCTTCACGCATACCGTTATACCGTCCATGAAGGCGAAACAATTAAGCTAGACAAACAGTTGGTCAAGAAGCTTGAAAAAGGTACTCTTTTCGAATCATCAAGCAAGTTCCATACTCCAAAAGTGACTTTGGATATGACCAATTGGGAGCAGGTTATGGGAAAGCACACGTGGACTAAGTACGATGGTACAAAAACTGAGTCTGCTTGCCCAACTGGAAAATTCACTATTGGTACTAACTCGGTTAATCTGACAATTCGCGTGCCACGAGGCTGCACATATATGAGCGATGGCGGTGTTATGGGAGTTGGCTGGCTCAACGAATCAACAGATTGGTATGACAAGATTCGTGATGACATCAACAATAAGTATGCAACTAAATTCCGTCAGGCTCTGCGTGAGAAACGTGATTATTTGAAAGAGCATAACGAATTGGAAGAATACGAAGATGACTATAACGATTTCGACTTTTTAGATAACTCTGATGATGATTGGTATAGCGAATGGTCACAATTCGGCGATCAGCTCGGTGAAGCTGGCGATGAGATTCGAACTTTAGGTGACCAGTTTACTGATGAACTTGATGCTCGCCTTGCCAAAGACATTGAATTACGACTTAACACATCTTCCTTATTCGGATCTATTGCAGTAAAGGAGGCATAGAAATGAACAACGTCAACCCGGCATACAATAATCCTGCTTTTAACCCAGCAAGCAATCCGGCTTTCCCAACGGGAACGTATCAGCAGCAGGAGGCTGCTCAAGGAGCACCTCAAGCAGCATCTCAACCAACATCTCAAACACCGGCGGGTCAAGCTCCATACATGCAACCGCCGCAAGGTGCAGCGCAAGTGCCTCCATATCCGAGAGTACAGCAGCCACCGATGTATACTGCGCCAATGCGTCCACGAGTGCAAGTGCATTTCAAAGACACGTATATAACTAATAAAAGCCCTAATATTTTCGTAGCTTTCCTCGCTGTGGTGGGTATTGTTGTAACGGCAGTATCAGCACTGCAAATTTTTGTCTACCCAGATCGACTTATGCCACTACTGAACTTCGATGCTAATATATCTGCCATTGCAGGTATTGGATTTTTCCTAGCTGCTGGAGTTTCGCTCATAATAGCTGGGATTAGTGCAGTTTTCAAGAAGTCAGATGCTCATTCTCAAGCACAATCAGCCTATAATCAGGTTCCTGCTTCTGCATCGGCACGTCAGGAGGAGAAGAAGGAGAATGATTCAACCGCACAATTTAGTGCTACAGATAAAACAACTGAATTTCCTCGTTCCCGTGATGAGGAAGACACGGTAACTCTCGATGAGTTCAAAGTTGAGTAGAGTTACAACAAGCTGTGTTCCCTCGCATATGATGCGGAAAGAACCACAGAGGTTATAAGAATCTATAAGAAAAGCGTCTGCGTGAAATACCCACGCAGACGCTCATCTTTATGTTTTACTCAGTGCTTTAAGGTGTAAACGCCTTTTAGTAAGCGCCCTGAGCAACCATGGAATCAGCAACCTTAACGAAACCGGCAATATTTGCGCCAGCCATCAAATCGCCCTTCTTGCCATACTTTTCAGCAGCTTCGAGAGAGCTTGCCACAATATCCTTCATAATATTGTGCAACTTCTCATCGGTCTCTTCAAAGCTCCAAGACAAACGGTAAGAGTTCTGGCTCATTTCCAAGCCAGACACAGCCACACCACCAGCATTTGCAGCCTTAGCACGACCGTAGAGGACACCATTTTCCTGGTATACGGCAATTGCTTCTGGGGTAGAAGGCATATTAGCGCCTTCGCATACTACCGTGCAGCCGTTCTTCACCAGAGTCTTAGCGGATTCTTCATCAATTTCATTCTGAGTTGCGCAAGGCAAAGCAATATCGCAAGGAACAGTCCATACGCCAGCGCAACCTTCATGATATTCAGAACCTGGAACGCGATCTACATATTCCTTAATGCGACCACGGTGACCGAGCTTAATATCCTTAACAACATCAAGCTGAATACCATTTGGATCATAAATGTAACCGTTGGAATCAGAAGCGGTGACTACCTTTGCGCCCAAAGCCTGAGCCTTCTCCGTTGCGAAGATTGCTACGTTACCAGAACCAGAAATTGCTACAGTCTTACCTTCGAAGGAATCGCCACGCAACTTCTCCAAAGCTTCCGCAGTGTAGTAGCACAAACCGTAACCGGTTGCTTCGGTGCGAGCCAAAGAACCACCCCATTCAAGTCCTTTACCAGTCAAAACACCAGTGAACTCGTCGCGGATGCGCTTGTACTGTCCGAAAAGGAAACCAATTTCGCGAGCGCCTACGTTAATATCGCCTGCTGGAACATCAGTAAACTGTCCGATGTGACGCTGTAATTCAGTCATGAAAGCCTGGCAGAAACGCATAACTTCAGCATCTGACTTACCCTTAGGATCGAAATCTGAGCCGCCCTTGCCGCCGCCCATAGGCAAAGTGGTTAAGGAATTCTTCAAAATCTGTTCAAAACCAAGGAACTTAACAACTGATTCAGTTACGGTTGGGTGGAAGCGCAAACCGCCCTTGTATGGGCCGATAGCGCTGTTGAACTGAATGCGGTAACCGCGATTTACCTGAGTCTTACCTTCATCATCAACCCAGCATACGCGGAACTTTACAACGCGCTCTGGCTCGATGAAACGTTCAAGAATACCGTTAGCTTCATATTGTGGGTTAGCTTCTACAACTGGTCCAAGAGTTTCAAAAACTTCACGCACGGCCTGCAAAAATTCTGGCTGATCCCCATCACGCTTTTCAGCTTGAGCATAAACACGCTGTAAGTATTCGTTTGTAATTGCCATGATTAGTCCTCGTATTTCATATTCTTTATTCTTACTAAAGTTTCTTGTGAAAACTGTAAGTACTAGGATATTCAGGGGCTTAGTACATACAGCTAAGAAAATGTTACGAGAATGAAAACACGCGAATTTTCAAGGATTATGAGCCAAATTTATGTTCACATCGTGAGATAGCTCTGTGCTGCTTCAAGACTTTCATAGCCGCTGAGCTTGACCGTCCAGGTTACGATTTCTTGCGTTAAATTGATGTTTTTGCGTGCGCAATCCTCAATAAAATCGTCATAAAGATGCACAGTTTCATCGGAATATGTGCATAATTCCCCACGTAAATACGTTTCAAAACTCGTTGTTGTTTTGGTATCTTCTGCAGTGGTTAAGGTGCGCATATTATCGCCCAGAGCAGGGTATTGGTTGTGAAAATCGCGTGCCCAAATTAGCTGCTGTTCGATAATCTTTTCTTGGATGTTTGTGCGTTCTTCGGTAATGGTGAGAAGATAAGGCTCGAGTTCTTTATGAAAATACTCTGGTTCGGTGGAAATCATCATCCATGCGTATTTTTCCATCAAAAGGTTACGCCCTGAATCTAAGTCTTTCCTGTAACTTTCAAGTAACATAACTGGCCATGTGAGGAACTGGCTTAATCGCATGACGTGAAAAGTAGGCCAATTGCCCTGACAATTTGCTCGACCACCCTCGTTATTGACCTGCTGAAATTGTTGCCATTCAATGCGGACGATCTCTTCGGCGAGATTCGGAATGGAATTTTGCTCACTCATAGTATGTTCCTTTTTGATTCTAGGTGTATTGTAAAACATATCAGTGAAGACTTCACTGTTCAGCGTAGAAAAGACTTGTTATGCGTCTTGGTATTTAGAGTTGAAATCTTGGCAGCAGTCGTGTGTGAATTTCGTTGTTTTCCTTGTCTGCTCAATCCTGATCAATGGATTATTCAGCGGGTGGGCTCGTGTGTTTAGTTTTGCTGGATTGCTAGAAATTGTGGTGGGCGCTGCAGTTCAAACATTTTTCATGTGGCTAGCCTTTAGTACTTTACGTCCGAAAGATTAAGGCGTATTGGGCTGGACAGCTTTGACGAGCGTGGACGGTAATCCCACTCGTAGTAAGCGCCATGGCATGGAAATCTGCTTGCTTGTCGCTCATCCCAACCCACTAACCGCTCTATCATCTATAAGCTGTGCAAAATAGGATTGTCTGTCCGAATATGTGCCTCAATATACGGGCGATGCCATTCCAAAAACTCTTCAGAACTAGCTGTTAATCCATCAACATGGAGCTGCTGCACAATCCTCGCGCATATTGCATCTATCCGAGATTGCGTATTGGAGTCCAACGGCTGGGTAGCAATCTGTTCAAGAGGGTCAACAAGATCCGCTAATTGGGCTGCCATGCGTCGGCTTAACCTGCGCAAAGCTGCGAAGCGCCACTTGTAATAAGGTGCGTATCCCACGCTTATAGGATTATTGAGCAGGAAAATGAGTGAAGATACATTCATAACAAATTCGTGCGCGCTCAGGGCAGCTGCAGTCGTATCTCCGCGTTGTAGCATACGACCATAATTATATTGAGCAGTTTGAGCAATCATGCCTAAGCGTTGAGAAATCAGATATAAGTGCACATCGTCTGGCATGGTCTTAAAGCCTTGACGACGGCTGGAAAATGCTCCCAGCGGATCAGCAAAAATCTCTCCATTTGTAGCTGCTGCTAAGGTGGCTTCATCTAAACTCAACCAAACGTGTTCCTCGCCAGTTTGGGTGGGAGCGTGTGATAGTCCAGTAATGGATTCAAAGAACGTGTCAATACTGAGCACTCCATCGCGCCCGCCGCCACGTGGTGACTGAGCAGAACGGCTAAAGCCCATAAATTCAGAGGGCAAAGCGTCATATCTGTGCTGTAACTGTTCGCCATAGCGTGCATAATCGTCTTCGGTGAGCCATAAGCAAAAACGTGAACCAAAATCGTGATCGCGTGACACGGCATCGTCAAAGCCGTAACACTCAGAACCATGTCCGACTAAACCGACCGCTGTGCGCGATCTGAGCTGTGCTAAATCGTCAGCAAAAAGTGTATCCGCGCTAGCCTGCCAAAACATACGTGCCAACTGCAATCCTGGAATATGCTCTGGAGAAGAGGGAGAACTGTCAGATGAAGCGGATGAACTGGTTGCATGGTGCATGCTATGTGTTTCGCCTAAAGTTTCGCCCAAAGCCTCGCGCACCATATTCAAATTAGACTGCGTGGTGACATAATAATCACTCGATTCGCCATAATACTTGGCAATAAGCTGCACGGCACGCTCATAGTAACGAGCGGAGTCAGCCAGCTGCCCGCAGACAAACAAAACCTGAGCGTATCCAGCCAAAGCCGATGTAAAATGCGCGGACTCTTGCAAAGCCGCATTGCGTTCGTAAATATCTAAAGCCTGTTTTGTATGTGCCAGAGCTTGTTGTGCGTGCCGGGCTTGAAGTTCTAAAAGCCCAAGATTGGTGAGCGTCGTCGCCACATCGGGATCATTTTCGGGATCGGAACTTGAAATCTGCATTAAAGCTAAAGCACGTTCTAAATGGGTGAGAGCGTGAGAATAATCGCCCATATCACTGTCCAACATAGAAAAATTATTGTAGAGAGCTGCTTTTTGACGATCAGTGTCCGGCAATGTGGTGTCGGCTTCCTGAGCTGCTAATTCGTAATAGGTGCGAGCTTTAGAAAACTCGCCTGCTTGCCGATATGCTGTTGCCACATTAATTAAAATGATGGTGCTTTCAGGTGTGTTCTCAAGATGCAAAATGTCCCGCAATTCAAGAGCGCGCTGGCACAGCGTACGTGCATGATCATGACGTCCATGAGAGCGGTCAAAACCTAAAAATTCGCTGATAACGCTGAGTTCTGCGCTGGTGTCTGCTATCTCTTGTGCCCACGATAAAGCGTTCTGTAAATATGGTAACGCATCTGTGCTTGCTCTATGCTCGGCAAAAATCTGGTCAAGACCGGTGTAAAACTTTTCTACATTGAAAGGTGCATTGTGCTTGCTCATGGTCACTATTCTAATACTGCGTGGAGGAGCAAGAGGGTTCATTCACAGCATATGTGGTATGGCAATGAGTATCATAAAATGTGATGGCTTCCAAGAATAATCAAGATGAGAATCGTAATCATATTTCCGGGCGTTTTACGGCTTCAATGAGAAAAACGTGCAAGGGTTTTTATGCAAGAATCTTTCCCCAGCTGCATACAGGTGATTTTCGGTTACGTAAACGGTATGGTGTTGCTGCGATTGCTGTTACTGCAGTCGTAGCATTTTGTGCTGGGTGGACAATCAGCGATAAAGGAATAAGCGCAACGGCACAAACCCATACTTCTGCATCGGCACAGAAAACAAAAAAGACATCTGATTCACGTACTGATTTTTTGCGTCAGGCTCGTTCTCGTGGTGTTTATGATGCACAGCTCAATAATCTCGTGGTGCAATCAGCAGCACGCATTGATTCTTTACCGAGCAAACATAGCGTCACAACCTCTGGCTTTAACCTTAACGTTGAGAGTCTAAACGAACTCAATCAAAAGATTAGCGCTATTGAAAGTTCTGGAGATTCTTTATCGTTTGTGGTTACTGATGTTGCCACTGGTCATACGCTAGCTTATAAACACAAGGCTTCTTTATATACAGCTTCGGCTATCAAGGGACCAGTTGTGTTGTCTGATTTTTCGCAAGGAATGTTGGATCCTGCTCAGACTGCCCCGGAAACCGCGCAGCTTGTGGAGAATACCATTGTTAATTCAGATAACGAAAGCTATCAGCAACTCATTAACTCTTATGGTTTAACTGCTCTCCATAATTGGACTGCGGGTGTTAGTCTTGATGCTGAAATTGGTCGCACAAAATATACCTGGCTGTCTGCAGCTGATTTTGCGAAAATGTGGGTGCTCGGTTATGACTATCTTTTTACCACTCAAGACATGGAATCTGATCCAGCAAAAAATACTCAGGCTTTTCGTAACGCAGCTTTGAACGATGATCATAAACAATGGTTCGCTGACTATTACACGCATACGGCTAACTCCTTTATTCAGCAAGCGCTTGACAATACCGTATATGCCAAAGCTGGATGGATTAATAACGATGAGTATTTCCTCGCCCAAAATGATGCGGGTATTGTCAAAAGTGATTTAGGTGACTATGTGATGGTCGTTATGAGTTCAGCATATGGACAATACGATAAGCTTGCGAATTTAGTCAGCACGCTTGCGTCGATTCATGATGGACAGATGGTCGCGCAGTGACCTCGTGCTCACTGTGTGATAAGCAAACCCGGTAATGCACTTCCACATCTAATAGCGCGAATATTGAGAATACATGAAGCTCCTACAACAAATAGCCGAGTAGTTGCCGTCGTGCGGTAAGGTGTACACCATGACGGATAGTGAGAAGAGGGTTGTCATTGTGGTTCTTATCATAATGGCGATTCATCTTATATGCGGTGTTGGCGTATGGAAATATTCTGCGCAGCATGGCGCAGGAAATGTTTGGAGTAGGACTGTGCTGCAGCCGTCAGATTCTACTCGTCATCAGTCGAGCAAGAAGACTCAGCAGACGGTTGCGCAGAGATTCGGTGTCACAGCGCAGGATTGGCGACTGGTGGTTGTGAATCGGAACCATATGATGTCGGAAATGAATCCGCAGCTTATGGTACTCAATGACCGTTGCTCGGTTGATTCGCGTATTGCTGATCAGCTCAGCCAATTTCTAGCAGCAGCTCAAGCGGTTAATTCCAAGGCACATCTTATTTCCTGTTATAGGAGTGTGGAGTATCAAGAGCAATTATTTGCTAGTTATGTGAATGATGAATTAGTTACTCATCCTGGATGGAGTCGTGAACAAGCTCAAGTGCAAGTTGAAACATACTCGCAGCCAGCTGGAGCATCAGAGCATCAGACGGGTTTAGCTGTGGATTTGTGTACTGAAGACGATATGAATGTTCAGGATCCTAGTATTGCTCGTGCAATTCAAGAGCTTGCTCCGCGCTATGGATTTATTCTGCGCTTCCCTCAGAATAAAGAAGAAACTACAGGTGTGCATTATGAGGATTGGCATTTCCGTTATGTGGGTGTGGAAATGGCACAATATATAACAAATAAGGGGTGGAGCCTAGAAGAATTCGTGAGTAGGTTCAATGAGCCGGTGTAAGTAGAAGATGCAGTTAAAAATACTTAAAATCTGAATGTATCAAGTGGATACTGACTCATTGACGGGCTGGCATGGTCAGGGTGATATAAAAATACAGTGTAATCAACCTTAGATAGCTCGGAAAAAGTACTGAGAAAGCATCGAAGATCACTGAAAAATCGCCGTAATTCTCGCGCATCTTACTGTGCCATATGGTGCAACAGCAGTTATTACTGCACTGGATAATCAAGAATTAACAGCAGGTACGTATGAAGTAACCATTCCAGTTGCCCAGGCATAAGAAGAAAGAAAAATCACGCTCATAAGCACTATTGACCAACCGCGGTTAATAGTGCTTATGCTTTTTGTGCTGATTCTTTAGCCTTTCGTGCCGAGTCATTCTCCTCACAGTAGCGACCATCGATAAAGTGTGACATTACATATGGATTCATTACATATGCATGACCGATGGAATGACAGAGAAGTTTTCTCAGGAGCAAACTTAAGAAGAGTGTGAGGATATCAAATGGTTCAAACGGCACGCCGCCATGCCCCTCAAAGCTATACAGAACTTGCCGTGGCCGCAGGACTTGGAGCTACATTAGCATCGGGAATCATCGTGGGGTTGGCTTCCACCATTACTGTGTGGCAGAACGGTTTGCATTTAAGTGGCAGTCAGGTCGGCGTTATTTCTGGCATGATGTCATTTTCAATTGCTTTCGGGTCTATTGTTGGCGGACGTTTGTCTGACTATGTAGGACGCACTCTCTTTTTTAATTGGATTAATCTCATATATGCGCTAGGTGCCGCATTATGCGTGTTTGCAGCAGATTTCAATGCGTTGATGGCTGGCATTATTATTGCAGGTATTGCTTCGGGTGCAGAAGTGCCAGTGGCTATTACCGTTCTCTCTTATGATGCGCCTGATTCCGCTACCGGTTCCCAACTCGTGTCTTTCAGCCAGGTTTTCTGGCAAGCCGGTATGTTTCTTGCTTATAGTGCCGCTTTTGCAGTGTCTTCTATACCAGGAGCTCTTGGAGGGCGCATAGTATTTGGGCTTTTTGCCTTGCTGGCGTTAGTGATTACAGCCTGGCGTGTGTTATCTCCAAGTCTGCGTGCAGTTCATGCCTATGCTGATGATCGACATAGAGTTGAAACGGTGCAATCATCGCAGGAGAAAATATCGGTGCGTTCTGTTCTCCTGGGTGAGCGCAAAAAAGTCTTACTGGGCTTTCTTGCTGCAATTACGCTGTATTATGTTATGTGGAACCTCTTGGCAAATACATGGGGTCAATTCCAAACATACATGTTTACTCAGGCAGGATCTTCCCAAAGTCTTGCTACAGCTTTAGGCATCGGATTAAATCTGGTCACCCTTGTTCTTAACATTGTGTTCGCTGCGCTCGCAGGCGGACGCTGGCGTAATACAGCTTTCTATTGTGGCTTGGTCTTTACGCTCATAGCGCTGGTTATTATGGCTGTTCAAGGTTCAAATTTTTGGATTGTTGTGTGTGCTACTGCTTTACTGTATGCGGGTATTGCCTTGGCAGGTGAAGCTATTTACAAGGTGTGGACGCAAGAATCTTTTCCGCTGACTATTCGGGCTAGTGTTCAAGGCTATATTAACGGTTTCTCACGCTTAATCTGTGGAATTTTTGCCTTTGTTACTCCTGCATTAGTGGCGCCTGCTGTGATGACATACACTATGTGGGGATTCGCTGGAGTTGTTATTGTAGAAGCAGTAGCAGGTTGCGTCATGATAGCGCTTCAGAAGCGTCATGGCACAGATGCGCAACGTAGAACGAATGGATAAAAAGAGGCGAAGATGCTCAATGTTGCCGTTGTAGAAGATGACGATAAAGCTGCGCGCACGCTTGCAGATTTTCTCAGCACCTTTTCACAGTCGCAGGGCACGCAGTTTAAAATTACTCGTTTTACCGATCCGACGGTGCTTTTAGAAGACTATAAACCGGTATGGGATATAGTCTTTATGGATATTGAAATGCCTAATATGAATGGCATGGATGCAGCATATGCGTTGCGCGCGCTCGACCAAAAAGCAGTGTTGATTTTTGTGACGAATATGGCTCAATTCGCTGCTAAAGGTTATGAAGTAAATGCTCTTGACTACATTATTAAGCCGTATATGTATGCGGATTTTGAACGTAAAATAGCCCGTGCTGTAGCCGTGTGTAACAGTGCTGCTGATTCTATCGTCATTACTTTTCGCGGAAGTGGTCAGCGTGTGCGTGTGCGCGATATTGAATACATTGAAGTACGCAGACATACCGTGCAATACCATACGGAGCAGGCAGTTTTGAGCAGTACAGGAAGCTTGCAAAAACTTCAGGAAGTACTCGAACCAAAAGGATTTTTACGGTGTAGTAAAGCCTTCCTTGTCAATCCTCATCATGTTATGAGTGTTAGTAGTACTGAACTTATTGTCAGTAGCGGAGATAGGGTACCGGTGGGGCGAGCTTATCATAAATCTTTTATGCAAGGATTTGCTGCTGCAATGGGTAACGAAGGGATGATGTAATGCAGTTCTTTGAATTGACTGGCTTTATGATTGAGCTTTTGATTACTTCGGCTGTGTTTACATACCTACTCCCGCAGCGCAGCAACCGTGTGTTGCGCTACAGTGTCTCTGCAGTGATCAGTTTAAGCATTGCATGGATGTGGAGTGTTTTCTTCACGCCGCCTTTTGTATGGGCTGTTATCTTACGATCGATAGTTTTTTATGCACTGTGTTACGCTGCGTTATGGTATTGCGTAGAACTAACGTGGAAGCAGACCTTATTCCTCGGTGCGGGAACCATAGCCTTGCAACATGCCTGCTATAGTTGCTCTCAAATTGTTTTAATTGCTGTGCCTTTCATCAATCAGAATCATACGTTAAGCATGAATCAGAAGCAGTGGTTTGTGTATCCGCTGCTTTTCGCTGTATTTTTAGCATTAGGCTTTGTTCTTTTTGTGCGTCCTATGAAGGGTCGAGTTCCAGAGCACATTGCCAATAGTTTTGTGCTGGTTGTTGTAGGAATTATGCTGTGCGTTACGGTCTTTTCGAGTCTCTTTGATGATTTTATTTCGCAAACGCGCATTGCTGATAACGCTTATTTTATGTTTGTTCTCACGCGCTTAGTAACGTGTATTTTTCTTCTCGTTCTTCTTAAAGAAATTACTGAGCGTGAAACTGCTCAGCGTGATAACGAATTTTTATCTCAGCTCCTCCATCAACAACGTCAAAAATATGAAAGTGATAAAGAAACCATCGATTTAATCAACGTCAAAACTCATGATCTAAAAAAGCAATTGACTGTATTAGAAGATCGTATGAGTCAACAAGAAATCGATGATTTGAAAAAGCTCGTAGGCATTTATGATTCTTCCTTACACACGGGAAATGAAACCTTAGACGTGCTTTTAGCTCATAAAGCTCTTATCTGTGAGCAGCGTAGTATTCAATTTGACCGCATGATTGATGGTGCACATGTGAACTTTATGAAGCCAGCAGATATTTACTCTCTGTTTGGTAACGCAGTAGATAATGCTATGGAAGCTGTGATGCATATTGAGGATGTGCGCCAGCGCTATATTCGCATGAAAGTGAATGAATCACGCGGAATGCTTGTTATTCATGTAGAAAATTCTTGTGCGATTATGCCACGATTTATTAACGGTGTTCCGCAAACAATCAAAACAGATAAGCGATATCATGGTTTCGGTATTAAATCTATGCGTATGATTACTGAGCGCTACAACGGCGTGATGACCATGAATGCTCAAGATCATGTTTTTACTCTCAATATTATGATTCCTCTGACGCGCACAGAATCTTAAAGTAGCTGCAGAATCCACATCTGCATTATCTGCATTTTGTGACGCATAATATGCGTTTCATGACGCTGCTGTAGAAGATGCAACAGCCTTTGTTTAGATTGGGAACTACTCAAGAAAGTTCGCAAACAAAGGGGTTGCTGTGCTGAACGTATCACGCGTAACAGTAGAAAATATGGAGCAGGGTTGCGTTACAGACGAACGTAATCCTCGCATTTCGTATGCTGTGCACAGTGATCTTGCAGATACCACTATTCAGGACGCTCATATCAGCGTGGCAGACTGGTCTACGAGCACTCTCGAGCAGGTGGCTGTGCCCTATGAAGGCGCTGAATTACAGCCGTTTACCACGTACCCTGTGCGCGTAGATGTGACAGATAATTATGGGCAACAAGCCAGCGCTGAAACTTCTTTCGAAACTGGGCGCATGAATACGCCATGGCAAGGGCAGTGGATTACTGACAGCTCGTACCGTTTTACCGAGAAGAAAGTATCCCCACGTCCGATGGTATTTCGTCGAACTGTGCGTGTGGTGCGCGATAAAACAATTGCTCAAGCACGTCTTTATGCCACAGCAATGGGCTTATATGATTTTACGATTAACGGACAGCGTGTTTCTGACTATTATTTTGCACCTGGATTCACCTCGTATAAAACGAATCTGCAGTATCAAACATACGATGTCACAGACTTGTTATCGCAGGGCGGTACAGAATCTACTGTGTTGGCAACCGTTACCGGAGGGTGGGCTGTAGGATCTTTCGTCTTTACGCGCGTTAACCGAGTGAGTGCAAAACGTCAGGCTTTACTAGCTGAATTACGCATCACATACACCGATGGAAGTGTTGATGTTATTGGCACAGACTCCTCTTGGCAGGTTGCTCTTGACGGTCCAGTTAAAGCTGCTGATCTTTATGACGGAGAAGTCTATGATGCTCGCGAACAGTTGACTTCGTACGCTGAAAATACAATAAGCGGTCGCACGGTTGCATGGCATCGGGCAAGCGCAGAAAAACTGGCGATTAAACCAAATATTCAGGCTGATTATTCAGCACGAGTGAGGGAGCATGAAGTTTTTACACCCATATCTGTAAAGCGTCGCGATAATGGTGAACTGATTTACGATTTCGGGCAGAATTTTGCGGGTGTGGTTCGTTTACGCATCAAGCAGGCAAGAGTGGGACAAGTTGTAACCGTCAAGCACGCAGAAATTCTCAATCCTGATGGTTCCTTGAATACGACTTTCTTGCGTACCGCTAAAGCTCAGATAACGTATACATGTCGCGAAGGCGATCAGGAATATCAGCCTCGTTTCACTTACATGGGTTTCCGCTATATCAGCGTGCATGGAGTGGAAGCGGATCATATTGATGTTCAAGGCGTGGCTCTCTATTCAGACATGGATGAAATTGGTTCTTTCTCCTGCTCTCACGACGGCTTAAATCGGTTGCACAGCAATATTATGTGGGGAGCTAAGTCAAATCTGGTGGATATTCCTACAGATTGCCCTCAGCGTGACGAGCGCATGGGATGGACTGGTGATATTGCTGTTTTCGGTCCAACTGCTTGCTTTAACTTCGACATGAGCCGCTTCTTAGATAAGTGGCTGCGAGACGTAAAAGCAGAGCAAACTCGCGGTGGCGGCATTCCGAACACTGTTCCTGTGCAAGGTTATGGATTCCCAGCAACTATGCCAAAAATGGCTATTGACTGGTGGGGAGATGCCTGCGTTTTAGTGCCATGGGCAGTGTATTGCTCGAGTGGCGATAAGCAGATTTTGCGCAATATGTATGCCACCATGAAGAAGTATGTGAAAGCATGCCTGTTCTGGGCGAAACTATGGGGCAGAGGAGATCAACGCTATATTTGGAATACTCCTTCTGTGCTTCATTTTGGAGATTGGGTAGCTCCAGATGTGCCTCAGATGAGTCAATGGCAGGCACGCTCTCCATGGACGGCAACGGCAAGTTTGAACAATACGTCACGCACCTTAGCTCGTATTGCTCAGGTCTTGGGGGAATCTGAGGACGCAACATACTATAACCAGCTGGCCGACCGTGTTGCACAGGCATATATCAATGTTTTTACTGATGGTCAAGGCAAGCTGAAGAACGAATTCCAAACGGGATATGTGCTACCTCTTTACCTGAATATGTTCCCTCGCGAACAACGCGAAGTGGCTGTGAATAATTTCGTCAAACTGGTGGAAAGCAACGACTATAAAATTGGTACCGGTTTCCCTGGAACACCATATATTCTCTTCGCTTTAGCGGATAACTCCCGTGCAGATGTGGCGTATCGTATGCTACTCAATGATACGTGTCCAAGCTGGCTGTATGAAGTCAAGCAAGGTGCCACCACTATTTGGGAGCGCTGGGATGGTCTTGATGAGAATGGCGAATGTCCTATTGGCGACGATGGCACGGATATTATGATTTCTTACAATCATTATGCTTCCGGCGCTGTTGGTGCTTTTCTTTACTCGCGCGTAGCTGGATTAGAAGCAACCAGCGCAGGGTATAAGACTTTCCGCGTGAAGCCTCTTATAGGCGGCGGACTCACCCATGCTCAAGCCAGCACGCGCACACCGTATGGTACTGCGACAAGCTCATGGACGCTTCATGCAGATAACACAGTAACGCTGAGTGTAACTGTTCCCGTGGGTACAACGGCGCAGGTAGTGATGCCGGACGGCACAAGCTATCAGGTGGGAAGCGGTACTCACAGTTTTACGTCACCAGTTTCTTCTCTTTCACCTGCACCACAGACTGAAGTCAAGGTCGCAACCGACATGGAGGTTCGATAGTCATGTTTGACTCCCCAATCTTAAAAACACGCATCACGTCGGCACAGGTTAAGCCGCCAGAAATGATTCTGGGTTACTTTGTAGGGCCGTTTATGGCGTTTATTTCCAACGCTATTTTCGCCTCATATTTGAATCGTTATTATTCGGATGTGCTTGGCTGGACTGATACCTCACGTTTCGGCATGTTCTCGTCGATGCTACCTATGGTGTCGGTAATCTTTGTGATTGCTGGAAATTTGGTTGTTGGGCGTCTTATTGATAATACGCGTACGAGCCAAGGTAAAGCTCGCCCGTATATGTTCTTGTCTATTCCTTTTGTGGTTGTGGCTATAGCTTTGCTGTTTCTGACTCCAACCGGCACATCGCCAGCCGTGCAGATGGTGTGGATTGCAGTGAGCTACAATCTGTACTACGCCGTTGCTTATCCGCTGTTTTACACTGCGCATAGTTCCATGGTGGCTCTGTCTACTCGCAACTCTCATCAGCGTGGATTGTTAGCAACTTTATCGAATGCTTCCGGCGTGGCAGCTGTGGGTGTGGGCGCGAGCATTCTGGTGCCAATCCTTTTGCAAAGCTATCTTTTTGTAGATGGTGGTGCAGGCGGTATTGATACTGCGGCCAGTTATGCCCATTGGCGCGTAGTCATGATTGTGCTGTGCATTCTAACAGCTGTGGGCATTATGCTTGAATACTATTTCACACGTGAGCGTATTACTGAAGAAAATATGAAGCTCAACATTGTGGAAGAAAAGCTGTCTATGGCTCGCCAAGCCAAAGTGTGCATGAGCAATGCGTATTGGTGGATTATTATTGCCTATTTCCTGCTTTTCCAGTTGTCTGGCATGGTAAAAAACGGGTCTATGAGCTATTACACGCGCTGGATGTTTGATGGTATTAATACTGAAGCTGGAGCAGGTGCTGCCATGTCTACGCTTGGCTTGATTGGTGGCATTCCAACTGCTATTGGCATGTTGATTGCTTCGCCTATTGCCAATAAATTCGGTAAGCGTAATAGTGTTGCCTGGGGTATGGTTATTGCAGTAGCTGGCGGTGCTGTCAGTTTGCTCAATGTACATAGTTTGCCAATCGTGATTATTGGAGTAGTGCTTAAAGGTATTGGCTCTATTCCAGCTATGTATGTGACTCTTGCCTTATTGTCTGATGTATTAGATCATTTGGAAGCAAAAAATGGTTTCCGCTCTGACGGTTTTACCATGAGTGTGTACGGCGCCATTATGGTGGGCATGACTGGGCTGGGTAATGGTCTGATTAACGCCATGCTTTCTGCAGTCGGATACAATCCTCTTGCTACTGCTCAAAATATTGCAGTTCAAAACGTTCTAGCTGGTTGCTATATCTGTTCCGAGCTGATTTGTTATGGCATTATTGCCGTGCTCATGATTTTCCTGAACGTGGAAAAACATATTGATGATGATCATGCAACTATTATCGAGCATCAAAAAGCCGCAGTTTTGGCATCTGGTGGCGAATGGATTGAGCCAGAAGAACGCCTGCGTCGTGAACAAGAAGAAGCTGAGCGTGAAGCTGAAGCTGCTCGTATTGAAGACTTACGTGCTAAGTGTGCAAAGAAAGGCTTGAACTTCGAGGAAGAGGAAGCGAAATATCAAGCCAAGCTTGCTCGCCGTGCGCGTCTTGAGAAGAAAAAGATTCAGGAATAGCTAGATTTCTAGGTATTCCACACGATTAAGGAGAAAATCAATGAAGAAAGGTACGCCAACGAGGGCGTGGAGAGGTGCAACAGCAACTTTTGCAGCTATTCTTGCTCTGTCTCTTACCTCCACAAGTGCAGTTGCGGGATTCCGTACTGATATTAATAAGTTACTGGGTACGCACAGTATTGAATGGGAATCGGATTCTCAAGTAGATTCAGCTAAAACTTATACTTTTAAGTCCGACTACAAGAACACAACTGAGCTGGTTAAGGCTGCTCAAGATTTGGGTGAGCGCGTCAGCGAAGAAGGTTCTGTGCTCTTAAAAAATAATGGTGCCTTGCCATTATCTCAGGATGAAACACAGAAAGTATCACTTCTTGGTTTCTCTAGCTATTACCCAGTACGCGGTGGGGACATGGGTTCTATTGCTGCTACGAATGAAGGCACGGATGCTCCTGCAGTTGACTTAGTTACAGCGTTAACTTCTAAGGGCTATGTAATTAATGAAGAATTGCAGAAAGTCTATAAGTCCATGGAGAAAGAGTTCACAACTGAAGTGAATAATTTCGGACGTATCAGTCAGGTAACACGCATTACTGCTCCTATGATTGGCGATGTTTTCAGCAATAAGGAGCCATCTGAGGATGCGTTAAGCAAGCAAAACTCATCGTGGAAAGATACTTTGCAGAGCAACAATACAATGATTGTTACTATTGCACGTGCTTCCGGTGAAAACCGTAACTATACTCCAGGTGAAGCTGGGGTTAATCCAAAAGATGGTCTCAACCAAACTGATCCTTTGGGTCTGAACGATAATGAGCGTGCTTTAATCAATACTGCTGTAGCAGAAAAGCAAGCTCATGGTGGTAAAGTTATCGTTCTTGTCAATTCAGCTAATGCTATGCAGATCCAAGAAGTACAAGATAACGCAGGCGTAGATGCCATACTGCAGGTTGGATTGCCAGGTTCTTATGGTTTCTACGGTGTAGCAGATTTACTCTCGGGTGCAGCAAATCCATCAGGTCATTTGACTGATACATGGTTAGTGAATAACTCCAGTACTCCTGCAGCTGTAAATTATGGTGATTATCAGTGGAAAAATGCTGATCCAAAGCACACCATGAACTCTGAATTAGTTGAAGCAGAGGGCATTTACACAGGGTATAAGTATTTTGAAACTCGCTATGCTGACCTTGTTCAGGACAAGGGTAATGCAAAATCAGCAACAGGTTCAACCACTGGTTCAGCATGGAATTATGACTCAGAAGTTACTTATCCATTTGGTTATGGACTAAGCTACACAAGCTTCAAGCAAACTTTAGATAACGTTGCTGTGAATGTGAAAGACAAGATTGTAACGGCAACAGTAACTGTGACAAACACAGGCAAGGTTGCGGGCAAGAGCGTTGTTCAGCTGTATGTATCTACACCATATACCGATTATGACAAGAAAAATTCTGTAGAAAAATCTGCTGTTCAACTGCTTGACTACGGCAAAACAGACAATCTTAAGCCAGGTGAATCCAGCACCGTAACGATTAAGGCAGATATGCAGTATATGGCAAGCTGGGATTCTACGGCAAAGAATGCAAAAGGTACTAAAGGAACTTATATTCTTGATGCTGGCGATTATTACTTCGCATTAGGTAATGGTTCTCATGAAGCAGTAAATAATGTATTGGCTGCACAGGGCGCATCAGTTGCAGGAGATGTTACGCAGACTGCCAGCTGGAACTTAGATGCATTAGATACTACAACTTTTGCAACAACAAAGAACGGAACAAAGGTTGAAAATCAGATGCAAGATGCTGACCTCAACTACTGGATGCCAGATACAGTAAAATATTTGTCTCGTTCTGATTGGGAAGGAACTTGGCCTAAGACCTATAAGGACATGACAGCAACTGAAAAGATGCTGTCTGAAGGTCTAACAAACAACACCTATCAGATTACTGCAAATAATGATGTTCCACAGACAACATGGGGTGCTCAAGGCAATAAAACTCTTGCAAGCATGAAGGGTGTAAAGAGCCCAGATGATCCTGAGTTTAAGAAGCTGATGAATCAGATGAAACTATCTGAAGCTATTATTCGTACTGTTTTTGGCGGCACATCTTCCAAGCCAGTAACGTCTATCAGCTCTCCTGAAGCGATGCAGGTTGACGGTCCAAATGGTGAAAATAATTATCCATTAGGTCAGTATGCTAACTATAACAAGTCAACCGGCGACCCATATGCCATTGATAAGAATGACAAGAATAAGAACTTTAATGGCGGATTCCTCGCAGTAGAAACTGTACTGGCTCAAACCTTCAGCAAGCAACTAGCAAGTGAATGGGGCAAGTACATGGGTAATTACTCCATTTGGGCTAATCTTCCAATCTTCTGGGGATTAGGCACCAACTTGCATCGTCTTGCATATAACGCACGCAATCATGAGTATTTCTCGGAAGATCCAATTTTGACTGCTTTCCAGTCTCGATCTGCAGTAGAATCCTCCAAGAAGTATGGCTTAATCCTTGCCACAAAGCATTATGCTTTTAACGATACTGAGATTAACCGCGTAGGTATTGCAGTATTTATGACTGAGCAGAAAGGACGCGAGGGAGAGCTTCGCGCAAATCAAGCACCTATTGAAGATGCTAAGGCTCTTGGTTTGATGACTGCATTCAATCGTATTGGACCAAAGGCAGTGAATGCGCATCGTGGCATTACCTATAACATTTTGCGTAAAGAATGGGGCTTCCAAGGTCTGATTGAGCAAGACTTCATTATGGATATTGAGTATCAGAATTTGAGTGCTTCGATGTATAACGGCATTCAGCTCACTGCTGCTACAGGTAATGACTCCATGCATGCTGTTACTAAGAACATTCCATATTTGAATGAGAAAGCTGTTGCAGCTGATTCTAAGCTTTCCGCAGCATTAAAGCAGAATATGGAGTGGGAGTACTTTGCTCTAGCTAACTCAAACGCTATGGACGGACTCAACGAAACCTCACGTTTGCGCACTGTGAATACATGGTATGACAATATGCTCTATGCTATTACCGCTGTTTCCGGTCTGCTTACCATCGCAAGCGTAGTTCTCTACGTGTTGAGCAGGCGCAAGATGGCAAAAACAATGCAGGAAACTCACGTGGCAGCAGTAAAGGAGTAGAACAATGAAATTTCTGAAAAATCTAGCACTCGGTTTTTATGTGTCAGTTCTGGCTGTTGTAGCAGAAATTGTGGGATTAGTTTACTACTTCCAGAATCAAAAGACTGCCACATATGGCAATCTTGCCCTAAATATGGTCACAATTTGGGGAGGAATTATTGGCATCGCCTTTATTGCTGTACTCGCTGTGTTTTCCCATATGAAAGCTATTAATAGCAGTATTATGCGCTCGCTGGCAGATATAGCATACGTGGCTATTAACGTACTCTTTATGTGCGGTGTGGCTGTACTGATTGCGGATAGAGTAAATCTCTTTGCAGGTGTGCTCACCTTTAACAAAAATCCGCAAACAATAGCAGATACGCGTAGCGCAGTTATTGCGATTGTAGCAATGCTGATTGCTGTTTTATTCACTATTTTGGCATCATTTATGCGTATGAGTAAAACTGAAGAGTAATCAATGAATAAAGATAGGTTGTGTGGGTGGAGAAAATCTTCTCACACAACCTTCTAAAACTTTTTATGAATTATTAATCATTACATTTTTAGCTAAACCGTCATAACAATATCGGAGAAATACTATGCGCGTCACAGCTTTTAACGATGGGTGGTCTGTTCGTCGAATCAATGCTGAAATGGGCTATCCTGATGAAACAGAATACACTCCTGTTTCTCTTCCTCATGATGCCATGCTTTATGAAAAGCGCTCCCCACTGGCAACGTCCAACAAAAACGGAAGCTGGTTTGAAGCTGCAGATTATGAGTACGTGAAGCATTTTACGGCTGGTGCTGAAGCAATACAGCAGCTTGAATTTGAGGGCGTCTACCATAATGCTGAGGTTTGGCTTAATGGTAAGAAACTTGCTTTTAGGCCATATGGCTACACAAATTTTTATGTGGACATGACTGATAGCCTCAAGCGTGCAGAGTCAGACATCAACGAGTTGCGTGTTGTTGCGCGTAATACTGATCAGCCAAATTCACGCTGGTATTCAGGTGCTGGCATATATCGTCCTGTGCAGTTGTGGACGGCTGAATCGGTTGAACATCTCGCTCATAACGGTATTACTGTAAAAACTGTTGACGCAAATGTGAGTGCGCGCCAAGCCCGTTTAGAAGTTGCGGTTGACGCCACTGCTTCAGGAACAGCCGTTATCCGCATTGACGATTTGGGTGTTCGTCACGAGCTATCGCTTCAAGATGATAGTCGTGGAGGAGCTTGCGGTTCTGTTTTTATTGATGTGAATGATGTTCAGCTATGGAATCTCGATAACCCTCATCTGTACACCATGCAGGTGGAGTATGTGAGCGATTCGGGTAGTCGTGATGAGTTGAACACTACTTTTGGTATTCGTACTCTTGAGTGGGGGGATGACGGGTTCTTAATCAATGGCCAGCGCGTTATTATTCAAGGCTCATGCATTCACCACGATAATGGTGTGCTTGGCGCTGCAACGTATGCTGAAGCCGAGGAACGTCGCGTGCGATTAATGAAAAAAGCAGGGTACAATGCTATTCGCTCTGCTCATAATCCATGCTCAAAAGCCTTACTGGACGCGTGCGATAAGCTGGGTGTTCTTATGATGGATGAATATATTGATCACTGGTATATTCACAAAACTCAGCATGATTACGTGGATTATTTTGATGAGTGGTGGCAGCAAGATTTGCGCGATATGGTGGGCAAAGATAAGAACCATCCAAGCGTCGTTATGTATTCCACAGGAAACGAGGTGGCGGAAACAGCTGAAAAGAGAGGTATTAAACTTACTGCTGATATGACGCGTTTCTTGCATTCGCTCGATCCAACGAGACCAGTAACCTGCGGTATCAATATTTTCTTTAATTTCCTCAACAAAATTGGTTTTGGTCAATATACCGATGAAAAAGCTGCCAAAGAAGCTGCTGAAGCGGAAAAGCGTAAAGCTGCTGGTGAGTCAGGTGCGGTCAAGCATAAGGCTACAGGAAGTGAGTTCTTCAATAATCTTGCAGGCATTATGGGTGCTGACTTTATGAAGATTGGCGCTTCAATTCCACCATGCGATTGGGTGACGCGTGATGCTTTTGCTGCCATGGATATTGCTGGCTATAACTACGGTATTAATCGTTACAAGCATGATCTCAAGAAGTATCCGCATCGACTTATTCTAGGCTCAGAAACTTTCTGCAATGATGCGTATGCATTCCGAGAGCTCGCCAAAAATCAGCCTCGCCTTGTAGGTGATTTCGTGTGGGCAGGTATGGATTATTTGGGCGAAACTGGAATTGGCGGCTGGGAATACGCTGATTATGCTCCGTCTGAGCAAAAGTGCGGGTGGTTGACCGCTGGTTCGGGACGTGTTGATCTTATTGGTACATTCTTGGGTGAAGCGTTATACACGCGAGTAGCTTTGGAATCTGATGGAGATCAAGGGCCATATATTGCAGTTGTTCCAGTGAATCATACGCATGATAAGCATTCACCAAGTTCATGGAAAATGAGTAACGCCATTCCATCATGGAGTTGGAATGGGTGTGAAGGCAATGATGCTCGTGTAGAAGTCTATGCTCGTGCAGCCTCTGTTGCCTTGTTTGTGAACGGCCAGGAAGTAGGACGCAAGAAGCTGCGCGGTAATTGCGTTGCTCGTTTTAATACAACATGGCATCCAGGCGTTGTGGAAGCTGTATCTTTCGATGAGAATGGCGCTGAAATTGGACGCTACTCCTTACGCTCTGCTGAAGAAGATACTCAGTTGAGCGTGGTGATGGAAGAGGAATCCAGCGCAAGTGATCAGAGCGTGAAGTTTATTCGTGTAGACTATACCGATTTCAACGGTGAGGTAAAGCCTTTGGAACGCGGTCAATTGTCTGCTCATGTTGAGGGTGACGGCGTGCGATTGCTTGGTTTTGGCTGCGCTGCACCATACAATGAAGCATCGTTTGTAAGCGGTGAGTCGGGAACATATTATGGTCGAGCGCTCGCAGTTGTTCAGGTACCTGAGGGGGCTCAAGGGCGTTTGATTGTATCTGATAATCACGGACGTCGGGAG
This sequence comes from Alloscardovia omnicolens, assembly GCA_040702985.1. Lineage (GTDB taxonomy): Bacteria > Actinomycetota > Actinomycetes > Actinomycetales > Bifidobacteriaceae > Alloscardovia > Alloscardovia omnicolens_A. The sequence goes on along the minus strand of CP159991.1, from coordinate 1,790,008 downwards.
CAGATTGATCTGTAAAATGTGAGGTTTTCTCACCACTATAGAGTATAATTAGTTGCCTAAAAATGATGTTTTTAGGCAACTAATTTTTATTGTGGTGGGGGTGATGATGGCGTATAAAGCAATCAGACAGATGGTAGCAATGTCGCATTCAACTCGTAAGCCGGCTGAGATTGCTCGCACATATTATTCTGAGCGTGTTCACCATGTCAGTGCGGTGCGAACTGGCATACAGTCCTTGAATGGTTATGAGTTTTTTGCGGTAATGACTGCAGAGATGATGTGTCGTGTTGATCATATCTATTTAACCGATCAGCATATTCAAGCCAGATGGAATGAGCTAGATAATTGTGCGCATGACTTCTTTCACGAAAAATTGATTGCTCATGAGCTAGATAATACGCAAGCTATTGAAGGAATTCATTCGTCATGGCAGCAAACAGCAAAAGCTGTAGAGGCAGCGCAACATCCACAGAAAAAAGCTGTGCCTTTAGAAAAAATGGCCCATATCTATCTCGATTTACAGCGGAATACAGGTAGTCCACGGCAGGCATCTGAAATTCGTGATCTGTATAATTTCATCATGCATGATGATCAGAGTGCAGATATACAGCTTGAAGGACTATTATTCCGCGAAGGCGATGTGATTATTTCTGATCCAGGTCAATCGCAGCCAACTCACCGGGCTGTGTCCGGTGAATATGTTGAATCATATATGAAGCAATGGTTGAGGTTGGCCAATGATAGCTGTATTCCATCGCTGATTCGAGCTGTTATGTGTCACTTCATTTTCGAATATATTCACCCATTTTACGATGGCAACGGCAGAACAGGGCGTTATCTCTTGGCAATGCAGTTACGCAATACGTTATCAATGCCAGCCGCCTTATCAGTATCTTCAGCTATATCACGCCATAAAAACCAGTATTATAAAGCATTTGAAGTAGCTGAACATCCTCTCAATTGTGCCGAGCTGACAATGTTTGTGCATACACTTCTTGAATTTATTGATGAAGAGCTCCAAGAATTGCAGCACAAACTTGATGAGAATTTCTTTGCCTATGAAATGGTTAAAATTATGCCAGTCAGTAAGCTCGTTAAACTTTTTATGGCGCAGGAATTGTATGGTTATAGATCTGAACGTGGCATGAGCATAGGTGAGATTTCTGAGCGCTTAGGAATGAATAGAAATCGAGTAGCATCAGAGCTAAATGCTCTGATCAATGATGATGTGATGGAACAAATTTCTAATTCTTCACCTGCCGATGATGCGGTTGTTTGGGGCGCAGATGAGACGTTGAGAGATTTTATGCACACAAGAAAGCTTGTAAAAATACAGGGGTCAGGGCAGCGAGCTAGCGTTTTTAGATTTGAAAAAAGAGGTAATGCCTAAGGTTTATGCTTCTCGCGCAATATAAAGTAGGGTGCCAGCACGTTTTTTTCGCAAGGAATGCAGAATTTCAGTCACGCATACCACGAGAATAGTATGAGCTGCTATTCGATTTGCTTATCAAGCTAATGCCATCTTACTTGTTTCTCTTGCGCCTGCAACTTTCTGCTGCGCAAACAACTTGTTTTGCGAGTGGCGGCTGGCGCTCTTCAATACTAATTTTTATATTTTTCGATAATTTCGACTTTTCAGCTTAAATATTCCAAAAAAGCTTAAGAGAAAAACCGGTTAAGTTATACTAATAATGAATCTATTCAAAGGAGAAAAATTCATGACACGTGTATTTCCACAAGACTTTATTTGGGGAACTGCAACAGCCTCATTCCAAGTAGAAGGTGCTGCAACCGAAGATGGTCGTAGTCCTTCTATTTGGGATACATTCTGCTTGCGCGAAGGTGCAGTTATTGATAAATCAGATGGTTCCATGGCTTGCGATCAGTATCATCGTTATGAAGAAGATATTGCGATTATGAAGAAGCTAGGTGTTCAAGCCTACCGTTTCTCTATCTCATGGTCACGCATTATTCCTGACATTAATGGTGAAGTTAATGCTGAAGGTGTTGCTTATTATGAGAAGCTGATTGACGCACTGCATTCTGCAGGAATTAAGGCGTTTGTGACACTCTATCATTGGGATTTGCCTCAGTATTTAGAAGATCGAGGCGGATGGGCAAATCGCGAAACAGCATACAAGTTTGCTGATTATGTTGCTGCAGTTGCTGGAGCTTTTGGCTCTAAAGTTGATTCATGGATTACTTTGAACGAGCCATGGTGTTCTGCATATCTTGGCTATGGTAGTGGTATTCATGCGCCTGGTGTGGTGGATTATCATAAGGCGTTACGGGCAGTACATCATTTGAACTTAGCGCATGGTTTAGCAGTTGCTACGCTGCGTGACATTCTGGGTGACGATATTGATGTATCTGTAACCCTCAATCTGGCAGCGAATATTGCGGAAACAGATTCTCCAGAAGATCTTGCAGCGAAGCGTCGAGCTGACTTAATGTCTAACGAAGTATGGCTTGGGCCGATGCTTGAAGGTGCTTACGATCCTGAAATTTTTGAAGCCACACGTGGCATTACTAATTGGGATTACGTGCTTGATGGAGATCTCGAGATTATTCACCAGCCATTGCAAAACTTGGGGATTAACTACTACTCGAGCACGCATGTAACGGGCGCGCAGGAAGCTGAATCGCAAATTGGTAATCCTGTTCCAGCTCAAGAATTCGTACACGGTCTGCCACCGCAAGGCGAACTAACAGCGATGGGTTGGAATCAAGAACCTGCAGCTCTAACTCGTATGCTCGTTGAGCTTTCACAGCGTTTCCCAGGACTTCCACTGGTTATTACAGAAAATGGATCCGCATGGGATGATGAAGTCAGCGAAGATGCTTCTGCTCCGGGAGGAAAAATTGTTCATGATCCTCGTCGAGTAGCCTACTTGAATGCTCACGTCAATGCTGTGGCAGACGCGATTGAAGCAGGTGCACCTGTTGCTGGCTATTTTGCATGGTCTTTGCTCGACAATTTCGAGTGGGCATTCGGCTACACCAAGCGATTCGGCATTGTGCGCGTCGACTACGATACACAAGAACGCATCTGGAAAGACTCGGCATATCGTTATCAGGAGATTGTTGGAGCAAATGCTGTGTAAATAGTCTAAATAATTACGGGAAAATATTTATGCAGAAGATATTTATGCAGGAGGTATCTATCTGAACGTGCGATAGCTTTCAACAGAGATACATCCTTATGCACACAAAAGTCCTCTTCATAGTGGTTACTGTGAAGAGGACTTCTGCGAAAGAGAGAAAGAGAAGAAGGGATTCAATTTTCTTGGGGGAGTGTCAGCTCAGCATCTGTAAAAGTTCCTGTGCGACTCTTCCTTGCTTGATGTTTATATATAACCTCAAGAATCTGAGTAACACTCCCAATAGAAGCTGGGAGAAACCTGAAAACTATGTGCCGTTTGTGTGGTGCACAAGTGGCATACTTATGCATTTCGTGACCGTTCTAGAACCACTCGTGCCCACTTCACGCAAGTGAACATCTGCTGCTTTTTATCATCTAAATATTGCTACAAAGAACGTAGCTATATTTCAGAGAGGAAAGGAGCAAGCATGTTTAGCATCAACATAGAAGATGTATATAAAATGCTTGACACTATGCGCGGACAGCTTATTGCTTTAGGCATTATTCTCGCGCTCGCAGTTATTATTACGCTTGCGGTCAATAAGAAGACCGTCAAAAATCTTGCTGTACGTAAGATGATTCATTCTCAGTCGTGGATTGCAGCAGTGATTGGCGCGATTATTGCTGTGTCAATGATTCTTTTTGGACCATTGTATTCCACATTGAATTTGATGTCTGGTTCAGGCAAATTGACTGCGTCAACTATTTCTGCAGCAAAACAGCTGGCTGAAAAAATTGAAGACGAAGGTATTGTTCTTCTGAAAAATCAGAACAAATCTTTACCTTTAAAGAATAATAAAATTAATGTGTTTGGCTGGGCGTCCACCAATCCGATTTATGGTGGTAGCGGTTCCGGCTCTATGAATGATTCCTATCCAACTGTATCTTTGTTGGAAGGATTGCAGAACGCTGGTTTTGAAACAAATTCTGCACTCAGCGACTTTTACACAAAGTATCGTTCTGATCGTCCAACCGCAGGTATGGGTGGAGCTGATTGGACTTTACCAGAACCAGAGTCCTCTTCTTATTCCGATGAGATGCTTAGTGACGCTCAGAAATTCTCTGATGATGCTGTAGTTGTGCTTGGTCGCGCGGGCGGTGAAGGTACTGATCTTCCTAATGATATGGGCGCTGTAAAGATTCTTAACCCAGGCGACAAGATGGAAATGTCTCCTATGGGTCCAGTCGGCATTAACTATATGAATAACTCTGCTGACTATAACGACTTTGAAAAGGGTCAAGGATATTTAGAGCTATCTCGCACTGAAAAAGACCTTATTGATTTAGTAACATCCAAGTTCAAGAATGTTACTGTAGTCTATAACGGTGCAAATACGTTAAATCTTGGTTTTGTAGATGATTATCCTCAGATTCAGTCTGTGCTGTGGGCTCCTCCTGCTGGCCAAACAGGTTTCAATTCGCTGGGTAAGATTCTTAAGGGTACTGTTAATCCTTCTGGTAAAACAACCGATACCTTTATTAAGGACTTCTCTCAAGCACCATGGTTCAATAATATTGGAGCATTTGGCTACACCAATACCGATGATATGGCTGTTCAATCTCTTGGCGGAGCAACAACTGCAACTTTCGTGAACTACAACGAAGGTATTTATGTGGGTTATAAGTTCTTTGAAACTGCTGCTGCAGAAGGTGTGCTCAATTATGATGAAGCAGTGCAATACCCATTTGGGTATGGATTATCGTACACGAACTTTAGTCAAACAATGAGCGATATTTCTTATGCAGATGGAAAAATCTCTTTCAATGTGACTGTTACTAATACAGGAAATGTGGCTGGAAAAACTCCTGTGCAGGTCTATTACAATCCTCCATATACAAACGGAGGTATTGAAAAGTCTGTGGCAAACCTCGTGAAGTTCGTCAAGACAAAGGATCTTAAGCCAGGTGAATCTCAGACCTTGCCTATTGAATTCGATGAATCAGAGATGGCATCGTATGATGAATCTGGCGAAGGTGCGTACAAACTGGAAGCGGGAGATTACGAGATTTCTATTAATGATAATTCTCACGTTAAGTTTGCTTCCGGTCATGTGGATGTGGCACAAACCATTACCTATGATGATGCTCATCCTCGTCCATCAGATAAGCAAGCTGCACATAACGAGTTCTCTGATGCTGCAGGCGATGGGACTGTTACATATCTCTCACGTGCAGATAAATTTGCAAATCTGAGCGAAGCAACTGCAGCACCAACAAACTTTGAACTTCCTGAGAAGTACAAGTCAACTATGGTTGCTGAAAAGAATTATTCAGATGACAAGTATCTCGATAAGACTGACTATACCGATGAAATGCCAACAACTGGTGCCAAAAATGGTGTGCAACTTTATCAGCTGTATGGCAAAGAATACGACGATAAGTTGTGGGATAAGCTTCTGGATGAGCTGACTGTGGAACAAATGCGTGATCTGATTAGCCTTGCAGGTTTCAACACGATTGCTATTGATTCCATTGGCAAGGTACGTCAAAGTGATATTGATGGTCCGGCAGCTTTGAATAACAACTTCACTAAGCAAGGTTCTATTGGTTTCCCAGCTTCTGTGGCCGTTGCTAATACATGGAATACAGATTTAGCAACCCAATACGGTGATCTCATTGGAAAAATGGCTGTGGAGATGCGTGTTACTGGATGGTATGCACCTGGTTTGAATACACATCGCAGTCCATATGGTGGCCGTAACTTTGAATACTTCTCTGAAGATGGTTTGCTGTCCGGCACCATAGGCGCAGCTCAGATAGCTGCAGCGAAGAAGCACGGTATTTACTCCTTCATGAAGCATTTTGTGATGAATGATCAGGAGACGAATCGTAACAACCTTCTTCATACGTGGTCTAATGAGCAGGCTATGCGCGAGATTTACTTTAAGCCATTCGAGTATGGTGTGAAAGAAGGCGGCGCAACAGCTGTTATGTCTGCATTCAACTTTATTGGTAATGACTGGAGTGGATCTACTGCACCATTGCTGCGCACAGTTTTGCGCGGTGAATGGGGATTCCGTGGCATGGTAGAAACTGATTATGCCGGTGTAGCGTTCATGATTGGTAACCGTGCTATCTTGAACGGGAATGACGCTATGCTCTCTACGCTGTCTACCTACAATATGGTTACCAATACAGATAATCCTAAGATTGTACAAGCTATGCGTGAAGCTAGCCATAATATTTTGTACGCCACAGCAAATAGTTGGGTGTATAAGAATGGTGCTCCAAAAGCTGAAATTGCCACATGGCAGTGGATCTATTGGGGAGTTGTCGCTGTCATGGCTGCCTTACTGATTGCTGCTGAATGGTTGGCAATTACTCGCTTTATCAAGCGTCGTAAAGCATAACATATAGCAAAATATAAGTAGTGCCGGTTGTCTCTCTAGCTAGAGATGACCGGCATGTTTTATTTCGATGCTTTTAGAAATGTATATCTACACAAAAGATTGAATCATCATGACTTGTGGTGAGCGTTCCCTGATATTTTTGGCATATGCGTTTCATAGAACGCATGCCGAAACCATGATGTTTAGCGTCTTGTTTCGTGGTTTGGAATTCGCCACCACGCTCTTTCAGTCGACCATCAAAATAATTTTCCACATGAATATGGGTATGCTCATTCTCGCTGCAAACGGATATGTCAATGACTCGCCTCTCTGGTGGTTGCAAATTTTTCACAGCTTCTATGGCATTATCCAGCAGATTCATAAACAAAGTGAAGATGTCTTCCTCTCGCATAAAATCAAGTGCTGAGCCGTCAGCCATACATAGCAGAGTGATATTCATACGTGCACAGCTTAAACTTTTCTGAGTGAGAACAGTATCGAGGGCAATATTTCCAGTATGATAAATGGATTTATATGTAGTAATGGAATCGTCCAGATGAGTGAGTGTTTCGTTGCGCACGCGAGCAGATAAGTCAGAAGAGGATTCATCTGCAGAATTCGCAAAATTTTTGAGATTTGCTGTGAAATCGTGGGCAGCAATATTAATGGAATCTATGGTGTCTTTCGTTAGTTCGTACTGTTGACGGTGCAGAGCATCAACCTGCTTTTCATGCTCTAAATCAATGCTTAATGAATCATTATTGAGAACTAAGCCAATAATGAGCATGGCAAGAATAATGCATAACGCATCATAAAAACTGAAAATGAGAACATCTGTATGCCCTAAACGTTCAATAATAGGACCGAGTGCAATAGCAAGTGCTGCTACAAAAAAGTAGAGAAAAACCCAGACTTTTTTGTCACGTACCTTGTCTTCGTCTAGTGTGATGTTGCGTGCTAGCAGAAAATAGATGAGGAGATAGCATAGGGGTAAAATCGTCCAATGAATAAGCCAAATATTAAGCCCGAGAGCAGCTTGAACAACATCAACCATACGTATGCTGAGGTGTTGAGTGCTATAAGCCAAAATACTGCAGATTAATGTGGTCATGGGAGCAATCCCCATCACATAATGCAGGTATAGACCTGCCAAGAGCAAGACTCCTGTATATGCAGTAATAATGCCGAGAGTAATGTTGTTATTATTTAAAGCTCGTAAAGAAATAAAACTGAATATGGTATAGCTAAAAATGAGGATTGGGAAACCGAGCACTTTCCATGAGAAACGATTGTGCAACCGTGAGAGAAAAATAGCTAATCCTAGACTGATCTCACATGTGAAAAGAAAAGCAGAACGAAGAACTCCTAGATGGTCAGTGGGAATAATCATAATGCTCCTAAGCGCTCAAGAAGTTCTGTCTTTTTCAATCTGCTTACTTTCACAGTTTTTGGTGTTCCGCTTAAACTAATCATATTGTCGGTAATAGTGGTGACGCGGGCAAGATTAATCACATAGAAGCGTGAGCACAGGAAAAATGTATTATACGAGCTGAGTTTTTCCATTGCAGACGTGAGAGATTCCTTGACTTCAAAACTTCCTCGAACTGTTTGATATATGCAGTAATGACCTTTAACCTCCACGAAAATAATATCTTCGGCGTGGATCTGGCTGAGATTTCCTCGATAGTTTAAGGAAATAGTGTTGTGAACGGCAGTTGCAGATTCTGCGTTTATGAGTGACACTGCTTTTTTGAGACGCATAGCAAAACTGTAAGGATCAAGCGGTTTGAGAAGATAACCGATGGCGTCTACTTCATATCCGTGCGTGGCAAACTGTGCTAATCGTGTAGTAAAAATCAGTACGCTAGTATTTCCTGCTTCTCGTATTTTTCGTGCGGTATCCATACCGTTTAAGCCAGGCATTTCAATATCCATGAAAATGAGATCGGGGATAGTGCTGGCTGGTGTATTGGCGGTATGTTGGTTTTCAAGGATGAACTGCAGAAAGTCTTCGCCATTCGTGTAGCGCGTTATTGTGCAAGGAAGACCGTGCTGTGCACAATAGTCTTCGAGGAGGGTGCGTGTGCGCTCGGCTTCGTTATCTTGATCGTCAATGATGGCTATGCACATAAAAATATTATACGGAAAGGGATTTACTGGTGCGGGGTGGAGGCGGTAACAGCGGAATGTGGTGTGACTGCGTGAGAGGGGGAAGAGGGCGAAGGGATATGTCTTTTAACGAGATTTAGTAAGATAATTTACAATCGAAAGAAAACCGTACACAGTATTGTGAGAAAACGGAGAGCTTTATGTCTTTGGAGGTATTGCAAACCATTGCAGAAATCTTAGGTGCTATCGCTTCAATTGCTGGAGCTGTCTTAGCTGTTTATGCACTGAAATCTGCTAATGAAGCAAATAAAATAGCAAGCCAGGCATTAATGAATGACTATGAGAGTGCTCTGGAGAAATCAGCGTCTAAAGTGAAGCCACCCTATTGGGTGAAACGTAATGATACGAATGAGTGGGGTGTTGTCTTGATTGTAGACGATGGTGTTATCCATTCTGTAGAAATTGTAGCGGAATGCTTACAAGACGAACTGCATTTCAATGCCGAAAGCTTACCACAAGGAATAATATTCTTCCCTAATAAGCGTAATGGAAAACCTGTTCCACAACTAGTTGATTCAGCGACATTCTCGGCGAATTTTGAAAGTCTGACAAACTCGCGCAAGCATAAAATTGTGAGCCTGACATACACCAATCCAAATGGGCGTATGTACGAATGGACACAAAGCGGGTATCGTCAAGTGGAGTAGTGATTTATAAAGCTATCCTATAATTCCCCGTAATGTGCTCATAGCAAAAGCGATATTGCTCTTGTATTAGAATTTATTTATCTAAACGGAGGATGTAAATGTTACCATGATTGAGAATATCTCAGTCAGAATACTGCATTGTTTGAAGAAATTTTAAGTGGAGGATTGTAAACATGCTGACTTTTATTGACCTCTTTGCTGGTATTGGCGGTATTCGTCAAGCTTTTGAGGATGATAATACGATGTGTGTTTTTAGTTCAGAATGGGATAAATACGCTGCAAAAACGTATGAAGCAAATTTTCATGAAGTACCTGCTGGAGATATTACACAGATTAGCGAAAAAGATATTCCTAATCATGATGTCCTTTTAGCTGGTTTTCCGTGTCAGCCCTTTAGCAATATTGGTAAGAGGGAAGGCTTTGCTCATGCAACTCAGGGAACGCTATTTTTTGATGTTCTTCGTATTTTGGTCGAGAAAAAGCCGCAAATGTTTTTACTAGAAAATGTTAAAGGTTTACTCACCAATGATAGGGGTCGTACTTTCCAGATAATTATGGACTCATTGAGGGAATTAAAATATTCGGTTTTCTACAAGGTTTTAAATGCGCAAGATTTTGGTTTGCCCCAGCAACGAGAGCGTGTACTTATCGTTGGTTTTCGTGACGATTTAAAAGTTCGAGATTTTGTTTTTCCGGAAGGTAATCCAAACGTTCGTGTGCCAATTAGTTCAATTCTTGAGGATAATCCATCAGGTTATAGTATCTCAAAACATCTTCAAGAATCTTATCTGTTTAAAAAAAATGATGGTAAACCCCAAATCGTGGATAAAAATTCACAGGGGCAGGTGAAGACCCTGGTCGCTAGTTATCATAAGATTCAGCGTCTCACTGGCACTTTTGTTCGTGGAGGTGAAACTGGCATCAGACTCTTTAGCGAACTCGAAGTGAAACGTCTTATGGGATTCCCCGACGATTTCATTGTTCCAGTATCCCGAACTCAGATGTATAGAGAGTTTGGAAATTCTGTTTGTGTTCCAATGGTTAGAGCTGTAGCAGATGCGATGAAACAAAAAATACGGTAGCGACCAATTTTAGAGGATAATACTAGCTTTCAGTTGTATATTCTCTCCTCTTTTACCCTGATAGGTCCAGCTAAATGGGGTACCGAAACTCTTAGGTCGTTCGTTCAGTAGATTTTCACAATAATCTTCAGTGGTGTGAATTCCGTATGTTTCAGTTGCTTCGTCAAGTACAATCACATGATGAGCCCATTGTGTTTCTGGATCACCATATCCGTTATATCCTCCGATCGCCCATGCTGTGAGTTTTTTGAGGTATGGTTGTAACTCCCTTGTTAAAGCTACTACATTTTCTGTTCCCATATCTTTCATATTCCCTTTGGCTTGGAATAAGTTCAATAGATCCCTGAGAAAATCATTATTAGGATCAAGTATTTCTGCAAAAGAATCGGCCGAATATTGATGGACACTAACACTATTAGATTTAGAGCGTTTGCAGCTGAAAGTGTATGTCTCAATAGCGTCATTAGTTTTTCTAACAGTCATGATGACGTCAGTCTTGGGTAGTCCTCCTGACGGCAGTAATCCAATTTTTTCTTGATCTGCTGTTGCTGTGATTGCTGTTACTTGAGACGGATCTAAACATAAATGGGTAACTACCATGAAGAACAACGGATAATAGTATCCTACGTGTAGGCTTTTTTCTTCTTTCCACATCTGAAGATTTGTAGGATTCTTTAGCGTTTCCACTAAGATATTCTCGAAGTTTCTTCCTTTTATAGCCCGCGCTCCGCCTATTGAACTATCTGCTAGGAATCGCTCTTCAAGTAGTCTTTCAAGCTCTGTTTGAGAAAGGGCACCGTCTAAAGAAGAATATTTGATCTTATTTTTAATTTCTTGGTTGAATTCTTTGAACTTTTTTCTTTCGTCTGCGTTGATTCCGTCAGCATATACTAGATAAGCAGAAGAGATATGTGGGTTAATCGCTTTTAGATTAAGGGCGTCCCATTGGGGTTGTTTTACACGGTCACTTCGTAGAGACGTCGTTGTATAGAGTAAGACGGAAGAGTTATCTGAGAGCGTTATGTAGAATGGTGCGAAGAACTGATGTGGGTCGTAATCTATACGTCCAGCTCTGTAGTTCTCAATCACTTCCCGTAAATATTTTTTAATTAAGGCATTTTGTAAAAGCTGGCTAAGTGAGCTCGTGTTATTAGCTCCATGTTGGGCTTTGTCTTTGTTTGACTGGTCACTACTACGTGTAGACATAGCATCCTCTGCCTTCGTTGGTATAGTCTTAAAATTACGTTACTTCTAACAGTTATGGTGATATCTTAACTCACATAGTTTTTAGTAGGGTTCTTATTGGAGTAAATGTGGATAAATCTATCATCCCCGTTGTAGCTGCTGCTATAGAAAAAGACGGCAAAATCTTTTGCGCCCAGCGCGGTGTTGGCAAAGATCTTGAAGGATTCTGGGAGTTTCCAGGTGGGAAAATTGAACAAGGTGAAACCCCTCAGCAAGCACTAGAGCGTGAGATTCGCGAAGAATTTGGCGCTCAGATTGAAGTGCGCAGCTATGTGAATGAAGCGTCTTATGAGTATTCTTTCGGTACTGTTGTGATGCAAACATATCGCGCTCGCTTAGTTTCAGGAGAACTCACGCTGCTAGAGCATAAAGATTCTTGTTGGCTCTTTCCCGGTGAGTTGAAAACTCTGCAGTGGGCTCCCGTAGATAGGGAAGCGGTGGAGATTCTGGCTCAATAGCTATTGAAAAGATTGTTGAGAATTTTGCAGTGCGCGGATTTGTATGACGAACAGCACAGCACTTTCTCTCAGCAATAGTGAGTCTGCTTCGTATTGTGACACGGACTCATTATAGGCAAAGAGAGCAAGGGCTGCATTATCCTGCAGACGGCTCAGAGTTTGTGCAAGTGCGAGTGCGAGGTTTTCGGTTATGCCCTTTCCTCGTTCTCTTTCATATCGTTAATCTGTTGCATAATTTGCGCGAGCATCTCTTCATTGCTGAGGTGCTCGGTTTTTTCTTCGATCGAGTCGGTGTCGGCGTTATCAATGAGTTGCGGCTTGCCTGCGCTTTCCTTGTCCATCTCGTTGAGCTTATGAATATCGTTGCTCACATCCTCCACAAAACACTCTTCCATATAGAGGAGTACTTCCGCCGTTTCTGCCTTGTCGGTTGGAGGTAGGAGAAGAAGTTGCTCATCCTCGTTGAGCACATCGTCATCGAGCGCTTCCATAAAGCTACAGAAACTTTCTAATAGCGTTTTGACAGCTGTGAGTTTGTGGGTTAGTTGAGGGCATGAACTGTTCTCATTGGTGTACCAGTCCCAGTGATATTCGAGTCGGCTCAGAAAATCTTTAACCTCGCGTATTGCGCTTTGACGTACAGCGGTGCTAGTCACAAGATTTACGTGCACGAGCAGGAGAGCAGCAAACTGGCTGACCATTTGATCTTGGATGATAGTGCGCACAATATCAGCTCTTTGTAGATGAGCTGACTCTGTGTGCTCGTTCCAGGGTATAAGAATATTCGCGAGATAAACAATAGCGTTGACAATAGAATTCTGACGCGTTGGTACGAGAACACTATTATGATGCGCTGCGGCGTTTCTGATTTTTCGTGTTGGATTGAACAAAATGTCGATAATATCACTGAGCTTCTTTGAACGTATATACGCTCGGTAGCTGGTGATGAGCGTGCTGAAATCACCTGCTTCCCACAAGAGCCAAATTGGTTTCATTTGCGCAAAATCATACTGTTCGATGAGGTTGGATGTATAAATACTGCGGCTGAGATCGCGACTTACATCATAGCGTGGATTCCCATGGCTACGGTACTCAATATACGGACGCGTAGCCTCGTCGCTGTCATCGTCGAAGTGCTCGAGCACGCGGTTAAAACGCACTCGCAAAGCGTGCTCAATATTGCTCGACAAATAGTTGATGAGTGAGCGCAAATGATAATCAAGAATCGAAACGTCGCGAAGTTGTGCGAAATCGAGGTTTGTAAATGTGTTGGTCGCTGGGTCGGTGGTGAAGTTTGTGGAAAGAATTTTAAGCTTAAAGAAGTAGGTGCTCTCGAGCATAAAAGTTTTGGCTTTATCTTCGCTATAACGTTCGAATGTTATGCCACGACGCTTAAAATATTCGATTTGCTCATCTGTGTTGAGCGTATCGAAATCGTTGGTGAAATTATTGCGGTATGCGTCGTGTGCTCGTTCGCGTGCGCGTTGAAAATTTTCTAGACGCGAGTTGTCTTCACTTGATAAAACTTCCATGTTTCTCTCCACCCATAGCAAGAACGGTTAAAGTGACTTTTAGCTGCAGATGCCCTCTATGATCATTGTAGACGTTTCTACGGTAGCTACTTCCAATACACTCTGAAAGAATGGCTTATTTTCAACGATCAAAAGTTCAAGTACTTCATGCAGTACTTTAAGTGTGCACGCGCGTGATTCTTGAATTTCGTCAGAGTGTGTAAAAAGTCCGTCACGTCGATCTGTTCGGTAGGTGGTCAAAAACCATCTCACCTAGCAATACTGTCCCACTAGGTAAAATATCAGCCCTTTTTTCCTCCATAAACGCAGGGCAACAGAGTACAGTAACCATGTGAAACTTTTTAGAACTAAATCAATTGAGTCTGCGTTGGCGCAGACGCACGCAGAGGGACACTCCCTCAAACGTAATTTGGGCGTGTGGGATATGGCTATGATGGCAGTAGCTGTTTCCGTCGGCGCAGGTATTTTCTCTGTGGGTGCGCAGGTTATTGCTTTCCACGCGGGTCCGGCAGCTATTGTGAGCTTCCTCATTGCAGGTCTTGCTTGTGTGGGCGTAGCTTTCTGTTATGCAGAGTTTGCCTCCATGGTTCCTGCGGCAGGATCGGCATACACCTTTACCTACACAACTCTTGGCGAATTTATTGCATGGATTATTGGCTGGGATCTTATTCTCGAATTGCTCATGGCAGCTTCAGTTATTTCCAAATATTGGGGCTTGTATTTCCGTGAATTTTTCAGGCTGATTGGAATGCCTGTAGAAACGCAATGGCATGTGTCGCAGCATTTCACCGTCGATTTTGCTCCAATAGCTATTGTTGCTTTCTTTACGGTGCTCCTACTTATGGGAACCAAGATTTCTAGCGATTTTGACGCTGTTCTTACTATGGTAAAAGTAGGAGTAGTTCTCTTCATTATTGTAGCTGGATTCTTCTACTTCAAAGCAAGTAATTTGACCCCATTTGTTCCACCTCAGCAGTCAGTTGAAGCTGTGACAGGTTCCAGTTCCACTGTGCTCACGTCTTTGGAACAACCGCTGTTGCAAAAGGTTTTGGGTTTGCCAGATACCATGTATGGTGTTGGTGGCGTGCTCTCAGGTGCTGCTCTCGTTTTCTTTGCTTTTATTGGTTTTGATATTATTGCCACTGCTGCAGAAGAAGCCAAAGATCCTAAGCGCACCGTTCCTTTGGGCATTACCATTGGCTTGGGTATTGTTATTCTGCTGTATGTTCTCGTCACTTTAGTAACATCTGGCATGATTTCTTACGCACAGCTTGCTCAAATGAAGAGCCCTTCGTTGGCAACTGCTTTTGAACTTGTGGGCGCTGGCTGGGCTGCAAAGATCATTTCTTTCGGAATTCTTATTGGCTTAACGACGGTCGTTATGGTTCTTTTGCTCGGTCTGACCCGCGTTGTCTTCGCTATGAGTCGCGATAAGTTGCTGCCTGAAGGAATCTCCCATACGAATAAGCGCGGTGTGCCTGCAACGTTGCAAATTGTATCCAGTATTGTGGTAGCTGTTATTGCTTCTACTTTGGATATTAGCGTGCTGGCAGACATGGTGAATATTGGTACGTTAAGCGCGTTCGTTTTGGTATGCGTGGGTGTGCCAATCATGCGCAAAAAGCGTCCGGATCTTGAACGTGCTTTCAAGGCTCCAGGAAGCCCATGGTTGCCACTGATTGTAGCTGCTGTGTGCTTAGTAGTAATGCTTTACTTGTCTGTGCTCACATGGATTCGATTTATCGTATGGCTCGTAGCGGGTATTACTATCTACTTCGCATACTCATACAGGCATTCGAGGCTTAATGAGAAAGCTGATAGCTCTGGTGCAACTTCAGAAAAAACTGTAAAACAAAAGTAGCTGTATACCTTTACAGTACTGTGAGCATAAAACCGCTGACTAGGGAAAGAACAACGTAACTGTTCATGACTCTGGTTGGCGGTTTTGTATATTGCTCTCGTGAAAACTCATATAGCTATCCTGGTGCATAAATTATGCTATATCGAAATTTGCACTAGTGGTTTCGGTGATGCAGGTTTTGCTTCGCCTGCCCTTCTTTCTCACATTCTATTGCGCTTTTATACTATCCCTGTGCTTACTATGGCAGTCATGAGCACAGATACAACACAATCAATTCGCCGTCCTTTTACTGTCCGTTCTTTTATACTTCTCATCCTGATTGGCGTTGCGGTCGGCGTTTTTTCAGGTTTGTTCGGTGTTGGCGGCGGAACTGTGATGGTGCCAGGTCTGATGCTTTATGGTTTATCGCAGCGTGAAGCATCGGCAACGTCTTTAGCAGCCATGCCGTTAGCTAGTCTTGGCGGAGTAGTGTCCTATGCCCTCGATGGTCATGTGAACTGGATTATGGGTGCTTTGATTGTTATAGGAACTGTGTGTGGTTCTCTTATCGGCTCTCAGTTGCTTCAAAAATTGTCCGAAAAATTCCTGCGTTGGGCTTTTGTTGTTTTCCTCGTGGTTATTATTGTGCAGCAATTTTTGACTGTTCCTACGCGCGTATCTCATGTGAATTTTTCTGTGCTATCAGCAGTCGGCATGATTGCTTTAGGCTTGGTTTCAGGAATGCTTTCTGCTCTTCTGGGAGTAGGCGGAGGCGCCATTCTAGTTCCAGGAATGAGCGCTCTTTTTGGTGCCAGCGATCTGGTTTCACGTGGAACTTCGCTTTTGGCAATGATGCCAGGTGCTGTGAGTGCAACAATTAGCAATATGAAGGCTCGTTTGGTTGATGTAAAAGCAGCGGGACTTATTGGTGTTTTAGCCATGCTTATTACGCCTGCCGGAGCAGCTCTGGCCAGTTATTTCACCCCACAGGTGAACGTGTGGGTTTTCAATGTTTTTCTTGCTCTTGTTTTTGTGAAGAGCGTGATGTCTGCTCTGAAAGTGAAATAATGTCAGACGCAAAACCGTGTTTGAGTGCTTTGTATGACTGCGTATAAAAGTCACTACGTATAAAAGTCACTGCGCAAAACAAAACCTCGATGTGCGCTTGTAATGCACATCGAGGTGAAGAGAGAAGAGAAGAAAAAGAGGTTCAATTTTCTTGGGGGAGAGTCCATTCAGTTTTGTGTGCATAGCACATTAAGTTCAAGTTCCTGATGCGGTTCTTCCTTGCGTAAGACCTATATAACTTTACAAAGCTGAGTAACACTCCCGTAAAAGCTGAAAGAATGCTGAGAATGAAAAATCTCAGATAATGGTCTCTTTGACTATTCAGTAGGTATTCGTGCAACTTCAATGCTAGGCTTTCGATTAACACTTTGTGTTGTATCACAGAAAGTTAGAATTATTATGAGCATTCGTCATCTGAGCGCAACCGCTGTAACGGTTGATGCTGTGAATTGCTCCGTTAAACTTTCTTTTGCGACTGTTCCAACTTGAAGGACTGACACTAAGTTTTAGTGTCAGAACGCAGTTTTATATGCATCCATACGCTTGTGTGCGCTGAATGCGGTACAAAGCATACTTATCTGTGTGATGCAAGCCTCTACTGATCGGCTTGTTCTTTCGCACATCCATACGCATATTCTTTGGTGTTTTGCACGCTAAACGCTCTAGCTAATCTGCTATCGCACGCTCTACTGAGCATGCTCATGAACATCTTCATGAGCATTAGCCAACACAATACTATGCAAGGAAAATTATGAAAACTCTTCCACTGTTATCTCAGGTAGAAGAATACGCTGCAACAGGTCAATACACAGTTGTTCCTATTAGCACAGAAATTCTGTCGGATTTCATAACGCCTATCGAAGCTGTGCGCATACTGAAAAACGTATCCGAGCACTGCTATCTTCTTGAATCCGCTGTGTCCAATGAGCAGTGGGGACGTTACAGCTTTCTCGGCTATGACCCAATTATGGATATCACCTGCGTCGATGGCGTGATCCAATCCGGTGAGCAGACGTGCCGCACTGATAATCCATCAGATCATGTGCGCTCTATCCTCAATAACTATCGCAGTCCTCGTCTGAACTATTTGCCAGCTTTTACGGGCGGACTTGTGGGGTACTTTTCTTACGATTACATCACCTATAGTGAGCCAACAGTGCGCCGCGATGTCAAAGATACAGAAAACTTCAAAGATATGGATGTCATGCTGTTTGACAAGGTTATTGCTTTTGACCATGTGCAGCAAAAAATTATTCTTATCGTCAATATGCGCCTCGATAATATGCCTCATTGCGATGCTGTAGATAGCGCAGATCGCCACGCATCTTGCCTTGCACAACGGTACGAGCAGGCTCAGCAAGAACTTGCTCGCATGGTTTCTGTACTCAAAACTGGTGAGAAATATGTGGAGCCGGCAAGCGCTATTACCGGTCCTATCACTCCGTTGTTCAGCAAAGAGCGCTTCTCAGCCATGATTGAAAAAGCGCAACATCACATTCATGAGGGCGATATTTTTCAAATCGTTCTTTCTAACCGTCTGAGCGCTCCTTTTGAGGGTAGCCTTTTCAACACATATCGTGTTTTACGAACGATTAACCCATCTCCATATATGTTCTACTTCTCGGGAACAGATGTAGAAGTTGCCGAGCTTCCCCAGAAACTTTGGTAAAACTCCATGATGGCGTGCTCAAGACTTTCCCTTTGGCCGGCACGCGTCCACGTGGAAAAACCGAGCAGGAAGATGCTGCTTTAGAAGCGGATCTTTTAGCCGACGAAAAAGAACTGGCTGAACATAATATGCTGGTGGATTTAGGACGCAACGATTTAGGTAAAGTCAGTCGTTTCGGATCTGTTGAAGTAGAGAAATTGCATAGCATTGAACGTTTTTCTCATGTTATGCATATTGGATCTACTGTGCGCGGACTCATCCGTGATGATAAAGATGCTTTGGATGTTATCGAAGCTGTATTGCCGGCAGGAACGTTGTCAGGCGCTCCAAAAATCCGCGCCTGTCAGCTCATTGGCGAGTTGGAAAACGATAAGCGTGGTATTTATGGCGGTGCCGTAGGATATATCGATTTCTCGGGGAATATGGATATGTGCATTGCCATTCGTTTGGTATACAAGAAAAATGGTCATGTTTTCGTGCGTTCGGGCGCTGGAATTGTAGCGGATTCCGTGCCGGACAAGGAATATCAAGAATGCATTAATAAAGCCAAAGCATCCATGCAGGCTTTGCAATTGGCACAGGAGCTTGACGGCGACTTCAATGAGTCTTGCGCCGCAAACTCTGCTGATTTTGATGATTTAGCACGCCAGGATGTGAAAAGGAGTGCACAATGATTTTACTTATCGATAATTTTGATAGTTTCTCTTACAACCTTTACCAAGTTGTTGGTCAGATTAATCCTGATATTCGTGTGATCCGCAATAACGAGCTAACTGTTGAGGAAGTGCGCGCGCTGAATCCGGATCATATTATTTTGTCGCCCGGTCCAGGACGCCCAGAAGATGCAGGTATTACTATCGAAGTGGCACGCACAGTCAGCAAGAACATCCCAACTTTGGGTGTGTGTTTAGGGGAGCAGGCGATTTGTGCGGCTTATGGTGCTACCGTCACTTACGCTAAAACTTTAATGCACGGCAAACAGTCACAGGTTCGCTTTGATACATCAAGCAAGCTCTTTGCTGGTTGCCCTCAGGTCGCTCCCGTTGCTCGCTATCATTCTTTGGTTGCTGACCAAACCACCTTGCCAGAACAATTGCGTGTTACAGGCATAACTGATGACGGTGAAGTGATGGCGGTTGAGCATACTCAGTATCCCATTTATGGTGTGCAATTCCACCCAGAATCTATCTTGACGCCAGACGGCACTCAGATGATTACGAACTTTTTGAATATTTCACAAGAATAAAACCAAACTGTAAAGAACAGTGACAAAGACTTATAAGGGATAAATCATGATTAAAGAAGCAATCGTAAAAATCGTCGGCAAAGAAGATCTCAGCTATGACGAAGCATATACAGTGATGAATGAAATCATGAATGGCGAAACAACCGCCACTCAAAATGCCGCATTCCTTGCAGCATTATCAACGAAAAGCGCACGAGCAGAAACCACAGATGAAATTGCTGGATGCGCTCAAGCAATGCGTGAACATGCCACACCCGTCGATGCTGGAGCAGATGTAGAGGTGTTTGACCTCGTAGGTACTGGTGGAGACGGATCACACAGCTTCAATATTTCCACGACGGCAGCATTCATTGCTGCTGCCAGCGGAATGAAAGTTGGTAAGCATGGCAACCGTGCTGCCTCCTCTAGAAGTGGTACTGCTGACTGTTTAGAAGCCTTGGGAATGAACATCAATCTTGAACCGGAACAGTGTGTAAAGCTGCTGAAGGAGTCAGGTTTCTGCTTCTTCTTTGCTCAGAAATATCACAGCGCCATGAAATACGTGGGTTCAATCCGCAAAGAGTTGGGCATCCGCACAGTTTTCAATATTCTCGGACCTTTGACCAATCCTGCACGTCCACGCTTACAACTTCTGGGTGTATATGACGAGTATTTGGTTGAACCGTTAGCGCGCGTGTTATCTCAACTGGGAGTGCGTCGTGGCTTAGTTGTTTATGGTCACAATAAGTTAGATGAAATTTCTCTGAGTGCACCAACCACAGTATGCGAAATCAATAATGGTGAATTGACGTCATACATTATTGCGCCAGAAGATTTTGGACTTAAGCGTTGTGCCCCTGAGGATTTGGTCGGGGGAACGCCTCAAGAAAATGCTGCTATTACTCGCGGTATTCTATCCGGCGATATTACTGGACCTCAGCGTGATGTGGTCCTGTTCAATGCTGGTGCGGCTCTATACATCGGTGAAAAAGCGGACAGTATTGCTGAAGGCATACAGCTGGCTGCTCAGCTCATTGATTCAGGAGCTGCTCTGCGTGCTTTGAATACAACGGTAGAGCTAAGCAACCGCGCTGTGTGAGATGAGGGGAGAGGCGTCATAATGTCGGCAACAATTTTGGATGAACTAGCAGCCTATGCGCGTTTTCGCGTAGAAGAAGCGCAAAAACATCATCCGTATGATGAAGTGAAAACAGCAGCTCTAGCAGCTGAACGGGGCGATTTTGCATTTGAAAAAGCACTGGCACGTCCAGGAATATCGTTTATTTGTGAATGCAAAAAAGCGTCACCGTCTAAAGGGCTGATCGCTCCAGATTTTGATTATCTGAGCATAGCGCGCGATTATGAAGCAGCAGGAGCTGACTGTATTTCGGTGCTGACCGAACCGAAATGGTTCTTGGGCTCCGATCAGTATTTGCGTGAGATTACAGCTGCTGTGAGCACGCCATGCATTCGTAAAGACTTTACCGTTGATGATTACATGATTTATGAAGCCCATCTTTTAGGCGCTTCAGCGGTGCTCTTGATTTGCGCTATTTTGAGCGAGCAGCAGATTCGCGATTATATTGCTGTGTGCGACCAGCTGGGATTAACCGCTTTAGTGGAAGCACATGATGAAGCGGAAGTTCAGATGGCGCTGCGTGCAGGAGCTCGTGTGATTGGTGTGAATAATCGTAATTTGAAAGACTTCTCCGTTGATACATCCAATAGCGCTCGCTTGCGCGAACTTATACCTTCTGATGTGCTTTTCGTATCTGAAAGCGGAGTATCTGGGCCTGAAGATGTATCAGCATTACGTGATTTAGGTGTGGATGCTGTGCTTGTGGGAGAAAGTTTGATGAGAGCTGATAATAAGCAGGCTAAGCTTGCTGAACTTCGTCAGGCGGCACAATGAGCGCGTTAGAAACACAGCACACCATGCACGTGATGCACGCTATGCACGCTCAACCGCGCGTAAAGCTCTGCGGACTGCGCCGCATGGACGATATTGCCATGGCAAATGAGCTAAATCCGGACTATGTGGGATTTGTTTTCGCTGAGCAATCACGCCGCGCTATTTCTGTGCAGCAGGCAATCGAGCTTAAAAAAGCGCTTAAACCCACCGTCACTGTGGTTGGTGTTTTTGTGGATGAACCGATTGACCATGTGGCACAGCTCTTAGATAGCGGAGTTATTGATATGGCTCAACTTCATGGTGATGAAGACGAAAGCTATATTGATCAACTTCGCTCTGTGAGCGCGCAACCGATTATTCAGGCACTGAAAATTCGCTCTGCCAACGATATAGCTGTGGCGAACGCTAGCAATGCGGACTATGTGCTGCTCGATTCAGGAGCAGGAACCGGTGAAGTATTTGATTGGTCTGTTATTCGGGATATAACACGACCATATTTTCTTGCTGGTGGTTTGAATCCAACAAACGTTGGTCATGCTGTGCGTGCTCTTCATCCCTGGGCAGTCGATGTTAGCTCAGGCATTGAAACACAAGGCATTAAAGATTTTAAGAAAGCAGCTGCTTTTATGGCAGCCGTACGAGGAGAATAAGTTATGACAAATGAACACGGACGTTTTGGCGTGCATGGCGGGCAATACATTCCTGAAACCCTCATGAACGCTGTTATTGAGCTAGAAGAAGCCTATAATCATTACAAAAATGATCCAGAATTTAATGCTGAACTGGCAGAACTGCTGGAAGAATACGGGGGACGCCCATCGCGCTTGTATTACGCCAAGAAAATGACTGAAGATTTAGGCGGCGCAAAAATTTATCTCAAGCGCGAAGACCTGAATCATACGGGCGCTCATAAAATCAACAATGTTCTGGGTCAAGCGCTACTTGCCAAGAAAATGGGTAAAACGCGACTTATTGCAGAAACTGGTGCTGGGCAGCATGGCGTGGCAACTGCGACTGCAGCAGCATTGCTGGGCATGGAATGCGTTGTGTTTATGGGCAAGGAAGATACTGAACGTCAAGCACTCAACGTGTATCGTATGCGATTACTCGGAGCGGAAGTTATTCCAGTCACCTCCGGAACAGCAACGCTCAAAGATGCAGTATCAGAAGCCATGCGCGAATGGACATCACGCATTGACGATACACATTATTGCCTCGGATCGGTTATGGGCCGCATCCTTTCCCACAAATTGTGCGCGACTTCCAAGCAGTTATTTCCCAAGAAATTAAAGAGCAAATGCTGGAAAAAGAAGGACGCTTGCCAGACGCTGTTATTGCTTGCGTAGGCGGTGGTTCCAATGCTATCGGATCCTTCTACAACTTTATTGATAATCCTGAGGTGCGACTCATCGGATGTGAAGCAGCAGGACGTGGCATCGACACAGACGAAACAGCTGCAACCATCAGCACTGGTTCCTTGGGAATCTTCCACGGTATGAAGTCATACTTCTGCCAAGACGAGTACGGGCAGATTGCTCCCGTATATTCTATTTCTGCTGGCTTGGATTATCCAGGCGTTGGACCTGAACATGCATATTTGCATGATATTGGGCGCGCTGAATATGTGGCAATCACCGATGATGAAGCTGTTAATGCTTTCGAATACTTATCGCGCACCGAGGGAATTATCCCAGCTATTGAGTCCGCTCATGCAGTGGCATATGTGCAAAAACTGGCTCCAACGTTGAGCTCAGACAAAATTATTGTGGTGACCATTTCTGGTCGCGGAGATAAAGATTGCGCAGCTATTGCGCGTTATCGTGGGGAGGATATCCATGAGTAAGATTGCACAAGCCTTTGAAAGCGGCAAAGCATTTATTCCATTCATCACCTGTGGAGATCCTGATTTGGAGACTACGGGCAAAGCAGTGCGAGAAATGGCTGCCGCCGGAGCAGATCTGATTGAACTGGGGATTCCATTTTCTGACCCGACTGCTGAAGGGCCAGTTATTCAGGGCGCTAATATTCGCGCGCTGGCTGGTGGAGTAACCACCGAGAAAATCTTTGATTTTGTGCGCTCGCTGCGTCAGGACGTAAATGTTCCTCTGGTCTTCATGACGTACGCCAATGTGGTGTTCTCGTACGGTATTGAACGTTTCGCTGCACGTTGTGAAGAAGTGGGGGTGGATGGAATTATTCTGCCGGATATTCCGTTTGAAGAAAAAGACGAATTCGCTCCAATCTTTGCGCAGCATGGCGTTGATTTTATTTCGCTGATTGCACCAACATCTCATGATCGCATCGCTATGATTGCCCGAGAAGCTCAAGGCTTTATTTACGTGGTGTCAAGCTTAGGAGTTACTGGTGTACGCAGTGAAATTACCACAGATGTGGGTGCAATAGTGAAGACGATTCGGGACAACACCAGCACGCCGTGTGCTATTGGTTTTGGAATTTCCACGCCGCAGCAGGCGCATGATATGGCCGCAGCGGCTGATGGTGCGATTGTGGGGTCGGCTATTATCCGTCTTTTGGAGAAGTATGGGGCTGAGGCTCCGGCACATATTGGTGAGTATGTGAAGACTATGAAAGATGCGCTGTAAATCTTCGCTGCTCGTGGGCTATGTTTACGAGTGAATAAAAGTCGTGTGTTTGCTCTTTTATGAGGGCACACACGATAATTGCTAATCACTTTTTATGGACTTCATTGCGGGATGTGCGGTTATGGCAGGGTGAGGCGTGGGGAGTGATTTAGGGTAGTGGATCACTTTTCGAGACGTTTTTCACGGTATTTTTTGGGTGCGAAACAGCCCTGAGAAGTGATCTCTAGGAGCGAATCACTTCTCACGACATTTTTTAAGCTGAAAAAGCCGAAAAAACTGCCCTAGAAAGTGATTGATGAGAGCGAATCACTTCTCAGGGCGCTTTTTACCTTGTTTTTGGGTGCAAAATGAGCCCTGCGGAGTGATCCATAGGAGTGAATCACTCTCCAGGGCTTTTTGAGAAGCATTTTCATCCAATTTTCTGCCCTAGCAAGTGATCCGCCATAATGAATCACGATTCAGGGCACAAGCCGCCTCGCACCCCGTCCCGGAACAGCAACAAGCGCAGTAACTGCACCAACGCTTATACTGTTCCACCATCCACTCCACCACGTCACAACTCCAAATAATTGCCCTCGCGAAAACACCAAAAGAAAACCTCGGCGTGTGCTACAGACAACGTCGAGGTGAGAGAAAAGAAGAAGAGGGGTTCAATTTTCTTGGGGAATCCGGCTCAGCGTCTGTTCACGTGAAGAAGAATCATGAAGAAATTGCTTCACATTCAAGTTCCTGTGCGGTTTTCCTTGCGTGGTTTATATATAACGCTCTTAATCTGAATAACACTCCAAGAAAAACCTTAAAAACTTCTGAGAGAGATGTGTTCTGAATGTGAAAGCGTGAAAGCAATGAAAGTAACGGCGCTTGAATATCGCATTATTAGCAACATCCGCACTGCGCGCTTTACCTCACGATGCTGCTTTCGCTGAGAGAAGATTGAACGAGAAGATTGAACACGCCAACACACGCCAACATTTTCAAGCTTTCTCAGACAAATCTGAAAATACCTCTTGCATTTTATCTGCGTAAACACTTATAGTCTTAACCATGATTATGAACAACACTATGAAGCACAGCGCCGCATCCATGATGATGCGTGCTTTCGTGTGTTGTTGTCAGTCCCGCTAAACTCTGCTGAACGAGCGTTATGAGTTTAGGGGGATTTTTGTTTATCCCTCCGTGTGGCATATGCAAAAATCTTAAGTAGCCCTCACATCTTTCCATGAGAATATGAAGCTACAGCTATATAAAGATTTTTAATAACGTTTACAAGAAGCCCCACAATAAGCGAAAAACAATTATCTCTTTGAAAACTCTATAAATTTCGGCTATACCGACACGCTCTTGTTCAGTCCAAAAAAGTACTAAAACAGGACACTATAAGTTTTCTTACAACCACCACACCCAAGGAGATAATTATGGCAAACACATTCGCTCCACGTCGTCAAGCGTTTTATGACATCGCTCGCGGAACAGCAAACGCAGAGGAAACTCCATACTTGGTATCTGCATGGCAGCATCTTATTGGTCATGAATACGGTGCAGAAGATTTTGGCACAGCATATGTTGACTTTGTTAAGCAGTGGGACTGGGATTGGGTAAAAATTAATCCTCGCGCAGTCTACTATTCCGAAGCGTGGGGAAGCGTTTATGATCCAAGTGATTACGCTGGCTATGTTATTCCTCGCAAGGTATCTGATGCGGTGAAGCATCCAGCTGATTTAGACAAGATTGTCAAGCTTGATGTCACAGCGGATAACACTTTCCGTGAATCCTACGAAGCAGCGCGTTATATTCGCGAAAATCTTCAAGATCGTGCAGTTATTCAGAGCGTTTTCTCCCCACTGTCTATTCTTTTACAGCTGGGCGATTTGCCACTTTATCCCGGCGATGAATACGCCACTCCGCAAACAACTCGTGAAGAAGTCTTTTCCGATGCTCAGCGAGTGAAGAAGGCATTGCTCAATATTGCACAGACCTTGGCAGATTATGCAACCGCATTGGTTACTCCTGTAGAAAAAAGTGGCGCAGGTCTAGACGGTATTTTTTACGCTGTGACCGGAACAGTATCACATAATTTCTTTACTCGTGAAGAGTATGAAGAGTTCTCCAAGCCTTACGATGACCTGATTATCAAGGCAGTACGCGAAGCGAATCCAGATGCAGTAGTTCTTGTGCACACGTGCCGTGAAGATTCTCATCCAGATTGGTTTGCAGATGTAGCCGATATTATTCACTGGGATCAATTCTTGCCAAACAATCCTCAGGTTAATGAAGAAGTCGGTGCTGTTCCTGTTGGTGGCGCAAACTTCACGAAGTTCGCTACTGATGAGCGTCTTGATGTGGAGGGTGTGCGTACTCAGCTGCAAGAAACCGTAGCTGAACGTCAAGGAAAACCATTCCTCTTAGCTCCAAGTTGCACGGTTCCAACTCCTGCATCTGATGAAGCGTTGAAGATCTTGGCTAGCTTCAAAACCGTGCAGTAAGTGAAAGCAGTTAAAACTCCATAAGTATTCATGTTCTTAACCGTGCAGCATATGCATTATGTGCCGGGAAAGAGCTTTACATCTTGGCTGAGTGTTGTGTGTTTGCGCATCGTCCTTATCCAGCAGGATTCATAACAATTCATCACAGCAACAATACGTGCGAGGAGCACACCACTCAGCCTCATAATAAAAAAGGAAGAAGAAAAGATGACACTCGTATCAACCGTTCGCTCCGTTTGGAATAAAACAGGAAAAACTCTGCTCGCAGCATCAGCAGCTGCAGCTATTTTTGCCACATCAGCATGCTCTTTCGGTTTAGGTGGTAACAATTCCAGTTCGGCAACGAACTCGGATACCGTCAATATTGCAGCCATTTACCCACAAACCGGACAATATGCTGAATACGGCAAGCTTTTCAAGCGTGGTTGGGACTTAGCATTAAGTGAAGTGAATAAAGATGGCGGTGTTAAAGGCAAGAAGCTGGGCATTAAATATTATGACACCCAGTCTGATGCGAAACAAGATGCTGCCGTTGCTCCAAAAATTGCATCAGATAAATCAGTAATTGCTGTTATTGGCGATTATTCATCCTCGGCATCTGCTGCTGCCTCTCCAACTTTTATTCAGAGTAAGCTCGTACATTACGGTTTTAATAATTCAGCAACTAACTTTACCGATACTGGTGAGTATGTGTGGACCCCGCAAATTACGCAGAAAACTTATCAAACGTTGAATGCGGATACGGTAGCTAAGGTGGCGAAAAAGATTTCCGTTGTTTACATTGAAAACGATTGGGGTAAGGAAGCATACCAGGAATTTAAGGCAGAAGCTCAGAAGAAAGGTATCGATATTGCCTATGAATCCTCTTATTTGGCAGATTCCACGGATCTTTCTCCTATTTTGATTAAGGCTCGCGATGCTCAACCAGATGCTGTGGTCAATATTGGTTACGGTCCAGATGGCGCTTTAGTGCTGAACACTTTGCGCGATAAACTTGGTTGGACTGGTCATTTCTATGGTGGTCAGGAAACCTCTGAATTCTTGAATAATGCAGGAAAGAATGCTGAAGGTACTATTATTACTGGTTCTTTCAGTGCAACCGGCGTAAAAACTGATGAGCAGAAGAAGTTCGTTGATGCTTTCAATAAAAAGTATGGATACAATCCTGGAAACTTTGAAGTAACAGCATATCAGGCTGTTAAGGATCTTGCTTATGCTGCAAATAAGACTGATGCCACACGTGAAGGTATTCAGAAGGCTTTGCAGACTGTAACTGATTTCCCTCTTTACCAGGGCAACGGTGGAACTTTTAAGTTCAATCAAAAGACTCGTCGTGCAGACAATATTGATCCGATTTTGCTCATTGTTAAAGACGGTAAGTTTGTGCGCTACGAGGAGAAGTAAAAGATAAGCGTTACAAGCTGAGGTGTGAGGCAGAGCGTGAGCTCAAAGCGCTCTGCCTATCACACTTCTTGAAGATGAAAAAACTCTCGGATCTTAAACCCTCAATAAACCGTTAAATAAACTCTTCAATCAAAACCTTCAATAAAAGGCTCAATCTATGTTTGATACGTTATTTTCTGGACTGATTCACGGTAGCGTTTATGCTCTGGCTGCCGTGGGTATGTCTCTTATTTTTGGCGTCACGAATGTGGCGAACTTTGCTCAAGGCTCCCTTGTTGCCGTGGGCATGATGACCGCTTGGTGGCTGGGAAGCGTTCTTGGGTGGGGCTTGCTGCCAACCTTGCTTGTGGTGATTGTTGTTACAGCAGCCCTCGGTTTTATTATGAACCTTGCTGTTATCACTCCTCTTGAAGGGCGTAAACCTATTGCAGCTTTGCTGGCAACCATTGGTGTAGGCCAGGTTATTGACAACTCTTTACAGCTCATTTTTGGCACGCAAACCCGTCAATTTCCTGAAATTTTGCCAACTCATAATCTTCAGGTGGGAGGATTACGTTTCGGAACTTCAGATATTGCCGCCATTATTATGACCGTCATAGCAATGGCAGCGCTATGGGCTTTCCTTAAATTCGGCAAAACTGGTCAAGCTATTCGCGCTACTTCTCAAGATCCAGAAGCTGCACGTCAGATGGGCATTCCCGTGGCATCGATTCGTCACATATCCTTTGTGATCGGCGCAGTTTTAGCAGGTATTGCAGGTATTTTCGTAGGTTTATCAAACGGAAATATCAACCCCACCAATGGTTCAAGCATTGGTATGACCGCTTTTGTAGCAGCAACTATTGGCGGTTTGGGATCTATTCCTGGTGCAGTTGTGGGCGGCGTCGTCCTCGGCGTTATCGAGGCTTTAGGTATTTCTTGGCTTGGAGATGGCGCACATGATCTCATTACTTTTGGAGCATTACTGTTAATTTTGATTTTGCGACCACAAGGTCTGCTGTTTAAGTCAGCAGCAGTCAAATCCGAGCCAATGACGGGAACTTTCCTCGAAAACTCGCGTTCAATTCAATTGCCTCGTTGGGCTAACTGGTTGCTTGTTGTTCTCGCCGTTGCACTTCCTTTCGTATCTAGCGATGGGTTAGCGGGCGCAGGAACGCAGGTTGCTATTTATGCAATTGCTGCTGTGGGGCTCACACTGATTTCTGGCTCTGCAGGTCAGACTATTTTGGGTATGGCAGGACCTTTTGCTACCGGAGCATACACATCCGCGATTCTTGTAACGCACTATGGGTGGTCTTTCTGGGCAGGCCTTCTAGCAGGCGGATTTGTGGCTGCACTGACCGCCAGTATTCTCACATTCCCGGTGTGGAAACTTTCTGGCCATTACGTAGCTATTGCAACTATTGGTGTGGGCGCTGTTACGGTTGCCATTATTCGCCTATGGGAGCCAGTAACCAATGGTTCGTTGGGAATTCAAGGCATACCATTCCCAAGTCTTTTTGGGGCAACTCTGGATACGCAGCAGAAATTCTTCCTTCTCGATATTGTGATTCTCCTTGCCGCGGTATGGGTGGTTTCTCGATTACACGCCTCGCATGTGGGTCATGTGTTTTCCGCGGTTGGAGCCGATCAAGATGCTGCGGAAGCCTTGGGTATTCGCTCGAATGCTTATAAAGCATTGGCATATGCTATTGCCGGATTCTTTGCAGGATTGGCAGGAGCATTACTAGCTCATCAGTACACCTATATTGATCCGACAATCTTCACGCCAACTATGTCCACACTTTTCCTGACTATCATCGTGCTGGGAGGTATGAACTCACCTGTTGGTGCAGTCATCGGTTCAACTATTCTGATTGGACTTCCAGAAATTCTGCGCTTTGCATCAAGTTGGCGAAGCATTATTTACGGTCTTTTGCTTGTTCTTATTATTCAATTCCGTCCTCAAGGATTGTGGTCTCGAACCGTTGCTCAAGCTCAGCAGAAAACTTCCAGCGATAAAAAACAGGCGGTAACAGCATGACAAAAAGCTATACAGAAATACATGAAGGTGAACACTACGAAGAGCTCAGCGCACAAGAGCATAGAGCGCGCGTCTTAGCAGCTCCTGTTGTGTTGCGAGTGCGTGAACTGAAAAAATCTTTTGATGGACTTAAAGCCGTGGATAATGTGTCCTTTAATCTGCATCGAGGAGAAGTTATTTCTCTGATTGGTCCTAATGGCTCGGGAAAATCGACGACTATTAACCTCATCTCTGGTTTTTTGGAGCCTGACGATGGCTTAATTGATATTAATGATCAAGCAGTGGCAGGCCTGCCTGCCGCTGAGGTTGCTGAACGTGGTTTGGCGCGCACTTTTCAAAATGGTCGCGTTTTTGGTTCTTTAACAGTTCAAGAAAATATTGCTCTGGGGTATCACAAAAAATTATCGGCATCGCGTCCGCTGGCTGCTGTGCAACATCTTCCAGTCGTGCGCTGGCTGAGTTTGTTAGCGGAAACAGCGTCGGCTTTGGTAACCACTCCTGCAGTCAAGCGCGAAAAGAAAGATGTGAACTTACGCATTGAACGCGAAATTGATTATTATCGTGAGCGTTTAGGCTCTCGTGTGCATGATGCAACTTACACGCTGTCGTACGCGAATAGACGGCGTACAGAAATTGCGCGCGCACATATTAGCGAGCCAGAAATTCTGCTTCTCGATGAGCCGACGGCTGGTATGAATCAGTCGGAAACAGCAGAAGTTTTACAGCAGTTGCTGTACTTAAAAGAACAGGGACATACCATTTTACTTGTTGAGCACAAAATGGATTTAGTGGCTACTGTTTCTGATCGCGTTATTGCTATGGATGGCGGAAAAATTATTGCCATGGGAACTCCTGATGAAGTGCGCAATAATCCTCAGGTTGTAGAGGCATACTTGGGTAAAAAACTGGGCACAGATGATGATGTGAATCGTGTGCGTACAGTTGCTCGTGCTGATAGCAATGCGGGAGTGCTCAATCAGCAAAATGCTTTGAATGATGCAGATCGAACTCATATTGGTGAAACTGAAACACCGGCTTTGCTGACCATGAAAGATGTGAATGTGTATTACGGTCAGGTGCACGCTTTACAAGACGTCAATATCACTATTCCGCAAGGGGCTATTGTTTCTTTATTGGGCGGAAATGCCTCAGGTAAATCCACAACGATGAAAACTTTGCTGGGTATTAATACAGTTACATCGGGTTCTTTGACCTATCAGGGTAAGGATATTACTCATGCGTCTACTCGGCAACGTGTTATTCAGGGAATTGCAGCAGTTCCAGAGGCTCGGCGCATTTTCCCAGAAATGACAATTTATGAGAATTTGCTCACCGGTGCGTATACGCAGCACGACAAGAAGCAGATCAGTCAGGACGTGGAAGCGATGTATGAGCGTTTCCCACGTCTTAAGGAGCGCCGCAACCAGCTCGCTGGAACAATGTCGGGCGGTGAGCAGCAAATGTTAGCTTTTGCTCGTGCTTTAATGAGCCACCCACAACTTATCTGCATGGATGAGCCAACGATGGGACTTTCTCCTCGCTTAGTGGAGGACGTGTTGGAACAAATTGCTCGACTCCGCGATGAATTAGGCGTCAGCGTCTTGATGGTGGAGCAGCAAGCTCAGTTAGCATTATCTATTGCCGATTATGGATATGTTCTGCAATCAGGTCGTATTCGTTTGGCTGGTACTGGCCAAGATTTGCTTCATGATCCGCGCGTTCAGCAAGCATATTTAGGTGGTGCAACTGCCTAAGAAGTGGGGCTGAAGAGAAAATGGCTGGAGTAGTTCACACATGGTGACTCCAGCCATCTTATTCATTCTCTTTCATTCTCTTTTACTCGCACGTAGATGGCGTGCTCTTAACCATCCATGCCGTGTGGTTATCTCCCACGAGGCTGAGAGTTATGCGCGCTGGAGAGTTTTTGCTTTCGTGCCCTATACTGGCAACCGCAGTGTATATGCGTCCGTCAATGCCAATGTTTGCATAGAGATGTCCGGCATTATCGCAACCAGTTGTATTCCAGAATCCGCGGTAACGGCTATCGTTTTCTTCCTTTTCTTGCCATGTGGCGGAACCATCGGAATGCAGTTGCACGACATACGATGGCATAACGCCGCGATGTGTTCCATCGGCACGTAGCGTTCCGTCATAAAATTCATGTGTGGCAAACTCAATAAATTCATAGCTGCCCACAATATCACTGGCTTTCAGTGGTGCAGCACAATGGTGTCCGCAATATTCATAAGGAGAAGCAGTAAACCACTCATCTGCCGTGAGATAAAGCTCGCGAATACGTGATTCATAATCATCTTCACCTAAGCCAATAAAACGTGTGTGATACACCAGATAATAGCGAGAATCCTCGTGAAGCACTGAGTTGTGACCTTGAGCAATTTCTCGTGCAGAATCCTCAATTGAGCTTATGGCATCTGTAAATGCATAAGATCCTAAAAGCCTCAATCCAAAAGGCGCTGTCCAATTATCATCAACGCGTGTAGGAGTAATCGCTGTATTTCCCGCTTGATCCACATAAGGACCTTGCAGTTTTTGTGAACGGTAGGTGCGAATCTGGTATCCGCCTTCTTTATTCAAACGTCCATAAGAGATAAAGAGATGCCAATAATTCTTAGTGCGCACTAGGTACGATCCCTCACCAGAATTCCAATGGCCGCCAGCAATTTTAATGCCATAATATCTGTCACTCACATTAGCAATAGTGGCGTAAGAGCGTGATTTTTTGCGCAGTCCAGTAGACCAGTCCAACTCAATCATCCAAATTCCGCCGAACCATGAGCCAAAACTCATCCATAGACTACCATCATCATCCACGGCAAGCGCGGCATCAATAGCGTTAATACGGCTATCGCGCAAGGACTGATATCGGTCTAAAGTGTCCTCAGCTCCCACAATATCTCGTACATCAGTTTTATGGGCATTATCAGGAGTAAAACCGGAATAAATGACTGGCGATACATACGTCCAATCTCCGTCAAGCTGATCCGCAGTCAGTAACACAATGGCACTCGTAAACTCCGCGCCATTAATGCTTAAGTACATACACCATTTATGCATATGCGGATTCCATATAATATCTGGAGCCCACGTGTTCCCTTCAAGATCAGGATTTTCTTCGCTGTATGGCCAAGAATCCCAGAATCCTTTCAGTAGCTCACGCGGGGCATCAGACAAATTACTGTGAACATCGGTCCAATCCACTAAATCTGTGCTGCGCGCAATGCGGCGATGTGTGCCAAATAAGTAATAGGTATGACCATCTTTGATTATTGCCGGGTCATGAATGTGTGCATGACGAGGGTAGTATGTCATTTCATCTCCTGGAGGGCGGTGAAGATTTTCGAACAAAACCGAAAAATATATCGATGTAAATTTTCTGTAGTTCTGTCAACGTGAGCGCAGAAAAATTTATGGGTGCATGGCTCAGCCGAGAGTGTAGACAAGAGAATGGAACGCTCCCGGCTGAACCTATGTTGTTGAATTTTACTTTGTTTTATATCCCCATATGCTCTGATTATTACCAATGCCAGTAAAGGTGAGAACTGGTTGTTTGTCTGTTTCTCTGTGCTGATATGAAGCAACAGCTGTGTATGTTACGCCATCTGCTGTGATTGTTATATCAGT
The DNA here is from genome assembly GCA_040702985.1 of Alloscardovia omnicolens. Classification (GTDB taxonomy): domain Bacteria; phylum Actinomycetota; class Actinomycetes; order Actinomycetales; family Bifidobacteriaceae; genus Alloscardovia; species Alloscardovia omnicolens_A. Next base: position 1,756,535 of record CP159991.1, on the reverse strand, counting down.
GCCAGAAGCTTTCCATTGCCCTGTCATATCTCCTTCGATTTTTCCATCAGATTTCAGGGAAATATGGGAAGCAGATGTGACGCCACGCAATGTTGTCTTTTTCTTTGACTTCGATGAGCGAGGTTGACCTTTGAAAGAAGTATGAGGATTTTGAATCAGAATGTCGTAGGAACCAGCAAGATCAGATGTTTTGATTTTATCTTGTTTTATTGCTTCACCTGTGTTTTCAAAAGGTGCTGCACTAAGCCAGCCATCTGATGTTTGCAATAGCTCGCGTGTACGAACTTCGTGTGTTTCATTTGTATCGCTGAAACGGGTGTGATACACAATGTAGCTTTTACCATCGCTAGCATTAATCGCGCTATTATGACCTTGAGAAACTTCAATATGAGTATCAGAACTTCCCGACCATATTCCTGAAGCCATAAGACGAATACCTGTATCGCCAGCCCAGTTCACAGATTCAGAACGTTGTGCCACGGCAGTATTGCCGCTTTGGTCTACATAAGGACCCGTGAGTTTTTCAGATCTGAACTCACGGAACCTGGTAGCCGCCTCGCTGCTCCAGATGCCCATAGGAAAGGAAGAGATACCAGTAGTTCTTAACTTTAAGAATGTACGATCCTTCTCCAGAGTTACCGTAGCCGCCAGCGATTTTGTAACCATAATAGGCATCGGAAACATTGTGCTCAGTGGCATATGTGGTGGAGTAGTCGCGCAAACCGGTTGATGCATCGAGCTTAATCATCCAAATGCCGCCAAACCATGAACCAAAGCTCATGTACATACTGCCATCATCATCAATTTGAATAGCAGGATCGATAGCATTAATCCCCGTATCTGTTGTCGATTGATAGCGCGAGATGTCGGCTGATTCACCCAGAATACGAGGAACATCTGAATGAAGCCAGTTACCACGTGTAAAGCCTGAATAGACAACTGGGCCAACATATGTCCAATCGCCATCAATTTTATCTGCCGTTAAAAGCACAATCACAGAGCGATAATTTGCTCCATTAAGGCTCATATACATACACCATTTTTTCATCGTTGGATTCCAAACGACATCTGGTGCCCACATATTGCCTTCAACATCTTTATTGCTGGAACTATATGGCCATTCCTTCCATATATCAGCAAAGATTTTTTCGTATGATTTACTCAAATTATTGGTAAAAGGTGTCCAATTTGCCAAATCAGTACTTTTGGCCCATGCGCGATGGGAACCAAAAATATAGTAGGTTCCTTTATCTTCCACCACTGAAGGATCGTGCACACTCACACGCTTGAGTTGTGAGGAAGATGATGATGAGGATGACGTGTTGTCCTTACTCTGAGACAATTGCGGTTGTGCGCATCCTTGGAGAAGTGACAGGCTTAAAACCAGCGCTAAGCTGGCGGACATTAGTTTTGTTATGGTGCGAAAAGGCTTCACAGAATCCCCTTTGATCGTGAACGGTTTTACTCTATCTCAATAATGGATTACAATAAATTTACAACGTTATAAACATATCAGCAAATTGCCTTGAAGAAAAGGGCGCGTGCTGGACGTAAAGTAAAAAACACATACGACGGTGTAAATGAGTGAAGAAGCTCATGTAAGGGAGAAGTTATGACGCAATTATTGGCGTGCTACACACGTAAGGCTACTGGTCCGCAATATGCTAATAGTCAAGATTCGGCTTATAGTGCTCATTTTGCATTGCGAAGCAACACCTCAGGTCAGTGGGAAGCATTAAATGGCAATTATGGCATTGTTTTTGCTCCAGGTCTTATTCACAGCGGAGTTCCGCAGTCTGCTCGCAAGGCTGCACAATTTTCTGCTGTGGCGAGTTCAACTCAGCAAGTAGAAGGGCACGTGAGTAAAGCCGTAGAGGAAAATGGGTTAACTCCTGCGGTTGATATTTCGTTAAAACGCCTTGTCAATCCTTCCCTTTTTGAAGCATGTGAAGGATACGGTTTTGTGGCTACTCAAATTGCTCGCGGTGCTGGCCTGGATGGAACAGGTGAAGGTGAGGGGCCAGATGGCAGTGAGCAGCATTCGTTTATAGTTGCACATACTTCAAATCTTGCGGATTTTGATTACGATGGTTTACTGCGTATTAACACAGATAACGGTGTGAAAGAACCGCAAGTCATATATGATCGCCGTGAAAAACACTATGAAATAAGCTGGCTTGATAACAATGGGGTAGTTCGTCACGCATTTTCTCCTGATATTTTTGCCGATGCGCGTTCTGGACATATAGTGGATGTTGCTGACGGTGATGCGCAGCATTCCTCACGCGTGTCTATTACTGTTGAGGATTCTCTACCAGCAAGCTTCCTAACTATTTCTGATGATGTAGCACGTAACTTACAGGCACGTTTTGGCAGAATTTACAACGTTGGAGTACGTGTAAACGAAGTGACGATTTCGCGTGATGAAGCAGCGGATCCAGCACGGATTGATCAGATCTTACGCGAGGTAACTGCTCATCTTGAATACTCTGATGGTTCAGAGGCTGAGCGAAAAGTAGACTGGTCGAAGCAGGATATTGAAGAGATTTCAGCCTCATCTCAGTCGGGCACCTTCCATGTGTCAGGATCCTTGCGCACTGTTGAATATCCAGTTCCTTTTGCTGTTGAGCGTGCAGATCCATCTGTTATTTCATGGACATGGCGCAAAGATGCTGAGCATTGCGAACAGCTTTACATGTTTATTGCCACTGAAGACGAAAAAGGAAATTGCATCGACCCTCGTGAAGGTCGCACACATATGCCGTTGCGCGTGGCATCAAATATTTATGATCTTAGCGACGAAGCAGGTGGGCGTGATCGTGAAATTGATCTGCTCAAAGCAGGAGATAAAACAGCTGACGGTCGCGTGATGACTGGATGTTTCTGGGCTCCTGAATTGCACGTTATTGCCGGACGGCTGTCTATTCTTTTTATGCCGTGCTTTGACGGTGAAGAATATGATCGTGCTGGCGAAGTAAACGATCGCTACGGTAAGCCGGATATGTGGACGGGTCGTTGTCATATTATGCAGCTCAAGCAAAATAATCAGGGATATGATTTAGATCCACGCGATCCAAACAACTGGGAGCTGCCTGAGCAAATTGTCAGTGTTGATGGAGGTCTGCTCAATCCAACAGAACTTATCAGCTTGGATATGACTGTTCTAGAAGATAGTGGCACATATTATTATCTGTGGCAGCAGGTAGGTAGCGTGTGGGCGGCAACCTTTGATCCTGAACATCCTGCTCAGCTTTTAACACGTCCACAGCAAATAATTTTCCCAGAATTTTCGTGGGACAATGTTATTGCTGAAGGTCCTAATGCCTTTGTTTATAACGGAACAATCTATCTTATTTACTCGGGATCTAGTGTGGGCATTGAATATACAACAGGCTTGGCGACGGCTCCAGCGCAAGCGGGTCTTGATCTTACAGAGCCAGATTCATGGACTAAACTGGGATATCCTATTCAAAAATCAAGTCTGTTTAACGGTCAATGGCAACTAGGAACCGGGCATGGCATGTGGTCGCATGATGAAGATGATAATCTTATATATGTATTCCATGCGGCTCCATATAATGACGGAGTTTATGCCGGACGTGATGCGCATGTGCGCCGTGTTCACTGGTCAGTTACAGGTTTGCCGGTCTTCGATATGCAGTCGGATGAAGAGGTGAATCCGCAATATGAGTACGTAAGTGTGGAGGTGAAGGTGCAATGAAAATGAGTGGAGGCGGGTCTGAAGCTCGTAGTGTAACGATGCGTGAGGTTGCACAAGAAGCCGGAGTTTCTATTAAAACCGTCTCAAATGTGGTGAATAATTTTGAGTTTGTCTCAGATGCAACGCGCTTAAGAGTTAATGAGGCTATTGAAAAGCTTGGTTACACAGTTAATGCGTCGGCGAGGAATTTACGACGTGGTAATACAGGACTTATTGCGCTGGCAATTCCTGATATTGCACTTCCGTATTTTGCGCAGCTGTCCGCATTGATTATTTCTGAAGCTAAAAAAATTGGCTTGCGCGTTCTTGTGGAGCCTACCTCATATTCGCGCGCTTCCGAGTTAGAGGCCTTACATGGCAGTCAGCGTTCTCTGACAGATGGATTAATTTATTCACCTCTTGAATTGGGTCCTGATGACGTTGCAGAAGTTGATGTTGATTATCCGATTGTGCTGCTTGGTGAAAGAATCTTCACTGATGCAGCAGATCATATTGCCACCGAGAATATTGAAGGTGCTAAACATGCAACATCATATTTAATTCGCTCAGGATGCAAACGTATTGCCGCTATTGGCATACACCCTGGTGAAGTTATTGGTTCCGCTGGATTGCGTTTTCAAGGATATAGGGAAGCGCTTGATGAGGCAGGAATAGAATTTGACCCTGAGCTTGCAGTTGAATCGCGTATGTGGCGTCGTAGTGATGGTGTGCGTTGTATGCAAGAGCTTTTAGATAAAGGAATCGTGCCCGATGGGGTAGTAGCTCTTAACGATATGCTTGCTGCGGGTGTGATGCACGCGGCTCAGATGGCTGGGTATAAAATTCCTGAAGATATGAGCATTATCGGTTTTGATAATTCTGATGATTCACAGTATCTATCTCCTCCTTTAACGACTATTTCACCTGGTTTGCGCACTGTTGCTCGACAAGCAGTGCGTGTGTTAAAGGCGAGAATTAATGGTGAAATTCCTGAGGGAGTAGGGCCAAGCGGTCATGTCTTTAAGAAAATTTCATCGACCTTGGTTGTACGCGGCTCTACACGTCCAATAGAAAATGAGAGTATGGCCGGGTAATTCCAACGTAGTTATTCTGTACCTTTAGGTAACTCAACACGGGTGGTTCTTGAATCACCCGTGTTGTGCTATAGTCAAAGAGTAAAAATTTACAACGATGTATATAAGAAATCTCAGGAGGTGTAAAGCAATGGCGACATACAACAATCCGCTTGTCTTACAGCGTGCCGATCCGTGGGTTATTAAGCATAAAGGAACGTACTACTTCACTGGCTCATATCCTGCATATGATCGCATTATTTTACGACAGGCAAAAACTCTTAATGATTTGCAAAATGCCGAGGAAAAAGCTATCTGGTTTAAGCATGATCAGGGAGTAATGAGTAAGTATATCTGGGCTCCAGAGCTTCATCGTATTGGGAATGCCTGGTATATCTATTTTGCTGCAGCTGAGCGTGAATTTGAAGAGTCAGGACTTCCTACTCATCGCATGTATGTGCTTGAAAATCTCAGCGATGATCCTATGGAAGGCCAGTGGGTTGAGAAAGGGCAGATTGTTACCCCGATTGACTCTTTCTCCCTAGACGCGACAAGCACGGTGATTGATGGCGTGCAATATCTAATTTGGGCACAGAAAGATCCGCAGATTGAAGGTAATTCCAATTTGTATATTGCTCAGATGAGTAATCCATGGACTCTTGCCACTGAGCCAGTTATGCTGTCGAAGCCAGAATATGATTGGGAATGTATTGATTTCTTGGTCAATGAAGGACCAGCGGTGTTATTCCATGACGATGATATTTTTATTGCTTACTCGGCTTCGGGTACTGGTGTGCCATATGCTGTTGGTCTCTTACGCGCAAAAGTGGGATCTGATTTATTAGATCCGTCTAGTTGGAATAAATCAGATAAGCCTGTTTTTGCAACGTGTGAAGAAAATAATCAGTACGGTCCAGGCCATAATTCCTTTACTGTGTCGGAAGATGATAGTGAAGATGTTATGGTTTATCATGCGCGCAATTACACGCAGATTGAAGGGGATCCGCTCTTTGATCCGAATCGCCATGCTCGTGCCGGTGTAATTACATGGGAAAACGGGAAGCCGATTTTTGGTGTTCCAGATAAGGATGTGCGTTGGACTCCGCAAAGCACCGATATTTTGCCACCTCAAGGCAGAGAATAGGGGCGTTGTGCACACATTGAGCACTGCGACACGCTGAAAAGTGGGTCATAAGCACGTCAACTTTTTACAACGATAGAAATGTGATAGAGTTAACATACAACGTTGGAAATTTCCACAGTTGTAGAGAATCTGATCAAAGTTATTTCAACGATTCACAAATAAGACGGTGAAGTTTTATTTCCTCTTAGCTTTGCTCAGGATATTGAAAGGAAGGATACAATGAAGGTATTCAAGAAAGCCGCAATAGCTACTGTTGCTATTGCCATTACTGCAGGGTTGGGTTTGTCTGCTTGCTCAAGCTCTTCAAAGACCGAAACAACAAAAGATGGCAAGGTAAAGATTGTCATGTGGCACGGGTTCTCTGAAGCTGATGGTAAGACGCTGGAAAGCATTGTAGACGAATTTAACAAGTCTCAGAAGAAGTATGAAATTGATGCTCAGCTTCAGCCTTGGACCACCATTGGTGAGACTATGGTGACTAAAGTCACCTCGGGAGATGGTCCAGACTTCGTAACAACTGGTGCAGATAATGGTCAAGGATGGTCACTTGACGGTACTTTCCAATGTGTACAAGATTTTTATGATGATAAGAATAGTGGCACAGATGAATACATTGAAAACGTTGTAAAGCAGATTACTTTCAAGGTTGATGGTGAAGAGCAAAAGTGCGCAGTTCCTATGGGGTACGCTCCAACTGCTGTGTGGTACAACACCGATATGTGGGCTGCTGCAGGCTTAACTGAGGCAGATTATCCTCAAACATGGGATCAGTTACTCGAGGTTGCAAAGAAGTTGACTAAGGGGGACGGAACTCAGTACGGATTAGCACTTCCTGATTTGGGTTGGGCTCCTTTTATGAAGGGTAACGGCTCTGGTATTTACACAACAGACGGCAAGGTAAGCCTCAATACAGAAGAAAACTTGAAGTTCCTGACCAAGATGCGTGAATTCTACAAGGGTGGCTACAGCATTACTGGTATGGATGAAACTGCTGCACGTGAATCCTTCGAATCTGGACAGAGTGCAATGGTAATTGTGGGTCCTTGGGAAGATCAGGCAGCAACAGATAAGGGAATTAACCATGATCTGTTCGCAGTTCCACAAGGTGAAGGTTCATATGTATTCCCAGATGGAAGCAAGGGAAGTAATACTGGTTCCACTGGTCTGTATTGGTGGGTCACCTCTCAGGTGGGTGATAGTGCCAAGAAGCAGGGTATCTACGACTTCTTCAAGTTCTACAACAACCACGATAACCAGATTAAGTGGTCTCTTGGTTCGGCTTATCCTCCAAATAACACATCCGTAACCGAGAAGGATCTCTCTGATCGTCCTCTCATTGCCAAGATTGGTGAAAATACTGAAAAGTCCTTTATTGGTATTGCAGGACTCAAGGGTGGCTTCGGTGATGTGGCAGCAACACTGGATACAGTAACTCAGAATACTTCTCGTACAGATGAAGATATTGCAGCCTCCTTAAAGGAAGCAGAAGAAAAGATCCAAGGCTACTTAGACGAGTACGCAGAGGATTAAACAATAAGCATGTTGCAGAGGCGGGCTTAAGGGTCCGCCTCTGGAGTGCTCAACATCCACTGCTTCGTAAGAAGAATGTGGATAAGGCAAATATTTAAAGGAGTAGCAGATGAGTTCATCACAGGTTGCGGCTACAAAGCATCAGGGGCGGGATAATCAACGCAGTAACCGTAAAGTATCCATGCGCCGCACCATGACCGGTTTAGCATTTACCGCGCCAGCATTACTTGTTTTAATGGTCTTTGTTTTTTATCCGACTATTAAAACCCTTCTTAATTCTTTTACATCCACGCGTATTAATCGTCCAGGAAAGTTTGTTGCCCTAGATAACTACATCAAACTTTTTAAGAGTGCTGATTTCTGGCTGGATGTGCGTAATACCGTCATATATGCAGTGGTATATGCTCCGCTTGTGGTAGTTGTTGCTTTACTGCTTGCACTTCTGCTTACTCGTAAAGACATTCGCGGTGTGGGCTTCTTCCGTTCGGTTATGTTTTTCCCGTTTGTTATTTCTTTAACAGTGGCCTCGATTGCTTGGAGCTTCCTGCTGTCTCCATCCTTGGGTCTTGTTCCGTACTGGATTGGGCAAATAACGGGTCACTATCACATAGACTTGCTGGGCAACAAATCAACAGCTTTGGCTGCCATTATCTTTATTACGGTCTGGAAAAATTTCGGCTACTTTATGGTGATTTTTATTGCAGGCTTGCAAGGTATTTCCGCCGAGCTGTATGAAGCTGCATCTTTGGATGGTGCTAACGCATGGCAAAAGTTCTGGAATATTACTCTTCCAGCTTTGCGTCCAACATTTAACTACATTATTATCTTTGGTTTAATTGGTTCTTTCCAGGTTTTCGATCAGGTCTTTATTTTGACTTCCGGTGGTCCTGCTCGATCAACAGAAACGATTGTATATCGAATCTATACAGAGGCTTTCGGTAATGGAAAGCTTGGTTATGCATCAGCGCTGTCTTATGTATTGCTGATTATGACCTTGATTATTGGCGTTATTCAGCTTGTGTCAAATAGTAAGCATGAGAAGGAGGAAATCGCATGACAACTCAATCGCTGAGTTCACACACAATTTCAGACAATAGCGATGCTCTCAAGCTTCGTAAAGCTGCACATCGTCGTCGCATTATAGGACTAACGGGCACATATGTGTTACTGATTTTAGTGACGCTGCTCATGCTTTTTCCGCTGATTGTAGTATTCCTGGTGTCCTTTACTCCAAATTCGATTACTCAGACGTGGCCGCCTAAATTAATTCCATCGCAGTTTACGCTTGAGAATTATCGGTCCTTGTTTGAACGGCTTCCGATTTGGAGGGAGCTGGGTAATACTGTTCTCTTCGCAAGCGCTGTAACAGTTATTTCTGTTACCTTTGATGCTTTGGCTGCGTATGGTCTTTCTCGCATTGATTTTAAGGGGCGCGGTTTCCTTCTCGGTGTTCTGATTGCGACCATGATGATTCCTGGTATGGCATTGCTTATTCCTGTGTATAAGTTGCTGGCAGGTATTGGTTTAGTAAATAGTTACTGGGGTATTATTATTCCGCGTATGGCCGATGTGGCAGGTATCTTCTTACTGCGTCAGTTCTTCATTGCGATTCCAAAAGATTTGGATAATGCTGCTCGTATTGATGGTGCTAGTGAGTTGCGTATTTTCTTCCAAATTATTCTGCCAAATTCCATACCAGCAATCCTGACCATTGCTATGTTTAACTTTATGGGTAACTGGAATGATCTTCTGTGGCCATTGATTATGACTAGCTCTCCAGAAACTCGTACGATTACAGCGGGGCTTGCCATGCTGACAGGTCATGGATCGTCCGTCACTCCATATGGCGTGGTGATGGCTGGCGCAATTATTTCTGCTCTGCCGCTCATTATTGTCTTCATGTTCGTTCAAAAGCGCTTCGTTGAAGGTATTGCTATGACAGGTATGAAGTAAAAACTCAATTTTCTCCTTATTCTCCTTTTCTCCTCCATGAGGCCCATGCTCTTTTATAGAGTGTGGGCCTTTTCTTGTGTGCGCTTCTGGGAAGGCTGGATGAATAAGCACATGCGCATGAATGTGTTTGTTTTCGCTGTGCTGTGCGTTGTTTGCTCTTTTGGAAAGGTCGTGCTTTTTGAGGTGGTTTAAAAATACGGGCGTGTCGCGTTTGTAAATGGCTAGGTAAACGATATACTAGAACCCATAGATACAAGGTTGTACTAACTCCAATGAAGGAGTAAATGATTATTCAGGAGGCAGCATGACTCAGGAAGCAAAAGTATCTGCACTATCAGCTCGTATTGTTGTAGATGATGAATTTGAGCTTTCGGAAGTACCAGAACGTATTTTTGGTTCGTTTGTGGAACATTTAGGTCGTTGTGTGTATGAAGGTATTTATGAGCCAGATCATCCAACGGCTGATGAGAATGGATTCCGTCAAGATGTGATTGATTTGGTGCGTGAGCTGGGAGCTACCACTATTCGCTATCCAGGTGGAAATTTCGTTTCAGGTTATCGTTGGGAAGACAGCGTGGGGCCAGTTAATCAGCGTCCTCGCCGTCTCGATACAGCATGGCATTCCACGGAAACGAATGCATTTGGTTTGCATGAAATGAGTTCATGGCTCAAAAAAGTTGCTGTGGATGGTAAGCCAAACGAACTGATGCAAGCGATAAATCTGGGAACGCGAGGACTGCAAGAAGCATTCGATCTTGTAGAATATTCCAATATTCCTGGAGGAACCAAGCTTTCTGAATGGCGTAAGTCTAATGGAGCAGAAGAACCTCTGAATATTCGGTTCTGGTGCTTAGGTAACGAAATGGACGGACCGTGGCAGCTTGGTCATAAATCAGCAGAAGATTATGGCAAACTAGCGGCTGATGTGGCGCGCGGCATTCGTCAAATTGATCCAGATCTCGAACTGGCAGTGTGCGGTTCTGCAGGTCATAATATGCCAACTTTCGGTCAGTGGGAAGAAACGGTTCTGGAACATACCTACGACTTAGTTAATTTCTTGTCATGCCATGCGTATTACGAGCCAGGTCATTATGATGGCGATTTGCAAAGCTTCTTGGCATCCGGCGTAGATATGGATAACTTTATTAAAGAAGTTGGTTCCATTATTGATTCGGTCAAGGCAAAGAAGCGTAGCAAGCATGACGTGTTCATCAGCTTCGATGAATGGAATGTGTGGTATCAAAGCGCAGAGCCAAGTAAAGTACCTGCTGGCATTGGAAATTGGCCAGTGGCGCCACATTTGTTGGAAGATGTGTATAGCGCAATTGATGCAGTGGTCTTTGGTGATTTGATGATTACATTGCTGAAGAATGCTAACCGCGTTAAGGCTGCATCTTTGGCACAGCTCGTCAATGTTATTGCTCCAATCATGACCGAAAAGGGTGGAGATGCTTGGCGTCAAACAACTTTCTACCCATTTGCTTTAACTGCTCAGTTGACTAAGGGTGGCACGGTTTTGGAGCCAAAGCAGTCGTCCACTCCAATTGCAGCACAAGCATATGGTGAGGTTGAATCCGTAAACTCTGTAGTAGTCAAGCGTGCAGATGGTTCGCATGTTATTTTGCTGACTAATCGTTCACTCAACGATGCTGCAGATGTAGAAATTTCGTTGCCAACAACTGGATTTACTTCAGTCGAAGCAACAACTGTACACGATGATGATATTCACGCAGCAAATACTGTGGAAAATCAGAATCGCGTTACGCCAACTCGCAATACTTCAGCTCATCTGGATGAGCAAGGAGGGCGAGTAACTCTCACACTCCCAGCAGTATCGTGGACTGCTGTGGAAGTGAAGTAAGAGTTTAAGGATTGTTTGAGTGGAACATAGTTAATCATTCAATTCGTTATTCACATATGTGAATTTTTAACCCGCGAAAGATGTGTGATCAAAATCGTAAATGCTAGATATTAATGAGGATTTCTGGCATTTACGACTGCGATCAGGAAGGCGGTGAGTACTTTTTATCAATTTTAAATCACAACGATGTGAATTTTTTTTGAATAAAAAATTTTTTAGGAGAGAACTATGAAGAATTCTTATGTAACACGTTTAGCTACGGTATTTATTTCATCTGCGCTTTTACTATCTACAGCGGCATGTTCAAGCAGTGCTAATTCATCGGGAGGTACTGTAGAGCTTAGCGTATGGAGCGGTTTTACTGCAGAAGATGGAAAAGTTATTCAAAAGATTGCTGATGAATTCAATAAATCACAGAAGAAAGCAAAAGTTACTATAGAACAAAATCCGTGGAATGTTATCAATGATAAAATGCTTTCTGCTATTTCAGCTGGTAATGGTCCTGATGTAGTGACATATCAGCCTGATACGGCAAAAGGATATATCAACCAAGGCGCTTTCATTCCTACTGACGACTTTTACTCTGACAAAGAAAATGAGACAGATACATATCGTTCGAACATTGTAAAAGACGCTGAAGTGGACGGCAAACACTATGGAGTGCCAATGGGGCATGCTCCGTATTCAGTGTATTTTAATAAAGCAATTTTCGACAAAGCAGGTATTAGCGAAGATTCTTATCCAAAAACATGGGAGGAACTTGCGCAATTATCACAGAAACTCACTATTGATGAAGATAGTGATGGTAATCCAGAACAGTACGGTATTGCATTAGCTGATAAAGATGCGGGATACTTGCCGACCTTCCTGCAGATGGCTGGTACTGATCTAGTGGTTGATGGGAAATCGAATCTTTCATCTACAGACTCTCAGAAAATGCTTACGTGGGTGCGTGACAATTTCTATGCTAAGAAATCGTCACCAACCAATCTCTCGCTTGTTGATGCGCAAAGCCTATTTGTGGCTGGTAAGGCTGCTATGTTTTGGATTGGACCTTGGATAGTTAATACAGCCAAAGAAAAGGGAATTGAGACTGGGACATTTGAAGCTCCAAAAGGAACAAAAGCACAAGTGACCCAGGCAGCATCAAACTATTGGTATGTTACTTCGCAGGTCGATGGTAACAAAGAAAAAACAGCCGCTGCATATGCATGGCTCAAGTATTTCAATTCTAAGAAGAATCAGATTACATGGGCTGTTGATGCAAATTATCCTCCTAATCGTACAGATATTTCTTCAAGTGAACTTAGTGAAAATTCTTTCGTGGCACAGATAAGTCCATATATGGATAAAACTCAAGTCATGCTTGGAAGCGTTCCGACAGGTTTCTCAGATATACAATCCGAGCTGAACACTCTTGGTCCTAAAATTTCTGCATCCTCTGGCGATATTTCTGCCATGCTTAAAGAATCCGATAACAAGATTCAGGGTTATTTACAGCAGTAATCGCTATTTTCAATATTAATGTGGTGGGGAGTTCTCTCCCCACCAGAAAATCTGCGAGGAGAAGAATATTCAGATGAGTAGAAAAAAACAGGTGGCTTATAGACCTCCACAATCAATAATTACCAATGATTCTCCAAGGCAGCGAGGAGGTCTATCAAATGCTCAGGCGCGTTTAGGATGGAGTTTCACTATCCCAGCTGTCATCGTTATTGGTGCGTTTGTTTTTTATCCTGCATTTTATGCACTGTATATGAGTTTTACAAATGCAACAGGTTTTAACAAGCCGAGGTTTATTGGATTTGCTAATTATATAAGTTTGTTCCAAAACCAAGATGCCTTGCATGCATTGCTCAATACGGCTTTATACACATTTCTGTATATGCCTATTTTGATTATTGTTGCTCTAGGAATAGCTATGCTGCTCAATCGAGATGATTTTCCTCTGAGGGGATTTTTCCGAGCTGCAATCTTTGTTCCCTTTGTTATATCAATGTCTGTTGCAGCGATGGCATGGCAGTTTATTTTAGATCCTAATTTAGGATTCCTTCCGTATTGGTTGTCCAAAATTGGCTTTCATATGGGTGATATCTTAGGAAGCACAACATTTGCACTCCCAACGGTAACTGCCATAGGAGTGTGGAAAAACTTCGGGTATTTTATGGTTATTTTTCTTGCAGGGTTGCAAGGAGTATCACGCGAATTATATGAAGCTGCCGAATTAGATGGGTGTGGTCCGTGGCGCAAATTTATCTCTGTAACAATACCAGGACTACGTAGCACCATGACATATATCATAATCATGGCTCTTATTCAGTCATTCCAAGCGTTTGATCAAATATACATCATGACTTCTGGTGGTCCTGACCACATGACTGAAACAGTTGTATATCGTATTTATACCGAAGGATTCCGTAACTTCCACCTAGGGCCTGCATCGGCACTCAGTTATGTGCTCTTAATTTTCACTTTTATTGTGGGGGTTATCCAACTTCTTATCAATAACAAGCACGAGAAAGAGGATCTGTGATGGCACAGAGTAAAAATAATAAAGCTATCATTTCTCGAATAGGGATGTATAGCATATTAATCCTGACTTCCCTGATTACTACATTCCCTTTCTTTGTTTGTCTTATTACATCTTTTGCGCCTGATAAAGATGTAAATACATGGCCGCCAAAACTTATTCCGTCATCTTTTACATTTGATAATTATGTAGCGCTATTTAACCGTATTCCGGTGGGAACTCAATTCTTAAATTCCTTGGTTTTTGCTGGCAGTGTTACTCTATTTTCAATTATCTTTGATGCGCTCGCTGCATATGCATTGTCAAGACTCGATTTTCGAGGGCGTAACGCACTGCTATTCACACTTATTGCAAGTATGATGATTCCTTATCAAGCATTATTGATTCCAACATATCGAATGCTATCTGCTATGGGGCTCATTGGAAGTTTCAATATGATTGCAATGGTTATTCCACGTATGGCTGATGTTGCTGGAATTTTTCTTCTGAGACAATTCTTTATCTCTCTTCCTAGAGATTTAGATAACGCTGCGCGAATTGATGGAGCGGGCGAAATAAGAGTATTCTGGTCAGTTGTTCTTCCCAATGCGAGACAAGGTTTATTTACCTTAGCGTTATTCAATTTTATGAATAACTGGAATGATCTTCTGTGGCCTTTAATTATTACCTCAAAAACTCAAGATAGGACGCTAATCGCAGGTCTGTCTTTGCTCAATGGATCAGTGGGGGGAGCCATCCCTTACGGAATTATGATGGCGGGCTCAGTAATAGCAGCTATTCCATTGGTCATAATTTTTAGCATTGTGCAAAAGCAATTTGTTGAAGGTGTGGCTATGACTGGAATGAAAGGATAAAAGTATGCAAGGAATACAACAAAAATGGTTCGAAAATAAAGCTGCTTTGAATTTTGCCGTAGGAATTGAAGACACTTTTATTCCTCAAAGCCGACCGGGGATGCGGGCGCTAGATGAGTATGAATTAACTGGACATTATGAACATTGGTATGAGGATTTAGGGCTTATCACACAGACAGGAGCTAATCAAGTACGATGGGGTATTCCATGGTATCTTATAAACCCTGAAAAAAATCTCTATAAATTTGATTGGCTGGATCGAGTAGTCGATAGGTTTGAAGCTCTCAATCTAGAGGTAATGGTTGATTTAATGCATTATGGAACGCCATTATGGCTTGATAATAGTTTTATTAATCATGATTATCCTCAATATGTGGCTGAATATTCTGCACGTGTTGCTGAAAGGTATCGTAACCGTTTAAATATTTGGACTCCTTTGAATGAGCCTCTTCTGAATATGATGTATTGCGGTGAGTATGGTTATTGGCCTCCTTATCTTGTGGGTGATGACGGATTTGTTAAACTCTTCAAGCAAATTACGAGAGGTATGATTCTTACTCAAAATGCAATTTCTGATGTTTCTCCCGATTCTTCTTTTGTTAATGTGGAGGCATCATTTAGATTTGCTGGAGATACAGATAGCTACAGGGACAGAGTTAATTTTCTCCAACATCGGCGCTTTCTGGTAGAAGATGCGATTATGGGGAAAGTGGATGTGGATCACCCGTTGAGCTCTTGGCTACAAAAACACGGCATGACGGATAACGATTTGCAATGGTATATAGACAATGCTGTGAAGCCAGACGTTATTGGTGTGAACTATTATCCTCAAGTATCTACAGTCAAATATATAGCTGACGAACCGCATGATGGATCTCCATTTGATCCTTTACCTTTCCAAAATGATGGTGTAGAGGGGCTTAAGGAAATTCTCACGCTTTTTGCTAATAGATATAATCTTCCTGTATATTTGACGGAAACTTGTTCCCCTGGTCCTGTAGAAGAAAGGATTCGTTGGCTCAATGAGTCAGTGAAAGCTGTTGATGAATTACGTAGTCAGGGGATGAATCTTATTGGATATACCTGGTGGTCATTATTTGACATGATGTATTGGGTCTATCGAGATGAGGACTATCCGTCTGAGAAGTATCTAGCACAGATGGGATTGTGGGATTTGGAAAAGGACGACAGAAATTCGTTTAAGAGGGTACGAACGGAAGCAGTCGATACTTTTCGGAAATTAGTTGATGAGCATCGCTGAGATTCAAGAAGTCCCTAGATGATCAGTCGGATAGAGGATAAACTGTTAGTATATTTTCTATCCGACATTTTCGTATTTTGAAAGATTCTTTGATGGCAGACCGAATTACAATAGTTGATATTGCAAAGGAAGCTGGAGTTTCTATTAAGACAGTTTCAAATGTAATCAACAATAAAGGGAATATGCGTCCGGAAACTCGTGCGCATGTACGCGACATCATTGATAAGCTCGGATATCAGGTCAATATTGCTGCGCGTAGTATGCGTACAGGTAGAACAAAGCTCATAGGTTTAGGTATTGCTGACTTTTCGCAACCATTTAATCCTTATGTAACGGATAGCGTGATACAAGCAGCGCGTGCGCGTGGGTACGGAGTTATTACGAGCACATATGGCTACCATAATCAAGATGTAGAATCCATTATTACAGAAACACATCAGCTTCCAGCTGATGGATGGATCTTTTTAACTGGTCAGTCTATCTCAGAAGATTCAAGTGTTTTTAAGCAAAGTTATCCTGTGGTTTTAGCTTCAGACTTTAATGCCTTTGACAAAGTAGATAGCGTTACGATGCAAAGCTACGAAGCTGTGAAAGACGTTGTTGCGCGGTTAATTAAAAAAGGTAAGCAACGTATTGCTTTTGCAGGTGCTCCTCTTCGCTTTAATAATGAGACAGATCGGGCATTCCTTGAACGAATTCAGCGCTCTGAATTCGGTACAGTAGATATTCGTACTAAAGCGTATTGCAATGCTCTACAAGAATACGATTTGGCTGTTAACCCGCAGTATATTCTCTCGTGTGAACTCATTGATCACAAGCATGGGGCTTTACTCGTCAAGAATCTTCTTAATCAGATTGAATCCACGGATATGGAATTGCCAGATGTTATTGTCTGCGCTAATGACGCTCTGGCTTTTGGAATTATTCACGAGTTAGCAAAAAATAATATTCGTATGCCAGACGATGTTGAATTAGTTGGTTTTGATAATGTTCCAGAAGCTCAGTACTCCAATCCAACGCTGACCACAATTAATCCTCATGTAGATGATTACGCTCAGCATGCTGTAGATTTCGTTATTGAGCGTATTGAAGGATACAAAGGGCCTGCACGTCGCTATGCGTCGTCGTGTACTCTAGAACAAAGGCAATCGTGTCAGGTATAGCAGTTACGGCTGCGATGCCGTATATGAACTCTATATAACTCTTAAGACGCGCGTCGATATTCAATGGCGAATATCGACGCGTTTTTATTGTGATGTGTGAGTGTAATGCTATGCGCTCGCTTACTCACGGACTAAGCGAATTGGATTCTTCAAATCCTTGCGGCGTGATGCACGATAAAGTACAAAACGATGTCCGATAGTCTGTACTACAGCTGCGTGTGTTGCCTCAGCAAGTTCAACAGCAGCTTCTTTAGCGGTGAGTAAAGATCCTTCTTGAAGCTGAGCCTTAATTAGCTCATGATCATTCAATAATTGCTCAGTTTGAGCAAGCACGGTGTCGGTAATATTATTTTTGCCAATAAGAAGCAGCGGGCTGAGCTGATGCGCCATACCTCGCAACTGCTTAATTTGTGGCTTTGTTAAAGTCGTCATGCATTCAATCCTACGGCAAAGGTGGGGCAAGGTGTTCGTTTGGATGAACGAATGCAGAAAATATGTCCATAAATGTCCATAAAAAGCGCATTTGATGCGATAAAAGGCCCCTCTACGCTAAACTAAAGCCTGTGAAAATTTTCAGGACAAAATCAATTGAATCAGCAGTGGAGCAAACCCATGTTGAAGGGCACTCACTGAAGCGTGAACTTGGCGTATGGGATTTAGCTACAATGGCGGTGGCTGTAGCAGTAGGCGCGGGAATTTTCTCTATCGGCGCTCAGACTATTGCTTTCCATGCAGGTTCAGCAGCTATTATCAGCTTTATTATTGCCGGCGTTGTGTGTGCAGGCGTGGCTTTGTGTTACGCAGAATTTTCTTCCATGGTTCCTGCAGCTGGCTCAGCTTATACATTCACCTACACAACTTTGGGTGAGTTCATTGCATGGATTATTGGCTGGGATCTTATCCTAGAAATGTTGATGGCCGGCTCTGTCGTGTCGAAATACTGGGGAGTATATTTACGTGATTTCTTGAGGCTCATTGGTATTAATATCTCCACCACGTGGCAAGTCAATACGCATCTTTCTATTGATTTTGCGCCATTCCTGGTGGTTATGTTCTTTACCGTTCTTCTGCTTATGGGAACGAAACTATCTAGCCGTGTAGATGCAGCTCTCACAGTTGTGAAAGTTGGAGTAGTCCTCTTTATTATCGTGGCTGGATTCTTCTATTTCAAAGCATCAAATCTTGTTCCGTTTATTCCTGAGTCCCAGGCTGCTACAGCTGTGGGAACGGGCGCTGTTTCTGCCTCTTTGGAGCAGCCTTTGATTGCGTGGATAACGGGACAACCAGTAACCATGTATGGCGTTGCGGGAATTTTCTCTGGTGCGGCGCTCGTCTTCTTTGCTTTCCTTGGTTTTGACGTAGTAGCTACTGCTTCTGAAGAGGCAAAAGATCCTAAACGCACCATTCCGCGCGGTATTATTTTGGGCCTGGGTGTGGTTATTGTGCTCTATATTTTGGTGGGCATCGTAACCTCAGGCATGGTGTCATATAAAGTGCTAGCGAAGCAGGCTAGCCCATCGCTGGCTTCTGCTTTTGAATTAGTGGGAGCAAATTGGGCTGCAACCATTATTTCATTTGGTATTGTTATTGGCTTAACCACAGTAGTGATGGTGCTTCTGCTTGGTTTAACGCGTGTTATCTTTGCGATGAGCCGAGATGGGTTGCTTCCTCGCGGTCTTTCACATACGAATGCGCGCGGAATTCCTTCTGGATTGCAGATTTTAGTGGGCTTGGGCATTGCTATTATTGCGTCCACTTTAGATGTGGCTGTGCTTGCTGACATGGTTAATATTGGAACTCTCAGCGCTTTTGTTTTGGTCTGCGTAGGTGTGCCAATTATGCGCAAGCGTCGACCAGATTTGCATCGCACATTCCGTGTGCCAGGAAGCCCATGGTTCCCACTTATTATGGCTGTGGCATGTTTGATTGTGATGGTGAATTTGTCTGTGCTGACGTGGATTCGCTTTGCTGTATGGTTGGCAATAGGAATTTCTATGTACTTCCTCTATTCCTATAGACATTCGCAGCTGAATAAACTTTCATAGCTGTAATGGGCGTGGCTAGATGCCATGCCCATTACTTTATGAGTGATGATATGTTCCTGAATCATGATTGGCTTGAGCAGTTCATGATTCACGTACAAAATCCAGCTAAAATGCCATCTAAAAATGCCCTGAACTATGATTCGCTAGGGCCAATCACGATTCAGGGCATTATGTCATAAATTTAGGCCTACACCTTTAGCGGAATAAAGCTGTTGCCAGGAGCAGTATAGGAACGAAAATCACAATCTGGTGTAACAGGTAAATAATGAGAGAATGCCTACCCATCCACTGCGCAAAGCGAGCACCCACAAAACTCGGTGACTGTGATAAAAACTTAAGAATCTTTTTATTTTTGTGAATAGACCAATATGTAAAGTAGCCTGCAATCATCACAAAAATATAGGGCACAACAGGGTAGTAGTCAGAAGAAATAAAATTAGATGGAGGCAGTCCCACATAGGCTGTGATGATATTTGGGTATAGCCATTGAGGTAGTTTGAGTCCCAAGAAATAGCCTTTAGGAATACTATAAAACAGCGCGAAGCCAATCAGGCTGATCACAGCCCATGCTCCACACTTCAAACTCTCGCTATGCCATGGTCGAATATCGATAAGAGTGCGGAAATTGACGGTGCGTGCGTTGATATAGTCCAAAACAAGCATGCCAGTACCTATGAGAGTCAGTACCCCGAATATGACTGGATTTTTTGGAATAACAAACAGAGTTACTGCTGAAATAGCTACACTCCATAAAATCAGTATGATGCCCTTACGCACAGGCTGCGAACCGAGAGAAAAGCAGAATCCAGCTATAAAGAGAAAAGTAAAACCGATGGCTTGTTGCCATAAAATTCCCACGATGCTATTCATAAACCCTGCAAGATGAAGCGTATGAGCAGGAGCGATATTAACGAAATCCCAAAGTATGTGATAGACGATCATGTTAAGCAGAGCGAAACCACGCAGAAAGTCTATGATGGGGAAGCGCAAGCGATTGTCCGCACTGTTAGAGTCATCAGGGCGACCAGTATTATCGAGATGTGTCATTTAGATCAGAGCTGCTTCCCATTCAGATTGCTTAAAGCCTACAAGGATAAAATGTCCTTGAGCATCTACAACAAGAGGGCGTTTGCACAGCATTCCATCGGTTGCTAAAAGTTCTACTGCGTGTGAACGAACATCTTCTGCAGATAGTGTGTTCTCCCACTCATCGAGCTGTTCTTTGACGTGTGCGGAACGATATGCCATGCCTGAGGTATTAAAAAAGCGGCGAATTGATAGATTGCTCTCGTCTGTCCATGCGTTTAACTCTTGAGCAGTTGGATTCTGCTCAATAATATTGCGCCAGGTGTATGGGATCTGATGGTCATCCAGCCAAGCTAAAGCCTTTTTGCACGTCGAACAGCGCGGATGACACAGTACGGTTAAAGGAAAATCAGAAGCGGCAATAGTCATAATGTGTATCCAATCAGATATTTTAGGCAAAAACAGTTTGAATTAATACCATATATACTATGGTGCCTGCAGCAATGCTGACGAGCAAATTTCGCCATCGAATATGAACCATAGTTAAAATTATAAGAGCAATGAGTTCAGGTAAGCCGTGCGACCTGCTCATAACAGAAGTATTTCGTAACGCATATACTACGAGCATTCCCATAACTGCCAGCGGCAATACCTCACCTAAATAGCTGATATAGCGAGGAATGGGCTTATTCTCAGGAAAAGCAAGAAAAGGCAAAAATCGAGTAATCATAGTGCCAGCTGCTGCAGCAAAAATCATGAGAAGCCCTTGAAGAACGGTCATTGTCATCGTTTAATCCTCCGTATTGCTTGTACTGGTGCTCATACTGTTACTCATATTTTTGGTTGTAGAGTTTTTCTTAGAATCTTTCTGAGCAGGTTGCCAGCCACCTGATTGCTTCATATAGAGCATAGTAAAGATAGCTAAAATCCCGAGCATAGCTGGAATAAGAAAAGCTTGAGCGCCAAAAATCAATAAACTAACTAAGGAAACAATTACTCCAACAGCAGCAGAAGAATGTTTTTTCGTGCTTAACCATTCCTCCAAGAAAATAGCGGCAAACATGGCAACCAAAATAAAATCAATCCCACGCGTATTAAAAGGAATAAAGGAGCCGATCAAAGAGCCACACACTGCACTAGCAACCCAATAAAATTGGTTGATAACAGTGGTAAAGAAATAAAACCATCCGCGGTCTACGTCAGCGGGAATGCGAGCGGAAGAATTCAAAGCAAAAGTTTCATCTGCTAAACCAAAAACAAGATACCATTTCTTCACGCCGACGCCACTATATTTACGCAACATGGCCAGCCCATAAAACAAATGGCGAGCGTTAACCATTAATGCCATGAAGAAAGCCAACAGTGGGTTAAAAGCGCCCAGGAGCAGATCAGCTGTAATGAATTCCATAGAGCCAGCAAAAATAACCGCTGCCATAAGTGCGGTATACCATACAGCAAAACCTTTGGATTCCATAAGCAATCCATAGGACACTCCCAAGAAGAACCAAGCAAAGCCGATAGGAATGGTCAGGGGAAATGCTGCGCGTGCTGCTTTGGTCAAGGTACTCATATTCAAACGTGCCATGAATGTTTTTCAACCCCTTCCTGCATATGTGATTGCGTAAATATGCTTGTACTATGCGTTGTGCGCGTGTGCTTAACAGTGTTTATGCAGGAGTATTGCTTTTCAGTCGGTCGCAGCACAAGCTGCCCCATAGCCGCGCACCCTCCGCACCAGTCCACACAAGCCACACACACGCTTCACGCATAAGCTAAAAACTTTATGATAGTAGACTGCGCTGCGAATGCATACGCATAAGTACTTCATATCTTGCATAATGGTATGTATGCCGATTAAATTTCCTGAGGGTCTTCCAGCTAAAGAAATTCTAGATGCTGAGCGAATTTTTGCCATGAGCGCTCGCGATGCACAAGAACAGCAAGTGCGTCCGTTGCGTATGTGCATCCTCAATCTTATGCCGAAGAAGATTGAAACAGAAACTCAGATTTTACGTCTCATGTCTAAGTCGCCACTGCAGTTAGACATTGATTTTATGCGTGTTAGCTCTCATGAAACCAAGCATACGAGTGCGGATCATCTTATTAAGTTTTATGAAACCTTTGATGTGCTCAAAGATAATTATTATGACGGCTTTGTGATTACAGGTGCGCCAGTAGAACATCTTAATTTTGAAGATGTTGATTATTGGAACGAGCTTACCCAGATTATTGATTGGGCACAAACCAACGTCTTTTCCACTGTCTATTTGTGCTGGGGAGCCATGGCAGGCTTGTATTATCGGTACAACATTGACAAACATATTGAAGACAGCAAGGTTTTTGGTGTGTTTGAGCAGTGGTTACAAGATGAATACAACTTCTTAACCAACGGTTTTGACGAGATTTGTTTACAGCCACATTCTCGCGTGGCCAGCATGGATGAGCAGCAGATTGATGCCAACCCAGCCTTACAAGTGCTCACTCGGGGAGAAGTGGCAGGTTCAGGTCTGATTGCTACGCGCGATTTTTCTGAAGTCTTTATTTTAGGACATTGGGAATATGTTCGTAACACCTTAGCCGGCGAATATGAACGTGATATGGCTAAAGGTTTGGAAAATGTTCCATTCCCTAGGAATTATTATCCACATAATGATCCAACTTTAGATCCTCTGTTTTCCTGGCGCGCCCATGCGAATTTGTTGTGGCGCAATTGGCTCAACTGGGTGTATCAAACCACGCCGTATGATGTGACTGAAATTCCAGGGTTGAAAGCAGAAGGGAAGCTAGGCACAGACCGCAATATTAAGCATGAGCCAGGCGCTCCTCGTCAGGATTATTTTGAGCCTTTTAAGGGTACAACTTATGGTGTCCGTACTGAGGAATAGCGATGTTCACATAGTGTAAATATTGACGGAGTAATGTCTTGAAGTGGAGTAAGCTTAGTTGGGTTTGCATAAGACTATGCACTAAGGAGACGAAAGATGAACGGTATTTTAAACGCAACAGCGTTTTCTGCTCGCGTTCTTGCTGAACACGGGCCGGAGCTTCCGTCACTTAACGATTTCTTACCTCCAGTCATCCTTTTCCAAGGTACTCCGTTTGCTATGAACCGCATTATTCTTGTGCGCGTTGTAGCAACAGCTCTTATTCTGCTCGTTTTGGGATTAACTGCTGCACGTGCAAAAGTTGTTCCAGGCCGTTGGCAGGGGGTTGTGGAATTCTTGCTTGAGTTTGTGCGCGATAATATTGTGTATCAGATTCTGGGAGAACTTCGTGGCAAGAAATATCTTCCTATGATCACCACTATGTTCATGACTATTTTAGTCTTTAACTTATGCGGTATTATCCCAGGTGCAAATATTGCGGCTACAGCCACAATTGCTATGCCATTAGTTTTTGCATTATGGACCATGGTTCAGTATTGGGCAGCTGGCATTAGTGCGCACGGTTTGGCAGGATTCCTGAAAGAGGAATTATTCCCAGCTGGAGTGCCATGGCCAGTATATATTTTGCTAACACCTATACAACTTCTCGAAATCATCTTGATTCGCCCATTCTCATTAACACTTCGACTTTTTGCCAATATGATTTCTGGTCACTTGCTTGTGGCTATTACCTTGGCAATGTCCAACTTCTATCTCATTGAGGCTCAGCAAGCTGCAATGAAGTCGGTGGGATTGTTGTGGTTTGTTGGTGGTTTCGCTTTAACAGGTTTTGAGATATTCGTTGCAGGTTTGCAGGCGTTTATCTTCTGTATTCTTTCTTGCGTCTACATTAATCAAAGCCTCGGGGAAGAATAAAATATAGACTTTGTGCTGACTCTCCAAGCGCCGGCACATACATAAAAAATGAAAGGAAAATCATGGATCTCCTAACTCTTGCAGCTATTTCCGGTAACATTTCCGTTCTTGGCTACGGCATCGCAGCTCTTGGACCAGCAATCGGATTGGGAATCATGTTCGGTAAGGCACTGGAATCTACTGCTCGTCAGCCAGAAGCTTCCGGTAAGCTCAACGTTATTATGTACATCGGTTTGGCAATTATCGAAGTTTTGGCATTGCTCGGCTTCGTTGCATTCATGATGGCTCGATAAAAATTACTTATTACTCAGCTCATAGTGCATAATAATTTGAACCGAAACGATGTGAAAGGAAAGGAGGAAACATGCTTGTAGCAGAAGGTGCAAACGGAATCTCTTTGTTCTTGCCAGAAAGCTATGACCTGATTTGGTCAGCTGTTATCCTCGTCATCCTCGCAGCTTTCTTCTATTTCTTCTTTATGCCAAAGTTCAATCAGATTTTTGATGAACGTGCTCATAAGATTGAGGGCGGTTTTGAACGCGCAGCTCAAGCAGAGGCTGAAGCAGAAGAAAAGAAAAAGCAGTACGAAGATCAGCTCAGAACAGCTCGTACCGAAGCATCTAAGATTCGTGACGATGCTCGTACAGAAGCTACTCGCATTATTGCTGATGCGAAGAAGAATGCTGAGAAGGAAGCAGCTCAGGTTGCTGCTTCTGCGCAGAAAGCTATTGAAGTGCAGCGTTCTCAGGCATTAGTCAGTTTGAAGGGTGAAGTTGGAGCTATCGCTACAGCTCTTGCCGGAAAGATTCTGGGCAGCAAGCTAAATAGCAGCGAAGTTCAATCTTCCATGATTGACGATGCAATTAGCGAGCTTGAACATTAAGGAGGTGGACACATGCATGGTGAAGCATCATTAGCATCTGCACGGCTTACTCGCCAAGCATGGGCGGGACGCCTTCAGGAGCAAGGTGATCATGCTTTAGAGATTGCACGTCAGCTCTTGGATATTACTGCAGTACTTGATGCTAACGTTCGTTTGCAGCGAGTACTGACTGATCCAGGTCGTACAGCTGATGACCGTGTAGCTCTGGTTCATAAACTCTTTAGTGGCTCTATTGACGATGTATCACAGCAGATTCTGTGCTCTCTTGTGCGTAAGCGCTGGAGTAAGACAATGCACTTGGTCAACTCTTTAGAAGATATTGCAGTTGATGCTGTATTCTATTCGGCTGATGCTCAAGGAGTGACTTCGCAGCTGTCTGCTGAACTCTCTCGCGTGCATTCAGCCCTGCTTAATCTTCCAGAAGTTCTATCTGGCTTATCAGATACCCGTGCTTCATGGGATGCGCGTGCCAAGCTGCTTAACGCTGTGGTACGCACAGATGAACTGCATCCATTGACCAAGTTTTTGATTGACCACGTGGCTCATCAGCCTCGCCGTCGTCGATTCTTGTCGGCAATGAATTGGCTTACAGAACGTATTTCTGAGCATGAAGGTGATCGTGTAGTTACTGTAGTAACCGCCGTACCTCTCAGTGCTGATCAGCGCTCACGTATTAGTGAGGCTTATTCCAAGAAGCTAGGAACATCGGTGTATATCGATTCTATCGTGGATCCTCGCGTTCTTGGAGGCATGCGCATTCAGCATGGTGCACGTGTAACTGATACGACTGTGGCAGCACAATTACAGACTTTGCAACGCACATTAGCAGGTGGATTTGGTTCGTCTGCGCGCGTGAATAAGAACAATTAAAGGAGTGAAAATGGCAGATTTGACCATTGATCCCGCCTCGATTCGTCAAGCATTAGACGAATTCGTGGAATCCTACACTCCGTCCAATGCTCCAACTCAAGAAGTTGGATATGTAAAGACGGCTGGCGATGGTATCGCCCATGTTGAAGGTCTTCCAGGCTGCATGGCAAATGAATTGTTGACATTTGCTGATGGCACTTTGGGTTTGGCTTTTAACTTGGATCCACGAGAAATTGGTGTGGTAGTCCTTGGTGACTTCGAAGGTATTGAAGAAGGTCAGGAAGTTCGCCGTACTGGTGAAGTTCTGTCCGTTCCAGTAGGTGACGGATATTTGGGTCGCGTTGTTGATCCTTTGGGACGACCAATCGATGGCTTGGGAGATATTGCAAGCGAAGGACGCCGTATTTTGGAAGCCCAGGCTCCGGATGTGATGCATCGTCATCCAGTTGATGAGCCAATGGCTACTGGTATTAAGGCTATTGACGCAATGACGCCAATTGGCCGCGGACAGCGTCAGCTTATTATTGGCGACCGTCAAACAGGTAAGACTGCTATTGCAATCGACACCATTATTAACCAGAAAGCTAACTGGGAGTCCGGCGACCCTGAAGAAGCAGGTGCGCTGCATTTATGTAGCAATCGGTCAAAAGGGCTCCACCATTGCTTCCGTACGCAGTGCTTTGGAAGACGCTGGTGCTATGGAATACACCACTATTGTGGCTTCTCCAGCATCAGATTCCGCAGGTTTTAAGTACATTGCACCATATACTGGTTCTGCAATTGGTCAGCACTGGATGTACAACGGCAAGCATGTGCTCATTGTTTTCGATGACTTGAGCAAGCAGGCTGAAGCATATCGCTCCATCTCTTTGCTGCTGCGTCGTCCACCAGGGCGTGAAGCATATCCTGGTGACGTGTTCTACTTGCACTCTCGCTTGCTGGAACGTTGTGCTAAGGTGTCCGATGATTTGGGTGGCGGCTCCATGACCGGTTTGCCAATTATCGAAACCAAGGCAAACGATGTGTCTGCATATATTCCAACGAACGTGATTTCCATTACCGACGGTCAGATCTTCTTGCAGTCTGATTTGTTTAACGCTAATCAGCGTCCAGCAGTAGACGTAGGTATTTCTGTGTCTCGCGTGGGTGGTGCAGCTCAGACAAAGGCTTTGAAGAAGGTTTCTGGTACTTTGAAGATTTCTTTGGCTCAGTACCGTTCCCTGGAATCCTTCGCTATGTTTGCTTCTGATTTGGATGCAGCATCGAAGGCTCAGCTCACTCGAGGTGCACGCTTAACTGAACTTTTGAAGCAGCCACAGTACAGCCCATACTCCTCTGAGCAGGAAGTAGTATCTGTGTGGACTGGTATTCACGGCAAGTTAGACGATCTCGAACTTGCTGACGTGCTGCCTTTCGAAAAGGGACTGCTTGATTACGTGGCACATAACACCGATATTCTCGATGTGATTCGTGAAACTGGTGACTTTACCGCTGAAACAGAGGAAAAGTTGAGCCAGGCTGTGGATGATTACCGCGATACCTATGTGAAGGTAGACGGCACTCCATTGATCGATCACACAGCGGATCCAGATTTTGTGCCAGCTGAAGTGGAACAAGAAAAGCTTGTTGCACGCAAGAAGAACAAGGCAAAGGACGCAGATAAGTAATGGCTTCCCAGCTCGCATTTAAATCACGCATAGCATCTACGGAGTCGTTGGAAAAGATTTTCAACGCTCAAGAGATGATTGCGTCTTCGCGTATTGCCAAAGCCCGTGATGTGGCTTTGGCTGCGAAGCCATATGCAGATGCGATCTTCCATGCTGTGAAAGCAATGGCTTCTCATACTGTGCTCAAGCATCCTATTTTGGGTAAGTCTGAAAAGAATAATCGCGTAGCAGTGCTTGCTTTAACCTCTGATCGTGGTATGGCTGGGGCATATACGTCTTCGATTATTCGTGAAACAGAAGCTTTGCTTAACCGTCTTGAAGATGATGGAAAAAAGCCAGAATTGTTCGTCTACGGTCGTCGAGGCGTGTCGTACTACAAGTATCGCGGTCGTGACGTGGCAGCAACATGGGAAGGTCATACTGACGCTCCTGGGGTAGATATTGCTGAAAAAATCAGTGACGAACTGTACAAGGCATATATGAAGTCAGCCAGTGAGGGCGGAGTAAACGAGTTCTATATTGTTTTCACCGAATTCATCAATATGGTCAGCCAAAAAGTACGTATTATTCGTATGCTTCCTGTAGAAGTGGAATTGGTTGACGATAGCTATGAAGGTGTGGTTGACAAGCAGAAATTATCGTCACAATCAGTGACGAATTTTACGCATACGTCGTATCCGCTCTACTCTTTCGAGCCAAATGCTGAAGAGGTACTGGATCATATTCTGCCAAAATACGTGCAGTCTCGCATTCATCAATGTTTGCTCACTGCGGCAGCATCTGAAACGGCATGTAGACAAAATGCTATGCACACTGCAACAGATAACGCTCGAAGCCTTATTGAAGAGCTTACGCGCAAGCTGAACGCTTCTCGTCAGGCTTCGATTACTCAAGAACTTACCGAAATTATCGGCAGTGCTGATGCACTGAACAACGAGGAAGAATAGGAGGCCGCCATATGGCAGAGGAAACTAGTGTACCTGCACAAGGCCGTATTATTCGAGTCCAGGGCTCAGTTATTGATATTGAGTTTCCTTTTGGACGTTTGCCAGAGATTTACAATGCTCTGACCGTTTCTATTGACGGTGTGCAGGGTGAAGAAGGCTCCAACACTACGACGATTACACTGGAAGTTGAACAGCATCTGGGAGACTCCATTGTGCGCGCAGTTGCTTTGAAGCCAACTGATGGTCTGGTGCGTGGCTCTCTTGTTACCGATACTGGTGGCCCTATTGAGGTTCCAGTTGGCGATGTAACTAAGGGACACGTGTTTGATGTATCCGGCAATATTTTGAACGCTAAGCCAGATGAGAAGATCGAGATTAAGGAACGTTGGTCCATTCATCGCAATGCTCCAGCTTTCGATCAGCTTGAATCTAAGACAGAAATGTTTGAAACCGGTATTAAGGTTATCGATCTTTTAACCCCATATGTACAGGGTGGAAAGATTGGTCTGTTCGGTGGTGCTGGTGTAGGTAAAACCGTTCTGATTCAGGAAATGATTCAGCGCGTGGCTCAGAACCATGGTGGTGTATCTGTTTTTGCTGGTGTGGGTGAACGTACCCGTGAAGGTAACGACCTCATTGGCGAAATGGAAGAAGCTGGCGTTCTGGAAAAGACTGCTTTGGTCTTCGGACAGATGGATGAGCAGCCAGGTACTCGTTTACGCGTACCACTGACAGCTTTGACTATGGCTGAATACTTCCGTGACGTTCAGAATCAGGATGTGTTGCTGTTTATTGACAACATCTTCCGCTTTACTCAGGCAGGTTCTGAGGTATCTACTTTGCTGGGACGTATGCCATCTGCAGTAGGTTATCAGCCAAACTTGGCTGATGAAATGGGTGCTTTGCAGGAACGTATTACATCGACTCGTGGTCACTCCATTACCTCTTTGCAGGCTATTTATGTGCCTGCAGATGATTACACTGATCCGGCTCCAGCAACCACCTTCGCTCACTTGGATGCAACCACCGAGCTTGCTCGTGACATTGCTGCTAAGGGTATTTACCCAGCAGTAGATCCTTTGAGCTCTACGTCCCGAATCCTTGATCCTCGTTATGTGGGTCAGGAGCATTACGAGACTGCAAACCGTGTGAAGGCTATTTTGCAGCGTAATAAGGAACTTCAGGATATTATTGCTCTGATTGGTATTGATGAATTGTCTGAAGAAGATAAGACCACAGTTGCTCGTGCTCGTCGTATTGAGCAGTTCTTGGGTCAGAACTTCTATGTGGCAGAAAAGTTCACCGGCCGTCCAGGTTCCTATGTGTCTGCTGATGAAACAGTAGAAGCATTCAAGCGTATTTGTGATGGTATGTATGACCATATTCCTGAACAGGCATTCACCGGCATTGGCGGTATTGATGACCTGGAAGAGAAGTGGCATAACATGCAGAAGGATTTGGCATAATGGCAGCATCTGATCGCACCATAGATGTGCATATCATTGCTGAAAGTCATCCGCTATGGAAAGGCGCAGCACTATCCGTTGTCGTTCCTACCTTGGAAGGATATATGGGTATTTTGCCAGACCATGAGCCTATTCTTGCTTTAATGGGAGAAGGAACTATTAAAGTAACCATTGATGCTGAGCACACACAGAGTTTTGATGTGAAGGAGGGCTTTATCTCCTTTGAAGATAACACTCTGACTGTGGGAATAGATGATGATTTTTCTGCGTAAAAAGCACATCTTTACGCTTGCATAAGAAAACTCGCATAGAGCTTACATGGCTTTATGCGAGTTTTTGTTTGCGCTGTGTTTTAGTGTAGAGCGCATGAGAATTATTGTGGCTGACTGTTCCGCGCAGTATTCGGGAAGGCTCAATGCCTCTCTTCCACGCGCAAAACGTGTGATTATGATCAAAGCAGACCAATCATGCTTAATCTTTTCTGAGCTGGGATCTTATAAACCCCTCAATTGGATGGCAGCTCCGTGCACCTTGCGCGAAATTGATGCAGACAGTGCACGCTATGCGCAGATTGAGCAGGAGATGGGCTATCAGGATGTGCCTGGCTATCTTTATGTGAGTGCAAATAAGACGTCGGATGTTCTGCGTATTGCTTTGTGGGAGGTTCTTTCTGACACTCAATTTGAATTGGGGGAAGATCCAGGTCTTGATAAGGACGGAGTGGAAGCGCATCTGCAGAAATATTTAGCAGAGCAGATTGAACGTGCGGGCGATGGTATGCGTTTAGTGCGCCGTGAATACCCAACAGCTATTGGCCCTGTTGACATTATGGCGATTGATGGTAACGGTGAGCACGTAGCTATTGAAATTAAACGTCATGGTGGTATTGATGGCGTTGAACAGCTCACACGGTATTGCGAACTGCTCAATCGTGATCCGTTGCTTGCTCCTGTGCGAGGAATTTTCGCTGCACAGACCATAACTGCGCAGGCGAGAACACTAGCGCAAGATCGCGGTTTTGAGTGTCTCATCTTAGATTATGACGATATGAAAGGCTCAGAATCTGACGAGTTAATGCTGTTTTAATAGACGAGAAGCGTGTAAGAATTTTGTGTGAACAAGACCACAAAAGCACCATATATAGGGGTGTTGCCTTGAATTCTATGGCGTGTCTAGTGGTTTGCTAATATCGCGTGAGAACAGTATTCTTGATATTCAGTTGATTGAAAAAGGTTTTATAACAGGTTTAAAGAAGGTTGATTATGGTTACTGTTTACTCCAAATCTCACTGCGTACAGTGCAACGCAACAAAGCGTCAGCTCGCTAAGCTGGGCGTTGAGTATACAGAAATTAACCTCGAGCAGGATGCAGATGCTTTAGAGAAGTTCAAGGCTGCTGGCTTCATGCAGGCACCAATTGTGGTGGCAGGTGAAGAAACATGGAGCGGATATCGTCCAGATTTGCTCAAGAAGGTCGCACAGACTATTAATGCTTAAATCCTTTGAGATAAGGAAATATTAAAGGCTCGGAATTGCTTCCGAGCCTTTTGCTATACCGCTATATTATTGATGTGCAGTTTTTACTGTGCATCCAAAATATCTACAACGAAGACCAGAGTAGAATTTGCTGGAATATTCTTTTGTGCTTGAGCACCATACCCGAAATCAGGAGGAATAATCAGAAGAACTTGAGATCCGACCTTCTGTCCTGCAAGACCCTGCGTCCATCCTTTAATAACCTGTTGCAGATTAAAGGTGGCAGAGTCTCCACGAGCCCATGAGCTATCAAATGGCTTCTTGGCATCGCCACCGAGCACCCAACCTACATAGTGAGCAGTAATAGTGCTCTTTTCTGTTACTTGAGCGCCTTTACCCTCAATCAGAGTTTGAACTTTGAGCTGACCATCGGATTTATACTTCTTGAGATTATCAGCATTAATGCTTGGCTGACCGTTCTTAGCAAGAGTAATCTTTGGTAAAGCAGGGTCAATATTATCTACTGTGGTGCCTTCAGCGCGAGTAGGAATAGTTTTAGCGCTGACGAGAGTGAGTGCCATCAGATATGCAGTAACTTGTTGTTGAGTAGAAGAACTGCTGGAGCTGCTCGAAGATTTTTGGCTTGAAGCCTGAGAAGTAATACCCATTGCCACAGTGGAATTAATCTTCATACTCTTAAAGAGCTTATAGAAATTAGCCTGCATATTTTTTGAAGACAAGGTGGCGGTGCAGTCAGCGCCTGTTTCCCATGTGGATTGCACTTCTTTGCCGGTTTTTGGATCCAGAACAATCTGCTGAATACACAGCTTTTGACCGTCCTTAGCATAATCCCCGTCGCCGTTTTGCACAATTTGGTAAGAATTATTTGTGACCTTAAACGGAGTCTTAAAGGAGATAGTTGGTTTTTCTCCTAGCTTACCTTTGGCAGTTATTCCAGTCATTTTAGTTAAGGTAATACCTGAAGACGAGGTAGAAGATGAAGATGCGTCACACGCTGCTACAGAGCATACCAAAATGATGCTTGATAGCATTGCAGCTGCTCGGCGGATAAGAGATAATTGATGAGTATTCATAGGTTCACTCTAATGAATGGGCACGTCAAAATAGAAAATTCTTCAGTCTATATGTAAAATAGATAGGTTATGACTGGAGAAATAGACTTACGTCGTGATTTTGAGCTGTTATCTGCATATGGTTGTTGGCAGCGCACAATGACATCAAGACAAGGTACAAGGAGCTATACATGAAAAAATCGTGGACACGTAAAAAAATAATGCGTGTAGTTATTGCTCCTCTTTTTGTGGTTCTTGCTGTGGCTGCATGCGTTATGGGAGTACTTAATCTGACCATATTAAAGCCGAGCAACATTACTACAGCCTCAGCGACAACTTCAACGAATTATGTGGTTACTAATTCAGGTGTAGCAGATTTATTAGGACATGAAGTTTCTGTTACGGCTACAACGAAGAAATCTGCAGCAGCTTCTCAGACGACAACAGACGAGAAAAAAGCTGATAAGAACACTGTATGTTTAGCTGTGGGTACAGATACAGATGTAGATGCATGGATGAAATCTCAAGGGGTGGCATATACGGCTGTTTCTGGTCTGAGTTCGTGGACACAGCTGAGCACCCAGAGCGTAGCTAAAACTGGTGCAGCAGCTAAAGATGCTGTTGCGATGAATGAATCTGATTTGTGGCGTGACATTAAATGCTCTGAAAGCACAGCAACTTTGCGCTTAGATGGAGTGCAAGCAGGCGAGAAAGTTATTGTGTACTCGCCTAGCGGAGTATCTTCTGTGCGCTTGCAATGGGTGCGTCAGAACCTTCCTAATACTTCTGTGCCTTGGTTTAGTGCTGCAGCAGTTCTTCTTGTGATAGCGATACTCGCTTTCACATGGCTATCTGGAGACGATCCATTCGGTTCCAAGCGTCGTCAAGAAGCACGCGCAGCAGCGGCTGCCGCAGGGTCACAAGAAGAAGGCGCTGGCGTTCCTGGTGTGGATGCACCATATGTGCCTTATCAGAAGAAGAGTACCTCGGGAATTACTCACCGCACGCGTAAGAAAGGCTTATTCGGCAAGCTTTTTGCAGGTAAGAAAGATAATCAATCAGACACATCAGCTGATTCTCAGAATCCTTCAGTAGCTGCACAGTCATCTCAGCCAATTATTGTAGATCCAAGTTCTGTGAATCTTGTTGCTTCAACTGGCGCAGGAGCTAACGATACAGCATGGGCCCCGGCAGTTATTAATCATCCTGCTCCAGCAGCTGCACATACTGCATCAGTGGGAGAAGATACACAAACAAGTTTGTCTGGCGAAGAGCTTTTGGAGTATTTTGCTCGTTTAGCAATTGAAGATCGTTCTCAAGATAATGTTGTGAACGGTTCCGCGAGCACAGATAAAGCCGATAAGAGCGATACGCTCGGCAGTGATACATCTGGTAGTGATATGTCTGGCGATGAGGAGTAAAGCAATGAATATTCAACGTACTTTAACTCGTGCATGTGCTTTTACGCTCGGTGTTCTCACTTTCGCATCTGCCGCAGCGTGTACTCCTCAGCCTCAAGCTGCAAGCCACGCAGACAATATTCCTGTAGTAACAACAGATCAAGAAAGTCGTATTCGTAAGAATATTCTTTCTGCGATTACTGATGCTGACTCAGCGCGCGATGCAGAAGCATTGAAGTCACGCATGACTGGTCCAGCATTAGCAGTGCGCACCAGTCAGCTGGCTATTGCAAAGAAAAATAATAAGCTGGATTCCACAGCCACCATTCCTGATTCTTTGAGCCAAAGCGTGGTTTCTACTTCGTCAGCTTGGCCGCGCACACTGTTGGCTATTACTACTGTTACTGATGAGCAGCAGTCTCAGCGCTTATTGGTTCTTGATCAGAACAGTGCTACTAGCAATTACAAGATTTGGGGATTAGTTCGCCTTTTCTCTGGCGTACAAATGCCTAAGTTCAATGTGGCTACTCTGGGTAGTGAACAAGGCGATGCGAAAACATCTGGGTTGATCAAAACTCCTGCGGATGCCTTTAAAGAGTATGCCAATGTTTTGGAAGATGGTTCATCGAGTAAATACGCTAAAACTTTTGCAGATGATTCTTTCCGTCAGCAGATTGCAACATTAACTGATAGCGTGCAACAGGCTATTGAAAAGAATGAGGGTAAGCAATCTCAAAAATACACTGCTGAAGTTAAGGATATTAAAGTAATGCGCACAGCCGACGGTGGTGCGTTGGCAGTGGGTGAAATTAAATCCGTGTGGACGCGTACTGCGGGAGGTAATCGTAAATCGATGCCGGCTTCTGAAGGCGAAGTGGCATTATTTGGTGATACAGAAGCTACAAGCACGTTGGAAGTCACCTATGTGAATGAAGTTGCTTTGTATATTCCACCTGAGGGATCGCAAGCACAGATTAGAGCTGTGGGTGCGGAACGTCAACCAGTTTCTGTGGTGGCAAAGTAAGTCTCAAGGATTTTCACGCGTGGATTTTCTCTAACGATTTCGCGCAATGATAACTGACGCGGTGTGTTCTCTTATAGAATATGCCGCGTCACATAGTATTGAAGATATACGCTATAGTATGCAGATACTGCGGTACGTGCATACGATTGAACAAAGAAGCAGGTACAGATGGCACAACAAGAATATCGACCAGGTTTTTCTCTGGCAGGAGCAGTCGACTTATCTTCTCTCAAGCATAAGGCTGAGGCAGCCATGGGGGAGCAAGGTGGCGCTCCTGCTCCGGGCGGCTATGTTATCGATGTGAATGGAGCCAGTTTTGAAGCGATGATTAACTCTTCTTCCACTTTCCCGATTATTGTGCTCGTGTGGATGCAAAATGATGAACGTTTCTTCGATATAGCGAAAAAATTGGGCGCGATTGTTACAGCAATGAATGGTCAGCTGCAGTTGGCTCGTATTGATGGTGCATCTAATCCTCAGATTGTGCAGGCTTTGCGCGTGCAAGGAGTGCCAGCTTTGTATGGCTTAGTGGGTGGACGTCCTATTCCTCTGATGCAGGGCATGCCAACGGAAACTGAGCTACAGCAGTTAGAAGAAACTCTGTTCCCTCAGATTGTTGCTATGGCGGCTCAGTCAGGGGTAACCGGTTCCGCACCTTTCCTCAGCGATGAACAGGAAGCAGATCAGCAACGTGCCGATGATGCGCAAGGTCAGGATATTGTTCCTCCAGAGCATGAAAATGCACATAATCTTGCTCTTGCGGGGCAGTATGAGCAGGCTGCAGCTGCTTATGCTGTGCTGGTTGAGCGTGATCCTCACGATAGTTTGGCTGCCCGCGAGCGTGCAAAATGCTTACTTTTAGCACGTAATGGTAAATCTGATGTGCGCGTATTGCGTGATGAAGCTGCCCAACATCCTGATGATGTTCAAGCTCAACTCAATGTGGCTGATATTGATATGATTGGCGGGCATATTGAGGACGCTTTTAATCGCTTACTTGATTTTATTCCGACACATCGTGAGGATATGCCAGTTGTGCGTGAACGACTTGTGGAATATTTTGCTATTCCTGATGCTGCAGATCCGCGCGTCAAAACAGCACGTCAAAAATTGATGACTGTTATGTACTAAGTGAGTTTTGTGGGGTTGGTTCGAAAGAGGAGCCAGCCCCACAGTTTTAGCAATTTTAGAGATCGTCTTTTTAGAGATCGTCTTCAGTGCGGTTCGGTCCAAAACTATCTAAAAAGAGCGGACCAACTTTTTCTAGCTCAGCACAATAATCATCTTTCCACTGGCTGAAAGGCTGGCTAGCTAAGCCGTCATTGGAAAAGCGAGCTTGATCCGTAATTTCTGTCGTGCAAAAACGCGGAATAACGAGATTCGTCACCGGATTGTGACGTTCAACTTCGGCAATAATAAGCGGATGATTGTCTGCGCCAAACACATCAATATTCCATCCATCTTCGCCCATCCACACGCTGTAGCGGTTTTTAATAATTGCTTTTCCTCCGCGGAAAACAAGCTCGGCAGCGATATCAGGGTCAAGAATACTCTCTGCTTCATAGCGCGTGCCGCCAACAGAAGGACCTTTAGCAGTTAAAAAAGCAGTTGTAAAACTATCACGATATCGTCCGAGCACAGCCATCGGATCGGTATTGTCATGCATATCAACCTGGACATTCTTAGCTTGCAAACGAATGCGCAGTGCGTAATTATCTTCATGCACAAAATAGCTTTGCACAATAAGAGTAGGTTTTTCATTCTCTAAAAGGTGTTCAGGAATGCTTGTGCAGTAAAAGCGGCGTTCATATTCAAAATGATCAATCGGGTTACCTAACATCGAGCCTCCTTAGTTACTTTTAGTGTAGCTTATGGCAGGAGTGCGTGCATGGATTTCTGCTCTTTGGGTGGTTTTTTGGGAGGGTGTGGGTTGGCTTTAGTTGTCTTTTCGCTGGCATTTAGGTGGTTTTTAGGTGGCGCTACGCATCTTTACTCTTCTTTACTTCTCTTTACAGGGTGCTTGCTACACTAAAACCGTTGGGTCTGTAGCTCAGCGGATGAGAGCATCTGTTTCCGGTACAGAAGGTCGAGGGTTCGAATCCCTTCAGGCCCACTCGTTTGACGGTTGGGAACTGTTGCTAGTGTTGGCATACATAGTTGCGTAGTGTGTTCCGCATAAGTTTTTGTTTAAAAAGCTGGTTTTTCGTGCGTGAATCATGTTTTGCTGTAGCGGATTATGTTTCAGGAACTTTTTCGCGCTGAAAGAAGTCAATTTTGGTGCGTGGATTATGTTTCGCTATAGCGAATCATGTTTCAGGAACTTTTTTGATGTGGTGTGTTCGTTCACACGGTGCGTGAATCAATACTGGCTATAGCGAATCATGTTTCAGGAACTTTTTTGGGGGAGTTTTGGGAGCTTTTTGGTGCGTGAAACGTGAATCGCTCGAGCCAATCATGATTCAGGTATGGTGATAGAAGGGATCAAGGTCCGGGCACTGAGAACGCAACGAGACTACGCTCTACGAAAGCTCAATTCCGCGCCCTGCGTACAACCACAACCACAGCCACACCCACAGCCACACCCACAGCCACAGCCACACCCACAGCCACAACCACACCCACAGCCACAACCACAGCCACAACCACAGCCACAACCACAGCCACAGCCACACCACTCAACCGCACACCCTCTTGCCGTGTACAACTCTTTTAGTACCCTTAAGACTATTGAAATAAGGAATTCCAAACTTCAAGTGTATGGGAAAATATGTCTGATTTGATTGACGAAAACGAAGTTGACTCTGCTAACGAAACAGTAGAGAACCAAACAGCAGCTAACGAAACAGCAGAGAACGAATCCGCAGCGCATGAATTGAGCACTGTGGAGCGCGCAGAATTATTAATGGTGCAAGACGAGACCATCGCTCAGCGCATTGCTGAGGACGCTTCATTAGATGAAGCGATCGACCCGTCCAACGCTCAATTTGGTCCTCATGCTCATCCTGAGCAGGTGCAGATGCGTGTAGCAAAGCGTGCGCTCATGCTCAAGAATGGTCTGAACCCATATCCAGCTGAGCTGCCTATTACACATACTATTGAACAGATACGCACACAGTATGACGGAAAACTCGAAGCTGGCGACGAAACTGAGGATGTTGTTGCGATTGCTGGTCGAGTGATTTTCTTGCGTAACGGCGGCGGATTATGCTTCGTGCAGTTGGCTGCTGGCGATGGTACCCCAATTCAAGGTATGCTCTCCAAGAAGGAAGTAGGAGCTGACAGCTTGAAGGAATTCAAGCAGCTTGTTGATTTGGGCGACCACCTCTTTATTAAGGGACGTGTGATTGCGTCCAAGACAGGCGAGCTCTCCATTTTTGCTAGCGAGTGGAAGATTGCTAGCAAATCTTTGCGTCCACTTCCTGCTTTGCACAAGGAATTGAATGATGAACAGCGCACACGTAAGCCATATTTGGGTATGATCGTGGACGACAAGATGCGAAAGATGGTGCGCAATCGTGCATCGGTTGTGGCTTCTTTGCGTCGTAATTTCGATCAGCGTGGCTATATGGAAGCTGAAACTCCAATGCTTCAAGCTATTCGTGGTGGTGCGGCAGCTCGACCATTTACCACGCATATCAATGCTTTTGATATGGATTTGTTCTTGCGTATTGCTCCAGAACTCTTCCTCAAGCGTATGCTCGTGGGCGGTATCGATCGCGTGTTTGAAATCAACCGCGCTTTCCGCAATGAAGGTGCAGACGCAACACACGCTCCAGAATTTACCACTTTGGAAGCCTACGAAGCCTACGGAACATACGATACCATGGCTGAATTAACGCAGTCCCTGGTTCAGCAGGCAGCTATCGATACCTTTGGATCTACTGTGGTAACTCTTGCCGATGGCACAGAATATGACTTGGGTGGTCAGTGGCGTCAGCTTGATATCTACGAGTCTTTGTCAGAAAAGTTAGGCGAAGAAATTACTCCTGAAACAACGGTGGAAACTCTCGGCGCTTTCGCAGATAAGTTGGGTGTGGAGCGTGAAGACGTGGAGAATCACGGAAAGCTCGTAGAAAACTTGTGGGAGCACTTCTACACCGAAGATCCTCACCAGTTATGGGAGCCAACTTTCGTGCGTGATTTCCCAGTAGAAACTTCTCCGTTGACTAAGTCTCATCGTTCTAAGCCTGGACAGGTGGAGAAGTGGGATTTGTATGTGCGCGGTTTTGAATTGGGTACTGCATACTCTGAGCTGAACGATCCAGTGGTTCAGCGCGAACGCTTCGTAGCACAGGCTAAGATGGCTTTGGCTGGTGACGATGAAGCTATGGATATTGATGAAGACTTTATTGAAGCTCTCGGAGTGGGTATGCCTCCTGCTGGTGGCATGGGTATGGGTATTGATCGCTTGCTCATTGCTATGACCGGCGCTACAGTGCGTGAAACTATTACTTTCCCGCTCGTTAAGCCGCTCAATAATTAAACAGATATTAAAAGATATTTAAACGGAAATATCCCCCTATAAGGTTTTCGTAACACTACACAAGGAGCTTGAGTGCGCGACACATTTCGCATGATTCTTTCTGGATCTCGACCGCGCACTTGGGCTCTTTCTTTATGCCCAGTCCTTATTGCTGCTTTGAGTGCTTTTCACGATGTTCATGCTTTTGAAAAAACGAAACGGATTCCATCGTGGGCATATTTTATGCAGCACGATGGTCGCCTCATTCTACTGAGCGCTGTGGTAGCAGTGAGCTTACAAGTATGCGCAAACTTTGCGAATGATTATCTCGATGGGGTGCGTGGAATTGATAAAGCTCGCTCAGCCGATGCTCCCGCCCGGCTCAATTCTCAAGCATCGGGAATTCGTATAGCTCGTTGTGCAGCAATCGTCAGCGCAACGATAGGTGCCTGTGCAGGCATAGCGGCCGTGCTTGTCAGCAAGCAGTACTGGCTGATTGCAGTTGGCATAATCTGCATAGGTGCAGCATGGTCATATTCTAGTTTTTTCAGCGCTCGCGGTTGGGGTGAAACGCTCGCCTTCATATTTTTTGGTCCGGTGTTAGTGTGGTCTATCAGTTGGCTACTGACCGCTCAGATTGGCAAGTTTAGCATTGCTGCGGGTATTCAGTGCGGTTGTATGAGTGCTCTGGTCATGTTGATTAACAATATGCGCGATGCGCAAAGTGATGAGCAGTCAGGTAAACGAACTGTGGTTGTGCGATGGGGGCTTGACCGCGCTTTTAGTGGTGCTTGTGCTGTTATGGGCGTGGTGTGGATCATTGAAATGATGTATGCGTTGACGCTTTACCATATGTTTGGTTACGATTTAATAGGGGATCTAGGAATACTGTATGCCTTCAGCGTGGCGGCATTTCTATCTATGAGCTTTCGTTCCATGCGATGCTTACGCGCCGCTATACGTCGTCCTCAATTTTATCGCAATGCTTTTGCTCTGATGAATGAGCTGATGCTTCTCTTAACTGTGAACTATGTTGTTTTGTATGTAGTCGTGAACGCGCTCTAAACTAGAGAACATGACTTACAAGTTAGTATTGCTCCGTCACGGACAGAGCGCATGGAATAAAACAAATCAGTTCACCGGTTGGGTTGATGTACCTCTGACCGAACAGGGCGTGGAAGAAGCAAAGCGAGGAGGCGAGCTTCTCAAGGAGAAGAACGTTCTTCCAGACATCGTTTTCACTTCTCTTCTTCGTCGTGCTATTAACACCGCTAATATTGCTTTGGATTCTGCAGATCGTTTGTGGATTCCAGTAGAGCGTAACTGGCGTTTGAATGAACGTCACTATGGTGCTTTGCAGGGTAAGAACAAGTCTGAAATTCGTCAGGAATATGGCGATGAAAAGTTCATGATTTGGCGTCGTTCTTATGCAACTCCACCACCAGAGATCGATCCAAGCGATGAGTATTCTCAGAGCGGTGATCCACGTTACGCAGGTGCAGAAGTTCCAGAAACTGAAGCATTGGCAAACGTAGTAACTCGCGTAACCCCTTACTGGGAAGAAACTATTAAGCCACAGCTTGCAGCTGGTAAGACCGTTCTTATTGCAGCTCATGGTAATTCTTTGCGTGCAATCGTAAAGATGCTTGATGGCTTGAGCGAAGAAGAGATTGCACAGGTTAATATTCCAACTGCAATTCCACTGCTCTATGAATTGGATGAGAACTTCAAGCCAATCAAGCCACGTGGTGAATACCTTGATCCAGAAGCAGCAGCAGCAGGTGCAGCAGCTGTAGCAAACCAGGGTAAGTAAAGGCTACTTTGTAGTAACACAGAAAAATGCGGTTTCTTGCGTAAAAGCGAGAGCCGCATTTTTCGCGTAGTGTAATCTGGGCTGGGGAGGGGGCAGATCAAAAAGTAGTAGATGAGGTTGCTATCTTCCGTAATAACGTGGCAGATGGTTATGATTTTGTGAGTATTTCGGCTTCCTAACCCCGTAGATTTTTTGAATTCATAAAAAAGTATTTCAGCTGTTTCTGCATTCTATTGTTATTGGTTCGCATCACGTTAGTGAGGGGATTCATATGTTCAATAAAAGAATTGCAACTTGTATCTTGACAGTGTTCTGCGCTCTACTTACTCTTCTCGGTATCATCGGAGTATCGTGGGCTGGATTCGACATCATTCAAACTGAGTTCTCGCAGTTTCCTGAGTATGAATGGATTCATACGCCAATCCTATGTTTATTTGCGCTTATACCTATTCCTATCTTGGTGTGGGTAATTTATACCGCGTGGTGCTTTAGTTTTGGTTATAAGCATCTGAATTTAACTCGGTTAGATATGTATCTTCGTGTGAGCTTTTGGCTTGCTATAGCGCAGGCAGTGGTCGGCTTTGCATTGCCTTTTACAGTCTCAACTTTCCTGAACGAGGGCAATCCGCCTATGCTTATTGCATGGGTGATGCTCACTGCAATACCTGTTTTTGTGGCGTGTCTTTTCGCACAAACAAGACGTATCCTTTTCAATAGCGACCAATAAGCAGAAAAAGCAAAGGCTATAGCTAGAGAGATCAGCTAGAAAAAGCATATCGTTGTTCTCTCTGGCTTGGCTAAAAGCAAAAAGGGGAAACAGGAACCGTGAAAACGGCGATGAACAGCAGCAATGAACAGTCATACTGATACTCTTAGAACTACGAAAGAATGCTCGTAGATTTCGCTTTTAACTAGGAACGCTACAGTACGGCGTTCCTTTTTTGATGTCCACTGAGAAACACCTGAGTGTGCAAAAAGTCTGTATGCACTCATACCGACTACCAGCAATGATGAGCCTGCTCTGACCTGTGCTTGTCCAGAAAGATATATACATGAAATTTGAAGAATTAGGTTTAAGCTCTAGGCTTCTTCAGGCCATTAGTGATATGGGCTTTGAAGAAGCGTCACCTATTCAAGAAGCTGCCATTCCTGTGGTGATGAGTGGCAAAGATATGATTGGTCAATCTCAAACCGGTACAGGTAAAACTGCATCTTTTGGTATTCCTGTGCTCGAAAAAGTTGATGCTGGCAATCATGCTACTCAAGTACTTGTGCTGTCTCCTACGCGTGAACTCGCTATTCAATCTGCTGAAGAGCTGCATCGTCTCTCGAAATATATGCATGGTGTGCGCATTCTACCGGTGTATGGTGGTGCGGATATGTCGCGTCAAATTCGAGGACTAAAAGACGGCGTGCAGATTATTATTGGTACTCCAGGGCGTGTTATGGATCATTTGCGTCGCGGCACTATGAGTACTGAAAGCATTCATACCATCGTTTTAGATGAAGCCGATGAAATGCTTAATATGGGCTTTAGAGAAGATATTGAAACTATTCTCGATCAGATGCCACAAGATAATCGTCAGGTTATTCTTTTCTCGGCAACTATGCCTCCTGCCATTATGGAGATTGCCACTACGTATCAAAAGGATGCACAGCTGGTTAAAGTAGCACAAACGGAGCTTACTGTGCCTCACATTGATCAGTATTATTACGATGTGCGTCGTAAAGATAAAACCGATGTGCTCACACGCCTACTTGATTTTTATTCACCAAAATTATCTTTAGTTTTCTGCAATACGAAAGCAATGGTGGACTCGTTAGCTGAGGAGCTGCAAGCGCGAGGTTATGCAGCTGAAGGCTTGCATGGCGATATGAAGCAGTCGGTTCGCGATCGTGTTATGAAAAAATTCCGTATGGGCACCACAGAAATTCTGATTGCTACGGACGTAGCTGCTCGTGGGATTGACGTGGACGATGTGGAAGCAGTGTTTAACTACGATATTCCACGCGAAGTGGAATATTATGTTCATCGTATTGGACGCACCGGGCGTGCAGGACGCGCTGGTCGGGCGTTCAGTTTTGTGCGCGGTAAAGAAGTGTATAAGTTGCGCGATATTCAAAAATATTGCAAAACGAAGATTATTTCTCAGCATATTCCAACAATTGCAGATGTTCATGCCATGAAAACTGAAAAGATTATGGATGATATTGCACGCATTATTGATGAGGACAATCTGCATGAAATGATTAATGTCATCGATAACCAGGTGAATACTGCTGATTACACAGCTATGGATATTGCAGCTGCCTTTTTGAAGCTTGCCTTGGAAGAATCAGGGGATACCTTGGGCAAATCTGATGGTAAAGATCCTCTGGCTGAAGAAGTGATGCCTTGGCAGGAGCGTACTTCTCGCTCGGATCGTAAGGGCAAGCACAAAGATAAAAAAGAACGTCGTGCCTATAAAGAGCATAAGAACCGTAAAGACCGTAAACTCCATCTTGTATCAGAAGAAGTGGAGGAAGGTATGGTACGTTTCAAAATAAGTTTGGGTAAGAAACATGGTATTCGTCCAAATGACATAGTGCGCATTATTTCTAGCGAAGCACATATTCCAGGCAAGGTTATTGGTGCTATTGGTTTGAAAGATAATGTCAGCTATGTGGAACTGCCATCTGATATGTCAGGCACCGTACTTAAATCTTTGAAGAAAGCAAAATTTAAAGATAAAAAGCTTGGTTTAGAGCTTGCTTTTAAGAAAAAGTAGAAAAGAATATGCCCTTGCATAATAGGTTGCAAGGGCATAAAACGTGTATGCAGAGTTTTAATCGCCGTCGGTATCCACGCCAATAAAGTGCTGCGGATCCTTAGTTGGGTCAAAGCCGGAGACCATATATGTTAAGCGACGTCCCACAGATACCGAGTGATCGCCAATGCGCTCATAATAACGACTCAAAAGCACGGTATCAATTGTCTGCTCTACTGTAGCGTTCCACTCATCGGAGCGGGCAATGGCGTAGACGGATTCAAACAGGCTGTCCATTTCGTCATCGCTCATAATCAGCTTTTGAGCAACAATCTCATCGTGGCTATCCATGAGATCAGCCAAAGTTTGTGTCGTGCTTTGAGCAAAAGCCTGCATTTTGACGAAAATATCTTTGACTTGAGGGGCCAAAGGTGAGTCAGGATAGGTGCTACGAGCAGTTTCAGCAATATGGCGTGCTAAATCTCCTATGCGTTCAAGAAGAGAAGCAATGCTCATAGTCGATACCACAACACGTAAATCTGTTGCCACAGGGCTTTGCTTAGCAAGCAAAATAACGCACTGATTGTTAATTGATGCCTCTAAAGCATCAATCTTTTTATCGCCATCAATCACGTCTTGAGCCATCTCAATATTGCTGTTAAATAAGGCTTCTCCAGCATGGCTTACTGCTTGATGAACGGCAGCTGCCATAGTAGTGACATCTGTGGCGACGTGCTGCAGCTCTTCATTGAAAATTGCGCGCATGATAGCTCCCCTATATAGTGCTGTTACTGAGTCTAATTTTAGAGTATGCCCGTGTCTTTTAGTCCTCCTCTGTGCTCTTCGTGTGTGCCGCTTATGTCACAATAGAAGTATGAATTTTGATGTGACCTCTGTAGTATCACTCATTATTTTCTGCGTTATGGCAGTAATTGTTGTGGGATGGCTCTTCTCCTTGGTATGGCGTTGGCTGTCTCCTATGATTGCCAACAGCAAGGGTTTTTGGCATGCGCTGCGTTCTCTGAGATGGCGAGTGAACTACGTGCGCCGCCGTCGTTTACGTCGCAGAATAAATCATTTTACTGATGATGACGAGAGCAGCAGTGACGATGATGATGACGATGACGACGAATTAGATTCCATGACGGTGCGAATGCTATCTCTTATGGAAGCTGCCACAATTGTTGTG
This sequence comes from Alloscardovia omnicolens, assembly GCA_040702985.1. Taxonomy (GTDB): domain Bacteria; phylum Actinomycetota; class Actinomycetes; order Actinomycetales; family Bifidobacteriaceae; genus Alloscardovia; species Alloscardovia omnicolens_A. The sequence continues at coordinate 1,711,579 of CP159991.1, read as the reverse complement.
GATAAAGATGATGAAGTAGAACGTGCTTCTTCGTCGACGTATCGCTGGGGAATTGTACACAATGATGACATTGTGAATGAAGAGATTCTTTCGGCGATTCGTGAGGTGCGCGAAGGATCTGGCACGAAGAAATTCAATATTGTTACTCACACAGCTCAAGATTTGGTCAGAGATGATGGTGCAGACGCACCTGAGGGGGTTACGGATTCCGCTGTGGTTACGCGTCCACATTGGCTTACTGTTACTGTCAGCTCTCTTAGTGAGCACTATATTGTTGTGTTCATCAGCGATAACAGCGAAGCAAAACGTTTTGCTCAAACGCGTGATGATTTTATTGAAAACGTGGCGCAGCAGTTACTTAATTCCACTGAAGATATGCTTGCCATTGGCAAACGATGGGAACAAGTAGATAATGACTCGGTTAATGAGGATGGCAAGATTGTATCTGCTCAAGCGCGCCATCTACATAAGCTGGTGTCTGATTTAATGCTGTTGATGCAAGCTCAGGAAAAAGTCGAAGCATCAGATGAGAACCTCGGCAATCTCGGCGATATGGTGGGTGAGGCTTTAGAGGAGATTAAGCCTAATCGCGGTATACGCTTACATACACGTATGGCGGATAATGTGATGGTTCATGCGAGCGCGGTGCAAATCCGTGCTGCAGTGCGCAAACTGGTAGAAAATGCCGTGCATTATTCTAAAGATAACGCTGTTGTTAGTGTTGTTGTAGATGTTGCGCAAGATCCAAGTTTTGCTGTTATTCGCGTTATTGATACCGGAACGGGTATTAGTAAAGCCGAGCAGTCGCGCATTTTTGAACGTTTTTATCGCGGCTCCCATGAACCATATGACAATACTGATGATGCTGTGGGCTTAGGCTTAGCTATTGTGAAGCATGTGGCTCTTACTCATCATGGCACGGTGACGCTATGGAGCGCGCCTGGACAGGGAAGTACTTTTAATCTGTTTATACCGTTGGCTGCGTAAACGCTGATTCTTACACGCTTATTGTTGCATCAAGGCTACAAGACGATAAATATGACGATTATATGTTTCCCAAATTAGCGCTAGAATACCGATGCTCAATCCCCAAATGCTAATAATGAACTCGTAGTGTAACAGTCCTTTCCATAAGAACAATATTCCACACACCAAAGCGGCGCACAGCCACAGAACAGTGCCCACCATAAAAATGATGTGCAAATCTACTTGCTCTGCCTGAGGGGTTTCTCTACGGTGTTCAGGATCGAAAATTGGGGTAATTTTCATAATCATTACTCTAAAACTGGAAGCAGACGAAGAACAATGCCATGTGCCAGCATAGCGATTAAGCACGCAACTGTTCGACAACGGCATCAATACAATGCGTCAGAGCTACTACGTCATCAGTATCTACGGAAGGGAAAACGCCTACGCGTAACTGATTGCGTCCCAAACCTCGGTATCCAGAAACATCCACAATGCCGTTAGCGCGCAAAGCTGCGAGAATATCCGAAGCTGGTATGTTTTCATCAATATCAATCGTTACGACCACTGTTGAGCGAGCATGAACATCGTGCACGAAAGGCTGAGCATAATTACTAGCCTCAGCCCAGTCATACAATACCTGAGCTGACTGAGCGCAATGGTTCTGCGCCCACTCTAAGCCACCCTGCTTGAGCAGCCATTGAATCTGATTGTTCATAAGCAACAAAGTAGCTAAGGCTGGAGTGTTTAATGTTTGATGCTTACGTGAGTTAGCTACAGCCTTGCTAAACGACAAAAATGGCGGCACCCAACGTCCCTCTTCAGGATGCTGAGCAGCATGAGACTCAATTCGTTCAGCACGTTCAATAGCAGCTGGAGATGCAATAGCCACCCATAGTCCGCCGTCCGAACCGAAACATTTTTGAGGAGAGAAATAATACACATCAATTTCACGCGGGTTAATAACCGTTCCTGCTGCAGCTGAGGTTCCATCTACAATCATTAATGCATCAGTGCGAGCACCTTCAATACGCTCTACTGGGGCGAGAACGCCAGTAGAGGTCTCATTATGAGCCCATGCATACACATCAACATCTGCATGAGGTTCTGGTAGAGCATAGGTTCCGTACTCGCCTTCATATACAACAGGCTCATCTAAGAACGGTGCAAGTTTTGCGCTTTGTGCAAATTTTGCGCTGAAAGATCCGAAAGAACCAAAAGCAGCTTTCTTCTCAATGAAACAGGCACATGCCATATCCCAGAAAGCCGTTGCGCCGCCGTTGCCTAACACAACTTCATAATCATCAGGTAGACCATAGAGTGCACGAATTCCATCTTGAATAGAAGCAACAACATCTTTAACGGGTTGCTGACGGTGTGACGTTCCCATGAGCTGCGAGCCAGCTTCAGTTAAAAAGTGCAGCTGCTCCTCACGAATTTTGCTCGGCCCAGAACCAAAACGTCCGTCAGTAGGGAGCATGTCAATATCCAGAAGATGCGTTGTAACAGTCATAGCTCCAATATACTCAGAGTGTCTGCCATCGGGAGAACATAGCTGTTTTTTGATACGTATCGACACGCATTCATATACATAATGGGGTGGAGTTTACGAGCTCTTCGGGTTGTGGTGGGGTGTTGGTTGTGTCGGCGAGGAGCTCTTTTGTGTCGTGGGGAGTGATTCATACTGATGGCGCACTTTTCAGGGCAGTTTTTACCCTGTTTTTAGCTTCTTTTCTGACCTGAAAAGTGACTGATGGGTATGAAGCACTTTTCACGACAGGTTTCATGCGGTTTTGAAGGGTCAAAAAGGCCCTGGAAAGTGATTCATGATAGTCAAGCACTCCCCACGGCTTTTTCCACGCACTTTTTTAGTGGTTTTTCAGCCCCACGAAGTGATTCATGATAGTCAAGCACTCCCCACGACACCCAACCCCCCCTACGACAACCCCACTGCTCACGGCGTCCCCACCAAAATCTGAAGAGCCGGTTTACACGCTAGGGAGGGCTTAACACAGTATGTGCCTAACACGCCATAATAATGATTTTTGTTCATTTATTACGAAATTACTATCAGGGTTTTCCCCTAGGGCAGGGGTGCAATTAGAATTATCGAGGTTGTTTATTTTCGAGGAGTGATTTTTATGAAGCATGCAGGGCACAAGGCGACTACAAGTCACAAGCGCACTGCAAAACACGCAAGTGTTCAAGCATCTTCAGTATCTTCTGTATCTCTTGAAGAAGCGGTTATACGTGAAGTTAATGCTATGCCACGTACACGCCGCGAACGTCGTGAATATGAGCGTTCTCGCACTCGCAAAACTCGCTTCACTACTTCCAGTGCAGTCACTCTTTTACTGGGAACAGTTGGAACTGCTGTAGCATCTAGTGTTTTTGCTACAAACTCGAGTCTTTTCGACCGCACTATTGCTGTAGCGGCAGAAGCGGAACCAACAACTGGCACATCTCCTCTTAACGTAGCAACCACAACCGTATCGCGTTCTGAAGAACGTACTGCTAAAAGTGATACTCCTCTTTCAGAAACCGCATCTGTGACCACATCTGATCTCACTCCTTGGAATGTGGAAGATGGTGCAACCAGCATTGATGTCCAGAATTTAACGTCAGCTCCTCAGCATCCAACAGGCGATACAGGTAATGCTTACCCATTCTCGCAGTGCACATGGTGGGCATATATTCGCCGTCATCAGCTTGGCTTACCAGTTGGTTCTTACTTTGGAAATGGTGGTCAGTGGGCTAATTCTGCTCGTGCCTTAGGTTATTCTGTAGATAACGTTCCACAAGTTGGAGATATTATGGTCTTCCAGCCAGGCCAAGAAGGTTCTGATTCATTTTATGGTCACGTAGCCATTGTGGAAAAAGTTAATCCTGATGGTTCTGTGGTCACTTCTGAAAGTGGTGCAGTGATGAACGGACGAACCTACACACGCACTATTTCTAATACTTCACGCTTCCAGTTTATTCACGAATAAAGTTGAATAAAGCTCTTGTAGAGCTGGATTCTTGTCTGCGCATGGTCACCTTATAGGGTGAGTTTTACGCAGCACGTTTTATATGCAACACGTTGCTCTTTGTGCGAGCGTACCTAGCTTTGGCAACACGCTGACATACACCCCATTCTTCCTATGCTCATGTCTGAATATCTCAGGTTTGGGCATAATGGTATCCGCAAAAAATATTCCGCGTTAGAATGGGTGTAGGAACGAACAAGGAGGTGTTCCCTATGTCACGCTATGAAAAAGCTATTTTAGTGGGCGTTGATGGTTCAGATGCAGCGTATAAGGCAGTGTGGTGGGCTGCAAATTATGCGCATCACGCAGGATTAACCTTGCACATTGTATCTGCATACACGTTGCCAAGTTATTCTTCGGTTTCTTTTGATAATACTTTTACCACGCCGGGAGATGACACTGCTTCTCGACGCGATGCTCAAGAGATTTTGAGTCGTGCCAAGGCTATTGCAACGAAGCAGGGCGTTGAAGTAACAACTCTTATTGTTACGGGCGAACCTTCTGCAGTGTTCATTGAACTGTCTCGCAACTATAACCTCGTGGTCATTGGAAACCGTGGCAAGGGCGGACTGGCTGAACGCTTGCTGGGCACAACATCGTCAAGCCTTCCAGCGTATGCATATTGCCCAATTGTGGTGGTTCCATATACTGATGATGATGGCAATAAAGTCCACTTGAATAACAAGATTAATCATGTTGTGGTTAATTCTGATGAGTCTAAGTGGGGTATTAAAGCTCTTGAAATTGCTGCCGAATTTGCTCACTTGTGGCAGGCTAAATTACAGGTGATTAGCGCTGTTCCTATGTTGGGAAGTCTCAGTGATGCAGATATGAACAGTGTGATGGAATCATACGCTGAAGATTTGCACGCTCGCTTAACTCCATTGCGTTCACGCTACCCACAGCTAGAGATTGAAGAACAGGTAGCTGTTGGAGCTTCTGTAGATGCTTTGGAAGCTGCTTTACCAGATAACGACATTGTGGTAGTTGGTTCACGTGGTCGTGGCGGTTTAACAGGCTTACTCTTTGGCTCAGTGAGCCAAGCACTGTTACAACATTCTGACAAGCCAGTCTATGTTGTTCCTCGCCGTTATGTTCTGGCTGAAGAAAACGAGATGGCTGATGACGCACTGATTGATGTGGGTGGTGTTGAGTCTATTCAGGTGGAGCAAGCTGAGCTCAGCGAACTCAAGAGCCTGGAAGAAACGATTGATCCGAGCGCGTCTTAAAGATCGTAAAGACTGAAAGCATAGCTGTTTTATTATCAGTTATGAGATTATGTTCACCAGGAATATAAAATCTTCTCCTATAAATTCAAGGAATTATAGGAGAAGATTTTCTTATGCGGCGAAATTTCTGTGAGTCGGTGAGCTAGAAAAGCTACAAGATCTGCCCAGAAAATTTTTAGTGGCGAATATCCACATCCATGCGTACAGGAGTTTCAATCTCATAAGTGTGCTTAACAGTGCAGCCTTTATCCACGTGGCGGCGAATACGCTCAGCCAACTTTTCAGCAGCTTCCTGATCCAAACCAGCATCCATAGCATCAACCACGAGCTGCTCATTAAAGTTTAAGTAACGATCTCCGTCGGAATCATAGGTGCCATCTACTACAATACGAGCACCTTTACCTTCGCCTAACACAGATTCCACAGCAAACTGGCTGGACAGTGCAGCACATCCTGCCAAGGCAATCTTCGTCAGATCGCCAGGGGAGAAGAGGCCTTTATCGCTACCGCGTCCAAACTTAATATGAGCGCCGTCATCACTGAAAGCATCCCATGAACCATCCTTATTGCGTTCAACCCATAAGCGTGCCATAATATCTCCTTCGAAAAGCGTGCCATAGCTATAGTGCTAAAGCCTTGCACATATTTATGTACTTCTACCTTACAATGAACTAACCTCTGCGTGTCTTTTCTATTCCATCATTCGCTCACAGCGAGGCGCACAATAGCGAGTGTTGCTGTTGCGCGGTACGTGCTAATCTCTAATCTATGGCACTTTCACAGCAAGAACTTGATGCAATCCGCGCTCGTATTCCTGAGCGTCCTCACACTGATATTCCTATGCCGTATGAAGATACGTTACGTGACATTCTTCTCAACGGTGATTTGAAGTCTGACCGCACGGGCACGGGCACGGTATCTGTTTTTGGTCGTCAAATGCGTTTTGATTTGCGCAAGTCTTTTCCGCTGCTAACTACCAAGCGCGTATTTTTTAAGGGTATTGCGTATGAATTGCTGTGGTTTTTGAAGGGTTCTAGCAATATTAACTGGCTGCTAGAGCATAATGTGCATATTTGGGATGAGTGGGCAGATGAAAACGGTGATTTAGGGCCGGTATATGGCGTGCAATGGCGTAGCTGGCCTGCTCCTACAGCAGATGATCCAGAGCATACAATCGACCAGATTGCTAACGTTCTTCACCTTTTGAAAACGAACCCAGATTCTCGTCGTATGATTGTAACCGCGTGGAATCCTGCGGAAGTAGAAGATATGGCTTTGCCGCCATGCCATTCACTGTTCCAATTCTACGTATCTGAGGGCAGACTATCATGCCAGCTTTATCAACGCTCGGCGGATATGTTCTTAGGCGTTCCTTTTAATATCGCGTCTTATGCTTTGTTGACTTTAATGATGGCTCAGCAAGCTGGTTTAGAGCCAGGTGAATTTGTGTGGACGGGCGGCGATTGCCATATTTATGACAATCATATGGAACAAGTTCTCGAACAGCTTTCACGCGAACCATATCCATATCCGCAGCTCAGTTTGAAGAAGGCTGATAGTTTAGAAGATTACGATTACACTGATTTTGTTATCGAAAACTATCAGTATCATCCAACGATTAAAGCACCAGTAGCCGTATAGTTGTGAGTAGACAAGCTCTCTTATGCGCCGCTCGATGGTTGCGTGGGGAGCTTTTGCCTACTTGATTTGTTACACTGTAAGTCATATCGCAGTGAACTGCAGTGATATAAGGAGACAAACGATATGGAGCACGATAGTAGTCGCAGTGGCTACCACCAACCTCAGCCCGCGTCGGCCGGGCATAACTTCCACAGATTACGAGAAGAAGCCGATGAGTGGGACAATGAAAACGCTGATGATTCCATGGATTCCACTCGACCTCATATTAAACTCATTTGGGCGCAAGCATACGATAGCCACGGAAAACCAGGAGCTTTAGGCGCCAACGGCACCATGGCATGGCATTTGCGCGAGGATATGAAGTATTTTAAGGATCGCACCATTTTGCATCCGGTTATTATGGGACGTAAAACATGGGAATCTTTACCTGAATCTTTCCGTCCTCTATCTAACCGTGATAATTACGTGGTGTCTAGCAATCCTGATTTTGTAGCACCAGGAGCTACTGTCGTCCAATCGTTAGAAGCTGCTGTGGATCTTGCTCAGCAGCCAGCTATTCCTGACGATGGTGTGCGCCGCGACGAATTATGGATTATTGGTGGGGCGCGTATGTACGAACAAGCAGTACATATGGCTGACGAAGTGTACATTACCGATGTTGATGTGACTGTAGAAGCCGATGTTTTCGCTCCAGACATGGAAGCAGGCTGGAATCACGGTTTGTGGACTGAAGAGATCATTCAAGACTGGACTGCACCAGCAGATACCTCAAACCCGATTAAAAGCTATCGTTTCCGTGTGCTTAAGCGCGCATAAAGCAATCATTATTCATGATTTGCGGAACTAAAAGTTAAGGAGAACACATGTATACCATTATGACGGTGTGCACAGGAAATATTTGCCGTTCCCCTATGGCAGAAATTGTTTTACGTCACTACGTGCAAGAGGCTGGTCTAGCGGATCGTGTACAAGTGAAATCTTCTGGTGTGTCCTCTGAGGAGCATGGCAATCCTATTGATCGCCGTGCACAGAAGGCTTTGCGCGCTCGCGGATATGAATTACCAGCTCATCATTTCGCACATCGTATTAGCCGCGATGAGATTGAGGAAACTGATCTTTTCTTGCCTATGACGGCTTCGCATAAGCAGTCATTGCTGCGTCAGATTCCTCGTTCTGACTATTCTGAAGTGCATATGTATCGCAGTTTCGATCCAGAGCTGCCAACAGTTACAGAATCGGAAGAGTATCGCATTGATTTGGCAGATCCATGGTACGGCGGTCCTGGAAGATTTTGAAATTGCTCTGGATCAGATTGAGCAGGCCGCACCATATATTGTGGATTGGGTGAGCACTCAGCTTGATTAAGACTCTTTTCTAGGAGCGTGTTGTAGAAGTCAGCCTTCGGGCTGACTTCTATGTATTCAAAGGAGAAACAATGAATCCATACCTCCCGGCTGGCGAATATATTCCCGATGCTGAGCCGTATATTTTCGGCAATCGTGTATATATTTATGGTTCGCACGATAAGTTCGGAGCGCCAATTTTCTGCGTCGGTGATTATGTGTGTTGGTCAGCTCCAGTCAATGATTTAACTGACTGGCGTTATGAAGGTGTGATTTATAAGAAAAATCAAGACCCTCGCAACCGTTTAGGAGTGCGATTGCTCTTTGCTCCTGATGTGTGTCAAGGATTAGATGAGCGTTTCTATCTGTATTATGCCTTTGATTTTATGGGAATTATGGGCGTAGCAGTAGCTGACAGCCCTACAGGGCCTTTTGAATTTTACGGTCATGTGCATTACGCAGATGGTACGTTGTGGGGACGTAAAAACGGCGACTCGCTTCCTTTCGATCCCGCAATTTTAGTTGATGATGATGCTCGCATATATCTCTATTCTGGTTTTTATACTCCTGTGCCAGCGTTGGCTACAGGCGGTAAAAAACTACGCACAGATGGCGGTGTTGTGCTTGAACTTGAATCAGATATGGTAACTATTAAGCAACCTGAAAAATTACTGTTTCCTAAGCAGGGTACAGGCTCCTTTGAAAACCATGAGTTCTTTGAAGCCAGCTCCATTCGCAAGTATGACGGTTTGTATTATTTCGTATATTCATCTCGGCATAATCACGAACTATGTTACGCCGTCAGTTCCAAGCCTACAGAAGGTTTTACCTTCGCGGGAACTGTGGTGAGTATTGGCGATATTTTCTTACACAGCAACGATGAAAATCATGCAAATAATTACTTAGGTAATACCCATGGTGGGTTGCTGCGCATTTATGATGATTTCTATATTTTTTATCATCGTCACACCAATCGCAGTTCATATGCGCGTCAAGCATGCCTAGAAAAAGTGAACTATACGCGTGACGAAAATGGTGTATATCGTTTTGAACAGGCGGAGATAACAAGTAGTGGCTCAGATGAGTTCTTTACTGTTCCAGGGCGTATAGAAGCGCGTGTAGCGTGCAATTTGTGGGCGAATGGTCATAGCACAGGACGCTACGATGGTTCAGGAGTAAAAAAGCGTCTGTCTGAGCATCCTTATTTTACGCAGGATGAAGCAGATCGCGAGGCGGGAGAAGGCGTCCAACAGTATATTGCCCACATGAGTCATGGTGCTACGGCAGGCTTTAAATATTGCTGTGCAGAGCAGTTGACGTTTGTGAGAACTGTAGCGGTGGAAATTCGCCAGAATCGGCGTAGTGTGCAACGCGCTCGCGGTCATATTATTGTTTGCTGTGATGAAAAAGGTCAGCAAGTTCTTGCTGATATTGCGGTGGAACAGTGCTCTTCACAGTGGAGTGTTCTATGTGCTACGGCGAACTTAGATGATTTCAGTCGAAAAGAGCATGGCATGCGTGTTCCACTTTATGTTCGATTTGAGGGAGATGGATCGGTAGATCTGAGAACTCTTGAATTCGCATAAGGCTTCAGAGTATGCAGAAGGCTTGGATTCTTAAGAATCCAAGCCTTCATCGCACGAAGGAGAGAATAATGTGAGTTAATTATTCTTTAGTTAGCTCATCGAAGCGCTGCTGCGCAATAAATCCGGCTTTTACTACTTCATCCAGATTATCTTTAGTTAATACAACTGGATCAAGCAAGTCAGATTCAACATCGCGCACGCCATTGTTCATCGTGCCATTGGTTGTTACTTTCTTACCTTCTGCAATCTGAACAATCATCTCATATACAGCATCTGCGAGCTTAGCCACATCCTTGAACACGGTCATGCTCTGCAAATCTTTAGCGATATTAGATACAGCAATTTCGTTAGCATCCTGACCGGTAATGACTGGCCATGAATCACTTCCTGGCTTCATATCTGGGCGCTTCGTTTCAATTGCATTAATAACACCCTGTGCTAAATCATCATTTGGAGTGAGCACAGCGTCCAGTTTCTCACCGTGAGAGTAGCTAGAATCCAAAATAGATTCCATGTCCTTTTGAGTCTGCTCAGTCTTCCAAGACATAACAGAAATAGCCTGCCACTGATCAACAGTGAAATCACCGGTTACGCCGCCGCCGTGCTTAGAGAGACTGCGCAAAACGCCGCTCTTAAAGTAAGGCTGTAACAAATCCCAAGCGCCTTTGAAGAAGTACTTTGCGTTGTTGTCATCAGGGGAACCGGTAAAGACTTCAGTGTTGAATGGGCCAGTTGCGCCCTTGTCTAAGCCGAGCTTGTCGATAATATATTTAGCCTGCAGTTCACCAACCTTTTCAAGCTGGAACGTTGCATAATAATCAACTGCTTCAGTATTCATAATCAGACGGTCATATGCAATAACCTTTGCTCCAGCTTCATGTGCCTTTTCTACTGCTGGACCTACTGATGTGCCGTCTTTTGCGGCAACCACAATAATTTTTGCATTATTATTGACCATGTTTTCAATATCAGCATTTTGCTGAGCTGGCTTATCATCTGCATACGAGAGGATAACCTTGTAACCGGCCTTTTCCAGCTTGTTCTTGAGGTTTCGGCCATCCTTATTCCAGCGTTCCATGGACTTTGTTGGCATGGAGATACCGACGGTTGCCCCCTTGTCTAGAGCGCCAGATTCGCCTGATCCACCTGCACCGCGTGATGAGGAGCAAGCACCCATGCCCAAAACCATGGCAGATGCAGCCACTACCGCCATAATCTTTTTCTTAATATTCATATCTTCTCCCTAAAGTTTTGTTCACTAGGTCGTCATTAACTTAATGAACTCGCCTTGATCCTCCAGCAAAACAGCATCGATGCTGTCTTGTCTTTAGAAGTTAAACTCAATACTAGCATGAAGTTAGTTAAATCAATAAATTAACTAGGGGGAATTTTTGAGTGTGTGCTCTAAATGGCTGAAAATACTGTGATGTGGCTCACATGAAGAGGGGAAGAGCGGTGTGCATCGGCGTGTCGTTGCACGTGAGGCAGGGAAGGTTATTAAGTAAATATGAATTAAAAGAAAAGGCCCTCATGAAGAGGACCTGCTGGTGGCTCCGACCGGCGTCGATCCGGTGACCTTACGATTTTCAGTCGCACGCTCTACCAACTGAGCTACAGAGCCATGGAAAAATAAAACCCGGCGTACCGGGTTGAATATTCCAGCGACTCCGACCGGACTTGAACCGGCGACCTCCGCCGTGACAGGGCGGCGCTCTAACCAACTGAGCTACGGAGCCACGATTGCTTTAGCAACCAAGAGATAAATATACAGAGCTTTTCTCTAGTGCGCAACTCGAAGTATGAAAAAACCCTAGGATGCTTGTAATTCCTAGGGTTTTTCGGCGTGTCTTTTTTATGTAAGAATCAGGAAATATTCTGTATTTCCTAGTTTTTCTGTGTCCAGTTTTCTACATCAATATGATGTTCTGGGTTTGCCTGCCATGCATCCCAAGCGGACTGAACAATATCCTTCACGTCATGCTGGGCATGCCAATCCATTTCAGTGTTAATGCGCTCAGGTGAGCCAATCAAATGAGGTGGATCTCCAGCGCGACGTGGCTTAATGGCTTCGACGAAAGGCAGACCAGATACTTTCTTAATCTCGTCTACAATTTCGCGAACTGATGTGCCCTTTCCTGTACCTACGTTGAATGCATCATATTTGCGTTCTTCGCGGTCAAGATAATGCATAGCGGCAATGTGGGCGTCGGCGAGATCGGATACGTGAATGTAATCGCGTACGCAGGTGCCGTCTTCGGTAGGGTAGTCATCGCCAAAAATAGCTGGAGCGAGTCCGCGCTGCAAACGATCAAGAACCATTGGCACAAGATTGAGGATTGCTGGATCCTCCAATTCAACTGGACCGCAACCAGCAACGTTGAAATAGCGCAAAGCACAGAAACGGATTCCGTAAGCGTGGGCTGCAGCACGTCCCATCCACTCACCAAAGAGCTTGGTTTGTCCGTACGGATTAATAGGAACCATTGGTTGCACGTCTTCGGGGACTACGTCTACAGGAGGAACGCCGTAGGTTGCAGCTGAACTGGAGAATACAAGCTTCTTAACGTCAGCATCTTTCATGGCTTGCAAAACATTGAGAAGTCCATTGATATTTTGCTGGTAATACCACAATGGCTTTTCAACAGATTCGCCCACCTGCTTACGAGCCGCAAAGTGAATAACCGCATCAATCTGCTCGTCGCGCAAAATTTCGGTCAGGCGAGCATCTGCGCCAGGGGCAGATACGTCCATGCCGTAAAGGCGAGAATTTCCAATGCGAGACGATTTGCCATAGCTTAAGTCATCAACGACGACAACTTTTTCGCCGGCTTCATGCAAAGCGTGAACGACGTGAGCGCCAATATAACCACAACCACCAGTAACGAGAACAGTCATGTTACTCCTTCAATTTTGTATACATGTGCATTTTTGTGCGTACATGTTCATTTGTGACACTTTTATTATACAGCGGATTTTATACTATGCTTGACTACGTTGCGTATTTCTTGAGATTTTATTGGAGCTTATAGTGGTTGAGAAGGAAAATACTGAACAAACAAGTCCGCGTTATCGTTCGGTTGTGTCATTTGTGCGCCGCTCATCCACTTTGGATGCGCGCTTGGCGAGGGCGTGGAATAAGTATGCGTCTGAGTATGTGCTTCAACTTGATAAAGGTGACTATGATTTAGGTGTTGGTGAGAATGTGCGCATTTCGCGAGATTTTTTGGCGCGTATATGGGGTGAGGGTTTTCGCAGTGATGGGAGCATTATTGTGGAAATTGGCACGGGTCAGGGCGAAAATATTGTAGCGGCTGCGGCGGCTCATCCTGAAGATAACTTTATTGGAGTGGAAGTTTACACTCCTGGGGTGGCTCATACGGTGCTTATGGCTGGTAAAAATGGGCTGCGTAACTTGCGTATGATTCAAGTCAATGCCCCGGAACTATTGAATGCTTTTGAATCAGGCGTTCTTAGTGAAGTCTGGACTTTTTTCCCGGATCCGTGGCCAAAAACAAAGCATCATAAGCGTCGAATTGTTCAAGATGGATTGGCTCAGGCTGTACATAACGCGTTGGTTGCTGATGGTGTGTGGCGTATTGCGACGGATATTGATGATTATGCGCTACACGTGCATGAAGTGATGGATCAGCGTGCAGATTTCGCTCATGTGGGTGAGAAAGTCGTGAGTTTGGCGACTGAACACGTCAGTAAAGGTAATGCAGATATGGCTGCTGGGCTTCCTCATGCTGACTTTATGGAGTCGGAACGTTTTGAAGGGCGCGTGCTGACTAATTTTGAGAAAAAAGGCATAGATGCCGGTCGTATTATTCATGATTTTACTTATAAACGCTTGTAAAATTGCGGTTTTAATAGCTTGGTGATATTAATGCGACACGCCGAACGATTGAGGGGTTGCGTCCAGCTAGAGGAGTCGTTAATATATATCGAGTTGGCCCCCGTCGTCTAATGGTTAGGACATCAGACTTTCACTCTGACAACGAGAGTTCGATTCTCTCCGGGGGTACGAATCGAAAAGCTCCAGAATCCTGGAGCTTTTTTGTTATTGTGATTTCTTTTTCTTTCGCCAGTGCAGCTTACGATGAATACTCGTGCTGTTGTAGAACCTCAAGTGGTAACAACGGGGCTATGGGCTCTAATATATTCCCAAGCACATGTGTGGTAATAGACGTATAAAGTTATTAAACCGTCCAAGAGTTGACGCAATAATCCATACCAAAGTAAAGCCATGCCGAATGCAAACTATAAGAGATTGCATCAGAATCATCAGTGGAAAATAATAAAGATAAACACAAGAAGATGCTTGTTATAGGGGTTGATGCACTTTTTTACAGTGTGAGAAAATGAGTGAACCAAATCCAAAAAGGCTGATTAATGAAAGTCATGTATCTTTGCTTGGCGTACGTTATAGGGCTATATCCTTCCTACTATGACGTAAGAGGGTATGTGTCACTGTGCGCGTTTCTTAAGAATTTTGTCCCTTATAACTGCGCCTAGTAAACTTCCGATTAATGCTAACCCCATATAGCACCATGAGAAGATGAGCATATTCCCTTCATAAAAATCCCATAAAATTGTGAATGATGCAACCAGAGGCGGTGCAATCCACCAGAAGTAGAACCCATGGCGCAGGCTGTGAATAAAGGGAACTACTAATGATGCAAGAGGCGCGAAAATAATCATGGCAGGGAGAAAATATAAGCTACCGTCATGAATCAAATAATCACACGCGGTACTTGTGAGACCGATTGCAAGGTAGGTTGCAAAAAGAACAATGAAATAAATCCACTCGACCTTCGTTGGTTTGTTCATACTGTCAACAGTATCACTGATGTGCGCGAGGTGGTAATTAAGCTATTACAAGAGGAGCGCGGATGAATGTGATCGTGGGAATGGATAGAAAGTGTCCTGAATTGTGATTGGCTGTGGCGAATCACGATTCAGGGGCTAAAAATACGTCTAAAAGTGGCAAAAAGGTTCCTCAATCATGATTGGCTGTAGCGAAACGTGATTCACGTACTTTTTTAGCGTTAAATGAGCTTGTTTGGGTTCCTGAATCATGATTCGCTATAGCCAATCGTGTTTCACGTACCATGTGAACGTCCACAACACATAAAAAGGTTCCTGAATAATGATTCGCTATAGCGAAACCTGATTCACGTACGAAATCTTGCCTAAAAAGGTCGTTAAAAGTTCCTGAAACATGATCCGCTAAAGCGAAATATGATTCACGAACTTTTTATATCTCACAATCAGGTAATAACATCCCTCATAACTGGATTGGTTAAAGCGCTTGATGGCGAAGCATTAAGTTTCGCATATCCCCGTCAAAAGCTGCCATCTGCATACTTAAGAGTCAAGCAATATTCATGTATGCACTCGTATATGCGGAAATAAAACGCGTTCCGATATCCTTTTCTTTCAGGAAGGGAGTAATCTAGTGCTCAAGAAAAGTGTGTGCTTGTGCATTAGCTTGTGCGTTTGATGTTTGCTTAGCTTGTATCAGGCGAATAATGAGCGCAACCTGTAGCTCAGCATCTGCTAGCAAGCGTCAAGATTAGGAGCGTACTGCTAACGCTACGAATAGAGCTACGAGTAGATCTGCGAGAGCATTAAGCTTATTAATACGTGCAAAAGCGCGACAGCTAATGGAGGGGAGAAGTATCATGGCTTTTGATTTTTTGACTGTGTATGACCGTCACGGTATGGACGCGCTAGCAGTAGATGCTATCGGACGTGTGGAAGGTGCTCCGCACGCACCACAAGATGGATACAGTTCTATTCCTATGTGGGTGGCAGATATGAATTTTGGGACGGCACCTGCAGTTACCGATGCTATTCGCGCACGTCTAGAGCATCCTATTTTTGGCTATTTCTTCCCTCCGCAAGAATATTTTGATGCAATTAAAAACTGGCAAGCGTCACATAATAATGCCCATGATGTGGAAGATAGACACATTGGATACGAAAATGGGGTTTTGGGAGGATTAATCTCAACAGTTTCTGCGTATTGTCAACCAGGGGATAGTGTTCTTGTGCATAGTCCGACGTATGTGGGATTTACAAGCTGTCTGACGGCTGCCGGTTTTAACATTGTGCATTCTCCACTTATTCCTGATAACGACGGTGTGTATCACATGGATTATGAGGATATGGATCGTGTATTAGAGGAAAGCGGGGCAAAGGTAGCAATTTTCTGCTCGCCTCACAACCCAACAGGTCGCGTATGGCATCGTGAAGAAATTGAAGCGGCGATGGAAATCTATGCTAAGCATGACTGTATTGTCGTGTCTGATGAAATTTGGTCAGATATTATTCACCCCGGTTGCACACATGTGCCTACCCAATCTGTAAGTGAGGATGCCCGCAACCGTACAGTTGCTCTCTATGCTCCAAGTAAAACTTTCAATATTGCCGGTATTGTGGGTGCGTATCACATTATTTATAATGACGACTTGCGCGCACGTGTAGAAGCAGCCAGTAAAAAATCGCATTATAATGATGCACATGTTCTCTCGGTTCATGCTTTGATAGGCGGATATAGTTCTGAGGGTAACGCGTGGCTGCAAGAACTCAACGATGTACTGGCTCATAACGTGCAGCGCGCTCGCGATTTCTTTGCTCAGTGCGCTCCAGAAATTTCTATTGCGCGCTCTGCTGGCACGTATATGCTCTGGTTAGATGCTACAGCTTGGTGTGCGAAGCATAAGAAAAGCATTGATGAACTTCTCGAAGCAGGATGGCGCGTGGGAGTGGGTTGGCAAGATGGTCGACCATTCCATGGTGATTGTCATATTCGTATGAATGTAGCTTTGCCGTCCGCATTGCTTGAGGAAGCATTGGGGCGTTTAGCTGAGCATGTGTTCGTGGAGTAATACTCGTATAGCTACGGAAAAGTAGTGGCTAGGTAGGCGGTTGGCATTTCTATTTGTAGCCCAGCCGCCTTTATTTTTTTATATCTACTGCTTATTTAATGTTTACGCGACTTTCTGCCGCCAATAAGAGTGCCTATAGCATTGCCAATGAGTCCAATAATTGCGTACACGAAAGAATAAATTATGGCTGAATCATTATAGAAGACGAAAACAGTGCTGAAAAAGGCGATAAGAGGCACAACAATCCACATAAAACTAAAACCGCGCTTGATGCCGTCAAGAAAAGACAGAATTAATGTGCATGCGGGGAAAATGAACAATACACAGATAATTAGTCCCCACATTGCATGAGAAGAAACGTGTTGCGCGAGCATAGAGACAACCGGAAAAACCCAGAAGATGAGGGTAAGCGCAGCAAGTTTTATTATTGAGTCCTTCGTTGGCCATTTCATAATTTCAGCTTAGCTGAAAATAGGGGAGAAAGGAATAGTACAGTTTTATTTGTTTATTCTTCTTATTTTGCTTCAAAATACCGCAAGATGCTCGTTAGTGATTGAGCGGACTGAGTATATGGTATATGAAAATGAGTTATGAATAATGGGTAAGACCGCCGAGGTCTTACCCATTATGGTTATTATATGGCGCTCATAAACACACATGAGCGGTGCTGAGCTTTTTATTGTGGCTGAACTTCTCCACGAGATGTAGCTGCATTGTAGTCTTCTAAGGTTGGTTCGTGCCCATAGGTACGCGTGAATTGCGCAGCCCAATCGTTATATGACAGTGGAGAGGACTGTTCAGGAACGACTTCTGTAGAAGTCGCGGAATACGTAGGCTGCTCGGCTTGCTGAGGCACCACTGGAGCTGCTGGCGCAGCATATTGCTGATTGCTTCGATTATCAACTGGCTGATTAGCTGACTGCCCATAAGGCTGTGCGGAACCTGAAGCTGGGAAAGCATTTACGGATGCATTATTAGCCTGCGCATATGGGGATGCAGGAGTTTGCTGAGCTTTTGTAGCTTCACGCTCTTTAAACCAATAGAATCCAGCTACTGCACTCGCAGCCAAAGCAATAATCCCAAAGAAAATGTACAAGAAGAAACCAGGTCCAATTGGATTTGTGATGCGCACTGCTTTAGCTAGATTCGATACGTCAACAATTCCAAAAATGCCGCCTACAATGCCATTAAGTATGCCCACAATAATTGCTGCTAAACGCAGTCCAGAGTTCTCCTTGATGTGAGCAATCGCACCAAGGACAATCGTTGCAAGCGAGAGGATAAGAGCTAAAGCCATATCGCTCGTGCTGGATTGTCCCATTAATGCCCACCCTGAATATTTTGCAGACGCGATATACATATCAATTTTCATGAATGGTAAGAAGAAACTCAGAATAATAAAGGCAGAAGCGAGGGCGCTAACTACAATGAGAAGCTTCTGACGAGCGGCATGACTAATCGTGGAGAAGTTTTTGGCGTTCTGCATTGTTTCTTGAGTGAAACGTTGGATAGATTCTAAGCCTTCTTGTGTGTGCGTTGAATTGAATGGGGTAACAAAATCTGTTTGTTCTGGTGCTTGTGCTGCTTGCGGATTCTGCGCGGCTTGAGGGGCTGTTTGCGGTGCGGCTTGAGGGGCTGTTTGCGGTGCGGCTTGAGGGGCGGACGCTGCTCCAGGTACATCTGTTTCTCCCCGCAAAAGAGCCTGATAATGCTCATCTGCAGAAGGCTGACGACCATGCGATTCTTCGAAATGCTTATACCACTCATTGTATGGTAAGAAGTCTGGGTTCTGCGATGTCATAGCAAATGTCCTCTCTTTTGTTTGGGGGCTTATAGCGGTTTTATAAGGTAGCAAAAACGAAAAGTATCGTAAGCTGTTATCCTGATAAAAATCTGAAAATTTACTCTAAGTGTGCTGTTTTTCGTGCTGATTTCCAGAGTAGTTCAGGAGTGTCAATCTTAAAAATGGAGCACCATGCTCCATACACGTGATGCATCGTGTTGAGTAATGGATACAGCTTCAGCAGAGTTTTTTCAGGATATCCACCACGAGTGTGTTTTGGATGAGCGTCGAAAGTGGTCTGGAAACGCTGCATATATGCTTTAAAGGAATCATGCTTCGTTCCCATACGCCGTGCACTGGCTCCAGCAACCATGTTAGAGCAGAATTGTGTTGTCATTCCTAATTCAAAAATATGCAAGCTACAGTCAATATCCTCATGGAATACATCTTCGCGATCCTCGCATACGAGTGGACGAATTTGATCCCATACGCTTTTACGCATTGCCATATTAGAGCCAAAAAGTAAAGGCATTCCGTCAGCACTGTATTGTTTTTCACGCACGAGGGAGTCGAAGAATTGCCCTACAGGGGGTAGAGGCATATCGTAATAGCATACCGAACCAGTAACGCCAGCAGTATGAGGGTGCGATGTAAAGAATAGAGAGACGATTTCTACCCAATTAGGCTTGATCATACAGTCCGCATCAATACGGGCTACAATATCTCCCGTAGCCATATCCAGACCTTTGTTGCGTGTTGGGATCAAGCCCTGCAACTCAGTTTGCTGTGTTAAACGCACAGGTGTGCCAGGATGTTCATTAATGAATTGTTGAACCAATTCGCGCGTATTATCTGTGGAATTATTATCGACCACAATAATTTCATGCGCCTGCTGTGTTTGCGTTGTTGCATTACGCAAACAGGACATAATTCGACGAGATTCGTTCCATGTAGGTATGACGATTGAAACCGTAAGCATATCTCCATAGTAGTGGCTGGGTTCTATATAGGGTCGGGTAGATGCGAGATGTGGGCGCTTATGCCTGTCTGCTCTCTTACGCTCTTGTGCAAAGGTGTGGGCGTTGTGGGTGTGGTGTGTGGGTGTGTGTTTCGAGGATCGGTATGGTGCGTGAATCATGTTTGGCTCGAGCGGATCATGTTTCAGGAACGTTTTGTGGTTGAAAATGAGCTTTTTTGGTTCGTGAATCATGTTTCGCTATAGCCAATCCTGTTTTCAGGTATCTTTTTGATGGGTTGTGGACGTTCACATGGTTCGTGAATCATGTTTCGCTACAGCCGATCATGTTTCAGGAATTTTTTGAGCATGATTATCCTCATTTTTAGGACGTGAATCATGACTTGCTATAGCGAATCACGTTTCACGTCTTTTATGGAGCCAAGATAGAGAACGTCCTTTACACTGCTGGGCGCAGAACCCTAGGTACGGAGCTAGATAAGGTAAGCCGCTTAGCTGGAGACTGCCTCACAACCTCACACCTGCGCCAGACAAACCACCCTGCCCGCCTACACATCGTGTTCGTAGCAAGTGGAATAATGGTGCACTATGACAGACAAAACACCACGTGAAGAATCTGCAGATTTAGCCGCAATTTTCCCGCGTAAGGGCGATAGTCGTCGTCCGCCTGAATGGTATAAACACGCGCTTTTCTATGCACTTATTGCTGCCGCACTCGGCTACTTCGCTTGGTATGCCTTTGGTGCTTTACGTGGAGTTCTTCTCAATATTGTTATCTCTCTTTTTGTTGCTTTCGCTATCGAACCTGTTGTACGCTGGCTTATTGCAAAAGGGTGGAAACGCAACTTGTCTGCCGGAATGACGCTCTTTTTCCTCTTCGTGCTTGTGGGAACATTTATCGGAGTATTTGGAAATCTCATGGTTAAGCAGATCGTTGCCATTTTTTCCGGTCTGCCTAAACTCTACTCGGAGATTGGTTCCTATTTACATTCTCAGTTTGATTACGAATTACCGCCTATCGGTAATCTGAGTTGGACCATTTTAGGTAGCATTAAAACGGATAGTATTGGTTCATTTGCTAGTCAAGCGCTGAACACTGCCGGTTCGGCTTTTGGCGCTATGCTTGATTTACTGACAATTATTTTGGTCACCTATTATATGAGCGCATACGGCACAAATATGCGTAAAGTTATTTGCCACTATCTACCAGAAGATTCCCAAAAGCGTTTCCTCATTACGTGGACAGTTGTTCAGGAGCAGATTTCAGGATTCCTGTATTCTCGCATTGTTTTAGCTGTAGTTAATGCGATTTGTTTGTCCATTTTTATGATTATTCTGAATGTTCCTAACTGGCTGCCATTAGCAATGGCTTGCGGTATTATTTCTCAATTCGTGCCAATGATCGGTACCTATATTGGTGGAGCTCTTCCTGCTATTTTTGCATGGGGTAGTAACGGCATTCGCCCTGCAATTTATATTATTATTTTCATCGTTATCTATCAGCAGATTGAGAATAATCTGATTAGCCCAATGATTACACGCTCCACAATGGATTTGAATCCAGCGATTTCATTGCTTGGCGTTTTTGCGTTTACTGCTATATGGGGCGCTTTAGGCGGTTTCCTTGCTTTGCCAATTATCGCTAGTATTCAAGCGCTATTGAGTACGTACTTAAGACGCTACGATTTGGTTGATTCCGAACTTCTTGACGATCCAAAGCCAGTGAAGGCATCCAAGCTGGCACAAAGCGTACAGTCTGCTGGTGAGAAGATTTCTGAAACAATGATGGTACCAATTCGTCCAAAGAACGCAGAGGATCACCATATTACGGTAGAGGATTTGATTCGTTTCCGTGAATCTGTGGAAAATACGGGAACTATTCCTCAATCGATGTCACTGCGAAAAGGCATGGCTCAAACCGCGCAATCCAGTGAAAAAAACAATCATGCTTCTGAACGCAGTTTTCAACAGAGCTCATCATCTGCTCCTATTCAGCCGGCTAAGCCAGCTCGCCCGCGCTCGCATAAGAACGAGCTGAATAAGAACGAGCCGCATAAGAACGAGTCTGCGGATCAGACTAAGGATCAGGCTAAGACAGATACCGCCTCAGACCCTCACAAGGCTTAACTACCATAGTTTGCTACCATAAAAGGTGATAGCTACATCCTGCGAAGGACTTTAACATACATGAATGGATTGCTTGCATTTCTTGATTTGATTATTGCCATCCTCGGCTTCATCACCATGATGTATCAGGTTGGAGTGATGGTTATCGGCATGTTTATCAAGCCTCAATCATATCCTGATGTGCCCCAGGATAGACGTTATGCTGTGCTCATTTCAGCGCGCAATGAAGAGAAAGTAATCGGCAATCTTATTCGCTCTATTCAGAATCAAACATATCCGAGCGAACTCATTGATATTTGGATTGTAGCTGATAATTGTACGGATAATACAGCTGAATTATCGCGTTCATTGGGCTGCTATGTTATCGAACGTTTTAACAAAGAACGCGTGGGTAAAGGTTATGCTTTGCAATATTTATTGCGCTCCATGATGGCCAGTGGGGACTCTAAAAAATATGACGCATTCTTTATTTTCGATGCAGATAATCTTCTTGATAAAAATTACATTTCAGAAATGAATAAGGCTCGTCAGGCTGGTTTTGAAGCGCTGACAAGTTATAGAAACTCTGTGAATATGTCGCAGAATTGGGTGTCTTCTGGAGCAGCGCTGTGGTTTGTGCGTGAATCGCGATTTTTGAACACTACGCGTACTGCTTTAGGCACATCCTGCCATGTGGGTGGCACTGGTTTCATGTTTTCGCGTCGCATTATGGAGCGTAATGACGGGTGGAAATTCCATCTGCTCACTGAAGATATTGAATTTAGTATGGATTGCATTTTACATGGCGATCGCATTGGTTTTTGCGGATCAGCCATGTTCTTTGATGAGCAGCCGGTAGATTTCAAAACTAGCTGGACTCAGCGTGTACGCTGGTCTAAAGGCTTCTTGCAAGTTTTCCGTTATTACAGCAAAGTTATGATTCAATGGGCTATTAAAGAGCGTGACCTGTCAGCTGTTGATGTGACTTTGATGGTCTGCCCGTTTGTGGTCTTGTCTGTTATCCGTTTTGCCTTGGGTATTATTTACGCAGCTTTGGGGTATATTTCCTGGTTTACCATTGTGGGCAGCTTAACTGATTGGCTTGTTTCCGTATTCCTCGGTTTTGTGGCTATGATGGCTCTGGCCGCTTTCTCTGGATTTATTGAGCGCGATAAACTCAACATTACAATCCCAGAATTATTGGCTTATTCTTTGAGTTTCCCTATTTATATGGCTAGCTATGTGCCTATTGCTTTCGTTGCTATTTTCGCTAAGAGCCAGTGGAAGCCTATTGCTCATGCAGGCGGTCAAGCAGCTGAACAGATTATGGCGGAGGGCGCTGGACGTGAAAACTAAAACAAAGCGGCTTCTCACAGTGTCAGTAAGCGCTGTTCTCACAGCGTGCTTAGCAGGCGCATATATTGTAGCCGATACAGTCGGTCTTGTGCCAGGCAGCATAAATGGACTTCGTCAGATTTATCGTGAGGGAAGTATTGCAGCCTTAAATCCTTCCTACCGTGTGCTTTCAACACGAAAACAGACTGTGGCAGATATAGAGAATAAAGAAATTAATCGTTCTCGCGCGCAAGCATTGATTGATACGCTGGAATCTTCACTAGCCTCTGGAACACAAGCCGGAATTGTTATTGCGAATACTGCTGGGAAAACAGTGGCATCTAGTCATGAATCTGAAGCGATGACTCCGGCGTCAACCTTAAAAACGTTGACGGCTTTTGCCTCTAGTGTTACTTTCTCTTCTCACGAAACGCTCAAAACAACGGTGAAAATGCAAAAGTCTGATAGCGATTCCACTGCGGCTACTGTGACCTTGGTTGGTGGGGGAGATATTTTATTGGGCGAAGGCAATAATGATCCTCACCATATTAATGGTCGAGCAGGGCTTGCAAGTTTGGCGGATAACACAGTAAAAGCATTGCAGTCACGCGGCATCACGCAGGTTGTGTTGCAATATGATGATGCGCTGTTTAATCATGATAGTTTGCCGTCAAGTGAAAATAGTTCGAGTGACGTTAACCAGGGCTATATGAATCTGATGGAAACTTCCTCTATGGCCGTGGACGAAGCGAGAAA
Organism: Alloscardovia omnicolens; assembly: GCA_040702985.1. Classification (GTDB taxonomy): domain Bacteria; phylum Actinomycetota; class Actinomycetes; order Actinomycetales; family Bifidobacteriaceae; genus Alloscardovia; species Alloscardovia omnicolens_A. The sequence goes on along the minus strand of CP159991.1, from coordinate 1,687,936 downwards.
TTGGGCAGGAGAGCCACCTCAAAATCCAGATGGGTTGGGAAGTTGGTATCCGCAACGCAGTGCAACACCTGCAGCAGATACAGCCTATATGTTTGCGGCTGCACTTGAAAAACGTGGCATAAGCGTGACTAATTCCAACTTTTCTGACGTAGATGTGTCCAGTTCAGCTTTCGAGATTGCTCAGGTTGAATCAGCGCCTATAGGTCAGATTATTCAGCTGATGCTGACTAATTCCGATAATTCTTTGGCACAACTTTTGGGGCGCTTACTCGCTCTACGGACCAAACACGACAATACTCATGCCGGGGCTTCACAAGCTGTAGCCGATATTGTAAAAACTCACGGTATTTCTACTGAAAGTTTGGTCATGGCAGATACAAGTGGTTTAGCAGATGGTTCGAGCGTAAAGCCCAGCACGCTAGCAGCCATTCAATCGGCTTATCTCAATACAAATGGACTAACGTGGAACCCTGCAGTTGGTTTGCCTATTGCGCAGTATAGCGGCACCTTGCTGCATCGCGACTTCACTGCGGAATCCAGCGGTCTTGTCCGTGCTAAAACAGGCACACTCGGTGAAGTAACCTCTTTAGCAGGTAACGTATCGCGTTTGGGCGGCGGTTCCTTAGTTTTCGTTGTGGTTGTTAATGGCGAGAACGCCGCACAGAATATTCCTGCCATCAATACTTTCGTCGCTGGTTTGGTGAAGCTTTAATGGTGAAAGGAATGACTTGTGCGCAACGAGCGCATCGTGCTGTGCTCTCCGCTCTTCCAACAGTGCGCAATGAAGACCTGATTCTTGTGGCGTGCTCGGGAGGTCGTGATTCTTTGGCATTAGCCGCTGCTGCTGTTCAGGCGTTGACCTGCCACGTGGGGGCTGTGATTATTAATCATCAGCTGCAAGATGGTTCAGATCAAGTGGCTGAACAGGCAGCTAGTCAATGTGCGGAGCTGGGATTAGATCCAGTTCGCATTATGAATATTACTGTCCCCTCCACCGGGGCAGGTTTGGAAGCCGATGCGCGTGATGCTCGCTATGAGGCATTGGCACGTACCGCTCATGATGTGGGTGCTGCATATGTGCTTGTGGCTCATACCAGTGATGATGTGGCTGAAACTATCCTCATAAAATTATTGCGTACGCCCTCAATTGAAGCGCTGACGGGAATGGATGCTGAGCGAGAATTTAAAGGTGTGCACTTTGTGCGTCCTTTTCTTACTCTCAGTCGTGCAGATACTACCGCATTATGCCAAGAATGGGGACTGCACTACTGGGATGATCCGACGAACGGCGAAAGTGTGGACGGCGAACTTGATGCAGATTTCCCTCTGCGTTCAAAAATTCGTCATGACGTTTTGCCTTTACTCTCGCGCGTTAGCGGTCGCAATAGTGTGGAGCTTTTAGCATCCAGCGCCCAGCGTTCACGTGAAGATTTCGAAATTATTCGTGAATCTGTTCACAATGCTTATGCACATATTATGCGCGAAAAAAACGGAGTACCTGAAATAAAAATTCGTGCTCTGCGCACTTTTTCTCCCGCAATTCAACGCCGTGTAGTTGCTCAGGCGCTTGAAAATATGGGCATAAAACCCTCACAATCAGCCGTTTCAGATATTCTTCAGCTGGCTGATGTAGAACAGAAGAAGAAAACTATACAGATTTCATCACCTCTCATAGCGAATAAGCTGTATGAGGTCATTCAGTTATGGAAAGATAGTAACTATGCAAATTTCTGATGTACGTGACGATATAGCTGACGAACTCATCTCTCGTGAAGAAATTCACGGCAAGATTAAAGAGGTGGCAGCCCAAGTATCTGAGGATTATAAGAACACATATCCTCTACTGGTGGCTGTGCTCAAGGGTGCCGTAAATACTATGGCAATCTTCTCTCAAGAGGTGAGCATTCCGGTACAAATTGACTTTATGACTTTGTCTTCTTACGGTGCAGGTACCGAATCCAGCGGAAAGATAACCGTACGCCAAGATCTCGGCTGCGATGTGGCCGGACGCGACGTACTGATTGTGGAAGATATTATTGACTCAGGATTAACTTTGGAGTGGCTCGTTAAAGAGCTTAAATCTCGTGGTGCCGCATCGGTAGAAGTCTTTGCATTATTAGAAAAACCAGCACGTCGCATAGCTGAGGTTGACGTGAAATATAAGGGCTTTACCATTCCTGATGAATTTGTTGTGGGCTTTGGGCTTGATTACGACGAAAAATATCGCAATCTTGATTCTATTGCTGTGCTCAAGCCTGAAGTGTATCAGGCATAGTTATGACTGTGATATAAGACATTAAAGATGCGCATGAAGTAAGGCAGATTATGGCAGATAATAACAATCCGTTTTCCCCGCGAAATTCGGGTAATCCACGCAATCAGCGTGACAATCAGAATAATTCGCGCCCTCCACTAGGTCCTCCAACACCAGATTCTAACGGGTCGCAAGATAATCCAAAGTGGTGGCAGCGTCCATGGACATGGATGGCAGTTCTGTGCGCGCTGCTTATTGGTGTTTTCTTCTTTGTCAATCAATCTGATGTGCAAACCATTGATACACAAGATGGTTTTGCTTTGATTAAATCTGGCAAAGTTGAACGCGTCGATATTACGGATAATTATCAGTCCGTTAAATTGAAGCTGAAAAACGATTTTAAGAAGACTCTGCCTAAATCGCAGCAGCAAGCTTTCTCGCCGAAAGAAAAGAATTACGGTAAGAAAGTTCAATTCTATTTCTCCTCGGCTCAAGCTGAAGAGCTGAATAAGCTTGTTCAGAAATCGAAGATTAAAGACGGCTATAACGTTTCTATTCAGTTCAGCAACCCATGGATGGGTATTCTGTCGTCCTTGCTGCCAATCGTGCTGCTTTTCGGCATGATGTGGTGGATTATGTCTCGTCTGGGTGACGGTGCAGGCGGCGGTATGCTTGGTCTGCCAGGCGGCAATAAAAATAAGCGCTTGCAAGAAGCAGACATTCCAAAGACCAAGTTTGCAGATGTTGCTGGTGAAGAAGCAGCAGTAACTGAGGTTGAAGAAATTAAGGACTTCTTGAAAGATCCAACCAAGTATCGCAAGCTCGGTGCGCGTATTCCTCACGGTTTACTTCTCTACTGGCTCTCCGGGAACTGGTAAGACTTTAATTGCTCGTGCTATTGCAGGTGAAGCTGGCGTGCCATTCTATTCGATGGCTGGTTCCGACTTTGAAGAGGTTTTCGTTGGTTTAGGTGCTTCTCGTGTGCGTGAACTTTTCGAAGACGCAAAAAAGAATTCTCCAGCTATTATCTTTATTGATGAGATTGATGCTATTGGTCGTCGTCGCTCTTCTGCAGCTGCTAACGGCAGTGGAGCTGGCGAGCAGACATTGAATGCATTGCTTGTAGAGATGGATGGTTTCGATAAGGAAGATAATCTTATTATTATTGCCGCAACGAACCGTCCAGACGTGCTGGATTCTGCATTAACCCGTCCAGGTCGTTTTGATCGTCAGGTGGCTGTGGAAGCTCCAGATCTTAAGGGACGTGAAGATATTCTCAAGGTTCACGCTCAAGGTAAGCCTTTTGCTCCAGACGTGGATTTGCATCGCGTAGCAGTTCTGACTCCAGGTTTTACTGGTGCTGATTTGGCTAATGTTTTGAATGAAGCAGCTTTGCTGACTGCACGTGAAAATGCTGATTTAATTGACGCTCGTGCTATTGATGAAGCAATTGACCGTGTGATGAGTGGTCCTCGTCGTCGCAGCAACGGCATGGCCCTTGAAGAGCTACGCAATACTGCTTACCATGAGGGTGGTCACGCTATGGTGGCTGCTGCTTTGCATCATACTGATCCAGTAACTAAGGTGACCATTCTGCCACGTGGACGCGCTTTGGGCTACACCGCTGTGATGCCAACAGAGGATCGCTTCAGCCAGTCACGTAATCAGTTGCTCGACCAAATGGCATATGCCATGGGTGGCCGTGTGGCTGAAGAAGTAGTCTTCCATGATCCAACCACCGGAGCGTCGAACGATATTGAGAAGGCAACGAATATTGCTCGTCGTATGGTTGTGGAATTTGGCTTCTCCGATAAGTTGGGAGCCATTAAATGGAATGATGAGTCCAATGATGGCGGCTTGGATTCTTTGCAAGCTCGCAAATATTCCGAGAGCACTGCCCAGATTATTGATGATGAAGTGCTTAAGCTCGTTGAAACAGCTCATGACGAAGCGTATGAGATTGTGATGAACAATCGTGAAGTGCTCGATGAGTTGGTGCGTCAGCTTTTGGAGAAAGAAACACTTGACGCTAAACAACTAGCAGAAATTTTCGCTCCTTTGAAAAAAGCTCCGCAACGTCAGCAGTGGCTGTCGGCTTCACACCGTGTAGTTTCTGATCTGCCGCCAGTAGCTATTCCAGACAATCTGCGCAGCTCGGTTGCAGTAGATGCAACTTCAGGTGCGCGTGAGGATGCTTCTGGCAGCGAACAGTCTAACACTGAGCAGTCCAACACTGAGCATAACGAGTCTGAGCAGCAGGGCAATTCATTAGATGCTAGCGCTCAATCTTCTGAGCCAACGAACGAGGCTGAAAACTCTCATGAGTAAAGGCGAATACAACGAGGAAGGCGTGCGTCAAGCCGTACGCCTTTTTCTTGAATCTATTGGTGAAGATCCCGACCGTGAAGGTTTGCTTGACACGCCTGATCGTATTGCTCGCGCAGGTAAAGAACTTTTTGCGGGTTTGCATACGAACCCGAACGAAGTGTTGGCAAAGCGTTTTGCCGTGGATACCGAAGAAATGGTGCTGGTGCGCGATATTGAAATCTACTCTGTGTGTGAGCATCACTTGTTGCCTTTCCACGGAGTAGCTCATATTGGCTATATTCCTCATAAAAATCAGGTTGTTGGTTTATCTAAGCTAGCCCGTTTGGTTGATATGTATGCTCGCCGTCCGCAAGTTCAAGAGCGTTTAACACAACAAGTTGCGGATGCTTTAGTGGACGAACTTCATGCTCAAGGCGTGATTGTGGTGACTGATTGTGAGCATTTATGCATGGCTATGCGCGGCATAAAGAAAAGTCAAGCGCATACCATCACCTCAGCTGTGCGCGGTATGATGCGCGAATCTTCAACGCGTGCAGAAGCTATGCAGCTGATTTTGCAACCTCGGTAAACCATCTGAAAAACGGAGGATTTAGCACCTAAAACACGATATCTAAGAGTTTCATCTCGCTGAAACAGATATACAGGCATGTATAAAGAGTTTAGAAACAGTGCCGGCGGATAAAAGGAAGAAAATTATGGATCGTAAAGAATTATTACACGCACTACTTCATGCTGACCGTACTCTGGTTATGGGCGTGCTCAATATTACAGAAGATTCTTTTTCTGACGGTGGGCTTTATCTCGAGCCTGATAAAGCTGTAGCTCATGCACAACGTATGATTGAGCAGGGTGCTGACATTATTGATATTGGTGCTGAATCCACGCGCCCCGGTGCTGTGCGCGTGCCAGAAGAGGTGGAAAAGCAACGTGTGGTGGGTGCTGTTGCAGCGTTAGCTCAGGCGTATCCGCATATTGGTTTAAGTGTGGATACCACTCGCTCATCCGTTGCAGCGGCAGCCATTGAAGCTGGTGCTCATATTATTAATGATGTTTCCGGCGGTCAGCTCGATGCGGATATTATGCGTGTGGTAGCTGAATCTGATTGCCTCTATATTGTGCAGCATTGGCGTGCATGGCTTGACGGTGAGGGTGAGAAGAAAACAACAACGTATGAGCACGGTGTTACAGACGACGTTTATGTAGAACTCGAACAACAGGTCACAGCAGTGCTTGATGCGGGAGTGCCACAAGAACGCATTATTATTGACCCCGGTCTAGGCTTCTCTAAACCAACAATTGAACATAATTTACCTCTTGTCATGGGTATTCGATTCTTGTCATGCATGGGCTATCCGGTGCTTATTGGTGCTTCTCGCAAGCGCTTCATTGGGCAGATAGTAGAGCAATCAGGTCAAGCAGATACTCAAGCAGCTCGTGATGATGTGACTGCGCAACTGAGCGTTTTAGCTGCGGCTCAAGGTGCTTGGGCTGTGCGTGTGCATGACGTGCCACGCAACCGTATGGCGGTACAAATTGCACAGGATATTGAAGCTTTCTAAGTCCAGTAAAGCTGAGAAGTGGAAACGAAGCGAGGAGTTATGGATTATATAACGCTGAAAGGTGTGCGAGCTGAAGGGGCGCATGGTGTGCTGGATTTTGAGCACGCCAAGCCACAGCCTTTTGTAGTGGACGCCGTGCTGTATCTTGATTTATCCGATGCTTCTCGTAGTGACGATTTAACAGATACGGTTAGTTATGCTCAAATAGCTGATCGCATTGTATCTGTTATTCAAGGTGAGCATTGTGATTTGATTGAGCGCTTAGCCCAGCGTATTGCTGACAGCATTTTGTTATCGTGGCGAGTTCGCAAAACAATTGTTACTGTGCATAAACCTGAAGCTCCTATTGACCAAGATTTTGGTGATGTATCTGTGACGATTGAGCGCACCCAAAAGGATTATGACCAGGATTCTGAGCCGACCGCGGCATCACTGTATACTGCTCAGTTACATCATCATACGCAGGATTTATCAGAGCACTCTTCTAGCGAATCTGCAATATCGCAGACAAACGAACCCACAGTACATAAGGCAGTTATTGCTTTAGGTGGCAACCTGGGGGATGTGCAGCAAACTTTTCGAACCGCTATTGTGGCGATGGATGCCATAGTAGGTAATCAAGTGACGGGCATTTCTGCGCTGTACCGCACAAAACCATGGGGAGTGCCTGGCGATGTGCCAGATTTCTATAATGCTGTGGTTGAACTTACTACCGTCCTGGATGCCGAGCAGTTACTGAATTCTTTACACATGATAGAGGCTGCGCATGGGCGTACGCGAGATATTCATTGGGATTCACGACCACTTGATTTGGATATTATTGATTTCGATGGTCAGGTTAGCAATAATCCAGGCTTGACCTTGCCTCATCCTCGTGCATGGCAACGCGCTTTTGTGCTCAAACCATGGCTGGATATTAATCCCGAAGCAACTCTTCCAGGCGAACATGGTGGAACAGTCGAAAAACTGGCTGCTGCAGCTCCAGATGCTGATGGTATTGAATGTGCATCCACAAACTGGATTTTGGGAGGTACAGCATGAAAGCACGCCGTACACCTTGGTGGTATTATCCTCTCATCGCTTTTGTAGGCTTTCTTGTAGGGCTAATTGTATCTACGCTCATGTCTCGCCATGCTTCTGCAATGGTGAGTGCGCCCTGGTATTTAAGCGCTTCGATTTTGGCGGTAGGGTTGGTCGTGGCATGGTCGGCATGGCAAGTACATCAATTTGCTGAAGGTAAGATTTCTAAGATGCCGCCTGAACGTAGCGTGAATACGCTGATTATGGCACAAGCTGTGGGACGCACAGCAGCCGCTCTCGTGGGATGGTATCTGGGAATTTTCGTTATTGTTATTCACCATGCAGATGTGGCATATTTTGCTACGGTGTCGTGGGAAACCGCCCTGGCTGCCATTGCGTGCCTTATTGACGTAGGATTAGGAATAGTGAGCGAAATATGGTGTCTGATGCCACCAACGGGTGAGGAAAAGGAACAATAATGCATTTTCAACTTCGCATGCCCCAGGGCACAAAAGATATTGAGCTGTGGTTGAGTGTCGTCCCAGCAGGTAAGCGTAACCCGACATGGTGCCTTTTTCATACCTACAGTGCGCACGAACAATATCCGCTCGGACATGATCGTCTTATCAATAATCGCCGAAATCTTTTTGTTGATATTGCACAACTGATTGAGCAGAATGCACAGATAGATAACCCATCGCAGGACTTTACTCTCGAACTTTCAGAAGGTGCAGAACAAAGCAAAGAATCTGATTATTCCGTAGTCAGTTTGAAAAGTCTAGCGCAACGTGCGGCACGAGTAGCGGCTGATGGTTCAGGCAATGCTCGACGATTCAAAGATGCCCGCAGTCTATGGGATAAACTGTCTAATCATACAGAAAATATCCTCGCTCAATCATTAGATGCGCCTATTACGAAGGTGCGCAAAAGTCATAATTGGAAGAAAAACCAGCCATATAAAGATGTGACTGTTTATCCACAAGCATGGTTCGTGTTTAATGTCTATTCACGATCTAATCCGCGCAAAGATGCTTTTGTGGCAGTGCATTCTGTGGAGAAAATCTGGGAATATATTGCTGAGAACTTCAGCGATGATGAGAAAAAACTTGCGCTCGTAGAACAGCAACGCAGCAGTGCACTGTTGAATTGTGATTATCCAACGTATGCCGAAATTGCAGCTCTTATAGCGGATTCTAATATGCTTGTTTTCCCTACAGATGCAAGTTTTGTGCAGTGGATTCGAGAAGTTGCCGGGCAGACTGATGAGGTAGCTCGTGAAACTCCAGTAGATACATATTACGATGCTCCGGAGAATGTAGATGAGGATAGTCCTGATTATATTCCGCAGCATTTTACGGGAACTGTATTGCATTTAGCGAATGTGCTCGAGAAAAAAGGTGCGCGCACAGAAAACCGCACAGAAAACTAATATCTATAGTTGATGGGGCACGATGGCACGGAATCATTGCGCCCCATCGTCATATGACGGCGTATGAGCTTACAGTAGACGCGCGGTAATTACGCTAATCGAAGCGGCGGGAGCTTCAAAAGTATAATCTTTACCTTGCTCATACTGGGTTTTTACTGTATGTGCGCGGATTGCGTCTGGAGATTCTACTGTATTACACGTGTGCGGGTTATCCGCTTCAAGACGATGAACACTAAGAATTTCCACAGCATGGTCGAAAAGAACTTTTACATTCTTCGACTCACTCATTGATGCATTGGTAATATTCAGCGTGATCAGCCCGTCTTTTTCAGAAGCAAAAACATATGCTCCCGATTCGCTATCTTGACGAGGAAGATCTAAAGCAGATGCATAACGATGTGCTTGATACATCATAAAGACGTCATAATTTGGCGTGAGAACCATATGTGATCCCTCGGTAAGAACAAGAGAATTCAGCACATTCATTGTTTGAGCATTGCACGCCATAGATACTTTGTCACAGTTGCGTTGAAGAAGATCAAGAGTTAATGCAGTAGTAATTGCATCGCGCATTGTTACTTGTTGCTTCAAAGCAGGCTGAGCAGTGAAAGCACTATAATGCCAGTTTCCCCATTCTCCAATAATTAAGTCAACGTGTTCTAATTTGGAATCGAGAGGTCCTTCTGGTTCTGGAACGAGCTTTACTCCATCATTGACGAGACTGTATTGAGTGCGTAAAAGATTTTCAAGCTCCAAGCAGCCGTCAATAACACGATTCCAACCCTCTTCAGTGAATTCAGTAGGAGTATCTGTAGGATCAGTAATATTCCAATTGTAGAAATGCATATCGTAGCCTTTAATAGGTGGCTGGCGATACTGCGAAAGTTCCTTAAAGAAATCTTGTGTCCATTTCACGCTTTCGCGTGGTTTATTCGTATCTGGTCCTGAAGCAATAGGATACATCTGTGTAGCTTCAAAAACCGAAGAGGTGAATTTAGGCATTGCCGAAGAGAATGTGCGATATTTATCCATATACGTTTGAGGAGTCATGGTGCCGCCACCAGCCCACACCTCATTGCCTAGTCCCCAATACTTTACGTTATACGGTTCAGGATGACCATTGGCAGCACGCAAACGTGATAGAGTAGTGTCTTCTTTACGATTGCAATACTCCATCCAATCTTTCATTTCTTCAATACTGCCAGACAGCATATTGATATTAATCCATGGTTCTGCGCCAATGAGTTCACACAGTTGCAAGAATTCATCTGTGCCGAACTGATTATCTTCGCGTTCAAAAGTTCCGAAGTTTTCATTGAAAGTCACTGGACGCTGGTCTCGTGGGCCAATGCCGTCGCGCCAGTGATACATATCGGCATAGCAACCACCAGGCCAGCGCAAAATAGGAGGATTGAGTTTTTTGAGAACATTTAAAACATCATTACGATATCCTCGGGTATTAGGAATATCAGAATCGGCCCCACCCAGATACCTTCATTAATGCAGGTTCCTAGAAATTCAATAAATTGCCCATGAAGTTCAGGTCTAATTGTACCGATTTTTTGCGATGAATCGATAAAGACAGTCATTCTTCCTCCTTGAAAAATATGTGAACGTTCCCATTGTATATAATGAGAACGTTCGAAGGAAGATGTGTTTTACTTTTCGGGCACGCGAATCATAGCTTCTTGCACAATAGCAGCTACAAGCTGACCGTGAGCATCGTAAACCTTAGCATTACTTAAACCACGTCCATGAGCTGCTGTTGGAGAATCTTGCACGTAGAGGTGCCACTGATTCATATCTATATCGCGATACCACCACATGGAGTGATCTAAGCTTGCAAAGTGAATTCCAGGAGTGGTTAAGCCCAGCTTTCCACGGCGCATAATAGGCTCAAGCATCAATTGATCGCAACCCAGCGCAAGTAAAGCGCGATGAGTTGTTTGGTCAACATCAACGTGACCATCTACCTTCATCCACACCATTTGCTGACCGGATGCTGGCGATGTGTCAGATGGCGAAGAAGGGTTCAACAGCACGCTTGGGGTAACGTGACGGATGTCAAAAGGGGATTGGGTGGCATAGTAGTTAGCAAACGGTGAGTGTTGTGCAAAAGGTTTCATCAGCTCTTTGGCACTAGGTAAACTTTCTGGATCTGCTACTGCTTGTGGCATAGGATCTGCAAAATCTATACCGCTTTGATCGGGGTCTTGAAAGCTGGCAATAGCGGTGAGGATTGAGCCTTGAGATTGTGTGACATTGACGCGACGACTAGAAAATGAGCGACCGTCGCGTAAATGCTCTACGTCAAAGCGAACATCTTGAGAAATATCGCCGGCGCTAATGAAATAACCGTGCACAGAATGTGGTAGTCGATTGTCTACGGTGTAACTGGCTGCCATAACTGATTGTGCAATAACTTGACCGCCATAGACGCGACCGGTAGGGAAATACAGGGATTCTCCGGTGAAAAGCGTGTGTTGACTGTTATGTTCTTGCTGTGTAAGCGACAAAACTGAGATGATGTTGTCAAGTGCTGTGTTATCTGTCATATGTGCCATTTTTGTTCGTCCTATGTACTCAATAATCAAAATTCCTGCTGACCCAGAGGAGTCAACAGGAATTTCACAGAGAAAGAGAGAAAAGAAGAAGGGGATTCAATTTTCTTGGGGAATGCCTGCTCAGTTTTCTTAGCTTGAAACTACTCAAGCATCTGGGTGGTATCCTTGCGTTGATGTTTATATATAACATCGCAAACCTGAATAACACCCCGAGAGAAAGCTGGGAAAATCCTGAGAATGCAAATCCGGATGTATCGCAGTAGGATATATCCGGATTCACGTGCATTAGTCAGCTAAAAGTGACTTTATATTTTGGTATCTTTTTTAGATTTCTGCTGTTCTCTCCATGCTTTACGAATCGGACTTACGCGACGTACACGTGTAACCATCCAGAAAATAAGCCATAACGTGAGGAGAGTGAAGAGTCCAGTGCCAACCCATTGAACCCAACGCCACCAAGGAGCTTGCCATGCAGTACCAGCACCGTATTCATAACCGTTGAGAGAGCTAGAATTTGCGGTAACATACATCACATTGTGTGCGGCTTTACGAAGGAAGTGCACAGCTGTTGGGTTGTTTGTGTCTTTGAACTGTTCAAAGATTCTCCAAGTGAGCTGAATATCAGAACCCGCTGCCACAGCTTGCATCGGAATCATATATGGGCTAGCCGAGGTAGCAAAGTCAGTAATAACAGCACCATGGAAACCCCACTCATTACGCAAAACTTGTGTTTGCAAAGCGTAATTGCCGCCAGACCATACACCGCCAACTCGATTGTAAGAACTCATAATACCGTTCAATCCAATTGTGTTGGTTTGAATAGAGCCATCTTCAGCCTGGTACTTCAGCTTTGCAGAAGCATTTTTTGCTGTTAATTCAAATGGCTTCAAATAGACTTCGCGAATTGTTTGCTCATCCGCCCAAGTATCCAAACCATTAGCTTGTCGATTTTGCTCTTGATCATTCAAAGCATAATGTTTCAAAAATACGACGATACCGCGGTTCATGGCAGCGCTCGCTACCTCAGTGGCGAGTTTCCCGGATAACACAGGATCTTCAGAGTAGTATTCAAAATTACGTCCTGCAAATGGGCTGCGGTGAATATTCACAGCTGGACCGTACCAACCATTAATGTTAAGCTGGAGACCTTCTTCACCAATAGCATCACCCATAGCAGCTGCTAAATCCCTATTCCAAGTGGAAGCAATAAGAGTTTCGGTAGGAAAAGCGGAACCGTGAATACTATTAATAAAGGAGCTGAATCCTGCCGGACCATCAAAATTGATGGCGCGAGGTTTTCCTAAACGGGTTACTGCATCAGTTGCATAAGCACCGTCATCAAGTATGTCAACCATTTCACTCAGCGTCATTTGATCAAGGAATTTTTGCCACTGCGGATCGTCATATGATAAACCACGCAATTGAGAAAGCTGAATGTTATTCTTCGCTCCCACTGTTGGCATAGTTAATTCCTTGCCGATTGACTTTTCCTCTGCCACAGCAGAAGAAGAGCCCGTTACATTAGTTGTAGAGTTATTGAGCTTCTTGAGCAGTTCTTCAGATGCTGTTTTATCTGCTTCATCGGGAGCTTGAGGGAAAGTGCCAGCAAAATCAGCGCGGCTCATTAACTTCAACTTCCCAGAATTGAACGCCTCATTGACTTCATCAAATTGATTGGTAACTTCTTTCTTATCGCTGGAACGATGGTTTTTACCTGAATAGATGATGGTTTGAGGGACATTGTATGTAAAGCTATCTATCCCAGCCTTGACTGTATGGGAATCTGTACGCAAGCTTAGCTCATAATTGCCAGATTCGAGGACGTATGCTTTTGCTGTTTTGTAATCGTAGGAAGCCATATCCTCAATAGCAATAGTAGCTTTTACAGTTTGGGACTGTCCAGGTTCGAGAACATCAGTTTTAGCAAAATCAGCCAAATTAACAGCAGACTTTTCAATCCCTCCGCGAGTGTAAGGGGCAGAGTAGAAGAGTTCAACAACATCTTTACCTGCTACTTTACCAGTGTTAGTCACTGTTACTTCGGCAGTTATTGTTCCGGTCTGAGAATCTACAGTGTAGTGAGGATTACTCCAATCAAATGTGGTATATGACAGACCATATCCAAATGGATATACGACAGCTTCATCATAATTAATGAAATTTTCAGCTGCAGCAGTTTCGTAGAATCGGTAGCCTGAATAGATTCCTTCTTCATAGTTAACGAAGAAGGACTTGACCTTACCTGAATTGCTGTATTCGTGAGATCCAATATTGACAAAGGTAGGGTCTTTCGTGAAATCACGAACCCACGTGTCAACGGTATGGCCTGAAGGATTTAAAGTACCTGCTAGAATTTCACCCAACGATAGGAAACCTGTAGCACCTGGAGTTCCAGAATTAATAATGGCATTAATTTGTGGATCGTTCTCAAGCTCTCCCATTTCAATTGGTTGAGAGGAATTAATGACAACAATAATCTTCTTAAAATTCTCTTTAGCTAAAGCAATCTGGTCTTTTTCATCTTTGTTTAATTCCAAAGAGTGCTGACCAGGAGTATAGTTGTCATCCCACTTGCTCATATCTGTGGTTAAATCTTCACCCTCGCCGCCAGTACGTCCAATAACAACCACCGCAGCATCATTGTAATCAGCAAAAGACTTCTTGGAAGCTTCAGAATAATGATCTACAGGCATTTCGCCAATACGATAAGTGGAGCCGTCAAATCGGAAACTGATATTAATACGTCCGCCTTTTTCTGCAGGATGTGCTTTGGCGAATGAATCTAGCTGCTTATATACAGTGGGATTCACTGCGAATCCTGCCTTTTCTAAGCCTCTTCTAATATTAATAGCGGTAGACGTATCGGTATGACCGGAACCAGTGCCGCCATACAGTGGATCAGCAGCACCACGTCCCAGAAGAGTAATCTTGCCGGTTGAAAGCAAAGGCAAAGTGCCATCGTTCTTCATGAGAACCATACCTTCATCAGCAATCTTTTGTGTTACCTTACCGGAAGCATCCATAGCCTCTTGGAGATTTTTATATTTTTTAGGATAGAAATTTAAATCTGCTGCCTTAGCATTTCCACTGTTTTTTGCTGTATAAGTTCCGCCACCTAATAAGACATCTATAGCGCCGCTAGCAAAATTCAATCCAGCAAAAAGGATAGTTGCTAATAATGCGCATATAACAGTAATAGGAATCCATATAGCTAGGAAAAATCCGTTACGCATTGGTATCCGTTGCTTTTTTGCTGTCTTACTCTGTGCGGGCTGCACAACGTTGTCACCCATTTTTTCTCCTTTGAATTTCGCCACATCCTTACTGATGTGCGATGTATTAACCTTAGAATTAGCAACATGAAAAGGGAGAGAATTTCCGCCAGAGGTTTATTTTATTTCCTAAATGGTCGAGTTCCGGTTAACACTCGTGTAGAGTTAAAAAGGGGCTGAAATAGGAGAAAGATATGCGTATAGCCATCATTGATGATGTTATGCAAGAGGCTCAAGCGACTCTTGCCTTAGTGCAAGAGAAGGACGCCTCAGCACAGATAAAAATTTATCAATCTGGTACGGATTTTATTGAATTACATCCTCAGGGGCATAATTTTGACGTAATTTTTTTGGATATTGAAATGCCGGGTCTAGATGGGATGGAAACTGCTCGCGCAATTCGAGCGTATGACAGTAATGTAGTTATTGTGTTCACTACCCGTATGGCTCAATACGCAGTTGCTGGTTACGAGGTTGATGCAACGAGTTATCTTGTTAAACCTATTTCTGTAGAAAGTTTTGCACTTGCATGGCATAAAGTTGAGCGTATACTCGATTTGCGTTCAACAGAACAGATTGCTATTGAAACTACTGACGGTATTGTGTATGTGAAGACCACGGATATTTTTTATCTCGAAGTGCGCTCGCATAGACTGTGCTACTACACTGCTCAAGGAGTATATGCGACATGGAATAGTCTCAAAGCTGCTTTTGCTCAAGTAGAGAAATATAACTTCGCACTTATTAGCCGCTACAATGCGATTAATCTGGCACACGTCAAGCAGTATGATGCTACTTCAGGAGATATTAATGTTCATGGAGTAGAACTTCATGTGTCGCGTGCAATGCGTCGAGATATTAGCCAACAGCTCGTTGCTTTTCATGCTGGGGATGTGTAATGATACATCTTGATTATTATTCTTTCTTTAGTTTTCCTTTTGAAACTGTGATAGCGGTTCTTATAGTGACCAGCAAGGCTCGTATGAAAGTTGGGTGGAAAGCGAAAATAGTTTCTGGGGGAACATTCGTTGTACTTTTATGTGTGTATTGTGCTGTTGCAATATGCGGTAGGAGTTTGTTATATAGGTATACATATCTGGAAACTTTTATTTTCCCTCTCACATGTCTCCTGTATATTATCTATGCATGTTTGCTTGCTCTTATTATTCGTCAACTCTATGATGTGTCAGGTATTGAAGCTTTGCTCTATATGGTTATGGGGTATGGGTTACAACATTTAGGTTTTACTGCCGCGTCTGTGCTGCAGGTACTGATTCCAATGAACGTATTGTGGTGGTTCGCACTGAGAATCTGTGTGCTTGCGGTGCTGTATATATATGTGGGTACATGGTTAGCTCAGCGCTTTCGAATTCAGATAGAGGCAGTTAAAAAATCTTTACGATGGGTTACTTTAAGTATTTTTGTTCTCGTATGTGCCATTGTGTTCAATATGGTTCTTGTAACTCAAACACTACAAAATATAATCCCTTTGAGTGTGGATGTAGCCTTCCGTATGCTTGATTTCCTCTGCACCTTACTGGGGATGTCTGTATTATTATTAGTTTCCACTCGAGATCGATTAATTAGTGATATTGACTTGCTCACCCAGCTCAACGAAGCAAAAATGCGGCATTATCATATGAGTCGTGAAAATATGGAACTGGTGAATACAAAATTTCACGACGTACGCAAAGGCTTAGCAAGCGTTCGTGCACAGATTCAAAATCTCAACGGAACGCAGCAAGATTTTTCACACGTGTCAACAGATTCTATGCACGATTTAGAGAATGCTATTCGCGTGTATGATTCCATTTATCAAACCGGCAATGACTTGATAGATGCAGTACTAACTGAAAAAAGTTTATATTGCTCAGCTCACTCCATAACATTGTCGGCAATAATTGATGGACAGAATTTCGATTTTTTGGAGCCGTCAGAAATAGCCTCACTGTTTGGAAATATTTTAGATAACGCTATTGAAGCTGTGGAGAATCCACGCCTTGACGCGCATAATCGAGTGATTGAATTAAACGCTCATTCCAATGGAGGATACGCCATTATTGAATCCTCTAATTTCTATGCTGATGACGTGGTTATTTCTGATGAAACCGGTCTTCCAGTATCTCAAAAAACAGATAAACGCTTCCATGGTTTTGGTATGAAATCAATTGCAGCAGTTGTTCAGGAATACGAAGGAACAGTGCGCATTCATGCCGACAATAATGCCCATATTTTTGAGATTCGTATTGTGTTGCCGGTGCCATCGCACAAGGAGATAGCATGATTTCTATCGCCCTTGTAGAAGATACTGAAGAAGACGCTCTCGTTACGCATGAAGCCATAGAACGGTTTATGGAGCAATCACATCAGTCAACCGCTATTAAGCGTTTTGTGAATGCTCAAGATTTTCTTAATGCCGCGCGCTCGCAGCAGTTTGATCTCGTGTTCATGGATATTGAAATGCCTGGAGATGACGGTCAGGGTATGGACGGTATGACAGCTGCATCCCTGTATAGACAGCAGTCGCCAACCCATGCACAAATTCCTCTTATCTTCACTACTAAGGTGGCGCAATTAGCTGCTCAAGGTTATGAAGTCAGTGCAGTCGGATATCTTATTAAACCGTTTGATTACGCTACTTTCGCGCTTACTATGAAACGTGCTATGGCTCAGGTGGAACTTAATGTGCGCGATGTGACCTTGACCTTAACCTCGAGCGAAGGCACCTATTTCGTGTCGTCACACGACATCACACATATTGAGGTGCGTGACCATTTGGTTTATGTGTATTTTCTTGACGGCACAGTGCGTACTGTATGGGGAACGCTTAAAGAATATGCTGCGCTCTTAGAACCTGTTCATTTTGTGCAATGCCATCGCTACTGTTTGGTCAATATGCAATGCGTGACCGGTTTTAATGATAAAGAGCTACTGATTCACACAGATGCAGCAAACTATCGGGTTGATATGAGCCGAGGCAAAAAGCAACAGGTTTTAGATGCACTCCTAGCTATGAAATCAGGATTGTAGGAGAGGGAGCAATGGTAGAGATGCGCACATTTTTTGATTTTCTATGGCCAGGCTCTTTGTTTATTCGCTCATTTCCCTCAACTTTTACTATCTATTTATTTGCCTATATCGTCGTTTTCTCGCGTGCACTGCAGTGGAGAACGTGGAGAGAAGCTCCAGGCAGATGGCTGTGTTTCGTAGCCTTTTTATTGATGACGACTGTGTTGAATGGTCCAGTTTTATATTCTGTACAAGACCATAGCATTACTGTTCTGAGTTATTTTCCACTCTTGATTCAACTATGTCTGCTTATCGCCGGGATTCACGCTTTAACACGTGCTTCGTTCGTCACCGTTATTGCTACAGTGGCGATTGGATACTGTTATGAACATGTGGTAGCAGATATAGTGCAGCTCATAGGCGGCTTTGTTTATAACGGGAATTTAGGAAATTTCTATGATAATCCACTGTTCAAATTCTTCATTTTCCTCATCTATTGTGCAGGCGGTATTGCTATGTGGTGGTGTCTGGGACGCAAAGTGGAGGTTAATGACCAAGCTATACGGGATCGAAAATGGTGGATTGCAGCCTGTATTGCAGTCTTTGCTTTCGTTATTTTCGCTAATAATTTTGGTTTTGCATTAAATACGCATATTTTCGATGTGGATTCGAATTTTGCGCTATATTTCTCTATGAATGTTTTGCTGCACGGATACGACTTAATATGTTCCATCATGGTGCTTAGCGTTCTTCTGTTGGCTTCCTCACGCAATCAAATTATTCATGAGGTTGAGGTGATGAAAGATATTGCACGCCGTCAGCAACAGCATTACGAGATGAGTCAAGAATATCGTGACATTATTAATATGAAAATGCATGATATGAAGAAATTTTTTGTTTCTGAATCTGCGCATCTATCGCAAACATCTCCGCACATGGTTCAGGAACTTCAACAGTCTCTGGCATCGTATGATGCTCTTTTTCATACGGGGTCACGTGCTGTAGACGCTATTTTGAACGATAAGAGTCTGTATTGTGCACAGCGCGGCATTACTTTGAACTGTTTAGTTGATGGTTCTGCTTTAGATTTTATGGAAGATGCCGATATTTACTCCCTAGTGGGCAATATGATGGACAACGCCATAGAAGCTGTGGACAGCATACATACAGATGAGTTAAGCAAATCTATTTCCCTCAATATAGCGCTTGAAGGCTCTATGGTGGTGATTCGTCAAACGAATCAATTTAGTGGAGAGCGTGATGCCAGTGATGGTGTTTTGAAAAGTTCCAAGAAAGAACTGTATGAGCATGGTTTTGGCATGAAATCCATGCACCATGTGGTGAGTTCATATAAAGGGCATATGTCTTTTACCACGCACAACCATACATTTAATCTGATTATTGTGTTGCCTGTTCCATTCACGAAATCCTGAGAGCAGCTGACGAAAACTCTCTGACATGATGCTGATGTGTGTGCCAGTCTATAAGTACACACTCATAATCAAGGAGGAGAGATGAGTAATAATATTCCTCGCCGTCAAGGGCGTGTGGGTAGAGTGGTTAAAACAAGTTTTTCCGTTATTGCGGCTGCGGCCTTTCTCATGGGAGGAACTGTTATTGGTGGCTTCAGCAATAAAATGATTGGAAGCCTCGCTACTGCTTATAGCCATACCGTTGATAATTCCAAAGTAAATACTGAAGGTTTGGATCTCAACTATTACAAGCCACAACATACTGAAGAAAATATTCGTGCGGCAGAAGAAGATTTAGCGAACCGTATTACAGGTGAAGGCACAGTTCTGCTGAAGAATGATGATTCAACTTTGCCATTGAAAAAAGGCACGAAAGTGAGCTTTTTCTCTGTAAACTCTGGAACACGTCAATCATCTGATGTTGGCATATTCTCACTTTTGGGAAGTCTTACTGGACAAGGCTCTGGCACGTCTATAAAAGATATTTTCACTCATGCAGGTTTTGATGTAAACAGCACTTTGTGGGATTTCTATAATTCAGATGAAACCAAAGGATATGGTTTAGGTCCAGGTTCTCGAAGCTTTGGAGATGCTGAAGATTTTTCTATTAATGAAGTTCCACTCAAGGTCTTGCAAAAGAAAAAAGGTCTGCTCGACTCAGCCAAGGGAACTATGCCGATTTTCGTATGGTCGCGCGTGGCCGGAGAAGGCCGCGATATGGCACGTTCCATGTATAACCATGCACAAGATGCTGCAGATCAGAAAAAATCCTATCTTGAACCAGACTCTACGGAGCTGGAAGTACTCAAGTATTTGAATGACAATTTTGAGTCTGTGACTATGCTCATTAAGTCTAATGCTTCATTGCAGTTGGATTGGCTAAAGGATTTCCCACATATTAAAGCAGTGTTGCTGGCTGAAAGTCTGAATGATGGTGTTGGTCAAGTATTCTCTGGCAAATTTAACCCATCAGGTAAGACTGTAGATACTTTTGAAGCGGACGCTTTGCAATCTGCAGCAGCTCAAAACTTTGGTGATTACGAGTACACAGATAGCTCTGGCAAGTTGACAGGCTACAATTATGTAACCTACAAAGAAGGTATTTATGTGGGGTATCGTTACTACGAAACCCGCTATTTCGATAAAGTGATGAACCAAGGCAATGCGGGTGATTTTGAATATAATCAGCAAGTTGTCTATCCATTCGGACACGGTTTAAGCTACAGCACTTTTAGTCATAGCAATTTCACTCTTCGTGAGGCAGATGCTCATACATTGCAAGCAACCGTCACTATTACAAATACTGGAGATGTTGCTGGTAAAGATGTGGCTCAGATTTATATGCAGTCTCCATACACTGACTATGACAAGGCACATGGTATTGAGAAAGCTGCTGCTCAGCTTGTAGGTTTCGCTAAGACGGATCAGCTTGAACCTGGGCAGTCGCAAACCCTTAATATTTCTATTAAGAAAGATCTGCTCAAAGCTTACGATTCCAAGCAGGCAAAGACCTATATTCTGGATGCTGGAGATTATCTCTTTACTGATGCTAACAATGCTCACGCGGCAACTAATAATTTCTTAGCTCGTGCTGGTAAAACAACAGCTGATGGCATGACTGCTGACGGATATGCTTCTGCAGTTCAGGTATATACACCAGCAAATACTGACGTAGATACCACCACATACGCCACCGATAATGTGACCGGTGTGAAGATTACAAATAAGTTTGATGATGCAGCTGGCGATGCTCAATATCTGACGCGTCAGGATTGGGTGGGTACTTTCCCAACTCATGATGGTGAAGCATCAAAGCAGATTTCCACATGGGGTAATGAAATTAATGGTCAGGATGGCAAATCCTACACCTACGCTAAGCAAGCCTCAGATTCTCTGATGAAGAAGCTGAAAGCCCATGCTTCTGGAAATACTGAAAAGAAAACTGCAACTCCAGTCTTTGGTAAGAAGAATGGTAAGACGTTAATTGAAATGCGCGGTTTAGCATTTGATGATAAAGCATGGAATGCGCTGCTCGATCAGTTGACAGAAGCTGAATATAAAGAGTTGATTGGTAATTCAGGCTATGGCGTGTCTGCAATTAAGTCTATTGATATGCCATTTAACTATGAAGCTGATGCTGCAAGCAGCTGGTTCTATGGGGCTATTTCTTATCCATATCCAAATATTATGGTGCTGGCTCAAACATACAATACGCAACTGGCGAAAGAATTCGGACAGCTGCGTGCAGATGAGGCTTTGTTGCGTCAGGTTGCCGGTATGTATGCGCCATCAATGAATATTCATCGCACACCATTCTCCGGACGTAATGGTGAGTACTATTCAGAAGATCCAATTCTAACCTCTTTGATGCTTCAGCCAGAAATTCAGGTACTTTCTGATAACGGTATTTACACCTACGTAAAGCACTTTGCCTTCAACGATCAGGAAAATCACCGTGGAGATCGTAATGGACAGTTAGGTTTGGCCACGTGGCTTAACGAGCAGTCCGCACGTGAGATTTACTTGAAGCCATTCGAAGATAGTCTCAAGCTGACCAATACCGTTAAATATGTGAAGAAGACTGCTGATGGTACATATGAGAATGCGCAAACTACTATGCGTGCTACTCGCGGCATTATGACTGCCTTTAACCGCGTAGGTACAACATGGACAGGTGGAAGCTATAATTTGGTTTCTGGTGTGGCACGCGGTGAATGGGGCTTCGATGGCGCCATTATTACCGATAACGCTAATACGGGTGTCTTTATGGATACTGAGCAGATGATCGAAGCTGGCGCAGATATCAAGTTGCTCAACGCTTCAGATCCAACCGGTAAGAGTGTGAATGTCTCTGATCCACATGTGTACCCATTTGCTCGTGAAGCCGCCCACCGTTATCTATTTACTGTGGCTAACTCACGTGCTATGAATGGGGCAATGCCTGGCTCAGTTATTAAGAGTAAGAATGGTTTGGCTACGGTGACTAATACAGTGCGCGCAGTGCTCTATGCCTTAGCTGCTGTATTACTCTTCTTCAGCGTGTGGCGTCATGTGCCTGCAACAGTAGATCGAGTCAATGCTCGAAAAGCTGCGAAGAAGGCGCGTCGTAAAGAGCGTAAAGCGGCACGTGCTGCGAAGAAAGCCGCTGCGCAAGCCTAAGATGAGCTGATATCTTTCTGCTTTCTGCTTTCTGCGTACGGGTATCGCAATAATCATAGATGATGAGGGTCTCCACATATGTGGAGACCCTCATTGGTTTCTTGTTATTTATGGTTTGCTTGCTGATATAGATGAATGCGGGGGAGCAGCGAGCGCAATGTTTGCGCATAGCAGTGTAGAAATAAAAAGAGAGCGCATACCTTTTGCTTGAACTGCGTCGGTATGCACTCTCTTTATGAGTTCTTATTTCAGCGGTTTACTCGCGTGTTAGCTTGCGATGAATGCGGTGAGGCTTAGATGCTTCTTCACCCAAACGAGCCACCTTATTCTCCTGATAAGCTTGGAAGTTACCTTCGAACCAGAACCACTTTGCAGGATTCTCATCATCGCCTTCCCAAGCCAAAATATGAGTAGCTACGCGATCAAGGAACCAACGGTCGTGAGAAATAACCACTGCACATCCTGGGAATGACTCAAGAGCATTCTCCAAGCTTTCCAGTGTTTCCACATCTAAATCGTTGGTAGGCTCATCGAGCAGCAGGAGGTTGCCGCCTTGCTTTAACGTCAAAGCTAAGTTCAAACGGTTACGCTCACCACCGGAGAGCACTCCAGTCAGCTTTTGCTGATCAGACCCCTTGAAACCGAAGCTTGCCACATAGGCGCGGGTTGGTACTTCAACGCCGCCAACTTCAATGTAATCAAGCCCATCAGAAACTGCTTCCCATAGGTTCTTATTTGGATCCAGACCTGCACGATTCTGATCTACATAAGAGATAGAAACAGTTTCGCCAACCTTCAGCTCGCCGCTGGTCAGCTCTTCCAAACCTACAATGGTCTTGAACAGAGTAGTTTTACCTACGCCGTTAGGGCCAATAATACCCACAATGCCGTTTCGAGGCAGGGTGAAGCTCAAATCGTCAATAAGCACGCGGTCTCCGAATGCTTTATGAATGTGGTTTGCTTCCAAAACAGTGGAACCCAAACGAGGTCCTGGTGGAATCTGAATTTCAGAGAAGTCAAGCTTCTTGGAATTACGTGCTTCCTGCTCCATCTGATCATAGCGTTCCAGACGAGCCTTGTTCTTTGCCTGACGACCCTTAGGAGAGGTGCGGACCCATTCAAGTTCGCTCTTCAAACGCTTAGCCAGCTTAGCGTCTTTCTGACCCTGAACTTCCAAACGCTTAGCTTTAGTTTCCAAATATGTGGTGTAATTACCCTTATATGGGAAGAGCTGACCGCGGTCAACTTCGCAAATCCATTCCGCTACATTGTCCAGGAAGTAGCGGTCGTGGGTAACAGCCAAAACAGCACCCTGATAGTTGTGCAAGAACTGTTCGAGCCACAAAATAGATTCTGCATCCAAATGGTTAGTAGGCTCATCGAGCAGGAGGAGGTCTGGGGCTTCCAACAGAAGCTTGCACAAAGCTACACGGCGACGCTCACCACCGGAAAGAACAGTAACTGGAGAATCTGGATCTGGGCACTGTAAAGCGTCCATTGCCTGTTCAATCTGATTATCTAAATCCCACGCATTCTTTGCGTCGATTTCTTCCTGAAGCGTTCCCATCTCTGCCATTAAAGCATCGAAATCAGCGTCTGGTTCAGCCATTTCAAGACCGATATCGTTAAAACGCTTGAGCTTGGCATATAGATCGCCATACGCTTCACGCACGTTTTCAATAACAGTTTTATCTTCGTTCAAAGGTGGTTCCTGCTGCAAAATACCCACTGTGTAGCCAGGAGTAATGCCACCTTCACCATTAGATAAGTTTTCGGTACCGGCCATAATCTTGAGCAAGGTGGACTTACCCATACCATTAGGGCCTACCACGCCAATCTTTGCGCCAGGCAAGAAGTTCAAAGTAACGTTATCCAGAATTACGCGATCGCCATATGCCTTGCGAGCGTTAATCATCTGATAAATAAACTCAGCCATTGTGTCCTATTCGTGTTTTGTATTATCTCGTTATCGTGTGCTGTGCGATTTTATTGTTTCGCTTTTTGCCTCTTTTGTCTCTAGCGCCTCAATTATTGGGGAAGAGAGAGGTAAAAATTCACTTAGAAAAACGCACATATCCACCACTTATTTTTGCAGAAATGGCAGACAGAGAGCAGGTGGATTTTATGCTGCTATGAGTGCACTTTGGGGGAAAGGTTATCGTTCATTGCTCGATGATTGGTGCCATTTGCTATGCGCGTTTGGGGTTGATGTTTTGTTTTCGTAATTGTTCGCGTAATGGAGTGGTGGTTTCAGATTTTTTTATTGTGCGTTTTTAATTGCATCATTCTGAATTTAATTACATCATTTAGAGGAAAATGATGTAATTGAAAAGCTTTTTAGGCTTTACTGAGCAAATAGTCGGAGCTATATTAAGAACAACCATCTTTTTACGGGACGGCTGCAACTTTTATGTACGAGGTTGCCCATATCGCTATTCGGATTTGATCATACTCACTTTTATCGCTGAGAGCTGTAAAAAGCGCAAGCTAATCGGGGATGTGTAGATAAACTTAAAGACATACATAAATGACATGCTCCAAAAAATATAGTATGCAAATGTTTTGGAGCATTTTTATTTCAACTGTTTTGAGGGGTAACTGAGAGGTATCATGCGCATTTCATTCTTAAACTTCAATCGCGTGAGGTCCGTTGGCAAGAAAATTGCTGTGGCGGGTATTGCATTTTTTACAGCTTTGTCCCTCGCTGCATGCGGTTCTACAAGCAAACCAGCTTCCTCTGGAAGCAGCATGGATAAGAATGCCATCATTACTGTAAATTCTGTCGAGCCAACAGGTGAGCTACTTCCAGGAAATGTATCTGATACAGCAAGTTGGAAAATTGCAACTCAACTTTTTGACGGTCTGGTCACTTTTACCAATAAAGGTGAACTTGTGATGGATGAAGCAGAATCTATCACGCCAAATGCTGATGCTTCTGTTTACACAATCACGCTGAAAAAGGGATTGCAATTCTCTAATGGTGAGGCTATTACTGCCCAAACGTATGCGCGCGCATGGTCTTATGCTGCTAACGCTGCCAATGCTCAGGTTGGCGCGTCTATTTTTGCAACAATTAAAGGCTACGATGAGCTTCAAGCCGAAGGTGTCGATCCGCAAGCACAGCTATCTGGGCTGAAAGTAGTAGATGATCAGACACTTGAAGTGACCTTGAATGCTCCTGATTCATCTTTCTCCTATAAAGTCGGAGATGTTGCATTCTTGCCAATCCCATCCGTAGCATATAAAGATATTCACGCATTCGGTAAAAATCCAACCGTTTCTAACGGTCCATATGTGCTGGAGAAATGGAATATCAACAAGAATATTAAACTGCGTGTAAACAAGAAGTATTCAGGTGTGCGTGAGCCAAAGAATGCTGGCATTGATTTCGTAGTCTATGATTCTTTGGATTCGGCATACTCCGATTTGCAGGGTGGAAATCTGGATGTTCTCGACACGATTCCAACATCCGCGCTCGCAAACTATAAGAATGACCACAGTATTCAGGCTTTCTCAGATAGTTCGTCTGCTTTTAAGTCCATCACTATTCCTCAGCATCTTGCACATTTCCAAGGTGAAGAGGGAGCTTTGCGACGTGCTGCCATCTCCTATGCTATTGACCGAGAATCTGTAATTAACAAGATTCTTAGCGGTGCTGCAACGCCTGCAACAGATTTCTTAGCACCTGTTATTGCTGGATATTCTAAGAATTTGAACGGTTCTGAAGTCTTGACATACGATGCCAAGAAAGCTAAGGAATTGTGGGAACAAGCAGATGCAATCTCCACATGGGAAGGCACTTTTACTATTGGATACAATGCAGATGGTCCATATAAAGAGTGGGTTGATGCTGTGGCAAATTCCATTTCTAACTCTTTAGACATTACCGCTGAAGGCGATGCATATGCTACAAGCAAAGATTTTGCAACAGCTGTGAATAAGCGTGAAACTTCGGGAGCATTCCGTTCAGGTTTGCAATCAGATTATCCTCATCCGAAAGGGTACCTTTTCCAAGCCTATGATTCTGCTTCAGCAGATGGCAAGGGACTGAATAACGGCGATTACAAGTCTGCGGAGTTTGATGCGTTTATGGATAAGGCTGCGGCTCAGACTGAGTTGAAGGATTCTATTGACACATATCACCAGTCTGAAGAGTTGCTGCTCAAGGATTTGCCTGTAATTCCGCTGTGGTATGACAATGTGTCTGCTGGAGCTGCTCAGAAGATGAAGACTGTGAAGTTCAATTACATGGGGTTGCCTTCATATTATGAGTTGGAGAAGGCTGAGTAGGCTGAGTAGGACTAGGGGTGTGCGCCTAAAGTAATGCCTCAAATCATGCTGAAGTGGTGAGAGCTGACATTCACGTGTGTGGTGTGTGTTGGTTCTCACCACTTTTTATGCGTTCTTGCGTTCTCGGTAGGCTGACGTGTGTCACTTTTCGAGTCTTTTGGGTACACTAAAACACGTGACTGCACGAGTATGGCCTTGTCCCTCTGCGCGTGATACCAGTCATGAGGATGGGGCCATAGCTCAGTCGGTTAGAGCAAGCGACTCATAATCGTTATGTCCAGGGTTCAAGTCCCTGTGGCCCTACCAAATAAAGCACTCTTCCCACTACACCTGTTGAGGTATGTGGAGGAGTGCTTTTTATATATGACCGTATGTGGGCAATGTGTTACGCAGTATCTGCAGGGTGTGTGACAGCATACGAGGGCAGGTTTTAGCAGTGGGGAGTGATTCAGCGTAGCGGATCACTTTTCGCGCCAGTTTTATACGGTCTAGGCAGCGCTATCAAGCTTTACACTGTACTTTCTTCGGCTTCACGTAGCTATGTGCGGATAGGTTTGCCAGACGGTCAACTCGAACTAAAAAGGTGATGTCCTTCTAACACCAACACTGAATTGCTAGAAGAACATCACCAATACGTTAGGGGAAGCCAAACGAAGCCAAGTAATCCTACTGAAGGGCGAATTCCTTCTTGGCTTCGTCGCCTGAAGAGAAATCGATGGTGCCTTTAACCTCAACGGTTACAGGATTCGTCTCGTCTTCAAGAACGTATCCTTGTGTTACCGTGTTTGTTGCACCTGGCTGCAAAGTAGTCATCATACTGTTTGAATCGTAGCCTTCTGGCTGATCCATGTAGATAGCAGTATCGAGCGATTTTCCGTTCTGGAAAACTTCCGCATGAATCTCCATGAAGTTAGAATTCTTATTCTTATTGTTGGTTACTTCATAAGTAACGAGTACGGTTGGCTTACCTTCATAATCAGGATTTGACTTGACAGCAGAAACAATCTTGACTGTGTAATTTCCGTTATCAATCTTTACGGAACCATCTGCGCTCTCTTCAGGCTTTTCGTCTGATTTGTCTGCCTCAGCTTTCTGTGGCTTTTCAGTTGTTTTTTCAGCAGTTGCAGAAGAAGTTGCAGAAGAAGTTGTTTCCTTCGTAGCGTCATCAATCGCCTTTGAAAATGCGCTCTGCATAGCAATAGTAATAACCATGGCGAGAACAGTTAATACCACACCAGCAATAGCGATGTTGTGTCCCTTTTTCTTACCTCGTTTACCTGTGGCAACAAGACCAATTACGCCGAACACAACGCCAATAATCCCAAGGATAAAAGCGAGATTATTGATAATAGGAATAAAAGAAAATACTACTGCAATAATACCGAGCACCAAGCTAGTAATAGCTAAAGCGCTCGTTGACTTTACTTCCTGTACTGGAAGTGGAGCTGTAGCCGGTGGCACAGGCTGAGGTCCTACTGGAGTTACTTCTGGAGTATCACTCATCGTTTTCTCTTTTCTCTCGTGAGATAGCGGTTAGCAGTTTTCATATCACGTAATTGCGTCCATGAGGAGACTGCTAATTAATCCAGAATGATATCGGGGGGGGGACGCTGTTTTCTGCGGATTAGCTCATTTTTGCTGTGATGCTCACTGATGGGCTTGTGTGTGAGTGGTAAAGCTTTTACCAAGGGGTAAAAATGGTCTTTTTGAGCTTTAGCTTTCACATAAGTCATCGTGTGTGAGTGTTACAGCATATCGTGGTTAAGTATGTGTTTGATTTTCGTTGAAAAATCAAGGAAAGACGGTCAGTGTGCATTGGCTGTTGTGTTGTGATGCTCACTGATGAGCTTGTGCGTGAGTGGTAAAGCTTTTACCATGACCTAAAAATGGCATATTTCGGCTTTAATGCTCACACAAGTTCATGTGTGTGAATGATAAAGCTTTTACCACCCCGATTTCACAGGCAATTTCAGCTGTAACGCTCACACAAGTCCACGTGTGTGAGACTTACAGTACACAACTGATAAACAAGCACCTGATTACCCTTGAAAATCAAGACACAACAGTCGCCACTGATGAGCTGTTCAGCTGTAACACTCACACACACGCTCATATGTGAAGGGTAAAGCCTTTACCAAGCCATTTCAGAGCATTTAAGCTTCGTGGCTACGAATGAAAGGACGCGAGTTCCGCGAATCTAAGCGAATCTAAGCGAAGCTAAGCTAATAATCACAGCGAGCGCAACCATAAGATCTAACGTGATTGTGAGTCAATAAGTTCATCGAATAAACGTAGTTATTCACATTGGTGCACAATGTCTCGAAAAATTGTTTTCCCCAGAAGGAAAAACCAGTATCGATAGTATGAATAATTTGCAGACGAATATATCGCGTTTACGAGGCAATGAGAAAAGACGAGTGCGCTATCCGCATGTTACTGTTTTACGGTCCGTGGTTATGAACATTGAGTCGTTCTCAGTAGAAACTCCGCGTTGGCAGATTCGTTATGCGGTGAATTTGGCAAGAATTGTGGGCGTATATCATACACGGAAAAACCTGCGATACTTTACGCATGAATCTGCCATACTCTTACATGGCCTTTCGCCGTGGAACGTAGAACCTTCTGTTTACGCTGCTACCAACAGCAATCGGCATAAAACAACGTTACCAAAAGTTACGATTAACACAGAGGATTTTGAACCGAGAGAATTTCGTCCAACTTTAAGCCTGCAACGCGGCGATAAATATATAACAATCGACAATCTTCCGGTTGAGTCTCTTGAAAATACTGCTATTCGTATGGTTATTTCTCGTCCGGGGGTTGATGCGTTGGTTGCAGTATCCCAAATTCTGCATAAGCTCACGAAATTTTCGCATTTTCAATGGCAATATTCGCGTTCGTTAGAAAAACAAGTGAAGCAGTCACTTCTTGTACGTTTAGACAAGATACAGAAAGAACATCCAAAGTTAGGTAATTATGACAAAGGAAGATTACTCATTAACGCAGCCGATGCTGCTTGCGAATCAGTAGGAGAAGCAGCATTACAACCGATTTTATATGCGGTTTTTTCAGACGCATTGGTGAGTCAATATAAGATTCACTTGAATGGTCATGATTATTTTGCAGATTTTGCAGTTCCAGAAGTGCGCCTCATTATTGAATTTGATGGCGTGGGAAAAATGGGAACAAACGAGCGAGAATTTAATGATGCTCTCCACGCCCAGCTCAATCGGCAAAATGCAATTGAATCTTTGGGATATTCATTTATACGTGTGAAGTGGAATGATTTGCTCAATCCAGCAAATCTCTACAATCGCGTCGTGAGGTATTCGATGAAAAAATATTCCGATTTTCACCTCCGTAGCTGTACTTTGAAAAGTTTACTCGAATCAGAAGCTGTTATATAAGTATGCTATATAAAACCTCGTTTATTCCGCCTATAGTT
The DNA here is from genome assembly GCA_040702985.1 of Alloscardovia omnicolens. Taxonomy (GTDB): domain Bacteria; phylum Actinomycetota; class Actinomycetes; order Actinomycetales; family Bifidobacteriaceae; genus Alloscardovia; species Alloscardovia omnicolens_A. Next base: position 1,658,135 of record CP159991.1, on the reverse strand, counting down.
TGACGCCTATAGTTTGACGCCTATATTTTGGAACATTATCCCACTTTTATAACCCTTGCTGTACGATGTACATCACGGGGAGCTTGTGTAACAGGCTGAGAGGATGGTACAACCATCGACCCTTGAACCTGATGTGGATAATACCAACGTAGGGAATGCAATGCATATCGCTTATGCGTACCGTTTATGCATACCGCTTATGTGCGGTTCTTCCGTTTCAGGCCTCTCATGAAATAAGAAAAAGATGAAACGCGAGGGTGCATATGCTTGACTCATACATACTAAACAGAGCAGCCATCTGCATATATCAGCTCGTACGCGAAACATACAGCATACAGCACGAGCTGCGCGGAATATGCAACAGTGCCATGCATCCAGCGCGTTTCTCCTTTTACATATTCAAGATAAAGGGGTAAAACAATATGCTCACAGAAATGCTCAATAATGTGCGCGAAAATAAACCACTTGTGCATAATATTACTAATTTTGTCACGGTCAATGATTGTGCCAATATCGTGTTAGCAAGCGGCGGATCACCAATTATGGCTGATGGCGTAGATGAGGTTGAAGAAATCACGTCTATTTGCGCTTCATTGAACATTAACATCGGAACACTCAATGACGCAACGCGTGAAGCAATGCTACGAGCCGGTAAAAAAGCTAATGCAGTGGGGCATCCAGTAGTGCTTGATCCAGTGGGTGTGGGCGCTTCGACGCTGCGCAATGAGACCACGGTTCAACTCATTAAAGAAGTGCAGTTTGCTGTTATTCGCGGCAATATTTCAGAGATGAAGTTTATTGCTCAACTTTTAGATATAGAGGTTGAAACGGCATCACACAGTCGCGGTGTAGATGCGAGCGATGAAGATGCTGTGACAGCGGAAAACCTCGGTGAAGCTGTTGAATTCGCTAAATCTATGGCTCGAGCAACTGGCTCAGTTATTGCGATGACTGGCGCTATCGACATTGTGGCAAATGAACAGAAAGCCTACTGCATTTTCAATGGTCACGCTGAAATGTCAACTATTACAGGCACCGGATGTCAGTTGTCTGCTCTGCTTGGCGCATACTTAGGGGCGAACCCATCAACGCCTTTAGAAGCCGCTGCAACGGCTGTAATTGTTATGGGCGTGTGCGGCGAAATTGGTCACGAGCGTATGACCGAGCTAGACGGAAACTCCAGCTATCGTAACTATATTATTGATGCTGTTCAGCGTTTAACTCCTGAGCAGCTCGAAGAAAAGGCGCGTTATGAAGTCCGATAATCGCCGTGAATTCGTAAAAAATATGATGTTGCTGTACGGCGTTACAGACCGCGCATGGTCGGCTAACTATTCGCTGCGAGATCGCGTTGAAGATGCACTGAAAAATGGTATGACCTGCGTGCAACTGCGTGAGAAAAACATGAGTGATGATGATTTTCTTGATGAAGCGTGTGAAATTGGTGCTCTCTGCAAGCAATACAATGTGCCGTTCATTATTAATGACAATGTAGACGTGGCTATTGCCTGCGATGCAGATGGTATTCATGTTGGTCAAAGTGATGAAGCGGCAGCAAAAGTGCGCGCGAGAGTGGGAAATTCCATGATTCTGGGCGTATCTGCCTCAACTCTTGAAGAAGCTGTAAAAGCGGAACAGGATGGTGCTGATTATGTGGGCTTGGGTGCTGTGTTTAGCACTTCCACTAAAGCAGATGCTGACTATATGTCGTTAGAAACTTTGAGCAATATATGTGCGTCTGTGAATATTCCCACCGTTGCTATTGGCGGAATTCATGCGGGCAATATTGACCTATTGCGGCAAACAGGCATTGATGGCGTGGCTGTGGTATCCGCCATTTTTGGTGCAGACGATTCTGCTGCAGCCACAGCGCAGTTACGTGAAGCCGCTGAGAGAATAGTGCTATCGCATGATTAAACGCTACATGGTGTGGGATATGGACGGCACCCTGATTGATTCCATGGATATGTGGAACAATTTAACCGACGAATACCTAGAATCGCAGGGTATAGCGGCTAGTGAATATGTTGATCTTGGTGAGCGGTTAGAAACTTTGTCACTGAGTGAGGGAGCGGTATTGCTTGCTGAACGGTTCCCTCACTTGGGGCAGCCGTCTGAAATTGCCGGGCAGATTAATGATCTTCTTGCTCATCATTATCGCGAGCATCTTCCGCTGAAACCAGGTGTTGAAGAAGCGCTGAACATACTGAGCGTGCAAAAAGTGCATATGTGTGTGGCTTCTGCAACACCGCAGTCGCTTATCCAATCATGCTTAGCACGTTTAGGAGTATTGCATTATTTTGATTTCATTTTGTCGTGTGAAAGTTTGAACACGAGTAAGCGTGAACCCCGCATTTACTGGGAAGCAGCACATCGATGGGAGGTCAATCCTGGCGAAGTTGCTGTGTGCGAAGATGCATATCATGCTTTGGAAACAGCTCAGGCAGCTGGATTTTATACAGTAGCAGTTTTCGATAAAGCTAGTTCGCACCAGTGGCAAGCCTGCGTGAACCTAGCAGATGAGTGTATTACAGATATGCGCAGCGCTTTCGCGATGACGTAAAAGACATAAATGACCTAAATGACATAAATGACGTAAAGAGAAAAGAAAACAAGTAATGAAAGCAGTATTATCTATTGCCGGAAGCGACTGCAGCGGTGGTGCAGGAATTCAGGCAGATTTAAAAACCATGACCATGAATGGCGTGTATGGCATGAGTGTGCTCACCGCGCTCACCGCACAGAATACTTTGGGTGTATCTGCAGTCATGGAAGTGACGCCCGCTTTTTTAGAGCAACAACTTGATAGCGTTTTTGAGGATATTCCACCTCAAGCAGTCAAAATTGGCATGATTCCTTCTCCGACGCTTGCAGCTGTTATTGCCGAAAAATTACGGCAGTATAAGGCTGACAATATTGTGCTCGATCCAGTGATGGTGTCTACAAGTGGAAGCTCGTTGTCTACGAACAGCACCATTGAAGTGATGAAAGATATGCTCTTTCCTCTCGCCGCTGTGATTACACCGAATATTCCTGAAGCTGAGGTGCTCTGGCAGCATACGATTGAATCGTCCGCGCAGATGGAAGAAGCCGCTCGCGATATTGCGAGCGCTTACGGGTGTGCGGTACTCATCAAAGGCGGACATAGGCTCAATGATGCGAACGACTTTCTTTTTGATCCTAAGACTCAGAAAGAAAGATGGTTTGAGGGTAAACGTGTTGATACGCTCAATACCCATGGCACAGGGTGCACGCTATCGAGCGCTATCGCATCGAATCTAGCTAAAGGATACCCTCTAGAAGCAGCTACCACGCACGCCAAAAATTATCTCAGTGATGCCTTGGCAGCCATGCTTGATATTGGACATGGCTCAGGGCCGATGAAACACAACGTCAATCTCACGGGCAGGTATGCTCACAATAACGCATAAGAAAAAATAAGATAGAAAGATGAATGATGACCACTACAGAACGTTTACTGGCAGATAGCACGGATATTTGGGAACAGTACTATACGCATCCCTTTATTCTCGGATTGCAAAACGGTGATCTCGATAAAGATAAATTCCGTTTCTATATTGTGCAAGATTACTTGTACCTTGAGGAATACGCACAAGTTTTTGCACTAGGAGCCGCCAAAGCAAAAACACATGAACTCATGCAGGTTTTTGCAGGTATATTAGGTGCAATTTCGGGTGTGGAAATGAATATTCACAACGGATATATGGGCACATTTAACGTGAAAGCAGATGAGTTGTCAGATAGCGCTCGCAGCCTCGATAATCTTTCTTATACCTCGTATATGCTCAGAATTGCCTACGAGGGGACAGAGGTAGATATTCTGGCAGCGATTTTATCGTGCGCTATTAGCTATGAATATATTGCGAAGAACATTGTTAAAAATAATCCGCAAGCTGCCGACCATGAATTCTATGGTTCCTGGATTCAATGCTATTCGGGTGAGGAGTATGCCAAAACTAACCAGGATTTAGTTGCTACCTTGAATCGACTCACTCAGGACTATTCTGAGGCTCAACTGTGTGAACTGAGCGAGATTTTCCGCCGATGCTCTCAATATGAGCTTGCTTTTTGGGATATGGGATGGAACAAGAGCATGGCGTAGTTGTTTGAGCGTAGTTGTTTGTGAGCGCAGCTGTTTGAGTGTAGTTGCGGCAGTGTCGGTGTTGTGTGGTCAAACACTAAGCGCCGTATGCGCAGCACACAAATAGCACGAGATGCGAAGTTATGCTCAGACGGAACATGAAAATTTGCATCGTCTGCTATTTTGCGTATAATATTGACGGTTCTCCGGTTCACGCATAACACAAGGTTCTGCGACCCGGGTTCCTTTGATTCCCTAGGAGATATTATGAAGCAGGACATTCATCCTGAATATGTGGCAACTGAAGTTGTATGCTCTTGCGGCAACACTTTCGTTACCCGTTCTACCGTAAAGAGCGGTCATATTACTGCAGACGTGTGCTCTAACTGCCATCCTTTCTACACTGGTAAGCAGAAGATTCTCGATACTGGTGGTCGTGTGGCTCGCTTCGAAGCACGTTACGGCAAGAAGAACTAGCTCTTGTATGAACGTCATCCAGTCGCATCGCAACAGTTTTGTGTGTGGTGCGTTCTGGTTGGCGTTTTTTTAATATCTATGGTGAACTTTTAAGATTTTTTACCACAATACGAAAACCTTGAGGAAAGGCACAACAAGTGGCATCCGATAATCAATTCCCAGCAGCACAAACTGCTCTTGAGGAATACCACAATATTGAAGCTCAGATGAGCCAACCTGATGTGGCTTCCGATCCAGATAAAATCCGCAAGCTGGGCCGTCGTCATGCTGAGCTTGGCCAAATCGTATCTGCATACCAGAAGTACCTGGATATTAATGAGAACTTGGAAGCAGCGCAAGAATTAGCAGGTGAAGATCCTGATTTTGCTGAAGAAGCTGCGCGCTTGCAAGCACAATTGCCTGAAGTAGAAGAGAACCTGCGTAAGGCTTTGATTCCTCGTGACCCTGATGATGCCTCTGACACCATTATGGAAATTAAAGCTGGCGCCGGCGGTGAAGAAGCCGCTCTTTTCGCTGGTGATTTACTGCGTATGTATATGCGTTATGCAGAAAAGCGCGGATGGGCCTACGAAATTCAGTCTCAGAATGCTACCGAGCTTGGTGGCGTAAAGGACGTGCAGATTGCTTTCCGCACAAAAGGTACGGTCGCACCAGCAGACGGTGTGTGGGCAAGCCTCAAATATGAGGGTGGCGTGCATCGTGTGCAGCGCATTCCAGTAACTGAATCTCAGGGACGTATTCAGACTTCAGCAGCAGGTGTGATTGTATTCCCTGAAGCTGAAGACGATAATGATGAGATTGAGATTGATCAGAAAGATTTGAAAATCGATATCTTTATGTCATCTGGACCTGGTGGACAGTCTGTGAACACTACATATTCAGCTGTGCGTATGACTCACATTCCAACCGGTATTGTGGTGTCGATGCAGGATGAAAAGTCGCAGATTCAAAACCGTGCAGCAGCTTTGCGCGTCCTTAAGTCTCGCTTGCTGGCTATGAAGCATGAAGAAGAAGCGGCTGCAGCAGCAGATATGCGTCACTCGCAGGTGCGCACCTTAGATCGTTCTGAACGTATCCGCACCTATAACTTCCCTGAAAACCGTATTGTGGATCATCGCACCAACTACAAGGCATATAATTTGGACGCCGTGTTGGACGGCGATTTGCAGGCAGTTATTGATTCAGATATTCAGGCAGATGAAGCAGCACGTTTAGCCAGCCAGAACGGCGAAAACTAAGAAGAGTTAAGAGCTAGCTCGCATCGCTACAACAATGGCTATGTTTTATCAAGAAATGGCTGAAGGTTACGGTTCCTGTGCTGAATTTCACTGACACTGTAGATGTGCGCACTGTTATTTCGCAGTGTGCACAAGTCTTATGTGATGCTGGAGTGGCTGACGATGCTGTAACAGCTGAGCAGCAGTATGCTATTGCGCAGCATGAAGTGCAATGGTTGCTTTCGGAAGCTGTGGGGCAAAGTATCAGCAATATTCAAGCTGCTAGTATTGTAGGCAGGCACGTTGCAGATTTTGCTTCGCCTGAGCAATTGCATACTTTTCGGCAGTGGATATCTCGCAGAATACGAAGAGAACCTCTGCAGCATATAGTGGGGCACGCGCCTTTTAGATTTCTGGAATTAGCTGTGGGGCCTGGGGTTTTTATTCCTCGTCCAGAAACTGAACTTCTTATTGATGCAGCTCTTGATTTTATTGAAGAGCGCAAGAGCTTACAGAATCGAACTGAACCTGTGCGCATTGTTGATTTATGCGCCGGTTCAGGCGCTCTTGGCTTGGCTGCCGCTACCGAAATTCCGCACAGTTATGTGTGGGCAGTGGAATTATCTGAGCAAGCATATGCGTATGCGAGTAAAAATCAACAGAAGAATCATGTCAATAATTATGAGCTGCGATTGGCAGATGCTACCAGTGCTCAGACTTTGCAAGAGTTGAACGGTACTGTGGATATTGTGGTGAGTAATCCACCTTATATTCCGCTGAAAGATATTCCTGAACAAGCAGAAGCACGTGAATCTGACCCTGATATGGCTTTATATGGGGGAAGCGACGATGGATTACTTATTCCGTCGCGTGTTATTCAGCGTGCATCATCTTTATTGCACTCTGGCGGATTATTGGTTATGGAACATGACTGGCAGCAGGGTGAAGCAACACGTTTATGCGCTCAGACGTGTGGTTTTTCGTATGCGCAGACGCGTGCAGATTTTGCTCATAAAGATCGCTATTTGTATGCCATAAAGGACTAGCGAATTTATTAGTCCTCACCGTCTGCGAAATAGGGGCAGCCATACCAGCAAAGATTTGGCGTGCACGCTTTTTCTCAATAATGGTCACAAACCGTATTCATTCAACAGTGATCAAGAGTAATAGATAAACACGTAACTGATCATATATGCGGTGCGCATCGGGTCTGAAACTCAACTTTTGTGGTGCGTTCATCTTCTTAAAACTTGCGTATATGAAAGCGCTTACATATAATTATTTAATGCTCTTGAGTGAATGTCGTGAGAAAATGACAAGAGCAGGACATAGCAATAAGAAAGGCTCGATGATGAACTTATATGGATTAGGCAGACTGCTCGCAACGAAGGTGTTGAGAGTGTGTGTTGTGCTTACTCTTATTGCATTTGTGTTGACAAGTGCTGCCTGCGCACCATTTGTGTCGGGTTCACATGGCGAGCAGGGGAGAGTGTATTATCTCAATTCCAAAGCTGAAATTGTAGAACAGCTCGAGTCCCTAGCGCGTGAATATACTCGTCGTACTGGAGTAGAAGTAGTTGTTCTTACTGCTGCATCGGGTACGAATGATCAAACTCTTGTGTCTGAACTTGCCAAAAGTAGTGCTCCGACCATGTTTAATATTGCTGGCTATGATCAATTTGCACGATTTAAAAAATTCATGAAGCCGCTTCAAAACACGAAAGTATATTCTCTGCTTACTAAAGACGCTCAGAATAATGCATTTTCGGAAGATGGTCAAGTATATACCTTGCCGTATGCCGCAGAATGGTATGGAATTATTTATAATAAACGCATTCTAGAGACTTATATTTCCAAGGATTATGCCATTATTGATGACCTGCCACAGCTCAATAGTTATGATGTCTTAGATCGTGTGACACGCTCGCTTAATAAGCATAAAGAGGATATGAGTATTAAGGCAGTTTGGTCACTCGCCGGGGCTTGATACTTCTAATGATTATCGCTATGCGGGGCATATGATTCGTGTGCCGATGTTTTATGAATTTAAAGATCGCAACGTGCATTTTAGTACGCAACTTAAAGGCACGTATATGGCTAACTATAAGAAACTGTGGGATTTGGAAGTGCAATATTCGCCTACTTCATCGCATAGCATGCTTTCTTCGGTGAGTTATGAGGATTCGACTGCTGAATTTTCACGTGGTGATGTTGTCTTTTACCCTAATGGAACGTGGAGTTATAGCACTATTCAAGGCAATGCGATTGCTGATGAAGACTTAGGTATTTTGCCGTACTACATGGGTATTCCTGGAGAAGAAAACTATGCTCCTTTCTCGATTTATGATGCCAATTGGGCGGTGAATAAGAATGCATCGCCTCAGGATCAAAAGGCAACATTAGATTTTATTGAATGGATGGTGTCCTCAGATAAGGGGCGTTTAGCGCTTTCTCGTAATATGGGATTATCTGCTCCATATACAACATTTACCGATGAGTATCAGCCTAAAAATCCGCTTATTTCCAGCGTGAAAAAGTATCATGATCAGGGGTTGGGATCACCTTATTCTCCAACAGTTCCGGGCATTCAATGGCATGACGATTTTGTGTCTGCTCTTATGGAATATACACAGGGAACTGATTCATGGTCGAGAGTGCAACGGGTTATGACCCACAATTGGACTGATGAATGGCATAACTATAAGTCTGAAACGGGAGTTGTGCCTCAAGAAGGGCGATTTGAAGAGTAAGCGCGTATAGACGGATAAATAGAGCGGATAAAATATCGGCAATATAATACCTGCGACACGCCTATATTCAATATGAAAGCGCTTTCATAAAAATGTGCTAATCTATTTTTATACAATCTGAAAGGATGTTCAATGCAGAATAATCATTGGTGGAATAATGCAGTGGTCTACCAGATTTATCCTAAATCTTTCCAAGATTCCAATGGTGATGGTGTTGGCGATATTCGTGGCATTATCAATCGTTTGGATTATTTAGATAATCTGGGTGTAGATATTATTTGGCTGTCACCTATTTACGCTTCCCCTCAGGTGGATAATGGGTATGATATTTCGGATTATCGTATGATTAATCCTGATTTTGGAACTCTGGATGATTTCGACGAACTGGTTTCTCAGGCTCATAATCGTGACATTCATATCATGATGGATTTAGTGGTCAATCACACGTCTGATCAACATGAATGGTTTAAGCAGTCTCAAGCGGATAAAAATAGTGAATATCGTGATTACTATGTGTGGCGCGATGCGCAAAGAGATGAAGAAGGCAATCTGATTCCGCCAAATAATTGGGGCTCTTTCTTTGCTACTCCTGGCTGGGAATATGATGAGCAGAGCGATCAGTATTATCTACATCTTTTTGCCAAGGAACAGCCAGATCTTAATTGGGAAAATCCTGCGGTACGTCACAATGTGTACGACATGATGAATTGGTGGGCGGCCCGTGGCGTAGATGGTTTCCGTATGGATGTTATTTCCTACATTTCCAAGCCGAACGATTTGCCAGATGCCCAGCTCAATGAACATGATGTGTATGCTAATCCAGAGCCGCTAGTGGCTAACGGTCCACGTGTTCATGAATTCTTACGTGAAATGAATGAGAATGTCATGAGTAAGCATCGCATGGTAACTGTGGGAGAAACTCCTGGAGTTACTACTCAAGAAGCGCAGATATATGCTGATCTGAATAATACTGAACTCAATATGGTGTTCCAGTTTGAGCATATGGGATTAGATTCTAGTCCAGATCCTACTTTCGGGCGCTGGCATGATGGAAAAGCGCAGCTAAAAGATATTCGCAACAGCTTAACCAAGTGGCAAGTAGGATTAGCTGGTAAGGCATGGAATTCTTTGTATTGGAATAACCATGATCAGCCGCGCGTGGTTTCTCGCTTCGGTAATGATACCAATGAAGAGTATCGCGTTCTGAGTGCAAAAATGTTGGCTACTGTTCTCCACATGATGCAGGGAACTCCGTATGTGTATCAAGGTGAAGAAATCGGTATGACTAACGCATACTTCACTGATATTGCAGATTACAATGACTTGGATTCTATCAATCCGTATCATCAATTTGTAGACGAACTCAAAATTGTTGATAGCGATACCATGATGCGTTATATTTCTCTGCATTCACGTGATAATGCCCGCACTCCTATGCAGTGGAACGATGGTGTGCAAGGAGGCTTTACTACAGGCACTCCATGGCTAAAAATGAATCCCGCATTTGATCATATCAATGTAGAGCAGGCTCTTGCCGATCCTGATTCCGTTTTTTACCATTACAAAAAGCTGATTGCATTACGCCATAGCGAAGAAATTATTACTCATGGTGAGTATGCGTTGGTAGATGGTAATGAGCAGGATGACAATATCTTTGCGTATACGCGTACATACGGTAATGATGTTGTGCTTGTTTTAGCAAACTGGACTGAAAAGACTGTATCCAGCAGCTATGAGCAGTCTATGTGCGTTCCTGATAATGCCGAAATGCTTATTAGTAATTATGCAGATGATATGCGAGGAAGTTTACGTCCTTACGAGGCAAAAGTCTATAAGTTTTCTAAATAAATCAGTCATATTCTCAGGAACATTTCCCGCACAGACAGAGATTGTGGAGCATGATTCTTCGTGGCTCTAGAGATTTTCTTGTGCGTGAAAAATCATCCTGAAATCATTCTGACAGACATAAATGAAAAGATAAGAGAATAAAAAGGAAGGAGCGTTTTCATGGCTGAAGACCTCACACAATCGCAAGATACGGAGTTCGCCGACAAAGGTGGTGAACTTCTGCCTACCTTGCAGAAAAAAGTTATTTATATTATGACCTTGGGCTTCCTTGGCGTTAATATGGCGTTCTCCTTGCAGGGTGCCAATATGAGCCGTATTGCCCAAACAATTGGAGCAGACCCTAATCAGCTGGGGTGGTTCTTTATTGTGCCGCCTTTACTGGGTATGATTGTGCAGCCGCTGATTGGTAAGTGGTCGGATGCAACATGGAATAAGTGGGGACGCCGTATGCCATATCTGATTATCGGCGGTCCTGTAGCTGCTCTGGTCTTGATTTTGCTGCCATTCTCCGGATCTTTTGGATTCGGGTATGGATCCATCTTCGCCTTGGTCTATATGATTATTGCCATTGCATTGATGGACTGCTTCTCAAATATTTCCATGGCTCCTTTCCGCATGATTATTGGAGATATGGTCAACGATAAGCAGCGTAATTTCGCATTTGCGTGGTCTGAGATTTTTGCCTATGTTGGCGGTATTTTGGCTTCTCTGATGCCATATATTCTCACCTGGTGTGGTGTACCTAATACGGCAGATAAAGGTGTAGTTCCACCATCTGTGGTGTGGTCCTTCATTATTGCTGCTGTTGTGCTCGTTGTGTCCTCTCTGTTCTCTGGTTTGAAAACAAAGGAATACGATCCACAAACCTATGCACAATATCACGGTATTGATATTCGTAAGAATGCTCAAGAAAAGACCAATTGGATTGAGCTGTTTAAGAATGCTCCACGATCTTTCTGGGAATTGTCTGTAGTGCAGTTCTTCTCATGGATTGGCATTATGTACACGTGGACATACGCTACCAATACTATGGCAGTTAATATTTGGAAGACATCGGATTCATCATCTGCAGGATACCAGGCTGCTGGTAACTGGTATGGTGTGATGACTGCTGTTTTGTCCTTGTCTGCTTTGGCTTTTGGATGGTTCTATTCCAAGTCCTCTGAAAAGCATCGTCACCATTGGTATGCTTTCGGTTTAGCAGCAGATGTAGTAGCTATTGCATTAGTAGCAACCACAGGCAACAAATGGGTGGCATTAGCAGCTTTCGTGCTGTACGGTTTCGGAAACTTCTGCATTAACACACTTCCATTTAATATGCTGGCAACTGCTTTGAAGAAGAACGTGGGAGCATATATGGGAGCATTCAATATCTTTGTATGCCTCCCACAGATTGTCGGTTCTATTGCAGGATTGTTCTTAGTTCCGTTCTTTGGCGGTAATACATCTTCCATGATGATTCTGGGTGCTGTATTTATGGCAATTTCTGCAGTAGCTGTGTATTTCGTACACGAAGGTAAGTAACGAAACCATATATAAGCGTGAAGAAAACCACCTGCTAGTAGCCTTAAAAGAGGAGTGCTGGTAAGGTGGTTTTTCAATAACGTCTGTGTATAAGATGCGATTCCTCCCTGTCATATGTCGTCATATGTCCGATTTGTGAGTACGATGTGCGTCAGGTAGGAGCAGAATTTAAGAAACGGATGGAAGGTTATGAAGCGTGCCACTATGCGCGATGTTGCGCTGAAAGCAGGTGTATCGGAAGCAACGGTATCTCGAGTGCTTAACGGTACTGGTCCTGTGGCGCAAGATAAACGACGCAAAGTGCTTGATGCTGCTAATGCTTTACGTTTCAGTGTTTCTAAATCTGCCTCCTCGCTGGCATCTGGGCGCACAATGCGCATTGGTGTGCTTGTACCTTTTCGTATTAATTCATGGTTTAACGCAACGGTTTTAGATGGTCTTTTTGCTCAGGGTGACGCCCGCGGGTATGAAATCGTGCCTTTTATTATGCGCAGCGAAGATGATTTAACAAAATTTTTCGAGATGCTTCCTGTGCGCGGCAATGTTGATGCCATTATTGTTCTTTCGTTTAACCTCAGTGCCGAGCATACTCAAGAACTCACACAACTGGGTATGCCATGTGTGGGAGTAGATACGCCATCGGGTAAAGAATTTAATTCTTCAGTAGGTATTGACGACATCGCAGCAATGCATGATGTGGTGCATAAACTTCACGATTTAGGGCATACGCGTATTGCTTATGTGGGGCGCTCTTCAGGCTCTCGATTTACTAACACGGCGGCAGTACGCGAAATGGGGTTTATCGAGGCTATTGCAGATGAAGGATTGCAAGAGCAGTATTGTCCGGTTTTGTACAGTGGCAACGAAGTCAGTGCTTTAGTGGAGCAAATACAGTTACTTGATAAACCTTTGACGGCTTTATGCGTGGAAGATGATGATTTGGCTGCACGTATAGTGCGTGGGTTACGCAGTGTGAATGTGCGGGTACCTCAAGAATTATCTGTTATCGGCTTTGATGATGACCGCATTGCCTCTGTGCTTGAGTTGTCGACAATACATCAAGATCCGCGAGCTATGGGGGAGCGTGCTGTTGATCTTGCAGTAGATTTGCTCGATAAAAAATCTGCGCAGGTTCATGAAATCATGCCGACTCGAATTATTTTGCGTGCAACTACTGCACGATTGTAAATTGGGGGGTGCTGTGCCGTTATTTGTCTTATTCTGTGGCGTAGACCAATTCGCAAGAAGTTATCTTGATAAGATAGCGTGCAGCATATGTACCTTGAGCTTCAATGAGGAAGGGGAGTAGTCATCATGGTTCCTATAAAACGTGAATATACTGATATTTTTTGTGACCTGTATGGGACGATTTTTGATATCCGTACGCAAGAAGACAGTCCTGATGTATGGAATATGATGTGTGACTATATGAATGCTCGTGGCGCGCGTTTTGAAGATGGGCAGACCCTCTATGCGCTGTATCAGACTCAGTGGGAGCAAGCATATGAAGAGGGCGTGCGTGAACGCGGAGAGTATGTAGAAGTTGATGTTTCTCCTGTATGGCAAATGCTATATGCGCACGGCGGCGTGCAAGTAGATGAGAGGAGTGCAGCAGCAACTGCTACTTATTTCCATCAAATCAGTATGCCACTATTGCAGCCATATCCTCATGCGCGAGAATTCCTAGCAATTATGCGACGTGTGGGCATTCATCCTATTTTGGTTTCCAACGCTCAGGCGGCTTATACGCGTCCTGACTTGCAAGCCCATCGTTTAACAGAACTTTTTGACGCGATTTTCCTCTCGTCGGATTTCGGTGTGAAAAAACCAGATAAACGATTCTTTGATCACGCTTTAGTTAGCTGTAATGCCAATCCTTCGCGCGTTCTCTATTTAGGCAATGAAATTGGCTGTGATGTGTTAGGCGCTCGCGGTGCTGGCATGGACGTAGTGTATTTGCATACACCATTATCTGTTCCCGGTGATCCGGCGACGAGCAAAGATGCCACACTTAATGTGGAGGGCGCTGATTATGAGGCAGTCTTATCGTGGCTTTGCGACCAACCTGTACGCATTGAGGGTGACGGAACAGCAGCACGCATCGTTCCCGCATAGACGTTCAGCAGAAACGCTAAACATAGACGTGTAACGTGAAAGTTAGCCAGACTTACTAAGCTGAGCATTATGATGAGAAAAGTGATAACTCGACGCTTCCTTGCTGTCGTAGCGTTGACCGGGGTAATTCTATCTCTTGTAGCTGCAGTAATCGCGCCAGATCCTAATGGTGCCGTGCAATCTTTTGATACGCTTTTCTACATTTCAACGGCTCTCGAAGTGCTCTCGTGGGTGGCAGCTCCTATTCCAGCATGGTTTGTAGCACGCCGCGTGTATACCTTTCACCGCGCTCCTGCATCTTTTCAGCTTTTGCTTTGGCAATATATTGTCGCCTTGACCGTGCTTGCATTGTTGTGCGAAGCTCCTTACGACTATGCTCGTTCAGGGCAATGGTGGGATTATTCTTCCCAGAATCCTCTCTGGGGTGTTCTTATTGCCTTAGTGGCGTGTAGTGTGTGGAATATTGGCTCGTATGCTTTGTCAGCACAGGCTGCCACACGGCTCGTAGTTGTCATAGCCGTTCTGGTATGGTGTTTTGCTTTTCGTGTTCTTATCAGTGTGGTTATTTTTAGCTTGATTTTTCTGTTGTGGTCCTCGGACAAAGTTATAGTTTGGCGTGCTCTACGTCTTAACCGGCACATAGCTACGATGATGTGTGCAGTGGCGACGGGAATAACGCCGCTTGGGGGAGTATGGCTCATTGAGCACGTGTCACACCATAAGAAAAATCAAGGAAGTCAATGGATTCTATGGTGGTCGTATCCGCTTCTGCTTGCTCTAGCAGCAGCAATACGGCTGGGTATTGATGCGTGGCTGCATTAAATACGAGTATTGAATGCGTGTATTGAGTACGAGTATTAAATACGAGGCTGCGCTAAAGTAGATACGTTTTATTGTTCAAAATCTATCGTAGAAGGCAATCATGGCACATACATACGGTATCCAGCCGGTGAATGAAGAAACATTAGATTTGGCAGTATCCTTGATCCGTTCAGGTGAGATTGTTGTTATTCCCACAGATACGGTCTATGGCGTGGTGGCTGATCCCACGCAAGCTGATGCGGTAGAAAAAATCTTCCAGGCTAAGCATCGTCCGCACGAAAAAAGCGTACAGATTCTGGCTGCTCGTCTTGACGATACCGAAAAATTCGGCGTAGTCATTCCTCCTGCTCTTACTCCAGTGGCTCAGAAGTTCATGCCTGGAGCAATCAGTATTATTGCGACGATTGACGAAAATATGCGCACATCGAAGCTGTGTACTGTGCGCGAAGAAGCAGACGGATTTTTGACTCAAGCAGTGCGTCTACCGGATAATCCAGCAAGCCTCAAAATTCTTAGCACCACAGGCCCTCTTGCAGCATCTAGCGCCAATCTGAGCGGTCATATTTCCCCAACCACAGCGCAAGAATCTTATGATCAGCTCGGCGATAGTGTGAGTCTTTATATAGATGGCGGCGCAACTCCAGGACCAGTAGCCAGCACGGTGGTCGCATGGGATGCTCAGACTTCTCAGCCAGTTTTCCTACGCGAAGGAGCTATTCATTCTGATGCTATTCGCTCTGTGTTAGCATAGAGGCACTATGAGAATCTACATTTTCATCGCAGCAATCGCAGGAGCAGTGGTCTGGTTTATGACTCCTGTTATTCGCCAACTTGCTTTTAGAATTGGTGCAGTGGGCGAAGTGCGCGCTCGCGATGTGCATACCGTTCCTACGCCGCGCATTGGTGGTGTAGCAATGCTGACGGGTATTATTGTTGCTTTTATTTTTGCTAGTCGCATTCCGTGGGTGGATAATCTTTTTGATGAATCACAACAGCTGTGGGTGGTGCTTCTAGGTGCGGTTTTGATTAATCTTGTGGGAGTTCTCGACGATTTATTTGATTTAGACTGGATGCTCAAAATGTCTGGTCAGCTGCTCATTTCTCTTCTCGTATCGTGGGGAGGAGTGCAAATCGTATCCTTGCCTTTGGGTAACCTCTATTCGATATCCACCAGCTGGTCTATTGCCATTTCAGCATTCTTGCTTGTAGCCTCTATTAATGCCGTCAATTTTGTGGATGGTTTAGACGGTTTGGCGTCCGGCATTGTGGGAATTGGTGGCATTGCTTTTGCTGTGTATTCCTATATGTTGGCACGATCGACGGCAAATTTTGCATCTGTGGCCATTATTATTGACGTGGTTATTGTGGGTGTCTGTGTGGGATTCTTGCTTCATAATTGGCATCCGGCCAGTATTTTTATGGGCGATTCGGGTTCCATGCTTTTAGGCTATATGGTCACGTGCGCTTCGATTGTGATGACTGGTCGTTTAGATCCTAATGCGCATCACGTCAACGTCTATCTGCCAGTTTTTATTCCTATTTTGCTGCCTATTCTTGTGCTGTTTCTACCTGTTTTAGATATGGTTCTCGCCATCGTGCGTCGAGTGAGCAAAGGTTTATCTCCTATGCATCCTGATCGTATGCATTTGCATCATCGTATGTTGCGCATTGGTCATTCTGTGCGCGGCGCTGTGGGGATTTTATGGAGTTGGGCAGCTCTGATTTCATTCTCGTCAGTTATGCTTCTGTTTTTCCGTATGCGATACGTATTTGCTGGATTCTGTGTGGCTGCGGTGGCTCTGCTTGTTATTACGATGTTGCCGTATTACCGGTTACGTATGGCAGAAATTCGGGCGGAGCATGGTCGAGACCGTGTAGGCAGAAGCGAGGAGGATAACAAGTGAAAAAATTACGCTTAGGTTTTACTCTGGGAGCAGCTTTTGCACGCACATGGACAGTAACTCTTGTTGTTGATTTTCTGATGCTTGTTTTAGCTAGTATTGCTGGTTTTCTCTATGCGCAGTGGACGGGCCTGCTTTCGGCGGTGAGCGCGTGGTTTCTTGCTTTATGTTTTTGCGAAACGAATGCGGCTATTACCGTTTTACTCGACGCATTAAAAGTGAAAAGCAGAAATTATATTGTTGCACTTATTCAATTATGGGGCTTAAAACTACTCTTCGTGTGCGTGCTCGGCACGCTCATCATCACCTTTGCTCCTCTTCGCATGGCTGTGTTCTGCCTCGTTATTGTGTTTACGGTTTTCGTATGCACTATAAAAAATCTCATTATTACGGCAACGGCGCGCATTCTTTAAACTCCTGATAACTTGTGCATGAAGACACTCTGCAAGCCCAAGAAAAGGTCTTAAAAGTCGCATAGACTGAATACAGTGGTGCTATGGCTCAAGAAACATATAAACCACTTCCTAATCCATTCGAGAAGCTGGGCCTCGCCTATGACGATGTCTTGCTTCTTCCTAACGAAACTGATGTTATTCCATCAGAAGTAGATACCACTACACAGCTCACTAAAAATATCACTATGAAGTCTCCAGTGCTTTCTGCAGCAATGGATACTGTAACTGAAGCTGAAATGGCTATTGCTATGGCTCGCAATGGTGGTATTGGTGTGATTCACCGTAATCTCAGCATTGAAGACCAGGCTACTCAAGTAGACACTGTGAAGCGTTCTGAATCTGGTATGATTTCTAACCCGGTGACGGTTAATCCAGATGCAACCTTAACTGATTTGGATCGTCTGTGTGCGCAGTTCCGCGTATCGGGCTTGCCGGTAGTAGATCATGACGATCATTTGCTGGGCATTGTGACTAATCGCGATATGCGTTTTGTAGATCCAGCAGAATTTGATTCTTTACGTGTGAAGGACGTGATGACCAGCGAAGGGCTGATCACAGGTCCTTCAAATATTTCTAAGGCAGATGCGCATAAGTTGCTCGCTCAGTATAAGGTTGAAAAATTACCTCTCGTTGATGAATCAGGTAAGCTGACTGGTCTGATTACTGTTAAGGACTTCGTGAAGACTGAGCAGTACCCAGATGCAACAAAGGATGCTGAAGGTCGTTTGCGTGTAGCAGCTGCAGTAGGCTTCTTTGGTGACGCATGGCAGCGTTGCACTGCTTTGGCTGATGCAGGTGTAGATGTTTTGGTTGTTGATACAGCTCACGGTCATGCCAAGCTCATGCTGGATATGATTAAGCGCCTCAAAGCTGACCCTGCTTTCAAGAATATCGATATTATTGGTGGCAATATTGCAACCCGTGAAGGTGCTCAGGCTTTGATTGATGCTGGCGTGGATGCTGTGAAGGTAGGCGTTGGCCCTGGCTCTATCTGCACAACTCGTGTTGTGGCTGGTGTAGGCGTTCCACAGTTGACCGCTGTATATGAAGCATCTCTTGCTGCTCGCGAAGCAGGTATTCCAGTGGTTGCTGATGGTGGTATTCACTATTCTGGTGACATTGCCAAGGCTCTGGTTGCTGGCGCATCTACTGTCATGCTCGGTGGTTTGCTGGCTGGAACTGAAGAAGCACCAGGTGAGAAAGTACTGTTGCATGGTAAACAATACAAGGTCTACCGTGGCATGGGTTCTATGGGCGCTATGGCTCCTCGTGGTAAGAAGAGCTATTCGAAGGATCGTTACTTCCAAGCTGATGTGACCAGTAACGATAAGGTGGTTCCAGAAGGTGTTGAAGGTGAAGTTCCATACCGCGGACCACTCAACTACGTGCTCTATGAATTGGTAGGCGGATTACATCAGTCTATGTTCTATACCGGTGCACGTACAATTCCTGAACTTCAGGCTAAAGGAAAGTTCATTCGTATTACTGACGCTGCTCTTCGTGAATCACATCCACACGATATTGTGATGACGAAGGAAGCTCCAAACTACTCTGGTTTCCACGAGTAAAAACGACTGAATATAGTTTGTGCCCTGCAGTTTCTTGGCTGCAGGGCACAAATCATATGAGAGCTGAATGATTATTTAATAATCTCAATACTTTCAATCATAACTGGCTCAAGAGGATTATCACGAGGATCGGTTGCTACTTCATTAATAGCATCCACAACCTTTCGAGAAGCTTCATCAGCAACTTCACCAAAAATAGTGTGCTTGCCGTCCAACCATGTGGTTGGAACAGTGGTAATGAAGAACTGCGAGCCATTCGTTCCTGAGAGCTTACCAGTAAATGGGTTTGGACGACGTCCAGCATTAGCCATAGCGAGCTTATAAGGCTCAGCAAAGCTGTGCTGATTGATTTCATCGTCGAAGTTATATCCTGGACCGCCAGTGCCGGTGCCCAAAGGGCAGCCACCCTGAATCATAAAGTCCTTAATAACGCGATGGAAAGTCAAACCATTGTAAAAAGGTTCATGAGACTTCTCGCCCGTCAGCGGATCGGTCCATTCCTTGTCACCAGTTGCCAAACCAACAAAGTTTTCTACGGTTACTGGGGCATCCTGTGGGAAAAGCTCCAGCTTAATATCACCGTGAGTGGTGTGCATAATTGCTTGCATACTATCTCCTTGAACAGTACGGTATGTACTTTAGACTAGTCTAGCTTAATCCACGCAGATGTGTCTTGTGGCAGTTGACCGTCCGCTGTCAGCTCACCTGATGTCAGCACAATCTCACCTGCAGGCAAGGTAGCTGGGGTTGCTGAGAAGTTCGTCAGGTTTGCCCAACCATTAGCGCGCTTGTATGCAATAACGCCACCAGGATTGCCGTCAGCACCATCAGGCAAACCGCTTTCCTTATCTTCTTCAAGCCATTCAATGCTCACATCAGATGTTTGCAATTCATGGCGCAACTTCAACGCTGCACGATACAGATTGAGCATAGAGGTGTCGTCAGCAGCTTCTACATCAGCAGCAAAATCCTTAAACCATGCAGGCTGTGGAAGATGCGGTGGGTTGGAAGCATCAGCAGGGGAGAATCCGAAAGATCCTTCAGCGTCTGCACCCACCCAAGGAAGTGGCACGCGGCAACCATCGCGACCCTTTAATACACCATCATGCTGGCTGGTAAAAGCACTTGGATCTTCCAACTTATCCCATGGAATATCAGCAACTTCAAATAAGCCCAGCTCTTCACCTTGATAAATATATGCGGAACCTGGCAAAGCCATTTCAAGAAGCAGAGCGGCGCGAGCGCGCTGTGTGCCTAATTGGCGGTTCTCGGTGTATGTTTTACCGTCGCGAAGTAGCCAATCAACGGCAATTTGATGTTCATTGGCAGAAGGAATTTGAGGGAGTGCAAAACGTGAAGCGTGACGAATTAAATCGTGATTACTCATAACCCAGGTAGCTGTAGATCCAGAGCGCTGTGTTGTTTCGATTCCTGCTTCAATAGCCTCGTGGAAATTATTGCGAGCCCACAACTTCATGGCGAAAGAGAAGTTGAAAATCTGTCCTAAATCGTTTGTATCGGCATAGAGATATTGGCGTTCAGGGTGCACCCATGCTTCAGCAACAGCAAAACGAGGAGGATCGTATTCGTTAAAGACCTTACGCCACTGTGCATAAATGTCATGAACTTCGTTGCGGTCAAACAAAGGATGAGATCCGTCTGTTCTATCTGCGCCGTCGCGAGGGGACACTTCGTCGAGTTCAGGGGAGTTCATATCCTTTTTCAAGGCGTGAGCCACGTCTACGCGGAAACCATCAGTGCCGTGATCGCACCAGAAACGCAGGGTAGTTAAGAATTCTTCATGAACATCAGGGTTATCCCAGTTCCAATCCGGCTGCTCTGGCGCAAACATATGCAAATACCATTGGCCATCTTCCACGCGTTCCCACGCTGGGCCGCCGAAAATCGATTCCCAATCATTAGGAGGCAGTTCACCATTTTCACCACGACCGTCACGGAAAATGTAACGATCGCGCTCAGCTGAGCCCTTGCCAGCTGCCAAAGCAGCCTTAAAATACTCATGACGATTAGAGCTGTGGTTTGGCACAATATCCACAACAACTTTAATGTTATGTGAGTGAGCTGCGGCCACCATAGCATCAAAATCATCCATAGTGCCTAAGCGAGGGTCTACGTTGCGGTAATCGTCCACATCATAACCGCCATCAGCTAAAGCAGAAGGATAGAATGGTGACAGCCAAATAGCGTCCACTCCAAGATCTGCCAAATAATCCATATGAGCAGTAATGCCTGGAATATCTCCTAAACCGCTACCTGTGCTATCGGCAAAGGATCGAGGATAAATCTGGTAGACAACAGCATTCTGCCACCAGAGAGCATCTGAATTTTTCAGTTCTGACGTCATGGCACTCTCCATTAAGTTGCTTTAAGTTGCATTAATTTACACAAAAAATTGATTTTGTTTACGAGGGAAAGTATATAACTTGCTATGCACACTGTGGAGTACTCTAAAAGTATCGGCGCGTTGCGTTTTATTATTGAGGATTGTTGAAGAGTACAGGAGGACACATGGCACAGGAAACAGCTTTAAGTGCAGAAGATTCGCGTTTAATTTGGATTGACTGCGAGATGACGGGCTTGGATATTAATAACGATGAGCTATGTGAAGTATCCGTTGTTCCTACAGACTTCAATATGCGCGTTCTGGATGAAGGCATTGACCTTATTATTAAGCCAAGTAAGGCTGCAATCGATCATATGAATGATTTTGTGCGCTCTATGCATACACGTTCTGGACTTATTGATGAATGGGATACGGGCTTGACCTTGGAAGAAGCTGAACAACAGATTATTGCATATGTTCAGCGTTTTTTGCCGGCTGAAGGTCACGGTAAAGCTCATTTGGCTGGAAACTCCATTCATTCCGACAAGAAATTCCTCGATAAATATATGCCAAATCTTATGAGCAATCTGCATTACCGCATTATTGATGTGAGCACACTCAAAGAATTAAGCCGTCGTTGGTATCCAGCTGTATATGACAATAAGCCAGCTAAGCATGGGGGACATCGCGCGTTAGCTGATATTATCGAATCCATTGACGAGCTGCGCTATTACCGAGAAATGATGTTTGTTGCAGATCAGCCAAGCAGCGAGGACGCGCGTGACGGTGCTGCGCGAGTGGAACAAACAAGTTTGCTACGCACATACGAGATGAATGGTAATGCGCTAACAAGCGAAGATACTCCAGAAAAAGCTGATTATTAAATATTTTCTTATACGGTAGAACGCCAGTTGTGCGGTGCGTAATGCGGATGAAGGCCACGCGTGCGGAACGTGATGCGCAACGTGCACGAGCGAAGTAGAGCTGGCGCATAATCTGCCCGCCTGAGAGGACTACACTAGGATGCTGCAATCCCAAGCCTTAAATATTCTGAACTCAGGTGCATCTGTGTATCTTACAGGTGCACCGGGGGCGGGTAAAACATATGTACTCAATCAGTTCATCGCTCAGGCTCGTGCTGAAGGCAAATCAGTAGCAGTTACCGCATCGACGGGCATAGCGGCCACTCACATCAACGGTCAGACCATTCACTCTTTTAGCGGCATTGGTGTTAATACTTTTTTGACTGAGAGTATTATGAAACGCATTCTCACGCGTCGTAAAAAAGCTATTGTCAACGCAGATGTTCTCGTGATTGATGAAGTATCCATGATTCACGCTTGGCTTTTTGATCTTGTAGATGAAGTATGCCGTCGCGCTCGCAAAACTGACATTCCTTTTGGCGGAATGCAAGTGGTAGTTTCTGGTGATTTTTTCCAATTACCACCAGTGTCTGTGGCGGCACGCAATGCCGATCTGTTAGGACTGTCTGCTGAAGCTACTGCGTTGCAAGAAAAATATGCAGCACACGGCAAGAATATGAATGGTTTTATTACTGAATCCTTTGCTTGGGATACGCTGCATCCCGTGGTGTGCTATCTGACCGAACAACACCGTCAAGATGACGGGCAGCTGCTCAGTGTGCTCAGTTCAATTCGTGAGGGCACAGTTAGTCGGGAAGATTACGATACTATGGCAGCACGCATTGGAGCGGTCTATGATGAGAACGATGTTATTACTCATCTTTTCCCTTCCAATAAACAAGCAGATTCCTTAAACGATACCCGTTTAGCTTTATTGCGCGGTGAGATTCATACTTTTGTTGCTACATCTTCTGGATCAGCTCAGCTGGTTGAACGTCTGAAGAAAAATATGCTTGCGCCAGAAACCTTGGTGCTCAAAGAGGGTGCTATCGTGATGGCGTTACGCAACGATAGCGAAAAACAGTATGTTAACGGCTCTTTAGGCGTGGTGAAATCTTTTGCGCCGCAGTCTAAAGGCGGATGGCCAATAGTGCAGTTCGATAATGGCCATGTGGTGACTATGAAGCCAGCAGATTGGGAAATTACCGATGCAGAACAAGTGTTAGCAGTTGTTTCTCAAGTTCCTCTGCGATGCGCTTGGGCTATTACTATTCATAAATCCCAGGGAATGACGTTGGATCGCTCGGTTATGGATTTAAGGCGGACTTTTGCCCCTGGCATGGGCTATGTGGCGATGTCTCGCGTGCAGGGCTTGGATGGATTATTTTTACACGGGCTAAACAACAGAGCTTTTGTTGTCTCTGATCAGGCTGTGCTCCTCGATGCTGCTTTGCGGGCTAATTCTGCTGCTGCCACTGCAATCCTAGAAGCAGAGGGTGCGTTGGCTGTGCGTCAATCTCAACTGCCTGATTCTGTGGCTGATATAGAAGATGAATTTAGTCAGGGAGCCTTATTCTAATTATTTCGGCTATTCCTAGCTATTCTATGAGAGTAGATAGCAAGTATAGAGGAATTGCTTCGATTGCATTTTGGGCTACGGTTATAAAGTCGGGTAGCGCTTATAATCTTGGGTTTTATGAGCTCAGAAGTATTACGTATGTCCCAGATGTTTTTGCGCACATTGCGCGATGATCCATCGGACGCAGATGTTGTATCAGCAAAGTTGCTTATTCGTGCAGGATATATTCGCAAAGTAGGACCTGGATTATATTCATGGTTGCCTCTTGGTTTGAAGGTTCTGCGCAAAATCGAAGCTGTTATTCGTGAAGAATTAGCAGTAACAGGCGCTCAAGAAGTTGAATTCCCAGTACTTTTACCAAAGGATCCATATACTGCTACAAATCGTTGGGAAGAATATGGCGACAATCTTTTCCGCGTGAAGGATCGTCATGATGCTGACTATTTGCTCGTGCCAACAGCCGAGGAAATGTTCACGCTGATGGTTAAGGATATGTATTCATCCTACAAAGATTTGCCTGTTACCTTGTATCAGATTAAATCTAAGTACCGCGATGAATTCCGTCCTCGTGCAGGCATGATTCGTGGGCGTGAATTCGTTATGCAGGATGCGTATTCCTTCGATATGACTGAAGAGGATCTCAAGAAGAATTACGTTATTCAGCGTGACGCATATGAGCGCATTTTCAAGCGTTTAGGCCTGCCATATGTAATGGTGCACGCAACATCGGGACCTATGGGCGGCTCAGCTTCAGAGGAATTCCTTGCTCCAATGCCAATTGGTGAAGACACTTTTGCGTTGGCTCCATCGGGTGCTGCATGGAATGTTGAAGCATTAACCACCGTGAAGCCTGAAGATGTTGATTTCAGCTCTACTGAACCTATGATTGCGCTCGATACTCCAGATTCGCCAACAATTGAGGCGTTGGTGGATCAGTCTAATGCTCTTCATCCTCGTAGTGATGGCCGCGCATGGCAGGCAAGCGACACATTGAAGAATTTGATGATCGCAGTGAAGCATCCAACAGGTGAGCGTGAGCTGGTAGCTATTGGCGTTCCTGGCGATCGTCAGGTAGATATGAAGCGTTTGGAAGCCAGCTTTACTCCAGCAGAAATTGAAGAAGCAACTGCAGAAGATTTGGCTGCGTATCCTGAGCTGGTGAAGGGGTATATTGGGCCAGGCGTGCTTGGCTCACAGAATGCTGATGCTGAGGGTACATCGCGTATTACGTACTTGTTGGATGCTCATATTGCTCGTGGATCCGAATGGATTACCGGTGCTGATGAAGACGGCAAGCATGTTTATCACGCTGTGTATGGCCGCGACTTTGAGGCTGACGGTTTTGTTGAAGCTGTGGAAGTGCGCGCAGGAGATATGAGCCCGGACGGTTCTGGCCCATTGAGCTTGGAACGCGGTGTAGAGATTGGTCAAGTATTCCAATTGGGATTGAAGTATTCCAAGGCTTTGGATTTGACTGTTTTGAATGAAAACGGTAAAGCTGTTCCAGTGTGGATGGGCTGCTACGGCATCGGCGTCTCTCGCGTGATGAGTTGCATCGCTGAAGTGTACAACGACGATAATGGTTTGAAGTGGCCTGCTGTTGTAGCTCCAGCTCAGGTACACGTTATTGCAACTGGTCGAGATCAGCTGGCTTTCGATACGGCTGAGAAGCTTGTTGCTGACTTGGCTGAGGCTGGCGTTGAAGTTATCTTTGACGATCGTCCAAAAGTATCTCCTGGTATTAAGTTTAAGGATTCTGAGCTTTTGGGTATGCCATATATTGCTGTGTGTGGTCGTGATACTGTTGCGAACGGTACGATTGAAATTCGTCATCGTGATGGATCTGATACGCAGATTGTTTCTGTTGACCAGGCGGCAGAGGCTCTTATCTCCCAGATTAAGGCTTTGTAAATACGGCTGGCGTGTAGAAAATATATGAAAGAGGGGCGGTGCTGCGGCACCGTCTCTTTTTTGTTGTTGTGGGGGGGGGGGCGAGAAGTGCTGCACTGTCGCGAATCATCATGCACAGTCTTTGTTGAGCGTTAAAAACTCTATTTTTGGTTCGTGAAACGTGAGTGGCTATAGCGAATCATGATTGAGGAACTTTTTTACCGCTAAAAACGCTATTTTTGGTGCGTGAATCATGTTTGGCTATAGCGAATCACGATTCAGGTTCGCTTTTGGGGTGTTGTGTACGGTCACATGGTGCGTGAAACGTGAGTGGCTAGAGCGGATCATGATTGAGGAACTTTTTTACCGCTAAAAACGCTATTTTTGGTGCGTGAATCATGTTTGGCTATAGCGAATCACGATTCAGGTTCGCTTTTGGGGTGTTGTGTACGGTCACATGGTGCGTGAGACATGATTTGCTATAGCGAATCATGATTGAGGAACTTTTTCGGTTGCTTTTTCCTCAATCTGGTTCGTGAATCATGATCCGCTCAAGCGCAACGTACTTCACGTCATTTTCATCATAAAACACGCAATACGATTGGAAATCTCATAAGCCCCGTCGAGCCTCAAACCCGACAACCGTCACACGACATAGTTCACATATCTCACAGTCAGGCGTGTTATCCACATCGGTTCACAATGGCTGAATAAGATGACGAATGCTTTTCAGTTTTGGCATAGTAGAGCTACGTAACAAGTTGAGTATTAGCTTGTACTCGCCCTATATCGAAGGAGATAAGATGACAAACGCAGCTCAAATCGTACTGACCGGTTATGTGGGAACAGCTCCACGAGCATGGACAATAAACTCCAATACTCCCGTGTGTAATTTCAGGGTTGGTTCTACTAGGCGCTATTTCAGTACGAAAGAAAATCAATGGAAATCTGCTGAGACAACCTGGGTGCAGGTCAAATCTTTTCGAAATCTAGCCACACATGCCATGAAATCATTAACAGTAGGAGACCCCGTGATTGTTGTGGGCTCGTTAAGCGTAGATACATGGGAAAAAGATGGTATTACGCATTCCATTCCCACTATTGAAGCTACGAGTATTGGGCATAATCTTACTTTTGGTGATGACAGTTTTACCAAAGACGAAACATTGAAGAACTCTGTTGTTCCCGAACCTCAGAAGGACACTCAGAAGGATACTCAGCCAGATACGAGTGAAGGCAACGCAGATCTTTGACATAATAATGCTTCTTGCCTCGAAGGAGACAAGAAGCATAACAGTTATGACGTCTGGCTTATGATCTCTGGCTAAAAATTACCAGATATGAACGCGATTTTCAGGTGCTAGATACATTGCATCATCAGCATTAACCTCGAAAGCGTCATAGAATCGATCAACGTTGCGAACAATACCGTTAACGCGGAATTCTGCAGGCGAATGCGGATCAATCTGCAAGTACTGTTCAGCAAGTTCAACGCGAATAACACTACGCCAAATAGATGCATAGGAAAGGAAGAAACGCTGCAAACCAGTAAAGCCATCAATCACAGGAGCTGATTCTAGAGCGCGAGAAATTTCTTCGTCAGAATCATCGTGAGCTCCCAAAGATAGCGCATATGCTTTCAGGGAGATATTCACGCCACCCAAGTCGCCAATGTTTTCGCCAATCGTAAATGCGCCCTTCACATGAGGCATCTGGGCAGCTTTACCTTCGGCAATATACTTATCAGCCACATCTTGAGGTGTGAACTGGTCGTACTGGTCAATTAAGGCATGAGTCAGTTTCTCAAACTGTTCGCGATCTGTAGACGTCCACCAATCTTTGAGATTGCCATCGCCGTCATATTTACTGCCTTGATCGTCAAAACCATGTCCGATTTCGTGGCCAATAACCGCGCCGATACCGCCATAATTAGCAGCATCGTCAGCATCAGCGTTAAAGAAAGGAGGCTGCAGAATAGCAGCAGGGAATACAATCACATTTGTTGTTGGCTCATAATAGGCATTGACTGTTTGCGGAGTCATCAGCCATTCGCGCTTATCGACTAGCTTGCCCGCCTTAGACAGCTGGTAAGCAGTTTCATACATGCTTGCATTACGCAAGTTATGGATCAGGCTGTATTCTTCACGAATGTCTAAGGCTGAATAGTCGCGCCAAGTGTCAGGATATCCAATCATCGGAGTGAATTTGGAAAGCTTATCCAAAGCCTTCGTCTGGGTATCCTTACCTAGCCATGCGCTGGACTTAATCGATACTTCATAAGCGTGAATGAGGTTGTTGACCAATTCGCTCATACGTGCTTTGGACGAAGCAGGGAAGTGGCGCTTAACATATTCTTGAGCAATTTCCTCGCCAGAAATACCATCGACTAAAGCGACAGCTCGGCGCCAACGGTCACGCTGCACAGTTGTGCCACGCAAAACCTTGCCATAAAATTCAAACTTTGCGTTTTCGAAATCAGCTGGCAAATAGCTAGCCCACTGAATCAGAACATGCACGCGAGCCCATAGTTTAAGATCCTCTACATCAGCGTCGCCCCAGAACTGGTCAATGCCGTCAATAAAGCTTGGCTGATACACAATTACGTGTGCTAAAGCGGAGCGCAATGTCAGTGGCTGATAGTGCGCAGCATCTGAATTGTTGTAGGACTCTTGCCAAGCATCTACCCATGCTTCCAAGTTGAAATTATTCAATGCTGCAGCAAATTCGTCAAAGTTTCGAGGATTATACGTCTTATCACTATCGCGAGAATCTACAACATCCCAATGATAAGAGGCAATGCGGCGTTCAATCTCCACGAATTTGCGAGCAGAACGCAGACCTTGTTTTTCGTCCTTAGCATAGCCAGCTAAGCGGAGAAGATCGGAAACCATCTGTGTGTATTTCTCGACTACAGGTTTATGGTTTTCTTCGCGATAATAAGCTTCATCAGGAAGTCCCAAACCAGACTGGAAAATATGCACGGTATGGTGTGTAGGATCGCCAGGGTTAGCGAATACTGCTTGTGAGAAGAGTGAAGGACCGCCAGATGCGTCCATTGCACCTAACACATGGGTTAAAGCAATTTTTGTGGTGACCTCATCAATACGATTCAGATCTTCGCGAATAGGGTTAATTCCTGCATGCTCAATCGTCTCCGTGTCCATGAAAGAACGGTACAAAGCGACTGACTTAGGGCAGCTAGGGTGTGCTTCTTCTAAAATTTCGTGAATCTGCTCTTCAGCATTATCAGCTAATTTATCGAAGGATCCATAACGAGCTTTATCATCTGGCAACTCATACGAATCAATCCACTCGCCGTTGACGTGACGGAAGAAATCAGATTGAGCAGAGATGCGAGAAGATAAAGAATCTACGTCAATTCCAGAGGATAGAGAATCAACAGTTCGCGCTGCAGAGCGCACCATGAGAAAATTACGATTCATAAAAGTCATACTTATAAGGGTAACGCACGCATCGTGTTATGGAGTATTTTTTATCTCAATCTAACCTTATAGAGGAAAATCTCTTCATGCGACATAACCGGGAACATATTCCGGCACCAGCATTCACAGATATAAGGCGCTGCCACACATGATGAGGATATTTTATAACGTGCTATGAGCTGACTTGAGTGAGTATTTCCCGCTAACACCCTACAAATAATCAACACATCACAATCTACAGAAGTTCGACCCCTCGAAACTATAACGAAATCCAGCAAAATCTGAGTGAACGTGGTTAAACCATGTAGAGTCGTATCAACACAAGAATTATGAGCGTCATGATGTAACAACACATAGCGTTTATACAGTGACTATGGATGCGCACCCCGCACACCACGAGAGCACTGACAACTCTGACAACCGTGCCAACAATCTAATCTGAAAGAAGGCAAATATGACGTATATGGCTAGTATGGCAACCGCTTCACTCGGAGCGCTCCTGCTTGCCATCACCTTAAGCGTTGATGCCTTGTCGGTAAGTATGTCTATCGGCGCGCGCATGCATGGAATACTTAAACCGTGTCATTACCGCGTGTCTATTGCATGGTTCAGCACAGTGCACATTGCTTTGTACAGTGCAGGATTTCTTTTAGGTGACTCGCTATCTAGGTTTATGAACGGAGTGGGGCCATGGGTGTCCTTTAGTTTGTTGGTGATTATTGGCGCTGTAATGATTCGTTCAGCTTTCGCTCGTTATCAGGAAGAACAACAGCTCAGCTCGGTGCCCCCACTGACGTGGAAAACTTTGGCACCTTTAGCCTTCGCTTGTAGCGTTGATGCCAGTGCTGTGGGATCTAGCATTGGCTTGTCTGGAAGTCTGCCTTATGGCTTAACAGTGGTGATGATTGGTCTTGTAACTGCCGCTGCGGTTGTGGTGGGCTTGTTGGCTGGCAATGCTGCTGGAGAAAAATGGGAACGCAAAGCACAAGTAGCTGGCGGTCTGGTTCTTATTCTTTTAGCATTAAAAGCTGTGATATAGCTTGGCATAAAAGTAAGTCTTGCTGTTTGGGTGTGGGCGTATTCTAAAAGCATGATTGAACTGAAAACTCCTCAAGAAATTCAGCAGATGCGTCCAGCAGGAAAATTCGTGGGTCAGATTCTGTCTGATTTGAAAAAGATGACAAAGGTTGGCACAAATCTTCTGGAGATTGATAACTTCGTGAAGAATGCCATTGAGTCACGTCAAGGCGCATCATCATGCTACGTCGATTATGCTCCAGATTTTGGAACTGGTCCTTTTGCACATTATATTTGTACATCCGTTAACGATGCTGTGCTGCACGGTATTCCATATGATTACAATCTTAAAAATGGTGATCTTTTAAGTCTTGACTTAGCCATTAACGTAGATGGCTGGGTAGGCGACTCCGCTATTAGTTTTGTAGTTGGCGATGCTGATCCAGAAGATTTACGTCTGATTAAGAGCACAGAAGAAGCTCTGGCTGCCGGCATTGATCAAGCGCGCAGTGGTAACCGTTTAGGCGATATCTCTGCTGCTATTGGCGAGGTGGCTGCAAGCTATGGCTACGATGTGAATTTGGAATTTGGTGGTCATGGTGTCGGTCATATTATGCATGGTGATCCTCATGTGCCTAATAATGGTCGTGCTCATCACGGATATCGTTTGCGTCCAGGTTTGGTTATTGCTATTGAACCATGGTTCTTAGCAACCACAGATGAAATTTATCAGGATGAAAATGATGGTTGGACTCTGCGTTCGGCTGATGGCTCTCGTGGTGCGCATACTGAGCATACGATTGCTATTACCGATGGCGATCCAATTATTTTGACTGCTCGCGATGAGTAAGAGTGAATAGGCATACCTGCCTTAAGAATATTCACATATGCAGTGAGGCTTGGAACATCAACAATCCAAGCCTCACATTTTTACCGCAAAATATTAATTCTCTTAATTTTTATGTAGATCAGAATTTAACTCAATGCCGAGTTTTCCTGCTGCTCGAGAACGTGCTTCAATCGCTCCGCTTACGGAATTACGAATAAACAAAATATTATCTTTACCGCTCAAATCTGCGCCCTTAACAACTTGCAGGTCTAAACCAGCAGCCACTCGTTCCTTGTCATAAATGCTAATTTTCGTGCCAGCCGTCACGTATAGGCCAGCCTCTACAACACAGTTATCTCCCAAAGAAATACCAATTCCAGCATTAGCGCCCAAAAGGCAATGCTCACCAATTGATACGCGATGCTTGCCGCCACCACTAAGCGTTCCCATAATCGAAGCTCCGCCGCCAATGTCGGAACCATCGCCAACTACCACACCTTGAGAAATGCGACCTTCGACCATAGACACACCTAAAGTTCCGGCGTTAAAGTTCACGAAGCCTTCATGCATAACGGTGGTGCCTTCTGCTAAATGAGCTCCCAGACGAATGCGATCAGCATTACCAATGCGCACTCCCTGAGGTACTACATAATCCACCATGCGAGGGAATTTATCAATAGACAGCACATTCACATCAGCAGCAATATGCCCATGAGAACGAGCATCGGCAAGCACGTCTAGCTTGCGCTGAGCAAAATTTTCTACTGCAAAAGGACCATAATTCGTCCACACAACGTTATTAAGCTGTGCGAAAATACCATCTAAATTCACAGTATTAGGCGCGGCTAAACGTAAAGATAGCAGATGCAAACGCAAATATGCATCTGCAGCATCTACAATCGGTTCATCAATATGAGATACTGTAAAAACTGGTAGACGACGCACACCGCGCGCATCAGCCTGCTCATAAACAGCATCAGAAAAACCATGTGAACCAAGCGCATTTTCAGCAGGAACAGTATCTTCAGTTCCCACTTTCAATGATGGATACCACACGTCCAAAGTATTTCCTGCTTCATCTATAGAAGCTAAACCCCAGCCATAAGCAACACGATTTGTAGACATTTATTCCCCACTTGTATCAGTATGTGCATGAATTACGGTGAATACACAGAATGCATCGAATATATCATGCTCACATAGTGAACTTATACGGGCTTAAGTTTAGCTTAAATGTGCCTAGGTTGTTAAGGCATTTCCGAAAACAGCGAACTCGTGCACACAACAGCGTAGGCTAAAGAGTCGTGGCAGATTATGATTTTTCTCAAGACCTTGGAGCAGCTCGAGCAAAATACGAGACTATTGCTCAAGCAGTAGATCTCGATGCTTTGCGTACGCGGATTACAGATTTAGAACGTCAAGCCAGCGAGCCAACGCTATGGGATAATCCTGATTATGCCCAAAAAGTAACATCACAACTTTCAGCAAGCCAGGCGCAATTGCGCAAACTGCTCGCCGTTGAGCAGCGTTTGGATGACATTGAAACCTTATATGAGCTTGGTTCCGAAGAAGAAGATGACGATAGTATTCATGAAGCCACGCAAGAGCTTGCCAACACAATAAAAGAGCTAGAAGATATTGAAATTCAAACTCTGCTCGATGGTGAATATGATGACCGCACAGCTGTGGTTACTATTCGCTCGGGAGCGGGCGGCGTGGATGCTGCTGACTGGGCACATATGCTGTTGCGTATGTACGTGCGTTATGCTGAGCGCACAGGATACAAAGTTAAGATTCTTGATACCTCGTATGCCGAAGAAGCCGGCATTAAATCCGCCACTTTGCAGATTGAGGGTGACTATGCTTATGGCAAGCTCTCCGTTGAAGGTGGAACGCATCGTCTAGTGCGCATTTCTCCTTTCGATAATCAGTCACGACGTCAAACAAGTTTTGCGGCTGTTGAAGTTATTCCTCTGGTGGAAGCCACCGATCATATTGAGGTGCCAGATACTGATATTCGTATTGATACCTATATGTCCTCTGGTCCTGGAGGTCAGGGAGTTAATACCACATATTCTGCTGTGCGATTAACTCACATTCCAACGGGCATTGTTATTACCATGCAAGATGAACGCAGCCAGATTCAAAACCGTGCTGCTGCAATGAGTATTTTGCAATCACGCTTGCTTGTTATGAAGCATGAGGAAGAAGCAAAAACGCGAAAAGAACTTGCCGGCGATATTAAAGCAAGCTGGGGAGACCAGATGCGTTCTTACGTATTGCATCCTTATCAGATGGTCAAAGATTTGCGTACGGGCTACGAAACGTCTGATACGCAAGGCGTTTTTGATGGAGACCTAGGCGATTTTATTGACGCCGGAATCCGGTGGAGGCATCAGCAGCGGCGAGAGGCATTGGAAAGCCAAGAAAGCTAACAGTGCTCGGATTCAAAAGAAGCTCAAGCTTTTTTCTAAAAATGAGAATGCCGAACCGTAAATATAAAACACCACACAACTTAAAATACACGTCACATACACGTCTTAAGACAAGAACATGACCCGACATACAGGAAGGTAACCGAGGGGGAAGACCATGGCTCTTATTGATTTAGTCAATGTCAGCAAGGTATATGATCATGCATCGCGCCCTGCTTTGGAAGACATTAATGTGCACATTGACCGCGGAGATTTCGTCTTCCTGGTAGGAGCGAGCGGTGCTGGTAAATCTACGCTACTTAGCCTGCTACTGAGAGAGGAAGAGATTAGCGAAGGGGATATTCGTGTAGCCGGTAATGATTTGCGTCGCATCTCGCACCGTCGTGTTCCTCATTATCGCCGCGGTATTGGTTTTATTTTCCAAGATTATAAACTCCTAGAAAACAAAACAGTATGGGAGAACGTGGCCTTTGCTTTGGAAGTTATTGGCACGAAGCGCTCTACTATTAAGTCCATTGTCCCTCAGGTTCTGGAAGCTGTGGGCTTAACGGGTAAAGAAAATCGTATGCCGCATGAGCTTTCCGGTGGTGAAGCTCAGCGTGTGGCTATTGCTAGAGCTTATGCAAATCATCCAGCTATTATTTTGGCTGACGAGCCAACGGGTAACCTAGACCCAACCACCTCCGTGGGTATTATGGAAGTCTTGGAAGCTATTAACCGAACAGGTACCACGATTGTTATGGCTACCCATAACGAAGAAATTGTGAACTCTATGCGCAAACGTGTTATTGAATTACATAACGGTCGCATTGTACGTGACGAAGAAAACGGTATGTATGATTCAGCGTTATACTTCCCAGACGAAGATGTAGCTCAAAAAACCCATTTGAAGCATACTGTGCAGGTTATTGATTCGATTACAACTACAGTTCCAGAAACTGATATATCTGACAGCGTTGGTTCTCAGGCTCAGTACACTGAGGAAGTTGTTGATATTGATGCTGTACGCTCTGGTAATCATTCCGTAGATACTTCTGACACATCTGCTGATCAGGATACGCCACAAGATTCAGAAGGCATTGCTCGTCTTGCACGTAATGTTCATTCGGGTCGCCGCGGTCGCTATGGTGAAGCTTTTGCCCCTGCTGAAGAAACTCTTACATGGGGAGGTGGGCTTAAGCAGGAAGAGGAAGAGAGTGAAGATAAAGATGCTCGTTTCCGTCCTCAGCCAGAGCAAGGTTCTGACAAAAACGAAGCAGACTCCTCGCTATCCTCATTATCTTCTCCTATGCCGCAGGCTCCTCCTGCTCCGCCAGCTTTCCTGATGGATGCGGACAAGGCAGAGCAGAAAAAAGGCGATAATGCATCAGAAAGTGAAGTACAAGATTTCGACAAGTCGCAAGATTCTAAGGACGGTGAATAATTATGCGTTTGCGTTTTATTATGTCTCAAACATGGACGAATTTTAAGCGTAACGGAGCCATGATTATTTCCGTTATGCTGGTTACTTTCATTTCCTTTGTTTTTATTGGATCTGCAGCTTTGATGCAGACTCAGGTGCAAAAAGCCAAAGGTGACTGGTATGACCAGGTTGAAGTCGTCGTGTGGTTATGCCCAGATGGTAAAAGTACTGCTGCTAATTGTGCGGCAGGAACAGCTCCTACTGATGGTGAAGTATCCGATATTGAAGCCAAAATTCAAACGGAACTCTCCGGTGTTGTCTCTTCTATTCGCTATGTGTCTAAAGAGGACTTCTTTAAGAATACTTTTGTGAAGCAGTATCCAGGCGGCGTATATGAAGGACGTACATTAACGGCAGCAGATATGCAAGCATCCTTGCGTTTGAAGCTCAAAGATGCGAATAAATATCAACTAGTGTCTGAAATGCTCAGCGGCACAAAAGGCGTGGAGCAGGTGGAAGATCAACGTGAAATCTTTGAGCCTGTTTTTGCTGTTCTTAATCGAGGCACTGTTGTAGCCAGCGTTTTAGCAGGTGTGATGATTATTGTGGCAGTGCTCTTAACTGGTACAACTATTCGTATGAGTGCGGCTAGCCGACGTAAAGAAACAGAAATTATGCGCTATGTTGGAGCATCTAACTGGGCTATTCGTATGCCGTTCATTTTAGAAGGCGTACTTGCATCCCTTTTAGGTTCTCTCATAGCTATTGGTACTCTTATGGCGATTGTCAAGGTCTTCGTGACTGATTGGCTAGCTAAGGCTATTACATGGATGTCATTCATCAATATGACAAGTGTATTGTGGATTGGTCCATGGATTATTGTGGGAGCAATTATTTTGTCTGTTGTTGCTTCCTCTATTTCGCTACGAAAATATTTACACGCATAATTCTTGACCGTGAATTATTTGTATACTAGCGTAAATATACAAACGGTTGAGCCGAAAAGATTGAAGGAACACATGAAAGTAACAACGAAAAGTATGCGTGCCAAGATGAAAGCGACTCTTGCCGCAGGAACTGTCGCCCTTTCACTGATTTCCGGTAGTGTTGTCTCATGGTATGTATCACCTATAGATGACGCGTATGCAGTAACGCCATATCAGACTTTAGCTCAGCATCAGCAGGCTCAGGCGCGTTTAAAATCTCAGCTTGCTGGCGTAAATAGTGAATTGGCAAAACTTATTACTGATTTAGATGACTTGGTGAATAACCAGATTCCAGCAGCAGAAACAGCAGCTTCGCAAGCTCAAGATGCAGCTACGGCGGCAGCTGCGCGTGCACAAGAAGCAGCAGATCGTTTAACAGCTGCACAAAATGATAAAACGACATTGGAAAACCAGCTGGAAAATACTCAAGCGAGCAATGAAGATGCTAAAGAAAAAGTTGCTGCTTTAGCTCGCAATAGTTTCCACAGTTCTAATGCGTCAAAGACTATGAGTGTAGTCACTGGCTCTAAATCAACGTCTGATTTTATTCAATCTATGCAGTCTGATGCAGCAGTGAGTCGTGTAGAAGCAAAAACAGCCTCTGAGTCAGCTACTGAGTTAAACACCGGTAAGAATCGTGCAGACCGCTTGTTGGCTATTGAAGAGCGTGTGAGCCAATTGAAAAATCAGGCTGATGCTGAATCTGCAGCAGCAGCTCAGGCATCAGCTGAAGCCAGTGCAAAAGTGACATCTTTAGGTCAACTTCGTACTCAGGCAGATGAAAAGTCTAAGCAGTTGTCGGCACAGCAGTCGAGTTTGCAAACACAAGCTGCTCAAGAAGCAGCAGCAATTGTACAGGCTCAAGCTCAGGTAGAAGAATATAACCGTCAACTTGCTGCTCAAGCGGCTGCTCGTGCTGCAGCAGCACGTCGCAATACGTCCACATCGCAGTATACGGCTAGACCTTCAGCCCCGGCTCCAGCTCAAGCACCAGCTCCAACATATGCCGCATCATCAGCGGGTGATTATTCTGTTCCAGGCAATTGCGGACCAACTGCAACCTCATGCTACGGTCATCCAACTGGTCGTACAGCAGTGCTTGGCGGCGCTTACCCATGGAGCCAGTGCACTTGGTACGCCTACAATCGTCGTACTGCATTAGGTTTACCTGTGGGATCGTATATGGGTAATGGTCGCGATTGGGCAAATACTGGTCGACGCCTTGGCTATGTGGTCAATAACACCCCTCATGTGGGAGCTGCAGTAGTCTTCCAGCCAGGTCAGGCAGGAGCAGACTGGACGTATGGGCACGTTGCTGTTGTAGAACGTGTGAATGCTGATGGTTCGATTCTTATTTCTGAATCTGGTGCGGTGTATCAAGGTCGCGCAGTATGGCGCACTCTAGGAAATGCTAGTGCTTATCAGTATGTGCATTATTAAAGAGTTGTCTATTAAAGGTTTTTGATAGTAAACGCGTCACCTCAACTGGTGGCGCGTTTTGTGTGTACACTTATGCGTACACTAAAAAGCGAGAATAACAATAGATTGAAGACGTATATAAGAGGCCGTGTGCGGCAAGTAAAAAGTTAAGGGAAAGAGTATGGCTGCAAAGAAAGCAAAAGATCCACGCAATGGTGTTGTGGCACAAAACCGTCGTGCTCGTCATGATTACACAATTGAAGACACTCTAGAAGCTGGAATAGTTTTAACGGGAACGGAAGTAAAGAGCCTGCGTGAGGGGCGCGCTAGCCTTACAGAATCCTTTGTGAGCATTGATAAGCATTATGAAATGTGGTTGGAAGGCGCTAATATCCCAGAGTATCTTAACGGCACGTGGAATAATCATTTACCTAAACGCAAGCGTAAACTGTTGCTCCATGCCGCTCAAATAGAGAAATTTGCACGCGCTTTGCAAGCTAAGGGATATACGATTGTGCCATTAAGCTTGTATTTTAAGGATGGTCGCGCCAAAGTCGAAATTGCTTTAGCTAAAGGTAAACGCGAATACGATAAACGCCAGGCTCTGAAAGAAGCTCAAGATAAGCGTGAAGCATTGCGAGCAATGCGCGAACATAATCTGAGATAAAAAGTACACGGCTACATCGCTCAGCGTTGCTCATGACAAGACGATGGTAATGCGGCACCATAAAAAGTAGTGAGAAAGAAAAAGAAGAGAAGATTTAGGGAGAAAGATGACGCTTTCCATGAGATTAAAGCGTACACGTCGCACTATTGTGGCTGGAGTGGTGAGCATAGTGGCTTGCTTATCACTCATGGCGTGTGGTACGAGTGATGGTTTAGATGCTCAGCAAGCCAATATTGATTTAAGCGATGTGCATACAAATCCTACCCTCGCTGCAATGGTTTCTTCTGAAGTATCCAAAGATGGTGTGCTCACTGTGGGTAGCAATGCAACGTGGGCTCCTGCTGAATTTACCGGTGAAGACAACGAAACGGTTATTGGTTTCGATATTGACATTATTAAAGCAGTGGCGAAAGTTTTAGGCTTAAAAGTAAAAGTAGTCAATTCTGCTTTTAGCACTATTATTCCGTCAGTAGGCTCAAAATTCGACGTGGGCATTTCTGGTTTTACTATTACTGCTGAACGTGAAAAAACCGTTACTTTTGTTCAGCATTACTCAGCTGGTATGAGTTACGCTGTGCGCAAGGGGAATCCTAAGCGTATTGATCCGGATAATTTATGTGGTGTGCGCGCATCCGTGCAAGTGGGCACCGCTGAAGAAACTGCTTTAGAAGAGTCTTCAGATGCTTGCGTCAAAGCTGGTAAACCACGTATTGATTTGCAAGTGTATGAGCAGCAAACTCAAGCCACTACAGCATTAATTACGGGCAGAAGTGATGTGATGTATTCCGATACTCCAGTATCTGCCTACGCTGTGAAGCAGACGAAGGGCAAGCTCGAGCTGCTTGGTGCTCCGTACGATATTGCTCCTCAGGGTATTGTTGTGAAAAAGGGCGATGATGCCACAGCGAAAGCTATTCAGGGTGCTTTGCAAGAACTCATGGATTCAGGGGTATATATGCGCATTCTGAAAGCATGGGGTGTGGAAGATGGGGCTATTGAAAAGGCCGTTATTAATCCTCACGTTGACTAGCATTGCGTGATACACGGAACAACAGCCTTACATGATGAAAGACGATAAGAGTACAAGATAAAGAGCAGAAGAGAGTAAAGTATGGCAGATAATATTCCAAATCGCATTCAAGCTCGTCCGGTGCGTAAACCCGGTCCTATTGTAGCTGGCGTTATTGTGTTCTTGCTGGCCATCTGGCTGGCTCACGGTGTTATTACGAATGAGAATTTTGCGTGGCCAACTGTGTGGAAATACTTGTTTAATGAGCATATTCTCACCGGTGTGCGCTGGACATTGATTTTGACCGTAGTTTCTATGGCAATCGCTATTGTACTGGCTGTGACTTTAGCTATTATGCGGCAAAGCATGAACCCGGTATTACGCTGGGTGAGCTGGTTCTTTATCTGGTTCTTCCGTGGAACTCCAGTGTATACTCAGTTGACGTTCTGGGGCTTGATTTCCGTTCTCCTTCCTAAAATTTCCGTGGGCGTGTATACGTGGGATACTCAAGATGTTATTACTGCTGGTAAAGCAGCTATTTTAGGTTTGGCGCTGAATGAAGCTGCTTATTTGGCTGAAATTGTTCGTGCAGGTTTGGAAGCTGTGGATCGCGGACAAGCTGAAGCGGCTCAAGCTTTAGGTATGGGACATGGCTTAATTATGCGTCGCATTATTTTGCCTCAGGCTATGCGCATTATTGTTCCGCCAACGGGTAACGAGGCTATTGGTTTGCTCAAAACAACATCATTGGTTTTGGCTGTGCCTTTTACAATGGATTTGCAGTATATGTCAAATAATATTGCCAATCGTATTTATGAGCCTATTCCGCTGCTCATCGTGGCGTCATTATGGTATTTAGTTATTACTTCTGTGCTCATGGTGGGGCAGTCGTATCTTGAAAAGTACTTTGGCAAAGGCTTTGATGAGCAGCCAGTAGGTGCAGCTAAAAATCCATCCAAGCCAGGTAAAAATAGTGGTGAAACGCAGTACAACGTAAAGAAGCAGAATGAAGCTTTCTGGGGAGGACTCAATGCCTAAGACACGCAATACTACTCAACAGAATAATCAGCCTCAGATTGTTATTCGAGATGTGCATAAAGAATATGGCGATCTTCATGTGCTCAAAGGCGTGAATTTAGAGGTGCAGCCGAGCACTGTTACCGTGATTTTGGGGCCATCTGGTTCTGGAAAATCTACGTTGCTGCGCATGATTAATCAGCTAGAAAGCATCACTGGCGGTCGTATTGACGTAGACGGTGAAATGATCGGCTATAAAGAAGTTGTGCGCAACGGTCAAACTGTGCTTCAAACCTTGACAGATAAAGAGATTTCGCGTCAACGTGCACGCATTGGCATGGTTTTTCAAAAATTCAATCTCTTCCCTCACATGACAGTGCTCGAAAATGTAATGGAAGCACCTATTCATGTTGCTGGTATGAAGCGCTCTCAGGCAGAAAAAGAAGCACGTGAATTCTTACACCTTGTGGGTATGTCTGACCGTGTTGACCATTACCCATCGCAGTTGTCTGGCGGTCAGCAGCAGCGTGTGGCTATTGCTCGAGCTATTGCCATGCATCCTGACATTATGCTTTTTGATGAACCAACATCGGCTTTGGATCCTGAATTAGTGGGTGAAGTGCTCACCGTTATGCGCACTCTCGCCGATGAGGGCATGACCATGGTGGTAGTTACTCATGAAATTGGTTTTGCTAAAGAAGTAGCAGATCAAATCGTGTTTATGGATGGCGGTGTGGTCGTGGAATCAGGAATCTCCGATATTATCGATCATCCTCAAACCGAGCGTTTCCAAGAGTTTCTTAAAGCGGTGCTCTAAGAAGAAAATAATTCGCGAAACATAAACAATCCAACAATGAGCGCTTGCATGGTATTCCATGTGGGCGCTCACTTGTAAACGGTTCATAGAAATAGCAACCCGCTCTGGGCATAATACAAGATTGTCTTATACAATGGTTAGTTATGTGTGGAATTGTTGGATATGCAGGTAGCGGCATTGCCTGCGGTAAACCATTAGAAGTATGTTTACAAGGCTTAGCTCGTTTGGAATATCGTGGCTATGATTCTGCTGGTGTTGCTCTTAGCTCACCAGATATGGATAGCATCGCTTTTCGTAAAAAAGAAGGTCGTCTCGATAATTTAGTGAACTCGCTGAAAGAGCAGCCTTTGCCTGATGCCACTGCTGGTATTGGTCATACACGATGGGCAACGAATGGTGCTCCAAGCGATACTAATGCGCATCCTCATCTCAGCCAGGATGGAGAAGTAGCCATTATTCATAACGGCATTATTGAAAATGCTCCTCACATTAAGCAGGAACTGCTTGATCAGGGCTATACCTTCGAATCAGCAACCGATACTGAAGTAGCAGCTAAACTGTTGGGAAAAACAGCTAATGAGGTTATTGAAGAAATAGGTCAGCCAGATATTTTTGAAGCTTTGCGCCGTGTAGCGCGTCAGCTCGAAGGAACTTTTACTCTTCTGGCTGTGGATAACCGTCAATCCCACACAGTCGTAGGCGCTCGCCATGATTCCCCACTTGTTGTTGGACTAGGCGAAGGCGAAAACTTCCTAGGATCTGATGTAGCTGCTTTCGTAGCGTATACCAAGAATGCTTTGGAACTTGGTCAAGACGAAGCCGTGCAAATTACACCAGAAACAGTTACAGTTACTGATTTTGACGGCAATGAGGTTCAGCTGCATCCATTTACCGTGGACTGGGATGCATCTGCAGCAGAAAAGGGCGGATGGGATTCCTTTATGAATAAGGAAATTCATGAAGAACCTCATGCTGTGGCAGACACTCTGCTGGGACGTTTTAATCTCGATGGCGATTTGAACCTTGACGAGGTTCACATTGACGAGGCTATTTTCCGTTCTGTTGACAAAATTATTGTGATTGCGTGCGGAACAGCAGCATATGCAGGCTTAGTAGCAAAATACGCTATTGAACATTGGGTGCGTATTCCGG
Source organism: Alloscardovia omnicolens (assembly GCA_040702985.1). GTDB lineage: Bacteria > Actinomycetota > Actinomycetes > Actinomycetales > Bifidobacteriaceae > Alloscardovia > Alloscardovia omnicolens_A. Next base: position 1,616,487 of record CP159991.1, on the reverse strand, counting down.
TAGAAGTTGAATTAGCTCACGAATTTAGATATCGTGACCCTATTTTGACTCCACACACATTAGTTGTGGCGATTTCGCAGTCCGGCGAAACTATGGATACTCTTATGGCGTTGCGCCATGCACGTGAACAAGGTTCACGTGTGCTCGCTATTTGCAATACCCAAGGATCAACAATTCCGCGCGAATCCGATGCAGTGCTCTACACGCATGCTGGCCCAGAAATCGCTGTGGCTTCTACCAAGGCTTTCGTAGCTCAAATTACAGCAGCATATTTGATTGGTTTGTATCTCGCGCAGGTCAAAGGCACCATGTATCGCGATGAAATCCGCAATGTGGTTGATGAGCTGCGCACTATGCCAGATAAGATTCAGACAGTGATTGATACCCAATCTGACACCATTAAGCAAGCAGCTCGTGACATGGTCAACGCGCACTCGTTCCTTTTCTTAGGACGTCATGTAGGCTATCCAGTGGCAATGGAGGGTGCGTTAAAGCTCAAGGAAATTGCTTATACCTTTACCGAAGGTTTTGCAGCAGGAGAGCTCAAGCACGGACCTATTGCTTTAGTTGATTCAGGTGAGCCAGTCGTGGTTATTGTGCCGCCTGCACGTGGACGCAATGTTTTGCATTCTAAAGTGATTTCAGCAATTGAGGAAGTACGCGCTCGCGGTGCGTATACCATTGCAGTGGCTGAAGAAGGCGATGACGATGTGCGCGATTATGCCGATGTCGTTTTCTGGCGTCCAGAATGCCCAACTCTGATGAGTCCTCTTGTAGATGTTATTCCGCTCCAGCTCTTCGCTATGGATATGGCTCAACTCAAGGGCTTGGACGTAGATAAGCCACGTAACTTAGCTAAATCTGTGACTGTGGAATAAAACTATGCAATTAACAGTAGAACACCTCGCCGGTTTATTCCCTGAACCGTTGGCCAGCGATTCCAAATATACGCGTGGAATTGTGGGTCTTATAACGGGAAGTGATGAATATCCGGGCGCAGGTGTTCTTTCTACTTGCGCTGCAGCCTCATGTGGTGCTGGATATGTGCGTTACAGTGGCCCTGATCGTGTGGTACAGACGTTGCTTGGATTGCATCCTGAAGTTGTTTTTTCTGCTTCGCCTGATCATCGTGTGGACGCATGGGTTCTAGGAAGTGGCTATGGCGGATTATATGGTGCTAATGATGTGCGTGGCACGCAGATTCGCCATATTTTATCTCACCTTGATCAAGCCTATGCAGTGGTGGATGCTGGGGCTTTAGAAAGCTTCGCCACCATGGAATTAACCCCTCAGCAGCGTTCTCATTGTGTTATAACACCGCATATGGGTGAAGCTGCACGACTGTACACCGTGCTGGGAGAGCGTGTATATGCAGATCAGCTAGCTAACAATCCTGAATATGCAGCCGCGTATATGGCTCGTCAGTTAGGATGCACTGTTGTGCTCAAAGGTGCACAAACAGTAGTAGCTTGCGCAGACGGTACGAGTTTCGTGTGTCCTCCGGCTACGCATCGACTGGCAACTGCTGGAACTGGAGATGTTTTAGCAGGACTTATGGGCGGAATGCTTGCTCTTCACGCGCAGATGATTCAAGCAGGTGAAGTAGAGCTGGCGCGTGTGGCAGCCGCAGCTGTATGTGTGCACTCATATGCGGCTGGTTTAGCGGCGCACGATACTGAAGAAATGGATGAGTGGCTGGGCAGAACAAGACGTTCAGCACATTCTCACGCTTTGAATGTGCTCCAGATGACTGAGCAAATTCCTGCTGCGATTGCAGTGATGAGCAGGTAGGGGAGAGAAGAGTAGTGTCGCGCCGTCGTCATCGCAATCATCGCGTGCAACGTCCTCATGCTTTCGTTACTGATGAGCCTGATATTCCTTTTGATCTGCCCGTTATTTATGAAAATGAGCACATTATTGTGGTGGATAAACCGCATTTCTTGCCCACTATGCCACGCGGTATGTGGTATCAATCCACGGCGTTAATGCGTTTGCGTGCCATGTTTGGTGACGAAAATATCGTGCCTGCACATCGCTTAGACCGTCTGACCGCGGGCATTGTCGTTTTTGTGCGCGATGTGAATGCTCGTGGTAAATACCAGTTGTTGTTCCAGAATAAAAAGGCAACAAAAGTTTATGAGTGTTTAGCACCTATGGCGCCCATTCGTATGCCGCGTTATGGCACCACTCGTTCGCTATCTCCGTACGGTTATGGTGCCGTTTTTCCTCTCGAACGGCGATCTCGTATTGTTAAAGTGCATCATATTTTGCAAGCATTTGAAGAGCTGGGTGAAGTCAATGCTCAAACGCGTATTGAAATTTCTTCTCATCAGCCACCTGAAGTAGTGCAAGAGGGGTATCGTGCTTATACGCTGTATCCGCGTACAGGTAAAACGCATCAGTTGCGCGTGCATATGAATTCGCTGGGACTGCCCATTAAAGGGGATGATTTTTACCCAACAATGATGAAAAAGGATTACGATGATTTCAGTAATCCTTTGCAACTGGTGGCACGCAGTTTAGAGTTTATAGACCCTTTTTCGCGCGAACTGATGCACTTTGAATCACGTTATCCGCTTGATGTGCGCGGTTAAAGAATTTAATGATTCTTATCGTAAATAATTTTTAAGCCCTTAAAAATTAAATCAGGATCATACACATCAATCATGGTGCAATCATGTTCAATAACGCGACCTAGTCCTCCCGTAGCCACGACCGTAAAATCTTCACCAATTTCTGTACGGCATTGCTGAATAAGACGTTCAATGCCGCCAAGGAATCCGTAATAGAGGCCTGTTTGAATGGCTGAAAACGTGTTTTTTGCTAAAACTGTGCGAGGAGCAGTAATTTCTACTTCCGGCAGTTGAGCAGTATGTCCAGCTAAAGCACGTGCGGAAGTTTGTAAACCTGTCTGAATAACTCCCATAGTAATAGAACCGCTTTTATCAATATAGTTAAACGTGGTAGCAGTGCCCATATCGATGACTAAGCTCGGCGAACCGTACAGATTATATGCTGCTACACAATCAACTAAACAATCAGCTCCTAAAGATTTAGGATCATCAATACGCACAGCCATACCGGTTTTTACCCCAGGGCCTACAACAAGAGGCGTTTTTCCTAAAAACTTTTCGATTGAACCGCGGAAAGAATGCATAACACTCGGCACAACAGAACACACAATCACATCGTCCACGTCCTCGCGTTTGTACCCACTTAGGGAGAGGAATTGCAAAAGATGAATGCCGTACTCATCACTGGTGCGCACATTGGAGGTGGTCAAACGGTAAATATGCGTAATATCTGAACCTTGCATAAAACCCAGAACGATATTCGTATTGCCAATATCTACAGCAATAAGCATAAGAACCTCCCAGATAAATATGCACTGCGCGAGCTTGGAGCTTGACGTGCAACCGTAGTTTGATTGTACGTGTTTTGCGTGACGGATTGGGGGCGTGTGCTGAAAGTGGATGAGGGTGTTTCGCGGAAACTCTGCGAATATCGAGGAATATCGGCGTATGCATACCCTAACGTGTACTACGATAGAAATATCTCTTTTCTACGGCTTGAAATAGCTGGCTTGTCATCGTCTAGTGGGCAACATTGGTGCTGCAAACTTACAAGGATAGGCATAATCGTTGAGGAACGGTTCATACTCATACACAGCAGGGTAAACGAGAGCTGATCAGAGGTGATGTACCGTGAAAATTCATGGTTTACCAAAAATTGTGCAGAGTATTCTTGTTGTGCTCATGAGTATTTCTCTATGCGTTGGTTGCGCTTCGCGATATACACTTCTCCAGCAGATTCATCTTCACGACTACGAGTGGAGTATTTTTCTCTACCCATGGCTCGGGTACTCGTTATTTCCTGGCGATACCAGAGGATATGTTGCTTTTATTCGTGCTGATGGAAGCTATGACTTAGTTCGGCACAATGGTATGGAACGCGGACTTATATCGTGGTTAGATAGTGGGCTATATTACGCAGACGTTTCGGCTGATAATTGGGCGGAGAAAAAGTCTTCGCGCACACAGCGCTTTAAGCATCCAGATATTATGGATTCAATAGTGTCCCTAGAAGATGGGATTACGCGTGTGAGCGTCTACAATCGAGGGGCCACAAATAATGGGTATCAAGAAACAGTAATGATTTCGCGTCCTGATTTTCATGAGGTGCAAGACGTACATACCGTTGGATTTTATCCGCTTGTATCAGCGTGCGGTAACGATGTATATGGAGGATACGCAGATTTTACGGCTGAGGGGCAGTCTGTTCTTATTTTCGATCGTCTTGTCGATAATGGAAAAATACGGTATCGCAATATCAGTAATAACAAAATTCCTTTTAGCGAAATGAATTTCTATGCTCAGAATTCTCCATGCAGGGATAACAAGATATATATTTTGACGCGCTACGATAACCTTGATGGCAAGGATTTTGGTTATTCAGGCGTGTTGAATGATTATCTCAAACACGATGAGCTGGGTAAGGTTTATGTGGATGCTCTCACAACGATTGATGTGGCAACGGGCAATCTTGAACAGATTCCCTTAACTTATCCTGACGAATATGAATCTGAGCTAGACAATATTATGTACGGCCCTATTTATGATTCAACATCTCTGGATGATCAAGGTAATTTTCTGTGGTTGACGTATAAAGGCGATATTTTGTCCACCAACATACACACCGGTGTGACGTCTATTTTCTTTAGTGATAAAAGTTTAGGACGATCACACGCATCAGATGACGTTGCTGATTATGACAAACATTTTGCGTCTACCGCGTCAACAGTTACACTTTTCGACAATGTGGTGGATAACGATACGCCGCATTTATCTATCGTGCATATCACAACGTTGGATAGGTTCAGCGGGAAAATTCTGCGCAAGGCAACGGTGCGCGGAATGGATGCGCGTATGCATCGGTCAATGATTATCGGTAATGGGCAGACACGGCCACAATAAAATCAACAGTTTATTGCATCTTTATGCTGAGTGAAACAAATCTCAATAATCAGCTGAACAGCTGTGTACGCTAGACATTGCCTGAGCATGGCGCGGCTTTGGTCAATCGGTCTTGTTCACTTTCGTCATCATGTAGCCAGACATGAGTATACTTTCTTGGCGTACCACGAATAACTCTACAAGCAACGACGTCTTAGACGCGGGGACTTAAGGGAGACATAGTGAAAAAAGAATCACGTGGGCAGTTCAGCGTGCCTGTCCAAAGTTTAGATGATGAGTTGAATGCTCATCGCAAACCTCTAAAAAGCAAACAACGCCCGTGGTGGAGTATGATTGCAGCTCTTGTGGCTGCGCTTGTTGCTCTTACCAGCATAACCGCGGGATATGCTCGCTGGGGGTCGCGTTCAACCGCAGGCCAAGTTGCTATTGGTTTGCAACTAGCGCCCACCAATCTTGATTTACGCAATACTTCAGGAACATCACTCGAACAGTTGCTCATTGGCAATGTGTATGAAGCGCTGCTGACCCGCAATTCTGATAACACAGTATCTCCAGGTATTGCACAGTCGTGGCAAGTCAGTGATGACCGTAAACAATACACCTTCCATCTGCATAAAGACATCACTTTTAGTAATGGTCATGAACTGGACGCTCAAGATGTGGTGTGGTCAATTCACAGCATGATGGATAAAGAACTTCAAGGTTCCCTGTCCCTCGCCAATTTTGAATCAGTGCGTGCAACTGATGCGCATACTGTTGTTCTTACTCTTAGCGCTCCGTACTCAGAACTGTTATGGAATCTTTCTGGTCGAGCCGGCGTTGTCTATGACAAAGACGCGAAGTACGATGCTAAAACTCAGGCTATCGGATCAGGACCATACACGATTACATCCTATGAGCCGGGCGTGTCCGTAACCTTACAAGCACGAGATAATTATTGGAGCACAGATCATAAGCCGCAAACACAAACGGTGGTTGTGCGCTATTTTACGGATCCGCAAGCAGGCTTGCACGCTTTAGAATCAAATGATGTGCAGGTGTTATCACCTATCAATTCCCAACTGGCAGCCACTCTTTCTCAAGATTCACGTTTTCACGTGCAGGTCGGTGAGGGAACAGATAAATATGTATTAGCTTTTAATAATGCTCAAGCTCCTTTTACCGATAAGCGTGTGCGTCAAGCTATCCGCTATGCCATTGATGAGAAAGCTATTATTGCCTCTCGCGGCGGTACGGACGCTGCTTTGGGCGGTCCAATTTCTAGTTTGGATCCTGGATATGAAGATTTGACCGGGCTATACAAAACAGATGTGACGAAAGCTCAAGAGCTACTCAAACAAGCAGGCTACAGCACCCATAATCCACTGAAATTACGCTTGACCTACGCTAACATTTATCCGGCAGAAATTGGTCAGCAGTTGCGCAGTCAGCTTGCAAAAATTGGCATTGATCTCACCGTTCAACGCACAGAATTTGCTACATGGCTTTCTCAAGTCTACAAGAACCATGATTTTGATATTTCGATGGTTGATCATAACGATAGCCATGATTTCAAACAGTGGGCAAACCCTGACTATTACTACGGTTATAACAATCAGAAAGTTCAGCAACTGTATGCTCAGGCAATGCAAGCGCGCAGCGATGATGAACGCGACACTCTTTTGGCACAAGCAGCACGCATAGTGAGTGAAGATGCTCCAGCAGATTGGATTATGAACTTTCGAGTCGTTACTGCGTGGCGCACCAATGTTGAAGGATTCCCGCTCAACTTAAATCAGTCTCTGATGTCCCTCTGGCAGGTGCGTGTGCGATGAGTAAAACAAGGAATACAATGAAAACGTCTGCATCTTACCGTTCAAGAGTCCTACATGTGCTTCAACGTTTAGCGTTACTTGTTGTTATGTTGTGGCTTGTTTCTGTTATTATTTTTGTGGCGTTGCGCGTGCTGCCTGGCGATATTGCATCTATTATGGCTGGCACAAATTCCACTCCGCAGCAATATGAAACTATTCGTTCTCAGCTGGGCTTAGACAAGCCGTTAATTGTGCAATATGGACAATGGTTAGGCTCTATTCTTACGGGGCATTTGGGAACATCAGTATTGACCGGTCAGCTAATGAGCACACGCTTAATCGCTCGAGCAGCAATTACATTTCCTCTTATCGTTATGAGCATGATTCTTACCGTGATTATTGCTGTGCCTACTGCCGTGCTGTCTTTAACATCACGTCATGCATGGGTGAGAGGAAGTTTGCGTGTTATCTCTCAAATAGTTGGTGCTGTTCCAGCTTTATGGGCGGCTTTAGCTTTGATTATTCTGCTAGGTAAAGGCAATGGAATGCTGGGCATCTTGCCTACACAAGGTTTCCCTGCGCATCCTTTTGCTTCTATTGCGGACGTTTTTACAGCGGGGGCATCACTCATCATTCCCGCTTTATCTGTGAGCGTGATTACAGGCGCTCATCTCATGCGCTATACGCGCTCAGCAATTCTGGACGTAGAAAAATCTGATTACATTTCGTGGAGCATGGCATCTGGCATGACTTATGCTCAGGCTGTGCGCACGACTGGTTTGCGTTTGGCTGCTCCTCAGATTGCATCAGTAGCGGGCGTAACTTTTGCATCCATGATTACGGGTGTGCTTACTGTAGAAACCTTATTTAATCTGCCAGGATTAGCGACGATGTTGATGAGTGATGTGGCGGAACGTGATCTGGCTGCAGTACAAACAGAATTATTCCTTTTAGCAGCATTCTTCCTTATCGTTGGATTTGTTATTGATGCGTGTGTGCGTCTTCTTGATCCTCGTTTGAAAATGTCTGCTCACTCTCGTCAGGAGGCACGCGCATGAGTGCACTCAAGAAATTATGGATTATTATCGTCAGCATTATGAAGCGACCAGACGGTTTAGCTGCTTCCGTTTTCTGTGGACTGTGGGTTATTGTTTCACTTGTTTCACTCATCTGGACTCCGTACGATTTAACGTTCAGTGATGGATATAACGTATGGAGCGCGCCCTCGTCTGCGCATCTTTTGGGAACAGACGGTGCGGGAGCGGATATTGCTTCATGGCTGTTAGCCGGTTCAGCAACAGAACTAGCTATAGTTCTTGCTGTGTCTGTTATTACGCTGATTGTGGGCGTTGCTGGTGTTGCGTTAACGGTGAGTACTCATTTAGCTGTGCGCACCACGGCAGTTATTGTGATTGATGCTCTTATTTCCATTCCTACAGTTGTGGTGGCTTTGATATGTGCTGCACCGTTGGGTGCAAGTATTACAGGCATTATTATTGCGTGCTCGTTTGCGTATAGCTTGAATTTGATGCGCGTGGTACGTCCTATAGCAGTGTCTGCAGTACGTTCTTCATATGTAACTTTTGCTCGATATAAAGCAGTGCCTGAATGGAAGATTTTTCTTCATCATATTCTTCCTCAGATTATGCCTACTGTTATTATCAATGTCTCTTTGGCTGCAGCCACCTCAATTTTGGCTGAATCAGGTTTAACTTATTTAGGTATTGGCGTTCCATCGCATATTGCATCGTGGGGACGATCTTTAGCAACTGCTGTCAGTTATGTTACGGTGCACCCCAGCGTTGCCATATGGCCAGGCTTGCTTATTACTGTGGCTGTTGTGAGTGTGAACTTACTTGGTGATGCTATTCGTGAAGCCAGCGATCCTATGTCTAATGAAGCATTAAGGCGATAAAATGACAGTACAGATAGAAAATCTTTCCATTAGTTTAGGCTCTACACGGCTTGTTCATGACGTGAATCTTGAAGTAGGTAATCATGAACGTGTCGGTTTGATTGGTGCGTCTGGCTCAGGTAAATCTTTGATTACTAAAGCTGTGCTAGGCACTCTTCCACGTTCTATGCAGGTGAGTGGCTCTATCATCATTGACGGAGTCAATGTGCTCGAACTTGACGACCATGACCGTGCGGCAATGCGTGGCACCTATATGACTGCGATTTTTCAAAATCCATTAGCAGCTTTGAATCCAGTGCATACGGTGCGTAAAAATGTGGAACTTCCACTCACATTGCATTACACGTTAAATGCGTCGCAGCGTTATGAGCGTGTGGTTGAAGCTTTACGCAGTGTGGGATTAGAGGAACATTTAGCTTCGCGTTTTCCTTCAGAATTATCAGGAGGTCAGGCACAGCGTGTGGCTATTGCTCAAGCGGTAGTCGCTCATCCTCAGCTGCTTATTGCTGATGAGCCTACTACTGCAGTCGATAGTATTGTTCAGCAGCAGATTATTGATGTGCTCGTGGAACGTTCTGAACAGCAAAATCTAGCATTAATTTTTGCAAGCCACGATTTTTCTGTAATTTCTCGCACCGCCAACCGATGCTACGTCATCAATAACGGTTCAGTGGTAGATAGCGGCACTCTTGAGGAACTGATGAATTCATCCGTGGAATATACACGCAAGCTCATTGATGCAGCTCGCAGTATTGCTGTGCGTGGACTGGGGGAGTAAAAATGACTTTATTATCCTTGCAACAGGTTTCGCATACTTTTGCTGGCAGCGATGAGCCAGCGGTGAATAATATTGATTTAACTGTTCATGAGGGCGAACGTGTAGCACTTGTGGGACAGTCAGGTTCAGGAAAAACTACCGTATTGAACATTGCTTTAGGATTCATACGTCCTACTGCGGGCAAGGTTGAGATTGCTAAGCCAGAAACTACCGGTTTAGTTTTTCAAAATCCTTCATCATCGCTTGATCCTCGGTGGAGCGTTGAACGTATTATCCGTGAAGGCTCTGCTACTCCGGTGAGTCGAGAAGACGTGGTACGCGTTCTCAACAGTGTTGATTTAGGTGAAGAATTATTGACTCGCTATGTCAGCGATATTTCTGGCGGACAAGCGCAACGTGTAGCTATTGCCCGTGCGTTGCTATGCAATCCACGGTTACTTGTAGCGGATGAACCTGTCAGCGCTGTAGATGTGTTAGGTAAACAGCATATTATTCATACGCTCGCTCAGATCCAGAAAGAACGTGAATTAGCAACTCTGCTCGTGCTTCACGATTTAGGAGTAGCTCAGCAAGTATCTGATACTCTCATCGTTATGCATCACGGTCAGATAGTTGAACGTGGATTAACCCAAGAAGTGTTGAACAATCCGCAGCATGATTACACGAAACAGCTGATTGCCGCTGCACGCTGGTACGGGGCAACACAGTATCATCTTCATTGATGTTTCCCGTAGTGACTTGCTCAAGAACATCATTAATGAGCATTCGATTCTCGAGCGTGCTGCTAAGGGATGAAGTACTACTAGGCATTGACATCCTGAGAAGTGGAAGCAGAGTATGGTGTAGGAAAGAGTAAACTGGTAATCAGGAATACAGATAGCATTGTTGCATGGATAATATTCATAGTGACTCTCCTTTGGGTCTCACTCTATGCATTATAGCGATACATATCTATGAACGGATAACACATGAATAAAAAACGCATAAAAATAGTTGCTGTGCTTGTCTGTGCTGTTGTTTTTCTCAGTGCTGTGTGGCATCTGCATCCGTCTTTTGTATGGACCCAATCTGCTTCACAAAATTTTTCGCAGGTTCAATTAGCTATGCTTGAATTTAAACTAAGAAGAGATCATTTCATTGACCTTGACAATGATAAAACCATCTACGCGGAATATGATGAAGATCTAACGCGTAGCCATATTGATTCTGCTATTCGTGTTAGCAAGTGTGGTGGGGAAGAATCCTACTGTGTGCAGGGTGATGCCCTATATGCTGCCTATAAGAAATATGGGCGAAAGAATATCGCTATAGTAAATATGCGCTGGGTGCGTGCAGATGGTCAAACTAAATATACGACCTTCTACTTTGCATGGTGTTGGGTCACGTGGATACTTTTTGAAACTGGAGAATAATAATCACTCTCATCTTTCCCTTGTTTGTTTTACATAGCAAAAATACAAAAAGCGGGATGCTTAAGCATCCCGCTCATTGATATGTTTTACTTTAAGCCCTTAGCTTTTGCCCAGGTTTCAGCTGCATGATCCCAGTTAACAATATTCCACCATGCCTTAACATAGTCAGCCTTCACATTCACATAATCAAGGTAGAATGCGTGCTCCCACATATCAAGCATGACCAGTGGAACAATATTGACAGGAACATTAGACTGCTGATCATAAAGCTGGAAGGTTACTAAACGATCACCTAAAGCATCCCAAGCGAGTACAGCCCAGCCAGAACCTTGCAAACCGAGAGCTGCAGCAGTGAACTGAGCTTGGAACTTTTCGAAGGAACCGAACTGCTTGGTGATTTCTTCGCCGAATTCACCATCAGGACGACCTTTACCTTCTGGAGTTAAGTTGTTCCAGAAGAAGCTGTGGTTAATATGGCCACCTAAGTTGAATGCAAGATTCTTTTCCCACAAATTAATTGCAGCAAAATCATTCTTATCACGAGCTTCTTCAAGACGCTCAAGAGCTGCATTAGCGCCTGCTACGTAGTTTGCATGATGCTTATCGTGGTGAAGCTCCATAATCTTGCCAGAAATATGTGGCTCGAGTGCTGCGTAGTCATAAGGCAGTTCAGGGAGAGTATAAATTGCCATGATTCTCCTTCTTTAGTGACGAAACGTTTTCATAACGTCAATACAACGTCTTTATTATTTTCTCATACACCTGTTCTCTATGAGGCACAATGTGTGAAATATCACGAATGCCTGCCGTATATGTACAGCAGGCATTGCGTTGAGGCATTTAGATGAGCTCTATATCTACATCCAGACTGAGAGGTTTCTTAACATCAATCTGGAACTGTTCATGCACTGGTGAGCCCCAGGAATCATCTCCTCCCACACCTTGCTGGGCAGCCAAGAGACGCAGGAAAGTATGAGTATGTGCCGGCAATTCCTCCTGATGTGTAGCTTCATCGAGCATGGCGGAACTGTATGGTAAAGCACTGAAAGCAAAGGCATGACGAGAATCACCATTATGGGCGCTCACGCGCAGACCATGACCGAACTGATCAGTAATCTCCACGAAACGTGTATCTTCATGATTGCCTGTTTCCTGAGGCAGAAGATATGGCTGAACATCATCAAAAATAGTGGTAGACCATATGCCTAACTTTGCGCCATTCTTACGATCTGCGTAGCTTTCATCAGGACCTAATCCATAGAAGCGTGTGTGCGTATAGGTAGATGGAAGCATCCATTCCAAGCCGAAAGCCAAAGGATTAGAATTCTCTTGCTCGCTGCCAGGGAAAGAAGCAGTCAGATGAATACGAGCGCTACTATCAACGTGCCAGGTGACAGTTACTTCAGTAGCAGCATGTGTTGCCAGAGCAAAAGTATATGTGCCAGTGATGGTGCTCTTTTCACGGTCAATCTCAAAGTCTTTATTGATCATGCGAGCAAAACGTCCTGCTGCTAACCATTGTGCTCGGGTAAAACCAGCCTGATATCCACGATCATTATCGGTGAGCGCGCGCCAAGTTGTCAGTTTTGGCGTACGAATAATCATGTCATCTGCTTGGCTCAGTCTCTTGAAGCTAACAGGGCCACCATGCTGACGAGATAACAAAATCTCAGCTTGACGAGTGCGAAGTCCCACATTCCAATAATCCTCAACCAGATTAGCTGTAGACTGTGATGCAATCTGAGCAGGGCAGTGTAAAGCGTGAGCGCGCTGTCCGAATGTTAATTCAAAACCAGCTGGAGCCCATTCAGTAGGTTCAGCCAAAGTTTGAGCTACTTCAAAGACAATCTCATGACCTTCATAAAGGGAACTATCAGGCCAATCAATTTGTACAGTGCGTGTGGATAAAGCAGGAATATCAAAAATATAATTCTTCGTCCACACTTCAGCTCCGTCTACCAGTGCGCGTGCCACAAACACATACTGTGCCGTAGAGATAAAAGCATTCCCATTACGAATGTGCACAGCATTATCATCATCAATATCTATCGTGACATTTGCATACAAGAATTTTGCTTCGCTTGCCTTCGCCGATGGCGTGCGATCCGCAAAAACAATGCCGTTGCCGCTAAACTCATAGTCTGACGGGCGATCATACCAATCGCCTCCATAAGTTAAACGCGTTGAGCCATCAGGAAGTTGCTGTTCGAGAGCTTGATCTCCATAATCCCAAATAAATCCTCCCTGATACAGATCATATTTCTCCAAATCTGTGTAGAGTTTCATGCCGCCGAGAGAATTACCCATTGCATGCATATATTCGCAAGAAATATAAGGTTTCTTAGGTTCGCCGAGTTCTGAACGTCCCTGAAGATACTGCTCAATATCTTCAGGATGCGCATACATGCGCGACTCAATATCGGTAACGAAATCATATTCACGATGCCACGTGGTGCCTTCATAATGCACTGGGCGAGAATCAACGTCATGGAAATACTCACTCATGCGAGCAAACACTTCACCGCCATAGGATTCGTTACCCAAAGACCAAATCAACACGCTGGCATGATTCACATCGCGCATAAACATGGAATGAACACGATCAATACAAGGATTCAGCCATTCCATTTTCGATGATGGAACTGCGCGTTCAACGGTGCGCGTGCCGAAAGCATCACACCATGAACCATGTGTTTCTAAATTAGTTTCATCAATCACATAGATGCCGTACTCATCACACAGCTCATACCAGCGCGTCTGATTAGGGTAGTGGCTGGTGCGCACAGCATTGATATTATGCTGCTTAAGGAAGCGAATATCCCACAACATTTGCTCTTCACGTAAGGCACGTCCACAATCAGAACCAAACTCATGACGATTCACACCCTTAAAGACAATGCGTCGGCCATTGAGCTTCATAACATGGTCAGAAGGATCAAGCTCAAAATGACGGAAACCAATTTTGTGCTCACCACGCTCAACAACCTCGCCATGCGCGTTCATTGCGATTATCTGCAAAGAGTACAAATTTGGATCTTCTGCGCTCCATGAGCGTGCGTGAGGAACGTGAACATCGAGATCAAGAGTGTTCATACCCTCGCTGAGGTCGTACACACGTTCAGCCACAACAGAATCATCAGCTTCACGCAGTTCTATACGCACTTGCGCAGAGGAAGCAGAAGAATTGAGCACCTCCACCTGACCGGAAAGAAGACCAATGCAATCGTGCCAATTAAAATCAGCTACCGTATGAAGATGCTGAATATGTACAGCAGGCAACACATCCAGATGAACACTACGGAACAGACCATGCAAACGCCAATAATCCTGATCTTCCAACCAGTGTGCACTACTGTATTCATAGCAAGCTGCAACAACAGTATTAACGCCATCATGGAGAACGTCGGTCACATCAAACTCACTAGGAGTAAAAGAATCCTCGGCATAACCAATAAAATGACCATTCACCCACACATACAGCGCGATTGCCGCGCCATCAAAAGTTAAACTTACACGCTCAGCGCTATGCGCCAAAGCCTCGCGCTCGCGAGCAGTCACAGTAAAATCGCGTGCATACACGCCCACCAGATTCTTTTGTGGAATATCTGGCTCTTCAATCTGCTCGTGACCGTCCCAAGGATACTGCTGATTAACGTATTTGTGGGGGAATAAACCATCGGTTTGCAAGTGTCCTGGAACACGCACCTTGTGAATAGTCTGATTTAACTCAGCTAACAGTTCCTGTGCGCTGGCTTGAATGCTTGCCTCACTAATGCGGTCAAGCAGTGTGTCATCGTGATTCAGGGCGATGGCAGACCATGCGCCATTGGCGTCATCAAGACTGTGGCGCAAAGATGTGCCGTGTGCTCCCTCAAGGTGGTGGGCGCTGTGAGCAGCCATGCGATTGACGGCGCATATGGACGGGTCAGTTAACCACTGAGGGCTTGCGTGCTGAGCAGTTAAGATGTGTGGGATTTCGTGTGACATAGTATATTCATACTCCTCATTGAGTGTTTGTGTTTGTTTTATGGGTCTTGTTAATGGTTTGTATCTTTATATGCTCTGCTGATCGGGCGGAACTTGAACAGCTTGCAAAACGCTCAAAGCCTGATCGTCCTCAGTGGTGGTGTCAGTGGTGTTCTGAGCTTCGTTATGAGGCTGGGTGGCGTTAGCGCTTGTTCTCGTTGCGCTTTTTTGTGACTGAGTAGGTGTGTCGCTTGTTGCACTCTCATGAGCCGCAGGACGTGTATCGTCGCTATTCGATGTATTGCTGATGTCGCGCACAGAACTGCGCTCCACAAAAGTAGAAGCAATCAGCTTTTCATGTCCCAATTCAACTTTTTTGCCATCAATCAGTGCTTTCACGCTCAAAAAGGCTTCGCGACCAATCACATCAAAGCGCATTCGCATTGTTGTCAGTTCGAGCCGAGGAACTATATCGACCAAAGAATCATCGACGCCCACAATACTCACATCTTCAGGAACGCGTTTTCCGGCGGTGCGCAAGCCTAACATGATGCCATAAGCCATCTGATCGTTTGCCGCATAGACGGCAGTGCAATCAGGTTCATGAGCCAAAGCTAATCCCGCCTGGTATCCACTATCAGCGAGCCAATCTCCGCGATACAGTGGTGGAAGTTGATGAACACCATGGGCTTTCAGAGCGTCACTCCATCCGAGTTCACGACTCTGTGCTGCGCGAGAATCTGCAGGACCTGCCATATGATAAACAGTCTTATGGCCTTTGCTCATCAAATAATCAACAATCTGAGTAGAGCAGCCATACTGATCACCATCAACAGTAGGGCAGTACTGTGAAGGCTTATCCGTAATTAAAACAACGGGCAGCTTAGATGGTGGGACAAAATGATCAAAATCAGGAATACGACGTTCCAGCACCACAATAACGCCATCTACAGGTAATTGTTTCATGCGATCCATAGCTGCTTGCAAAGTTTGCTCATTCTCACTGAGCAATGTGCAAATAGTTGTGGCGAAATTATATTCACTAGCCGCTGCGGAAATGCCACTTAAAATGCGTGAATTTCCGAACGTGGATGTGTCAAAAAGAATAACACCTACGTTATTGAACTGCTGATATTTCAAAGCACGTGCAGCATAGTTAGGGCGATAACCTAGCTTGGTCATAGCCCGTTCCACGCGCATTTTCGTATCAGGTTTGACGGCATTGCTGCCATTAGCCACGCGAGAAACAGTTTGCGGAGATACGCCTGCTTCCTTGGCAACGTCCTGCAAAGATACAGGTGTTTTTCGTGCCATATGTATTCACTCCCTCTCTGTTTCAGCGGTCACAACGCCGATGTTGCAACACTACAAAAAATGGTAATACAACCATTTTATCTGCTTTTATGTGTGTCAAGTCCGAGACACGTGTGTTGCATCACGGCATTCATGATGTTATTATGATAACGCAAACATTAGAGAAACGCACGAAGTTTTCAAAGATTTCTTTCTGAGAATGCTTCAAAAATGGGAACGTCGTTGTTTTCATGGAAAAATAGAGAAAAGAATTCATTATAGGATTTGTGCCTCTTTTTTCTCTGTGTATTTCTGGTAATGTTCCGTAATTTCTTAATGAGGAGGAGTGTCAGGTGAGTGCACAACAATCACGTGCTACAACTGCACAGACACAGATGAACCGTCATAGGGCGGATTGGCGCGGTTGGAAGTTTATGTGGCCTTTTGCCGCTGTATTTGCATTCGTTTTTATTATTCCTATTTTTTATGCAATTTACATCAGTTTTTACCAGCAGCGTTTAATTGGTGGAAACGTTTTTGTGGGAATTGATAACTACGTGCGCCTTTTCCAGGATCAACAGTTCTGGACGGCTGTTATGCGTGTAGGCTTATTTACTATTGTTCAGGTTCCTATTATGCTGTTCTTGGCAGCTGCTTTAGCATTAGCTATTGATTCTATGAAGCTGCATGGAACCAAGTTTTTCCGCATTAGTACTTTTCTTCCTTATGCAGTTCCTGCAGTAGTATCTACTCTGATTTGGGGCTTTGCATATGGTGCTAAATATGGTTTGGTAGGAAGTTTTAATTCTGCTTTTGGCACGAATTTTGATGCTTTTGCTCCTAATATGCTGCTGGCTTCTATCGGTAATATTGTTACCTGGGAATACACCGGCTATAACATGTTGATTTTCTACTCTTCCTTGTCTACTATTCCTCACAGCCTGTATGAAGCAGCATCTATTGATGGTGCGAGCGAGTGGGCTATTGTTAAATCCATTAAGCTGCCTGAGCTGCGTGGATCTCTAGCTATTACAGTGATTTTCTCTATTATTGGTAGCTTCCAGCTGTTTAACGAACCATCTATTTTGCAAAATATGGTTCCTGGAAATGCAATTACCACGAACTTCACGCCTAATATGTACGCCTATAATTTGAGCTTCTCAGGAAACCAAAGTAATTATGCGGCAGCTATGGCAATTGTTATGGCAATTATCACGATGGCTATTGCTTATGCAGTGCAGTTGCGCAGTATGAAAGATCAGATGAAGTAGGGTGGTGGATGCTATGAATTCAAATACAATGAGCCTACGTGAGCGTGAACGTGCTGCAAAGAAGGCTGAAAAACAACGTCAAAAGCGTGTTGCTGCAGATGAAAAAGCAGAGCGCAAACGCAGTGCGCGAGCAGGTTTTGCGAATGTAAACAATCCTCGCCGAAGCATTACTTTAACTATTGTGAGCGCTATCTTTGCTATTTACTGCCTGTTCCCATTTGCTTATTTGTTAATTAATGCAACTAAAACACAGCCTGATTTCAACTCCACCTTTGGTTTAGGTCCAGGTCATAGCTTTGCATTGATTGACAATATCGTGGGCGTATTCACATATGGTGATGGTATTTTTACGCGCTGGCTGCTTAATACTCTGCTTTATGTGGTTATAGGTGCTGGTGGTGCAACGCTCTTGGCTATTATGGGCGGATATGCTCTGGCTAAATTCCGCTTCCCTGGGCGTAAAGCCGTGTTTGCTATTATTATTGGCTCTATTTCTGTTCCAGGTATTGCCTTGGCTGTGCCTCAGTTCTTGCTTTTTGCAAAGTTGGGCTTGACAAATACTCCATGGGCTATGCTGATTCCATCATTGATTTCGCCATTTGGATTGTATTTGATGTGGATTTTCTCTGAGCAGTCTGTGCCAACAGAATTGTTGGAAGCAGCACGTGTGGATGGTGCGAGCGAATGGCATACCTTCTGGAAGATTTCCTTGCCGCTGCTCTCTCCAGGTATTGTTACCACAGCATTGTTTACGATTGTGGCTACGTGGAATAACTACTTCCTGCCAATGATTATGATTAAGGATCCAAATTGGTATCCTCTGACCATTGGTTTGAATCAGTGGAAGAATCAGGCTGCGACCTCCGGTGGTGTGCCAATTCAGCATTTGGTTATTACTGGTTCCTTAATTACTATTATTCCGCTCGTTATTGCCTTCTTGTGCTTGCAAAAGTACTGGCAGTCTGGCCTGGCAGCAGGTGCTGTGAAGGAATAATTCCAGCTTTGTGTAATCCTCTCCTCGCGTGTGGGATTGTAGTTCTTTAAGGAATGCAATCCCACAGGTTTCTATGTAGGGGGGGGCAAAAAAATTTCAAAAAAATAATTCAAAACACCTCGAAAATGTTTGCGCAAACATTTTAAGAGTGATACCGTAGTACATACGGCATAAAAGAACGCAGATGTTCTCGTTAAATAAGTCTTGAGCAATGGAGGCTCAAAATCCTTGAGAGAGCAGGCGTTGTCGTTAAGAAAATTGAGAAAGGACTCAATATGAAGTTTGGGAAGAAGATTGTTGCAGTACTTGGTGCAACAGCAATGCTTGGATCAGTAGCAGCATGTGGTTCACAATCTGGTAGCGCTACCAGTTCGGACTCTTCCGGTAAAACAACGCTGACCGTGTGGGCATGGGACTCAACCATGGGTCGTACTATTAAAGGCTTTGAAAAAGAAAATCCTAATATCAAGATCAAGCTGGTCAATGCTGGAACATCTAAGGATCAGTACACCGCATTAAATAACGCTATGCAGGCTGGATCCGGTGCTCCTGACTTAGCTCAGATTGAATACTATGCTCTTCCTGAATACGTTATTCGCGGATATGTGGAGAACGTAGCAGACTTGGGTGCAAAGGATTTCAACGATTTCTACACTCCTGGTACCTGGTCATCGGTCAATATTAATGATGGCGTGTACGGTCTGCCAATGGATTCTGGCCCAATGGCATGGTTCTACAACAAGGAAGTCTTTGATAAGGCTGGCGTTGATCCAACGCAGATTACCAGCTGGGATCAGTTCTATGAGGCTGCTAAGAAAGTGCGTGCAACTGGCTCATACATCACGTCTGATTCCGGTGACGCTGGCTTCTTCGATTCCATGACCTGGCAAAATGGCGCTGTGCCATTCGAAACATCTAAGGATGGTAAGACTGTTTCCATTAAGCTGACCAGCGATCCAAAGGTGAAGGAATTTGAAGATTGGTGGCAGAAGCTTATCTCCGAAGATCTTATTGATACCAAGACAGCTGGATGGACCGACGACTGGAATAAGGGCTTGGATAACGGCTCTATTGCTTCTCTCCTGATTGGTGCATGGATGCCATACAATCTGCTCACCGGCGCTCCAAACGGTGACGGTAAGTGGCGTATTACTCAGATGCCAACCTCTGATGGTCAGCCTGCTGGATCTGAATCTGGTGGATCTTCTTTGACTGTTATTAAGTCTGACGATAAGGCAAAGGTTGAAGCAGCATACAAGTATCTTGAATATGTGTGCCACAATAAGGATGGCGTAGGTGTTCGCGTTGAGGGTGGTGCTTTCCCAGCTGATAACGATAGCTTGTCTTCTGAAGACTTCCTGAACCAGACCTCCATTACTGATGCAGACGGCAACGCACATGAATACTTCGGTGGACAGAAGTTCAATGAAGAATTAGCTAAGGCTGCTAAGAATGTGCGCGCCGGATACAAGTTCCTGCCATTCGAAGTGTATGCTCGCGGAAAGTTTGGCGATTTCGTCGGCAAGTCCTTTACGGGTGATCAGAAGTTGTCTGATGGTGTTAAGGATTGGCAGAACGATTTAGTCAGCTATGCTAAGCAGCAGGGTTACACCGTAGAAGAATAGAGCTGCGCTCATCGGTTTCATGGTTATTAAGTGATTCCTCCTTCCTATAAAGAATGCTCCCCATATGTGGTTAATCCCGTGGGGAGCGTTCTTTTTGTGTGGCGTGTTTTTTTTTGGGGGGGGCTGGGCTTCGTGAGTGGTGTTTTTGGCGTGAAAAGTGATTGAGTGGAGCGGATCACTTCGCACGGCTTTTTTAGTGGTGTTTTTGGCTCATTTTCGGCCCTGAGCAGTGATTCACCCTAGTGGATCACTTTTCAGGGCTTAAAATTACCTCAAAAGTAGAGTGTTTTCAGCCCTGCGGAGTGATCTACTATAGCTAATCACTTCTCAGGACATCAACCGCTCACAAGAATTGATGAAATCGCTATAAAAGATCACTCGCCACTTGCCGCAGCCACTTGCCTCAGCCACTTGCCGCCACCACTGCAGCGCCCCAGTACCAAATCCCTCGCCCTCCAAACCAACATATGCGTTATATGCGTCTTAAGGTTGAGCAGCTCATTTATAATAGAAAACGTTCATGTGAAGCATAAGATGTGAAGCATAGAAATACAAGCGCTTCACTCGTCATACATATTGTGGGGATACAATGACAGAATCTACACCTGAGACAATGCCAGAAAGCTTCAGCCTGGATCACACTGCTGTGAAGGCTCCATACGTGCGCCTGATTGATACGCAAAGTGGTCCGAACGGCGATGTGATTTCTAATTATGATGTCCGCTTAGTGCAGCCTAATGAGAACGCCATCCCAACTGGAGGCTTGCACACAATTGAACATACTATTGCTGTAACCTTGCGTCAGCGCATTCCTGGATATATTGATTGCTCTCCATTCGGATGCCGCACTGGCTTCCATCTTTTAGCATGGGGTGAGCATTCAACTGAAGATGTGGCGCGCGCTGTAAAAGAATCGCTTGAATTTATTGCTTATGAAGCACAGTGGGATGATGTTCCAGCTACCACGATTGAAACCTGCGGCAATTACAAGGATCATTCCTTATTCACTGCACAAGAATGGTGCAAGCTGATTCTTAGCCAGGGTATAAGCTCTGATGCTTTTGAGCGCCGAGTTGTTGAATAGACTGAATAAAAACCAGATAAAAAAACCAAGAACAAAGAAGCTGAAATTCATGAGTTTAAGTGCTGTTGAGTTGCCTGAATTATCTGAAGCTGGTTTAGCAGTATATGAGAATACCTTGCGTGAATATCCTGCTCAAGCCTTAGTACGTTTAGACGTGCTGGCACATAATATGGCACATTTGGTCAACATAACAGCACAGCAGGCTCAAACTCAGGGAGTGAATGCTCCAGCAGTTATGGGTGTGGTCAAAGCAGATGCGTATGGGCATGGTTTACTGCCAACTGCTCTGGCTGCTTTAGCTGGCGGAGCAACGTGGTTAGGCGTGGCACAGGCACGTGAAGCTTTGGCTTTGCGTCGTGGCGGTATTAGCGCCGAGCGTGTGCCAATTTTATGTTGGATGTTCTCTGCTCATACTGCGCCTTTCGACGAATTGATTGAAAACACTATTGATATTGCTGTCGGTTCTGTACACGATATTGAAGCGGTAGTCCATGCAGCCCAGCGTGTGGGCAGGCCAGCTCGCGTACACGTGCAGGTAGAAACAGGTTTTGGACGTAACGGTTTTACTGCCGATCAATTGAGTGACGCCTTGAGTATTTTGCAATCTGCACAGAGCGCTGACCTCATCAAGGTAGTTGGCGTTATGAGCCATTTAGCAGTGGCTGATGCTCCACATGATGAGCAAGCTCGCGACGTAACAGATATGCAGATTGCTAATTTTAATGCCATGGTATCTGCTATGCATGATGCAGATATACATCCGCAAATACGTCACTTAGCAAATACTGCTGCTACATTAACGCGTCCAGATACTTATTTTGAACTCGTCCGTCCAGGCATCGGATTGTATGGTTATGAGCCGGACAAAGCCATGGGAACGCCGTCCGATTTTGGCTTAACGCCAGCCATGACTTTACAAGCTCAGCTTGGCACAATTAAAGATTTACCTGCAGGTCACGGTATCTCATACGGCCGCACCTATATTACTGAACAAGATACCAGCACAGCTGATATGCCGGTTGGATATGCCGATGGAATTCATCGCAGCGCTTCAGGTTTTAATCCGCTGGGCTCACAGCGCACCTCGCATTGGGGTGGGCCAGTAGCAGTACGCACAGCTTCAGGAGAAAACAAAGTTGTCCATATTGCTGGTCGCGTGTGCATGGATCAATCTGTTTTAGACTTGCAAGGCAATGCCCACGACATGGGAATTGCAGAAGGCGATACCGTTAAACTTTTCGGCCCAGGACGAGGCGCAGTTTTCGGCGAGCCAACAGCAGATGATTGGGCACGCTGCGCAGATACCATCAGCTATGAAATTTTCACGTGCCTGAGAAATCGTATTCCGCGCCTCTATTTTGGCGCACGGCAGGTGCTCAACGATCAAGACTGTGCTTTGATTGAGGCCACTCTTCCAGGAAGAATAGTGTCATGACCCAGCTTCAAGAAGGATACACCAGTTACGACGAACAGCGATGGGCACCAGAAAATTCTAAGTCACGCAATCGCACGGCTTTTGAGCGTGATCGCGCTCGCTTGGTACATTCTTCTGCTTTGCGTCGATTAGGCTCAAAAACTCAAGTTCTGGTAGCCGGCACTGATGATTTTGCGCGCACCCGTTTAACCCACACGTTGGAAGTGGCTCAAATTGGTCGTCAGATTGCAGAAATTTTTGGATGTAATCCGGACGTAGTGGACTGCGCCTGCTTAGCGCATGATTTAGGGCATCCTCCTTTTGGTCATAACGGGGAAACTGTGCTGATGAACATTTCTCGTTCTATTGGCGGTTTTGAAGGCAATGCTCAAACTTTTCGTCTGCTCACACGGCTCGAACCGAAAGTTTTTCATCCCGACGGGCGTTCAGCCGGCGTAAATCTGACGCGAGCAGCCCTTGATGCGGCCACGAAATATCCATGGACACATGAGCAAGGCCTACATCATCCTGACGGCTCTAAGGGCAATAAATTCTGCGTGTACGAAGACGATCTGCCTGTTTTTGAATGGTTAAAAAACGGTAATAACGCACCACAGTTTGCTAAACCGATGGAAGCGCAGATTATGGATTTAGCTGATGATATTGCATATTCTGTGCACGATGTTGAAGATGCGATTGTGGGGCAGTCCATAGAAGTAGCAGATTTGCATGCTCACGATGTTCTGGAAGCTATAGTAGAGTGCATTCACAATTGGTATGGTCAATCCTGGGATGCTGATTTGCTCATCGAAGCGTATAAACGTTTGAATAATGCTGGATTGCTGCCACATACTTTTGATTCGAGCAGGCGCGATTTGGCGATGCTGAAAAATATGACGTCTAATATTATCGGTCGTTTTGCTATGTCTGTTGAGCGTGAAACGCGCGCTGCATATGGCGAGGGAAATCTCACACGATACAGTGCAAGTGTGGTTATTCCAGAAGACACGTCATACGAGATTATGTTTCTTAAAGGCGTTGCTGTTTATGCTGTGATGGAGCCACGCGAGCATGAAAGTTTCCATCTTACCCAGCAGGCGATTATTGAAGATTTGGTTGATGTGCTTATGTCGGGTGGCTCCACGCCACATTCTTTGCTTGAACCTGCATTCCTTATGGATTGGCAGGAGGCCAGCAATGACGATGAGCGTTTGCGTGTGGCTATTGATCAGGTAGCCAGCTTAACAGATAACTCAGCTATGAGTTTGCACAGTATTGTGTGTGCATAAAAGAGTGGGCTGAGGAGCAGTACAACCTCAACCCACCTATACGTTTAATACTGAATAGATTTATGACAGATTCGTTATTATTGCCTCAGCAAAATCACTGGTGCTTAGCGCCTTGCGGTCACGGCCAGCTAGGTCAGCAGTAAAGTTACCCTGAGCAAACGTTTTTTCCAAAGCACTGCGCACAGCATCAGCAGCTTCAGTCCACCCAATATAGTCAAACATCATGCAGCCAGACAACAACAGCGATGACGGATTGGCAATATTTTTACCAGCAATATCAGGTGCAGTGCCATGAGTAGCCTCAAAAATGGCATGACCAGTTGCATAGTTAATGTTAGCGCCCGGTGAAATACCAATGCCGCCAACTTGAGCAGCGAGAGCATCACTGGCATAATCACCATTCAAATTCGTTAAAGCCACAACATCAAAACGTTGAGGATTGAGCAGAATTTGCTGTAAGAAGTTATCGGCAATAATATCGTTCACTTCCAAAGTACCATCGGCAAGCTGATCAGCATATTCACGCTGAACTAATTCATATCCCCACTTGCGGAAGCCACCTTCCGTAAACTTCTGAATATTGCCCTTATGCACTAAAGTCACGTGTTTGAGTCCACGAGCCAGAGCATATTCAATAGCGGAGCGAATTAAACGTTCTGATCCCTCACGTGAAATAGGTTTAATACCAATACTGCTCGATTCAGGAAAACGAATTTTGGAAACCTTCATCGTGTCACGCAAAAAGTCAATAACACGCTGAACGTCGTCAGTTTCAGCGTCCCACTCAATGCCTGCATAAATGTCTTCCGTGTTTTCACGGAAAATTGTAATATCTGTAAGCTCAGGATGTTTGACGGGACTTTCAATGCCCTCAAAGTAGCGTACAGGTCGCACGCAAGCATATAAATCAAGTTCTTGACGTAAAGCCACGTTCAAGGATCGAATGCCTTCTCCCACAGGAGTTTCCAATGGTCCTTTAATGGCCACGAGATGCTCTTTAATTGTGTCGATTGTTTCCGACGGCAAACTGGTGCCCAGCTGAGCAAAAGCTTCTTTGCCAGCCATCACTTTCGTCCACTCCACGCGGCGAGAATCACCATAAGCAGCAGTTACAGCAGCATCAAAAACTTTTTGCGAACTCGTCCAAATATCTTGACCAATACCGTCACCCTCAATGTAGGGAATAGTAGGCGTATCCGGCACATTCAAATAACCGTTTATCATGCGAATCTGAGTCACAGTTTTACCTCTTTCCAATAGGAATGTATTCGAGATTGCTTTGGCCCACATATTCAGAGCGCGGGCGAATGAGCTTATTATTTTTTTGCTGTTCTTGAATATGTGCAATCCAACCCGATACACGGCTCATAGCAAAAATCAAAGTGAAAATATCACGATCAATTCCTAAGACGTGATACACCGTAGCTGAGTAGAAATCCACATTAGGAATAAGACCTTTTGTATGCTTCATATAGTCTTCAATTTCCAGCGACAGCTTGTACCAGATTTCATTGTCTGTTCCGACTGTGAGCTGTTCAGCCATAGCGCGTAAATATTTTTCACGAGGATCTTGAGTTTTATACACGCGGTGACCAAAACCCATAATCTTTTCTTTAGTATCAAGCTTCTTTTGCAGATACGATGTAACATCTCCCGACTCACGAATTTCTGTAAGCATCTCAAAGACACGCTCATTAGCACCACCATGCAAAGGACCTTTCAACGTGCCAATAGCAGTGGTGACGCATGAATAAATATCGCTTAAGGTGGATGCACATACGCGAGCAGCAAATGTGGAGGCATTTAATTCATGATCAGCGTGCAAAACGAGGGCTTTATTAAGGGCTTCTTCTTGTAAAGCTGTTGGCTCAGTGCCGTTGAGCATATAGAGGAAGTTTGCAGCAAAACCTAAATCGGTACGTGGTGCAATAGGTGTTAAGCCCTGGCGGAGTCGTGCAAAAGCAGCAATAATGGTGGGAATTTTAGCCATAAGCTGGATGCTTTGACCATATCGAGCTTCTACTGATGTATCTTCAGCCTGCACATTGTACACGCCCAGCAAACTGACGGTAGAACGCAAAACACTCATCGGGTGCAGATGACGGCGCGATTGAATGAGAATGCATTGTTCTACAGCGTCAGAAATTTCGTAGTTTGCACGCAATTCAGTCACGAAATGCTTTAACTCAATCTGCGTAGGTAAATGTAAATTCCACAGAAGATAGATCACTTCTTCAAAGCTGGCATTATTATCCATAAGCTCCGAAATGTTATAGCCCACATAGGAAAGCTGATCATCAATAATGGAGCTAATGCGTGTTTGGCACGCTATCATGTCTTTGAGTCCTGCAGAATTTGTCATCTTATGCTCCCAACTTCTTGCGTACAACCATTGGCAAGATGCCACCATGCTTGTAGTATTCAATATCTGCTGCTGCGTCAAAACGTACAAGAGCTTTAAAGCGGATAACTGCGTCACTGCGCGTAGCGGTAACGTCCACCACGTCATGAATACCAGGGGTGGTGCTGAGAGCAATATCAAAACTCTCTTCGCCAGTTAAGCCCAAGGATGTAGCAGATTGACCATCCACAAATTGCAAAGGCAGAATACCCATCATCACCAGGTTAGAACGATGAATGCGTTCAAAACTTTCAGCAATAACGGCTTTCACTCCTAATAAACCAGTTCCTTTTGCTGCCCAGTCGCGCGAGGAGCCCATGCCATAATCTTTACCAGCAATAACCACAGTTCCAATGCCGGCCTGCTTGTATGCCATAGCAGCCTCATACATGGTTGTGAGTTCACCGTTGTAAGTGGTGTATCCGCCTACCTTACCGTTCGCCAGCTCATTTTTAATGCGGATATTGGCGAAAGTTCCGCGCATCATGACTTCATGATTACCTCGGCGACTTCCATAGGAATTAAAATCACGATGAGCTACACCATGATCGGTGAGATAGCAGCCAGCGGGGCTATTCAACGCAATAGCGCCAGCAGGGGAGATATGATCGGTGGTAACCGTGTCTCCAAACTTAGCTAAGACGCGCAAACCCTTCAAAGGTTTGACTTCTAAAGGCTCAGACATGGCATCAAAATATGGAGGATTTTGAATATAGGTGGACTCGGTATTCCACGTATATGTTTCACTTGCCTGAGTTTCAATAGCATTCCACTGAGCATTATCGTCAAATACCTTGCTATATTCTTGCTCAAAGAGGTCGCGAGTAACGAATTGACGCACGAACTGCTCAACTTCTTCTTGCTCAGGCATAATGTCATTCAAATACACATCATGACCGTCAGTATCAACGCCCAACGGTTCACGTGTTAAATCAATATCGGTAGTACCAGCCAGAGCATAGGCAACGACGAGCGGCGGGCTAGCCAAGAAATTCGCCTTAACCAGTGGGTTAATACGCCCCTCAAAATTACGGTTGCCAGATAGAACGCCACTGACAAGTAAATCTGTATCGGTAATGGCTTGTGAAACTTCATCGCCCAAAGGTCCAGAATTTCCAATACACGTGGTGCATCCGTATCCCACAACCTGGAAGCCCAACTGATCCAAATAATTCTGTAAGCCAGAATTCTTCAAATAGCCGGTCACCACTTTACTTCCCGGAGCAAGTGACGTTTTTACAGTAGGGTCTACTGTTAAGCCTTTGCGCACAGCATTGCGAGCCAACAATCCAGCAGACATGAGCACATATGGGTTGGAAGTGTTCGTGCATGAGGTAATAGCAGCAATAGCCACATGACCGGTTTTCATAGTGTAGTCTGTGCCATCAATAGTAACCGTTGCTGTTTTGTTAATTTCATCAGCATCTAGCCCAAAACCTTGCACGCCTGCTTCACGAGTTAAACTATCACGGAAAACCTGCTTAGCATCAGTTAAAGAAATCAAATCCTGAGGGCGCTTAGGGCCGGAAATACTTGGAATAACGGTGCTCAAATCGAGTTCAATCACCTTGGTGTAGCGTGGAGTATGAGCACCATCGTAGAACAGATGATTTGCCTTGGCGTAGGCTTCTACCAGAGCAATGGTATCTTCACTGCGGTTTGTTAAATGCATATAACGCAGAGTTTCTTCATCAATAGGGAAGTAACCGCACGTAGCACCATATTCAGGCGCCATATTTGCTACAGTTGCGCGATCAGCCAAACTCAGGCTAGATAAACCTTCGCCGAAATATTCAACGAACTTGCCCACAACTTTTTCTTGACGCAACACATTAGTGATGCGCAAAGCCAGATCGGTTGCAGTGGATGTTTTAGGAAGTGATCCTGTAATGTGTACGCCAATAACTTCAGGAACTGGGAAATAGGATGCTTCGCCCAACATAGCGGCTTCTGCTTCAATACCGCCCACACCCCAGCCGAGCACGCCAATACCGTTAATCATGGTGGTATGGCTATCGGTTCCAAACATAGAATCAGGGAAAGCCACCCCATCTTTGTGCAAAATAACGTCACTCAAGAACTCAATATTAACTTGATGAATAATACCGGTTGCAGGCGGAACAACGCGATAATTATCGAAAGATTCTTCCGCCCACTTAAGGAACTGGTAACGTTCCTGATTGCGTTCAAATTCGCGCTGCATATTCAATGGCAAGGCATCGGCGCACCCTGATACATCCACCTGCACGCTGTGATCAATAACAAGATCTACTGGAATTTCAGGATTGATATCAGCAGCTTTGCCACCATTGCTCACAATGGCGTCACGCATAGAAGCTAAATCAACAACAACAGGCACGCCCGTAAAGTCTTGCAAAACGATACGGCTTGGTTTAAAAGGCACCTCGCCTTGAGGCTGGGCAGGATTGTAATTGACGAGATGAGCAATAGCGGCCTGGTCCTCGGCGGTATCGCCACTTTTACGCAGCAAACTTTCTAGCAGAATCCTTAACGTGTAGGGCAGTTCAGACACATTCTTGTTGTGAGATCGGCATACATCCTCAATGCTGTAGTAGGAATATGTCTGATTTGAGACCTGCAGTGTTTGTGTATTCACCATAGAACCTCCCCTCCTGCCTTCAGTTGCGGCGCTATATATAAATCGCCATAAATAGAGAAAAATAGTGTTCATCTATTCATGAGTATGAATAATTATTCATAGTGTAGTGAATAGAAAGTTACAGAAAATGTTACGAATGCATTACGCATGAAATAATCGTGCATTAGTCAAGAGTATTTTTTGTGATGTTTCCCACGTTTTCAGCCCTAGGGTATGGTTAAGATAATCTAGAAACACGGTGTAATATATGCCCGAATAGTAAAACTGCAGTGGGGGAAATATGCCAGGACGCATTATCAAGGAGGACATTGAGAAAGTTCGAGAGGCCGCGGATTTATATGATATTGTCTCTGCCAGCCTCACTTTGCAGACTGCTGGTGCGAACGCATATAAAGGATTATGTCCTTTTCATGATGAAAAAACTCCTAGTTTTACTGTTAATACTGTGAATAACCGCTGGAAGTGTTTTGGCTGTGGTCTTGGCGGTGATGTTTTTGAATATGTGCAGCGCGCTGAGGGCATTGAGTTTCCTGAAGCTGTTCAATTTTTAGCTGATCGGTATCGTATTGAGTTACATTACGATCAATCCTCGCAGGATTCTGGACGTCCTCGTGGAACAACTCGGTCGCGACTTTTAGAAGCGAATGCAGCTGCTCAAAAATTCTTTATGAGCCAACTGATGTCGCCTGAGGCTTTGCCTGCTCGTCAATTACTGGGTGGACGTAAATTTACGCAGACTGATTGTGAAAGATTCGGCTGCGGTTATGCGCCTCGTGGCTGGGATGAACTGGTCAGACATTTATCGTCGCGCGGATTTACTCAGCAAGAGATGATTGATGCAGGATTAGCGCGCCCTAATCAGCGTGGGGGAGCGTATGATTATTTCCGCGGACGCGCCACCTGGCCTATTCGCGATACAACTGGTCAAGTCATTGGTTTTGGGGCGCGCAAACTCTATGATGATGATTCCAATCCAGGTAAATATATTAATACCGCTGATACGGTGTTATATCACAAAAACCGCGTGCTCTATGGCATCGATTTAGCAAAATCAAGTATTGCGGATAAACGCCAAGTGGTGGTAGTAGAAGGCTACACTGATGTTATGGCATGCCATTTAGCCGGCGTAACCAATGCGGTAGCAACCTGTGGAACTGCTTTTGGAATGGAACACGCAAAAGTTATTCGTCGCTTAATTTCAGATTCTTCGCTGGGATCTTTGAATTTAGTGGGGCCTACACAAGGTTCTGGGGTTATTTTTACTTTCGACGGCGACGCTGCAGGGCAGAAGGCAGCATTGCGTGCGTTCCAGTTAGATAATGCCTTTCTTTCTCAAACTTTTGTTGCTATTGCACGCGATAACCTGGACCCATGTGATCTGCGCATAGCCCACGGAAATCAAGCTATTCATGATTTGATTGCTTCGAAAGAACCATTGGTGGAGTGGGTGATTCGCACAGCAATTTCTCGCTTTGATACGCAGTATGCTGCTGGTCGAGTGGGAGCAATGAAAGCCGTAGCACCTCTGATTGCCCAAGTGCGCGATCGTTCCCTCTTAGATGAGTATGCGCGCAATGCTGCCCGTGATATTGGCATGGATATTACAACGATGCGTCATGAAGTGATGAACGCGCGTCGTGCAGCACACGTGTTAGACGAGGATGCTTATGCGCGTCCTCACGCCTCCACCACTTTTCATCAGCATGATGCGCTCGATATGACGCAGCCAGAAAATCGGTTATCGTTGGAACGCTACAATGTGCGTAACCAAAATTATTATCGAGTCGATGATGCGGTTTTCACCTCAGAACAGCAAATGATGGCTATTCTTGTGCAAATGCCATGGGCAGTGCAGCCACAGATCTTTGAACGTATGTCTGAACATAGCTTTGCTATTCCGGTTTTTCGTGATTTATATCGAGCTATTATTGTGGCTGGGGGATTACCAGGCCGTGATGTAACAGCAGGATTATGGATGCATATGCTGTCACAGGCAGCAGGACCGTTACTTAAGCCAGTGATTGATGATTTAGCAGTTATGCAATTGCCATTAGCTCAAGAAGATGAGGTGCTCACCGCATCACGTCAATCTCAAGCAGATGCTCAAGGTGGTGCGCCGTTACCAAGTCCTGCGCAGATTGAATTTGCCACACAAATGGCCGCACGGCTTGTTGATGCGGATATGATGCGTGCTATTGCTCAGCTGCGCATACGCATGAATCGTTCCAGTGATGAGTCAGAAAAACTGGATATATTGCAGCGTATTACTCAGCTCGAGAAGCTGCGTGCCGATAATATGAATGTGCAATAAAAATAAGTGCTTACCGCGCAGTGTTTTATCTCGCAGTGCTTACCGCGCGTAGAGCGCCTACATTGAGAACGCTTAAAGTTTTACGGCAGAATAATATGAGCCAGAAGTAGCAAAACAGCTAAGAAGGCAATATTCATGCCAGTGTAGAGAGCTAAATACTTGCCCTTTTCCTCTGGCATACGCGACACAATATTGCGATACGATACCAAGGAAGCCATGGAGGCAATCAGCGTACCTAAACCACCCAAATTTGTTCCAATAATCAGCGCATCCCATGCATCGGAGAAGCCTGCTAAGAGCAGAGTTGCTGGCATATTTGAAATAAACTGAGAAGTAATAACAGAAATATCTAGAGGAGAGTATTGCACAAATTGCTGGGCTGCAGTGTAGAACTCAGGAATACGCTTCATATTGCCAATAAAAATAAAGAACATAGCAAAAGTAAGAGGTAATCCCCAGTCAATATTGCGGAAAACGCGGCGATCGGTAAAGAACATCGTGACTACCACAATAGCCACCATAAGCCACAAAGGAATCAAATCACTCACCGCTAAAATACATAAAATAAACAGAGCGGTGTACACCCATGTGCGCCAACCAGCGTAACCGGCACCATAATTCATAATGCGAATTTCATCTGGTTGATCTTTGTGCGGCGAAGGTGCAAGCACGGATTTTTCGAGTTCGTTTTCTGCAGTAATTTCCTTCATAGAACTGTTATCGAAATACATCCATATAACAGCGACAAGCATAATAGCGGATGCCAATGAATAAGGAGCCATAATAGCGATCATGCGCCAGCTTGGCATCTGAGTAAGAGCTTTAAGATACAAATTATGTGCATTGCCAATAGGAGTGAGCATAGCGCCCAAATTAGCGCCTAAAGTCATAAGAGTAATGAGCATAGGAGCCCATTTTTCTTTACCGGACATAATAAGCACGGAGATAGCAAAAGGAACAAAGGTTACTAAGGCTACATCGTTGGTAATAACCATGCCGGAGAAGAAAGTTAAGGATACTAAGATAAGCATAACCATGCGCGAGGTTGATGCTTTTTGGAGGAGTTTTGAAGCGATAATGCGAAAAACACCGATGCGTTGGAAACCGGCAACCACAAGCATCAGTGAAACTAGCTGTGCAAGTGTATTCCAATGAACATATTCAAGATACTGTGCGTCTGGGGGTACGATAAAACATGAGATGATAGCCAGCAGTGTGGCAACAATGAGAACAATCTCATTTTTCATCAAGCCAAACAGCCATTGACGCATAAAAACTCCTTTATCCTTAAGTATTTTACTGTATGCTCTGCCAGAAAGAAGAGTGTTGCGTTTCTCAGCTGCGCAAAAGTAGCCAATTGGATTAATACAAAGTTTTGCGCTATGAGCGTGTGAGAAATACCACAGTGATATGTGGATTATGTGTAAAGCCATTAAATATAAGGCGTTAAGGGCATTTCTTGTGTGGAGTGGAAAATAAATTATTCTGACAGTGTGCTGAAAATTCTCGTAAAATAAAAAATGTATACAACATACCGTGACCGTATGTGCATTGTATGCGCATACGTGCTTCAGAAAGGAACTCTTATGGCTACGTATACAGCATCAGCAGTAGTAACAGGTGGACGTGCAGGTCACGCCACAACTCTTGACCCAGCAGCAGAATTCAATATTTCCGCTCCTGCAGCTTTAGGTGGAACTGAAGATGGTTACAATCCAGAGCAGCTCTTTGCTGTGGGCTGGGGTGCTTGCTATCAGAGTGCATTGATGGCTGCAGCTAAGGAAAAGCGTGTCAATGCTATGACCATTATGAAGTCTCAAGTTCGAGTGAACGTTACTTTGACTCATGAGGATACTGCTGATTTGAGCGCAAAGATTGAAGTATATATTCCAGATATGGAACTTGATCAGGTGCAGGAATTAGTAGATTTAGCTAATACAATTTGCCCATATTCCAAGGCAACTGAAGGTAATATTCCAGTTGAAACTGTGGCAGTTGCACAGTTAGACTAAGGCGTTTTGTTTTTCTCCACAGTCAACTCGGATATTCTCACGAGAGGAACACATACATTGTGCTCCTCTCATCTTTTTTATAGGCTGTAATGGGAGGGTATGGCACACACATTGCTGTGAAAGCATAAGGAGAAATTATGGAGTCCGCTTTAACAATTACGGGACTAACCAAGACTTTTGGACAGAAAACTGCTGTGCAATCTCTTGATCTGACTATTCCTGCCGGATCTTTCTATGGACTTGTGGGGCCTAATGGTGCAGGTAAAACCACCACGCTACAGATGAGCACAGGATTGCTTTTGCCAACAGCTGGATCTGTGGCTCTTTTTGGTATGGACGTGTGGAGCAATTTAGATGATGCCCGCGCTGAGATGGGCGTTATGCCTCAGGCAGATGAAATTTTTGATCGACTCACCGGCAAGCAGCTTCTTGTGTATGCAGGGTTGTTGCGTGGTATGGATAAAGCTGAAGTAGTGCGTCGTGCAGAAGATTTACTTCAGGCATTTGATTTAAGTGAAGCTGCTTCAAAGATTGTGGCAGATTACTCTACCGGTATGAAAAAGAAGATTTGTCTTGCATCAGCCATGATTCATTCGCCACGCATCCTCTTCTTAGATGAGCCTTTTGAAGCTGTGGATCCGGTATCGTCGGCAAATTTGAAAGATATTTTGAAAGAGTACGTGGCTACTGGCGGAACTGTTGTTATTTCTTCTCACGTGATGGCTTTGGTTGAAAAAATGTGTTCTCATGTTGCTGTTATTGCTGAAGGTCAGGTTCGTGCTGCAGGCACTCTTGATGAGGTTGCTGCTGGTTCTGATCTTGAAACTCGCTTTATTGATTTAGTGGGCGGACGTCACAATGCTGCACATTTAGCGTGGCTGCAGGGTGGTGAGCAGGAGTGAAATTACGTGATTTATGGACGGTCGTGCGTCTGAGGTGGGCATTGACCATGTCTACGGTCAATAAGTCACCGTGGCAAGCTATTGGTTTTGTACTATCCTGCTTGATGAGCATCTCTTTTGTGGTGGGCTCATGGGTGATGGGGTGGTTTACCTCTCACGAGATGGGTGTTGATGCTGCTACGCATCATTTCACTATTACGGTTATTGCTTTGTTGTGGGCAGCAGGAGTCTTATTTACTGCCTTTTGCCAAATTGTGGCTTTTGGACAGCAGGGTGTGAACGCTCAAACTCTCTATCGTCTAGGTGTGCGTCGTGGTACCTTGCGCAATGCTGTGGTATTCTCCAATCTTTTGACACCCAGCGGCATTGCAACGTATTTGATGCTGGTGGGAATTGTCGGTCAGATAGCAGCTCATTTTGCTTCTGGTTTTGTTTTTAAAACACTTGTCTGGCTACTTACTCTCATATGCTCAGCGTGTGCCGTCATCTTTGCTTCTCTGGTGATGTCTAGCATTGCCACGGCTGCAACTGTTCTTATTCGTAGTCGCCATGCTCGTAACATTATTACCGGGTTATTTATTCTCTTTATTCTTCTTGCGTCGCAAAGTGGCTCTTTTATTGGCGCATACATAGGAAGTTTGGAGAACTCAGCGAATTCAGCAGACGTTGCTGAATCTGCTATTACCTTAGCTGTGGAGTTTATGGGAACCGTTATGCAATGGACTCCTTTATCTTCTGCTACGGTTCTGCCGGTGATGATGACTCGTCCAACAGCTATGACAATAGTGTTTGTGCTGGTATCGGTTATCGTCTATGCTGCGGCATTCTGGCTCTTGTGCATGGCATTTGACTGGTGTTTACGTCGCGATATTGTGATGGGGCAGACTATTGCTACTGATAAGCCTAAGACTCAGAAGGTTCGTGGATTAGGTTTCTTCAGTCTTCATGCGGCACGTGGACAGTTTGGAGGAATTATTGCGCGCCTTGCTACGAGCTGGTTGCGTGATGTACGCTATGGAATTTCCCTACTGCTCCCTCTCTTTTTTGTGGTTATTTTTGCCTTCCAAGGCATAATGCTTTCAAAAAGCGGGATAGTTCTTATGGCTGTGCCATTGTCTGGTTATTTCATGTCTCTTATAGGCATAAATATGTTGGCTTACGATGGTCCTGCCTTTATTATGCATACGATGTCTGGTGTGAAGGGCCGTATTGATTGGTACGCACGCAGTGTATTCCAACTGGCTCTTGGACTAGCTATGCAGCTGCTGATTACAGTGATTGCTCTGGTTATTTCGCGTGGAATTAAGGATATTGAAATCTTTGCTGCGTTAGAGCTTGTAGGTTTATGTTTACTGCTCACTGGTATTGCAAACTCTGCCGTCTTGTCTCCGCTCCTGATGTTCCCTGTGCCTAGCGCAGATCAGCCAATGAAAACACCTCAGGGGCGTACAATGATGCAGATGTTCATTCCTATGCTGTGGATGCTGCTCATGCTTGTTCCGTTTATTCCAGGAGTAGCAGTTGGCGGCCTGGGCTGGTGGATTATACGCGATGAAGAACAAGCACTAAGAATTGCATTCGTTGCTCAACTCGTTATTTCTACTGTCTACTTCTTCGTGGGTAATGAGATTTCTGGACGGATGACCGATAAACGTCGTTTGAAGATTCAAGACACCCTACGTCGGTTTGCTGAACTCACACGCTAAATGACGGCTTAATTTCAAGAAGCGGTTCCTCGTGAAGGGGAACCGCTTCTTTATAGAGCTTTCTGAATAGTGCCCACGACAGGAGTCGAACCTGCGACACGGAGATTAGAAGTCACCTGCTCTATCCGCTGAGCTACGCGGGCGCGACTTTTATTGTAGCGCAAGGGGTCGCACACCGTGTCATTGAATTCCTGAAATGCTTGAAATTCTGCCCATCACGCTAAAATCGGAGGTATTAATACGCTTCGAGCAAAGGACGAGCTATGGCTGAAAATATGCCTCAGGTTGCTGTCATTATGGGATCGAGTAGCGATTGGGAAACCATGAGCCACGCGTGTGACATTTTAGAACAATTTCATGTGCCGTATACAAAACAAGTTATTTCTGCGCATCGCACGCCAGAACTTATGGCTGAATTTGCGCACGCCGCACGTTCCCAAGGTATTAAGGTTATTATTGCTGGTGCTGGTGGCGCCGCTCATCTTCCCGGCATGACTGCTGCACAAACCACTTTGCCTGTTATTGGCGTACCGGTGAAATCGCGAGCACTTAATGGCGTAGATTCTTTGCTCTCTATTGTTCAAATGCCTGGTGGTATTCCTGTAGCCACCACAGCTATTGGCAACTCCGGTGCTACGAATGCTGGATTATTAGCAGTCAGTATTTTATCCACCCATGATGAGTCCTTGGCTCAGGCTTTAGAAAGCTATCGCGCACAGTTAAAAGATATGGTTGAGGAGTCTAATGCCAAGCTTAACTAATATGCAGAATATGCAGACAGTAGAACGTTTACATCGTGGAGCGACTATTGGAATTATTGGTGGCGGTCAGCTCGGGCAAATGATGGCACTATCGGCACGGTATATGGGATTTCATACTGTTGTGCTCGATCCAACTGAGGGATGCCCTGCTGCAGGTGCTTGTGATGAGCATATTGTGGCTGATTATGACGATCAAGAAGCCATTGCGCGTATTGCTGAACTTAGCGATGTTTTAACCTACGAGTTTGAAAATGTTGATGCAGATGCCTTAGATTCTGTACGCGACCGTGTGCGTATTCCACAAGGAACAGACCTGTTACGTGTTACACAAAATCGTGTTGCGGAAAAAACTTTTATTAATCAGCATGGCATTCGCACTGCACGTTGGCAGGAAGTATCATCATATGCTCAGCTTCAGGCGGCTATAGAAGAGATTGGTTTGCCAGCAGTATTGAAAACTGCTGAAGGTGGATATGACGGTCACGGCCAAAAAGTTTTGCGCACTCATGATGATGTGCACGCAGTGCGTGATGAGTGGGGAGAAACCTTTGAGCAGAGTGTTGTAGAAGGTTTCGTTGATTTCGCTTATGAAGCATCTATTCTGGTATCGGGTAATGGCAGTGATTACGTCACTTTTCCTGTGGTGAAGAATAATCATGTGAATAATATTTTGCACACCACGCTCGCTCCTGCGTATGGTGCTCATGCCAGCGACGTAGATAAGATGGTGAATAGCCAAGCTCAAGAATTAGCTCGCACCTTAGCTGCAGGTTTCCATTTAGCGGGAACATTAGCTATTGAATTGTTTGTGTGTGCTGACGGTACGGTTATTGTTAATGAGTTGGCTCCTCGTCCGCATAATTCCGGACATTATACGATTGAAGCTTGTGACTTCGATCAGTTTGATTTGCATATTTTAGGTATTGCTGGCTGGTCTTTACCTCAACCTCAGCTTCTCAGCCCTGCTGTGATGATTAATGTGCTGGGACAACATGTTGAGCCTGTTTTTGCAGCAGCTGCACAGCATCCACACTGGCATATACATGACTATGGCAAAGCAGTTTCTAAACATAATCGCAAGATGGGTCATGTCACCGTGCTCGGTGAAGACACTCAGAGCATCCTCGATGAGTTCGAATCGAGCGGATGCTGGAACTAGAACATAAAATGCCGGAGATGTGGGTATCTCCGGCATTCTTTTTCTGATGAGCTTTCTTACTGTAAAGCTTTAAAACCAATATCGTGACGGTAGAACATACCTGTCGTATCTGTAGACCCGAGAATATCATAAATAATCTTCTGAGCATCAACAACGGTATCGGCAGTAGTCTGCACAAGAAGCACACGACCAGAAGAAGCGCGTAGCTGACCGTCATCCTCACTATCAGCTACACCTGCATAATACACATGGGTACCATGCTCAGCTTCAGTAGCAGTGCAGTCAAAATCGTGAATAACAGCACCAGTATGCGTATTATCTGGATATCCTTCACTAGCCACAACCACAGCTAGGGTAGTGCGTTCATTATCCCAAGTGAATTCAGGCTCATCGCCATGAAGAATAGCTTCAATACCTGCTCCCAAGTCACTGGTGAGTTTAGGCAAAATGACTTCAGTTTCCGGATCTCCAAAGCGTGCATTAAATTCAATCACCTTAGGACCATCAACAGTAGCGATTAAACCGGCATACAGAATACCGGTGAATGGGTTATTCTCTGCTACCATGCCTGCTGTTATTGGCTTAATAATAGTGTTCAATGCCTCGGTGATAACCGTCTGAGAAATCTGTGGAACAGGAGAATACGCTCCCATACCGCCCGTATTTGGACCTTCATCGTTATCGTAAGCACGCTTATGATCTTGAGAAATAGGCATTGGCCAGAACTCTTCACCTCGCACAAAGCACATGAGAGAGAATTCTTCACCTTCTAAGAATTCCTCAATAACCACACGTGAGCCTGCAGAGCCAAAGCGACGGTCCACAAAAATATCAGCTAAAGCATTCTGTGCTGTAGCCTCATCCATAGCAACGGTCACACCTTTACCCGCAGCTAAGCCATCAGCTTTGATGACGATAGGTGCGCCTTGTTCTTGTACATATGCTAAAGCAGCATCATATGTATCAAAAGTAGCGTAGGCTGCAGTAGGAATATTGAACCGCTGCATTAGCTCTTTAGCGAAAGTTTTA
The DNA here is from genome assembly GCA_040702985.1 of Alloscardovia omnicolens. GTDB lineage: Bacteria > Actinomycetota > Actinomycetes > Actinomycetales > Bifidobacteriaceae > Alloscardovia > Alloscardovia omnicolens_A. The sequence goes on along the minus strand of CP159991.1, from coordinate 1,577,779 downwards.
GATCCTTCAATCTGAGCAGCTTGACGTGTTGGTCCAAAAGCAGGGAAGCCAGCAGCTTCGAAATCATCCACCATGCCCTCAATCAGTGGATTTTCAGGTCCTACAAAAACCCAATCAATCTGCTTATCTCGAGCGAAATCAATAAGAGCACTGTGATTCGATAGGCTCAGATTAACGGGAACAATACCGTCAGCTTTCATGCCTGGGTTACCCGGTGCGCAGAATACTTCGCTCACGCGTTCGCCCTTCAGCAGAGCATGAGCAATAGCGTGCTCACGACCGCCTGAACCAATAACTAAAACTCGTGACATAAACTGTCTCCTTAGAATATACGACGCTTGAGTGGGCGTCTATGCCTTGTACTTAGTCGCAGTACTTAGCCTTAGTACTTAGTCGTGCAGCTCCACACGCTCGCCAGCATCTTTAACAATGCGTCCCACAGTGTAATACTTTTCATTATTCTCGCCGAGAATACGCTCAACTTCAGCCGCGTTTTCTGGAGAAACTATGAGCACCATACCAATACCCATATTGAAAATGTTGTACATTTCTTTATGATCTACTTTGCCATATTTTTCGAGGACTTGGAAAATTGGTGGCACATCCCATGATGAAATATCAAAGCTGGCAGCCAGACCCTCAGGAATAATACGTGGAACTTTCTCTACAAAAGCTCCGCCCGTGATGTGAGCAATACCGTTGAGCAGCTGCTTGCTGCCCTTACCCTTGGCGAAGAGAGGCTTCAAGGCTTGAGCATAGATGCGTGTTGGCTCAAGCAGAACTTCACCCACAGTTTTCCCATTGAGCTCATCGAGTGTATCGTGAACGCTTAAACCGCCGTCCTTAAACAAGGCTTTACGCACCAAAGAAAAACCGTTGGAATGCACGCCCGATGATGGTAAACCAATCATCACATCACCTTCGCGAATAGCAGAGCCATCAATAATGGTGCTCTTTTCTACTACGCCAACGGTAAATCCTGCAAGATCATACTCATCTTCATCATACATATCTGGCATTTCAGCAGTTTCACCGCCCACCAGAGCAGCTCCAGCTTGTACGCAACCATCAGTTACGCCCTTGACAACCTGCTCGAGGAGCACAGGATCATTCTTACCGCAGGCAATGTAGTCCAAGAAGAACAATGGTTCAGCGCCTTGAGCCAAAATATCGTTCACACACATGGCTACGCAGTCAATACCAATGGAATCATGCTTATTTGCAGCCTTAGCGACGAGAAGTTTTGTGCCCACGCCGTCAGTTCCAGAAACGAGCATCGGCTCGTCGTAACCCAAAATGGACAAATCAAAAAGACCGCCAAAGCCGCCAATTCCACCAGCACCTGGACGTGCTGTACGTGCCACATGCTGTTGAATACGGCGAACAACTTCGTAACCTGCTTCTACGCTCACACCTGCGTTTTCATATGCGGATGGCATTTTTTCTCCTTATAAAATACGTAAAATACGAGTTTTTATTCACTCAGATTTTCTGTTGGGGGTTCTGGGGCATATTCATTGCCATAGTATTGACTGGAATCCTGGGCGAAACGCGTGAGACGTTCCTTATCTTCTGGGGTAATAGAAGCGAGGAATTCTTTCTCATAGTCACCCAAACTTGTTGGATAGTCACCATTAAAGTAGGCTACGCACAAACCACCGTATGGAGCATTTTCGTGTAAGCCCACGGTTTCTACAAGACCATCAATAGATAGATAGGCAAGAGTATCTGCTCCAATAAATTCACAGATTTCTTGAACCGTTTTTCGCGCGGCAATGAGTTCACTTGTGCGAGAAATATCAATACCGTAATAGCATGGATAGCGCAGTGGAGGAGAAGCAATACGCATATGAACTTCAGCAGCTCCTGCTTCGCGCAGTAATTGCACAATACGACGGCTTGTAGTTCCACGCACAATGGAATCATCAATCACAATAACGCGTTTTCCTTCAACAACGCCACGCACAGCAGACAACTTCATGCGCACACCTTGCTCACGTAGTTCTTGAGTAGGTTGAATAAAGGTGCGAGCCACATACTGGTTCTTCACCAACCCCATTTCATTCGGTAAACCGCTTTGCTCTGCATAACCTGCTGCGGCAGAAAGAGAGGAATTAGGCACGCCAATAACCATGTCAGCATCAACTGGTGCTTCCTGAGCTAAACGGGCACCTGCACGTTTGCGGGCAGAATGCACGTTAATGCCGTAAATATTGGAATCAGGGCGAGCAAAATAGATAAACTCCATAGAGCAGATAGCTTTTTGAGTCTGATCCGTATAGGTTTCAATAGAGTATCCATCATCATTAATAATAATGATTTCACCCGGCTGAATATCGCGGATAAACTGCGCTCCCACAATATCGAGAGCACACGTTTCCGACGCTAACACATACGCACCATTAGTCATTTGTCCCAAAGACAGTGGACGGAATCCGTTAGGATCGAGCGCGCCAATCATGCAATCATTTTTCATGAGCATATAGGCAAAACCACCGTGCACAGTATTAAGAGCTTCTTTGAGCTTTTCAACAAAGGTTGGCTGTGAGCTCGTGCGAATTAAATGCATGAGCACTTCAGTGTCGGAATTTGAGTGATAAATTCCGCCGTTCTCTTCCAGTTTCCTGCGAATAGAACGACCGTTGGTCAGGTTGCCATTATGAGCCAAGGCGATGTCGCCATCATAGAAGCGGAAAAGGAAAGGCTGAATGTTATCTACTGTGCCTGAACCACTGGTGGCGTAGCGCACATGGCCTATTGCAGCTGAACCTTTGAGCTTGCTGATTTGTGTATCATCACTAAATACTTGAGACAGTAAGCCTAGATCGCGGTAGCCATGCAGTTTACCGTTTTCATTACTCACAATACCTGCACCTTCTTGGCCACGGTGCTGTAGAGCGTGTAAACCGAAGTAGGTGAGGCGAGCTGCATCAGGATGCCCCCAAACGCCGAAGATACCGCATTCTTCGTGCAGATTTTCAAGTTCTGCAGACATGTGTAAACTCCTCTATCTTCTGCCTGTATTTATTCGGTAAAGTAGCTAACTCCACCCTCAATCAGAGGCTGGAACATATTGCCTGGCACGTTGGAGTACACTCCATAACCCGTGCGCTCCGTGTGACCCATCTTGCCAAAAACGCGACCATCAGGGCTGGTAATGCCTTCAATAGCGAGCAGAGAACCGTTAGGATTAACAGCTAAATCGAGGCTTGGTTCACCCTGCTCATCAACGTATTGTGTGGCTATCTGACCGTTACGCTGTAAACGGTCGAGCATATCGTCTGAGGCAACGAAGCGTCCTTCACCATGGCTGATGGCAATGGTGTGAATATCGCCCACCTGCATACGTGACAACCATGGGCTGAGCGTACTTGCTACACGTGTGCGCACCAATCGACTTTGATGACGTCCAATAGAGTTGAAAGTCAAAGTAGGGCAGGCATCATCCATAGGCATAATAGTGCCGTATGGAACCAATCCGAGCTTAATAAGTGCTTGGAAACCGTTGCAAATACCCAACATTAAGCCGTCACGATTATTCAGCAAGTCAGTCACAGCATCAGTGACTTCAGGCGAGCGGAAGAACGCGGCAATAAACTTTGCGGAACCGTCTGGCTCATCGCCACCAGAGAAGCCACCCGGAATCATAACAATTTGAGATTCGCGGATAGACTGAGCTAACTGATGAGTGCTGTCCGCCACAGCTTGCGGGGTGAGGTTGTTAATAATCAGTGTTTCAGCTTGAGCGCCAGCACGCTTAAAGGCGCGCAATGTATCGTATTCGCAATTATTTCCTGGGAAAACCGGAATAATCACACGAGGCTGCGCCATAGCATTGCGCGAATGAAGAAGAGCCGGAGCGCCGGTATAACTAATCTTTTTGACCGTGCTGTTGCGTGCATCACCGTGGGAACGGTAAGGGAATACTGATTCCATGCCAGATTCCCACGCTTCTTGCGCGTCAGCAATATCTACCTGCTCCGTATCGGTTAACAACGCATACTGCTCAATTGTTTCGCCGAGCTTTTCGATGGTATACAAGTCAGATGTAGGCAGATCTGCATCAGGACGAGTTTCAATAATAAAGCTGCCGTATGCGTAGTTGAGCAAAGAATGCCAATCAATGCCATCAGCAAAACGGATACCAATACGATTACCTACGCTCATAAGGAAAAGAGAACCGAGAGTAGCGCTATATCCTGGAGTAGCTGCCGCGCGGACAAGACCATCTGCATTGAGCTTTTCAACAGCGTTCAACACAGCTTTGAGGCTATCGGACTGCGGAGTAATACCATCAGCTTCATAATGAGGAAGAATGCGCACAATAGTACTGCCTGCACTCTTAAATTCAGGAGATACAGCATCATCCACATGACCAGTTGATACTGCAAAGCTAACCAAAGTTGGAGGAACATCGAGATCCTCAAAGCTACCACTCATAGAATCTTTGCCACCAATAGCAGCCACATCTAAATCAATCTGAGCCTTAAGAGCACCCAGCACAGCAGCCATTGGCTTACCCCAACGGGTAGGCTCATTACGTAACTTTTCAAAATACTCTTGGAAACTCAGATATGCTTTTTCGCGGCTAAAACCAGCAGCAACAAGCTTAGCCAGAGATTCCACCACAGACAGATAAGCTCCAGTAAACTGATTCTTTTCCATAATGAATGGATTAAATCCCCATGCCATAGCTGAGGCTGATGTTGTTTCGCCATCTACCGGGAATTTAGCAACCATAGCGCTCGAAGGTGTGAGCTGTTGAGCGCCACCAAAAGGCATAAGAACTGTTGCTGCGCCAATAGTTGAATCAAAACGTTCAGATAAGCCCTTGTTAGAGGCAACATTAACATCACTGACAACTGCGGTGAGAGTTTCTTTCAGAGTCTGTTGTGCGCTATCGGCCCATGGGCAGCGAATTTCTTGAGGAGTGTGAACATGCACATCTTGATGCTTAGCAGCACCATTAGAGGAAAGGAATGCGCGACTCAAATCTACAATGCGCGAGCCATTCCAATCCATAACCATACGAGCAACTTCAGTAACTTCAGCCACAGGCACGGCTTCTAGATTCTCTTCCACGGCGTAGCTGAGGAATTCATCCACATCGTGTGCGTCCAACACCACAGCCATGCGCTCTTGGCTTTCAGAAATAGCCAGTTCGGTGCCGTCTAAACCTTCATACTTCTTTGGCACGCGGTTCAAATCCACCTGCACGCCATCGGCAAGCTCGCCAATAGCCACAGAAACACCGCCAGCACCGAAATCATTACAACGCTTAATAAGGCGGCAGGCATCATAACGGCGGAAAAGACGCTGCAATTTACGCTCCACAGGGGCATTACCCTTTTGAACTTCAGCACCATCTTTTTCGATTGACTGCACATTGTGCGATTTAGAAGATCCGGTTGCGCCGCCAATGCCATCGCGACCAGTACGTCCACCAAGCAGCACGATAACATCGCCGGCAGCTGGTACTTCACGACGCACATGAGATTGTGGGGCAGCGCCCACAACAGCACCAATTTCCATGCGCTTAGCCATGTAGCCAGGATGATACAGCTCATGCACTTGACCAGTTGCTAAACCAATCTGATTGCCGTACGAAGAGTATCCTGCAGCAGCAGTGGTCACAATTTTACGTTGAGGAAGTTTACCTTCTAATGTTTCTGATACCGGTACACGAGGATCACTTGCACCGGTCACGCGCATAGCCTGATACACATAAGAACGGCCAGAGAGAGGATCTCGAATAGCTCCACCCACGCAGGTTGCGGCACCGCCAAAAGGTTCAATTTCAGTTGGATGATTATGTGTTTCATTCTTAAACAGGAAGAGCCAATCCTGATCTTCGCCATCTACGTCTACGGTTACTTTAACCGTGCAGGCGTTAATTTCTTCGGACTCGTCCACATTCTTGAGAATGCCTTTGGATTTGAGATAGCGTCCGCCAATAGTTCCCATATCCATAAGAGAAATTGGCTTATGCTCACGTCCCAGCTCTTGACGCATAGCTAAATACTGTTCAAAAGCTTTCTGCACTGCAGCATCATCAATAGTAATGTTGTCCAGCTCGGTATTAAACGTCGTGTGGCGGCAGTGATCCGACCAGTATGTATCAATTACTTTAATTTCGGTAATTGTTGGATCGCGGTGCTCATCTTGAGCAAAATAGTTCTGGCAGAATTCAATATCAGCCACATCCATTGCTAAACCGCGGTCGGCAATAAACTCTTCGAGCTGTTCACGGCTAAAAGTACGGAAGCCCGTAATAATTTCTACTGGTTCAGGTTCAGGAATAGTGACGGTTAAAGTTTCTGGCTTATCTAAGCGTGCTTCGCGTGCTTCCACAGGATTGATAACGTAGGTGCGCACAGCATCCACATCAGCATCGCTGATAGTGCTACCATACAAAGCATATACAACTGATGAGCGCACATCAGGGCGTTCACCTTGGCTGATTAGCTGAATACATTCACTAGCTGAGGCAGCACGTTGATCAAACTGGCCAGGTAGAGATTCCACAGCAAAAACACGAGCCTCAGCTTTGACATCCTCAGGGAGTTCGTCATACACGAAGTCAGATTGTGGTTCGCTGAAAACAGTGGAAATAGTTTCTTTGAAAAGTTCTTGACTTAATCCTTCAACATCATAACGATTAAAAATACGAAGGTTATCTAATGACGAAACTCCTACAATCTGTGTGAGTTCGGTTAGTAGTTGCTGAGCGTGTACATCGAAACCAGGTTTTTTCTCTACGAGTACGCGGTAAACCATGTCAGTCCTTTTGAAATGCTATTGAGTGCGGGTTGTGGGTGTTTTTGGGGGAGTGCGATGAAGAGAAAAAATATGCCGGCGCATAACCACCGGCATATTCTACTAATCATCAAGGGCATGGGAAGCGTTCAGCTTTTCCAAGCGAGCAAGAATTTCTTCATAGGCAGGAATAATGCTACCCAAATCTTTACGGAAAATATCTTTATCCAGGCGCTCAATATGATCGCCGTTTGTTTTAGCCTTATCCCATAAACGACATGTGTCAGGGGTTACTTCATCAGCCAGCAAAATGGTGCCATCACTGGTTGTTCCCATTTCAATTTTGAAATCTACTAAAGTCACATCAATATCAGCAAACATTGCTGTAAGGGCATGATTAACTTCGCGAGCCTTAGCGCGAATAATATCAAGCTGATCGGCAGTAGCAATGTCCAAAGCAATTGCGTCATCAGAGTTAATAAACGGATCTGAGAGCGCATCATCCTTTAAGCAGAATTCCACCACTGGACGCTTCAGCACTGTTCCTTCTTCAATGCCGTAGCGCTTTGCAAAAGAACCGGCAGCAATGTTACGAGCAATAATTTCGAGCGGGAACATAGTTAAATGACGGTTCAGTTGCTCAGTGTCGCTCAGCTGCTTGACGAAGTGGCTAGCAATGCCACGATACTGTAATTCGTTAAAAATAACAGAGGTAATGCGATTGTTTAAGCGCCCCTTACCCTCAATCTGTTCTTTTTTTGCTCCATTGCCAGCTGTAGCCTGATTCATATACTCAACCCAGAGAATATCAGGATTATCAGTAGCGTAGAGTTTTTTTGCCTTGCCTTCATAGAGTTTTTCGCGCTTTTCCATGGACGGCCTTCCTGCAAAATGCAATAGAGATGCGCTGTGACGTATATTACAGTACCAAGTGGTTGCTACAAAAACAGTGCATAAAACGCCGTTTTTCTGTGCTAAAAACACGGGAAAGAACGGCGTTTTCAAGGTAATGCAGATTTATGAGGACTATGCTGTTCTCTTTGTTCTATTTAATCCAATACGTGAGATTCTTCAGCATATCTTCAGTTTTTTCTCGAGCTTTCTGCACTGAATCCGCACGACCCAACAGCACAGCCATGCGGCGGTGACCATGAACTTCAGGCTTACCAAAGAGTCGCACATCAGTACCTGGAATACTCAAAACTTTCTCAAGATTGGAGAAAATAACTTCGCCATCGCCTTCAATAACAACAGCGCGACTTGCGCTTGCAGTGGAGTTTGAGCTATCGCGTAGAGATACAGAATCCTCGGTTACAGGAATACCTAAAATAGCGCGTGCGTGCAAAGCAAACTCACTCAAGTTTTGAGACATCATAGTCACCATGCCGGTATCATGCGGGCGAGGGGACACCTCATTAAAGAGTACGGAACCATCTTCAAGAACAAAAAGCTCTACACCGAAAACGCCCCAACCTTTTTCGCCAGCAGCCTGAGCCTCAGACACCAATTGCTGAACAACAGATAAAGCAATATCCTGACCACGCTGCAAGACATCTGCAGGAACGGCTGCAGGTTGCCATGATTCGCGATAATCGCCATCTTTTTGTACGTGCCCAATAGGAGCGCACGTAACTACGCCAGCGCTGGAAGAAACAGTCAAAATGGTAAGCTCATAGGCGAGCGGAACAAAGGCTTCAACGATGACTCGAGAAACAGTGCCATCACCGGCGGTGCGTCTGTCATCTTGAGCGAACTGCCATGCATGAGCAATATCGTCCTCGCTACGTGCCACAGACTGGCCGTGTCCAGAGGACGACAAAATCGGTTTAATAACGCATGGGAAGCCAACTTTACGTGCACCCTCAAGTAACTCTGATGGAGAATCAGCAAAAGCGTATGCTGTAGTTGAAACCTTGCATTTTTCAGCAGCCGTCACACGCAATGCTTCACGATTCATGCAGGTTTGAGCAATAGCAACGCTAGGTACCACCTGAATGCCCTCAGCGCGAGCTGCGGTTAAAGCGCTCGTGGCAATAGCTTCAACTTCGGGCACAATAATATCTGGTTGAATATTCTCAATAAGATCCAGAAGTTCGGCTTCATCGCTCATATGAGCCACGATTGCTTCATGCGCTACATGATGAGCAGGGGCGTTCACATACGAATCTACTGCAATAACGTATGCGCCTAAACGCATAGCTTCGAGAGCAATTTCCTTGCCTAGTTCACCTGAGCCAAGGAGCATAACAGTGGTCTTATTGTCAACATTATGAGTGTAGGGAGCACCCAGAGGGCGAGAAGCAAGAGGAGCATTGGAATTTGTAGACTCCGCAGAGCAGGAAGAGGAGCTAACAGAGGTGTTAAAAGAATTGTGAGAAGCCATATTCTTATTGTGTCATGGGAACGGTACTTATGGGGTGTTTGCGTGGGGGTATCAGTGGGGCTGTGGGGATTAGTGTATGGTGTGCGTGTGTTGATATACGTGGCAACGGCTCTATATGCTTTATGTGCTCTATACGCTCTCTATACGCTCTGTCGCTCAAGCACTTTAAGACATACGCTTGTTTAGTGATACTTTATGACGTTCCCGCGCTCGCTGGTTCTCGCGTTCTAGAGCGTAAAAGGCATGACCCACTATTTATGCTTTTATGATTTACGGTTTTATGACACGGTGCAACTAAACTAGGATTATGAGAAAACTGAGAATTGCCCTCGTTGTAGATTCTTTAGGCGAAGCGGGCAATGGCACCTCCAACTCAGCTGTACAATTCGCTGAAGAATTGGAACGTCAAGGACATACCGTGCGTCTTGTGGGAATTGGTGCGCCTGATGAACGTTATCAAGCTCAAGAACGTTATGTGTTGGGGGCTACTGAATTTGCTCGTCCTCATCAGCTCGCTTTTGCTCAGCCAGATGACGCTCTCTTTGAAAAAGCTTTTGAAGGCGTGGATGTTGTCCATATCTATCTGCCTTTTGCCTTTGGTAAGGCTGCTGCACGATACTGCCGTGCACATCAAATTCCAGTAACAGCCGGTTTCCATGTTCTCGCAGAAAATATAGTATCTAATGCATCATTTCTTAAAATAATTCCGGGTATTGTTCCTGCAATATATGGGTGGATGCACCGCCGTTTTTATAAGAAAATTCGGCATATTCATACTCCCACATATATGACAAAGCGCATACTGAAAGCTCGTCATTACACCAACATATTCCATGTGTTTTCTAACGGCTATGATGATGATTTATTTCGCGCTCGCCAGTGCGAGCCAGCATATGTGCCGAGCAAGAGTCGTTTTATTATTTGTGCTGCCGGGCGTTTTAGTCGAGAAAAAGGGCATGAGACCCTGATTCGTGCCGTTGCAATGAGTAAACATAAAGATGAGATTGAATTGCGTCTTGCAGGAGCAGGTCCTTTAGAAAAGGATTTAGATGCGTGTGCCCGTGAAATGCTTGACGAGGGACAGTATAGTTTTTCATTTGTGCAGCATGAAGATATGCCTGCATTCTATGCTGATTCCAATCTTTTTGTACATGCATCGTCTATAGATATTGAAGGAATTTCTGCTATTGAAGCCATGGCAGTGGGTGTGGTTCCTGTTATTGCTCGCGCTGATTTAAGTGCTGCCAGTGGTTTTGCTTTGTGCAGGCATAGTGTTTTTGAATGTGGCGATGCGCAAGAATTAGCTGAACAAATTGATTGGTGGATTGAGCATCCTGAAGAGCGCGCAGAGTGGGGAAATAAATATGCTCGTCATACCCATGACTACTATTCGCTGTGCGCATCTGTGCAGGCGTTTGTACGAATGGAGCAGCAGGCGATTGACGATGTACGCGAGTGATGCGCGGCAAAGATGTGTAGAAAAACAATGTTTAAGAGCGTGAATGAAGGTAATAGAACCAGGAAGAATAAGGAATGTGTGAATAAGCAGGAAATACGATTATTCAAGTGTTGTGTGGTCATTAACTGTTAAAATAAAAGTATCCTTGCAAAGATGCAATGATATTAAAATCGATACTCTATAGTGAGAGGAGTTATCGTGAAAAAACAATATTAAAATCGTGTCCTCTTTGGTGTAGTCATTGCTGATCATAAGTGTTCCGAGTGTTTCATAATCTTCGGAATCTTTATCTACGTATGAGGACAAACTGCAGACTCTTTCTGTAGAAATTGGTGGGCATATGACATATGAAATTCTTGATAAAACAATGGAAGAATTAGCTGTTCATAGCAATATTACCAAAGACAAGTTCTAGATTATGAAATCGCTCTACACCGTGGTGAGAATATGAGTCGATGGGACAGTATGGATAGAGAAGCTCACGGCAATATACCAATGGGCATTGCAGAATATGCAGGTGACTATTTTTATACGGATTCATGGACATATGTGAATCATGGGCAATGGTATATACTCAACGATCAATACGATTGTTGAAGCGTAAGGTCTTAATCTTCTAGCACGACATACTCACTGCACGAATGTGAAGGTTCTTAAAGGCGCGGTTCTTCTGAGAGTGTTTGATATTAAGAGCACACAACAGAAGGATAAAGCTGCACAGACGGCAAAGTCCTATGTTGGTAGACCGTATAGAGGTCCTTTGGAGCGTAATAAGCATAAGCAAGGTGCTATGAATTGTTCCCAGCTGGTGTGGGCTGCATGGTGGTATGGAGGTGATGTTGATTTGGATAATCCAGTGTATGACGATGGTATTGTTTGGCCTAGAGACTTAAGGAATTCACAGAAAGCTCAGATTTATAAAACTATTTAAATTCATTGATTTTGCACTGATTTACGCATAGCAGAAAGGACTGGAATTATGCGTGCAATGTGTATGAAAAAACAATTTCGATCATTACTCGTAATTCCAGTCATTCTGCTTATGGTTTTGTCGGGGTGCGTGCCTCAAGGAACCGTGTCAGCAGATAAAGCGAGCTTGGATGATGTTGTTCTTGCTTTAGCTTTTAATCCTCAAATTAGCGATTTATCTACTAAACATACTGGTTATATTGCTTTGATGCGTCACGATGGTTCCTATGAATTAATTAAACAAAGTGCTATGGGAACGCAGCAGATAGCATGGAATGAACAAGGATTGTTCTTTTCTGATCCGCATAAAGATTATTTAATATCCAATAAACCCAATAAAGGGCATGTGGTTGATTCGCCAAAAACGCAAGTGCAAAATCAAATGCTTACCCTTGAAGATAAAACTATTCTGGGCACATATGACGTTGGGTATGACGCTAATCAAGCCAATACAATACAAATACAACGGTATTCTCCTAAACGTAGTCAGCTTGTTACCGAAAAACGAGAGCATATAGTTGGATTGACACAATGCCAAGCTGGTGTTTTCGCTCTTACTACGGGAGATCTAACGTCCGATGAACCAAATCAGCTGATTTTATTCAAAGTAGAAAAAGATAATCATCTCACGCGTGTGTCCGCATGGGAATATGATCCAGAAGACTTTATTTATGCAGGAACTGAGGAACTTCCATGCATAAATAATCATATGCTTTTCTCCGGTGAGCAGAGAAAAACTGGTCAATCAGAAAGCAGTTCTGTAGCTCGTTTATTGTCGTGGAATGTTCTAGAAGATCAGCCTTCATTATTGAATGTGACGGATGAGAAGGGCAAGGAGCTTGAAGTAAAAAGTGAGGAAACCATTAGTCTTAACATTCATGCGCATAGCGTGAACTCTGCCGAAAATATCATAGCTGTAGATTCTTCTCGAGGAGATGTGTATGAGATCAATCCCCAGTCTGGCGTGATAGAGAATTCTGTGCCCACTGCGCGCAAGGTGTCTTATTGGACCGGAGCATTTGAAAACGAAGCTAACAATCGTTATCTTGTTGTTGTTCTTGAGCCTTATGGAAATGCTGACTATGGTTCAGAAATTTTCGTGTACAACAAAGAGACGCTTCAACTTGTTTCTCGCATAACACCGCAGGGGGAGCTTGCTAAAATGCTCGAAAATAAAAAGGAAGTGCATCTCAATGATATTGCTGTAAATCCTCTTTTTAACCTTTAGTTGTAGGTGAGTGTGGGGAGTGGCTTGTGAGTTGTGGGGGGGGGTATGGCTGAACCGAAAATTACTGATCGAAAAAATCTCAAGAAATTTTCTTTTCTCGTTGTGTCGTCCAAAGGTTACGTGTATACTCTCATACGTTGCACTAAATACAGTGTGAACGTGGTGGCTGTAGCTCAGTCGGTAGTAGCACCTGATTGTGGTTCAGGAGGTCGCGAGTTCAAGTCTCGTCAGCCACCCTAGCAAAAGCTCTCGGAGGAATCTGAGAGCTTTTTTGTTGCCTGCTTTTGTGGTGGGAGTGTAGTGGAGGAGTGTCGTGAAAGGTGATTCGCTATAGCGGATCACTTCTCACGACACTTTTTGGGCTGATTTTGCCAGATTTTCAGCCCTGAAAAGTGAGTTGCTATAGTGAATCACTTCGCACGGCTGTTTTTGTGCTTAAAAGTGGTATGAAAATGGCCCTGAAAAGTGATTCGCTCTAGCGGATCACTTCGCACGGCTCATTTTGTGCTTAAAAGTGGTATGAAAATGGCCCTGAAAAGTGATTTGCTATAGTGAATCACTCCGCACGGCTCTTTTTTGTCTTAAAAATGCTATGAAAACGGTCCTGAAAAGTGATTTGCTGTATCGAATCACTATTCGCGACAGGTTCTATGCAGTTTTACCCAGCCTTATGTCGAGCTTCCCTCTCATTTTCTGCCTTGAAAGTGCACCATCATCTCATCATCATGAATCGCTTTTCATAGCCTAAAGAATGAACTGTTTTTAAGCAGATGTTCGACGCTGCGCAAAGAACACCGCACAAAGAACAAAGTCCTCGCAATAGCTGATAAATATTCAAGTAATGTCCAATGCTATAGCGCCACGTAACGCAATATCTTCAACAGTAAACCGCCAAGCACTCAGCAACTTCTATGCGTAGAAGCGTTATTTCTGAGCCTGAGACCATCGATAAAGACTAAAAGCGCAATCTAGAGCAGCAAAATCCTTCAAATCACGCGGATTGTATCCGGTAAGTTCAGCAATCTTATTCAAACGATTTTGCACAGTGTTTTTATGAAGAAACAGCTCATGAGCAGTACGTGTAATGCTGCTGTTGTTGTTTTTGTATGACGCAAATACTGTATATAACTGCTCGATCTGTTGCGCTGGCGCATGGTCAAACGCATGATCAAACACATGAGAGCAAAAGGTATCAATAACATCGCCTCCGAGATGCGGGAAGATCACGCCAAAATCCAAATCCGTAAATTTAACTGGCTGATTATCATCCTCCATCAAAGCCCACTGTGCTGCTGTACATGCTTGTGTATAACTCAGGTGAGCAGATGTTGAAATATCTTGTGGAGTGCCTATTCCGATGCCGCAGGTATGGTCAGATAGGATATTGGTGGAACGTAACTTGTGAGTAAAATCTTGATTCTCAACCTCAGTAGCTGGCAAAATAATGCAAAAACTATCCGGCTTAACGCGCAAAAGAACGTGGGAAGGCTGCTGTGCCGTCAGACGAATTTCCTCACGCAGTTGACGCATTTCATCAGAGTCAAGCAAAGAATTGCGTATGCGACCGACGATGCAAACATAATCGTCATTTAATATTATGCTGGCTTCACGGCTTAAATGCGCTATGGTCACTGCGTCGTAATCTGGCGAAATCAAAGCGTTGACGAGGTTATCAATAACAACATTGCGGTTCGCATAATTGATGCGGTCCAAATTTTCGCGAATCAGGATCTCCGTCATTTTTTTAATAACCGTGCCGTATGCTTCTACTTCGTGACGCTCGCCAGTCATGCCTATAACTGCGACCACCGTATCGTAGAGGTACACGGGAATGTTGACGCCATTGCGCGCTCCGGCAAAAGGGTGCTCATCATCAACGTACACTGTTGTGCCTGTTTCGATGGCGAGCTGGGCTGCTCCATGCGTAGTTCCTATACGGTTGCGGTTTGTGCTGGCAATGATTGTTCCTGTAGTGTCGAACAAGTTGATATCGTAAGATAGTGCGTCTTTGAGATTGTTGACGATGGTGAGAGCAATATCTTGATCAATATTCATTGGAATTCCTCCGCATTAAAACATGGTCGCTACAATGTTCGCGCTAAAATAGCCATCCGCTTTCGTTACATCTGTTCTTATAGCATTCAAACACATTTCATTCAAAAATGTTACGCGTACTATATTCTATGCCAATATTTCCAAAAATCAGAGTATGTCGCCTCTATTATGTGGCGTGGGTAACAGAAGATAATAGGGGTAACAAGCATAATGAGGTGCTGATATATACGCGTATATATGCATTGTATGTCGAGGAGGACGTCATGGAGATATCACTTGCGTGGTGGGCTGCTTTACTTGGTCTAGCTCTGGCAATTATTTTGATTTTACGAAAATTGAATACTACCTACGCATTGCTACTCGGAGCAGTTTTTGGTTGTCTAATTGGTGGCGCAAGTTTCACCGATACCACAAATATTATTGTGGAAGGCACTCAGAGTGTGATGGGAACGGTGGTACGTGTGCTGGCTGCGGGAGTGCTCGCAGGAGTCATGATGGAATCGGGCGCTGCTGATCGCATTGCTCAAACGATTGTGGGCGTATTTGGTACGCGTATGGCAATACTTTCGCTGGCACTCGCCACTATGATTATTTGCGCAGTAGGCGTTTTCATTCCAGTGGCAGTGCTCATTGTGGCACCAATTGCAATTGAAGTAGGAACTAAGCTACATATGTCTAAAATTGCGCTTCTTGTAGCTCTTTCCGGTGGCGGCAAAGCAGGAAATATTATTTCTCCTAATCCGAACACTATTGCCGTGGCATCTGGTTTTAAGGTAGACGTGTCGAGCGTTATGATTTCTAGCTTTATCCCAGCTTTGTGTGGTTTAGCTATGACCGTACTTCTTGCTAGTTTGATTCAGCATCGCGGAATTCTTGTAGAAACCGATATGAGCTTGAGGCAGGGTGCAGCCACTGAAAATAAGAATAATGTGCCAAGCATTGGGCGTTCGCTCGTAGCGCCAGTATTGGCAGTTGGCTTGCTTTTGATTAATCCTTTAGGTTCTGTTTTTAACATTGAATTGCTCAAGAGTTTTCATGTTGACGCCATGTATATTCTGCCTTTTGCTGCAATCGTTGGTTTACTCGCCATGAAGCAAGGCAAGAAAATTGTGGACTATACCAAAGCTGGTTTGCAGCGCATGATTGACGTGGTTTTGATTCTTATTGGAGCTGGTGCTTTAGGTGGTTTGATTACGCATTCTGATTTACCAGCACAGATTGTGAATGTTATTGACAATATGGGAATTTCTGGATCGTTCTTGGCTCCGATTTCCGGTATTCTCATGGCTGCTGCCGCTGCATCTACCTCCACAGGCGTGATTTTAGGCTCGAAGTCTTTCGGAGCATCCATTCTCTCCTTCGGTGTTAGCCCAACAGCAGCTGCTGTAACTATGCAAGCAGGTGCCACTGTTATTGACGCTTTACCGCACGGCAATTACTTCCATGTAACAGCAAAAACTCTCAATATGAATATTGCACAGCGTATGCATGTGCTTGCCTACGAAGCAATAATTGGCTTAACCATGACGGTCGCAGCCACTGTTCTGTACATCATTTTCTAAGAGGAGATATATCAATGAAGATTATTATTGCCCCAGATTCTTTTAAAGGTAGTTTGACTGCTCGTCAAGCGGCTGAAGCAATGCAAGAAGGCATTCTGCGTGCTCTGCCAGATGCGCAGTGTGTGCTTGTGCCGATGGCTGATGGAGGGGAGGGAACAGTCCAATCGCTTGTGGATGCTACAGGCGGACAGCTTATAACTGCTCGCGTTACCAATCCGCTTGGTATTAAAGTTGATGCACACTATGGCATTTTAGGTGATGGTACAACTGCTGTAATCGAAATGGCTGCGGCCAGCGGTATTCAGTTTGTAACGGAAGAAACCCGCAATCCGTTGATTACTACAACATACGGTACAGGCGAATTAATAAAAGATGCTCTTGACCATGGTGTGAAGCGCATTATTGTAGGTCTGGGTGGAAGTGCAACCAATGATGCTGGAGCAGGTATGGCTCAGGCTTTAGGTGTGCGTTTGCTTGATGCTGCAGGAAATGATTTACCTTTTGGAGGTGTGGCACTTTCTCAATTGGCGCGCATTGATGTGGCACAAATGGACGAGCGTTTAGCTGATGTGGAGATTACTTTAGCGAGCGATGTAACCAACCCATTAGTGGGGGAGCATGGTGCATCAGCAGTATTTGGTCCTCAAAAAGGTGCAACTCCAGGCATGATTTTAATGCTTGATGAAGCTCTCAGTCATTTTGCTGATGTAGTAAAAGTTTGCCGAAATCGCGATATTGCACAGATTCCTGGAGCAGGTGCTGCTGGAGGATTAGGCGCAGGATTCCTCGCTTTTACCGATGCATGCATGCAAGCAGGCGTAAAAATTGTAACGAAAGCAACAGGGCTGAAAGAAAAAGCTAAAGATTGCGATTACTGCTTTACTGGTGAAGGCGGTATTGATTCACAAACTCGTTTTGGTAAAACACCTATGGGTGTAGTGCAGGCAGTCAAAGAAGTTGCACCGAATGCGAAGGTTATTGCACTAGCAGGTCAAGTTGCTGATGATGCTTCCCAGCTCTATGAAGTTGGTTTCGATGCTATCTTCAGTATTGTTCCACGAACAATGAAAGTTGATGAAGCTATCGCAACAGCATACAACAATATTGCCAATACTGCAGAAAATATTGCTCGACTTTTAGCATAGTGACCATGAATGAAGGTGCGTGTTGCTCACATGAAACAATGCGCACCGTCATAGGCTATATGAGCTTATATAGCGCGTGATTAATTTAATCCCATGAGCATGAGCAGCAACGTAATTTCCGTAACGCTTAAAATAATAGAAAAACTATTCAGAGCGCTCGCTTTGCCTTCGTCACCTCCGCACATTCCTACATATGCTGGAGCAATAACGCTCAAAGGTGCAAACGCAACTATAACCAGAGCCTGGCGGATAACGAGGTCAAAAGGTAAAACCCAGTAGCATAACGCTGCCAAAATAATCGAAAACAGGTGGCGCAACCCAAGAATAAGCGCAATATCCAGCATATATTCCCGCTTAAATTCAATATGAATAAGCACACCAATCATCAGCATAGCAATACATGGATTTGCTGCAGCCAGTGGATTGATCAAAGTAGTAACTGCCTCTGGTAAATGGAAACCGAGAGTGGTTACAGTAAACATCACCACATATGTCATAAGGGGAGTGCTGGTCACGATCCGCTTGCCAAAGGTTGCCCAATCAAAACCGTGCGATTTTTCAGAAATATATTCTGACGTAAACGCATATGTTCCACCGGTGCACGCAATGCTATTTCCTACATCAAACATACTGGCAGTTACTGTTCCTAATGCTGGTAAAAAGGACTGTACGAAGGGAATACAAAACGTGCCAATATTCATAGCTGGCAAACACAACATATACAGAGCTTTTGTGCCAGCGTTTCGTGATCGTGTCATTAGCATGCCAAGTACCACCATAATAACGTTGGCTGCAAGTCCTAAAACTGCCAGCGCCAGCATAATGCCGCCTGAAGAAAGAGTATTTTTATTGAAATTGACAATGATGGCAGCAGGCAAGGTAAAATTCATAAGAATTTTTTTAAGGGTTTCGCCTGAAGATGCAGGAATAATATGTCGGGCGTCGAGAAAGCGTCCCACACACATAATAAGAACAAATGCTGCGGCATTGAGCAATACATGGGACATGGTCGTCACCCTTCATCATCGTGGAGTGCTGCGTATGAGCAGGTATGGTTGCCTGTTCATACATACCATACGCTTCATGCAGAACGAGAAGTAATGAGGTTATAAGTGATTGGCTAGTCAGTTTTATTAAAACGCTTTTATTAAAACGCTAAAACGATTATGATAATCGGGAGTCGTCGCTCAGATGAGTGATAGAAGTAGGAAAATCGTAGATTTAGGATAAAGGTGCCACGTGAGGGGTGTGTGAGCAGGTGAGCACCCTCTGCTCACGCATATTTTGGGAGAAAGCGTGGTAGAGCTTGACGATACGACAGAGTGGCTGTGTCGCCAAGCTTTTTCGTTGTCACGCCCTGCTGTATAATAGTAATTCGTGTGTGCCGCTGGTATGCCTATGTGAAGGTGTGCAGCAGCGGGATATCCCAGAATCGATGATGACTTCTAGTAATAGAAAGTCGGAGATAATGGGCCATCGGGCCGGTGGACTGTGGCTGTTAAGACTTTATATGAGGCAACTCATGAGGTTCTTGACGTGCGCGCAGTGTAGCGGTCGCACTGAATAGAAACAAGAATCGGAGAAACAGTTGCCTACTATTGAACAGCTGGTCCGTAAGGGACGTCAACCAAAGCCAAAGAAGTCTAAGACTTTGGCATTGAAGGGTAGCCCACTGCGTCGCGGTGTGTGCACTCGTGTTTATACTACAACTCCAAAGAAGCCAAACTCTGCACTCCGTAAGGTTGCACGTGTTCGCCTTTCTTCTGGCGTTGAAGTAACCGCCTACATTCCAGGCGAAGGCCACAACTTGCAGGAGCACTCCATTGTGCTCGTTCGCGGTGGTCGTGTTAAGGATCTTCCTGGTGTTCGTTACCACATCGTTCGCGGTGCTCTCGATACTCAGGGTGTAAAGGAACCGTAAGCAGGGTCGTTCTCTCTACGGCGCAAAGAAGGCTAAGTAATTATGTCACGTAAGGGACCAGCAAAAAAGCATCAGCTCCTGCCAGATCCAATTTACGGTTCGACAGTTGTAGCTCAGCTCATTAATAAGATTCTCCTCGACGGTAAGAAGTCTTTGGCAGAAGACATCGTTTACTCTGCTCTTGACATCGTTAAGGAAAAGACAGAACAAGAACCAGTAGCAGTACTCAAGCGCGCTTTGGATAACATTCGCCCAAGCCTCGAAGTACGTTCCCGCCGTGTTGGTGGTGCTACTTACCAGGTTCCAGTAGAAGTTAAGCCAGCTCGTGCAAACACTTTGACTTTGCGCTGGCTCACCGACTTCTCTCGTCAGCGTCGTGAAAAGACCATGGCAGAGCGCCTGGCTAACGAAATTCTCGATGCAGCTAATGGCCTCGGTGCTTCCGTGAAGCGTCGTGAGGACACCCACAAGATGGCTGAGGCTAACAAGGCCTTCGCTCACTATCGTTGGTAATTTCGTTCATAGACGAGGAAAGTTAGGTAAAAAATGGCACAAGATGTGCTTAAGGACCTCAAGTTTGTTCGCAATATCGGCATTATGGCTCACATCGATGCTGGTAAGACAACAACTACTGAGCGTATCCTCTTCTACACCGGTGTAAACTATAAGATCGGTGAAACCCATGATGGTGCTTCCACTATGGACTGGATGGAGCAGGAAAAGGAACGTGGTATTACCATTACTTCCGCTGCTACCACTTGCTTCTGGAATCGTCAGTCTCATGACACGAAAGACAAGTACCAGATTAACATCATCGATACCCCAGGCCACGTGGACTTTACAGCAGAAGTAGAGCGCTCTTTGCGCGTTCTCGATGGTGCTGTAGCAGTTTTCGATGGTAAGGAAGGTGTGGAACCACAGTCTGAAACCGTATGGCGCCAGGCTGATAAGTACAATGTTCCACGTATCTGCTTCATCAACAAGATGGATAAGCTGGGTGCAAACTTCTACTACTCAGTAGACACCATTAAGGAAAAGCTTGGCGCAAAGCCAATCGTAATGCAGATTCCTATTGGTGCAGAAAACGACTTCATGGGCGTTGTTGACCTTGTACGCATGGTTGCATACGTCTGGGATGATGATGCAGACAAGGGTACTACCTACAAGACTACTGATATTCCAGCAGACTTGCAGGATAAGGCAGAAGAATATCGTCAGCAGCTTCTTGAAACTGTTGCTGAAACTGATGAAGACTTGATGAACAAGTTCTTCGAAGGTGAAGAAATCACTGAAGAAGAAATCCGTAAGGCTGTTCGCGAGCTCACAGTGAAGTCTGAAGCATACCCAGTATACTGCGGTTCTGCATTCAAGGATAAGGGCGTTCAGCCAATGCTTGATGCAGTTGTTGACTTCTTGCCAGCTCCAAACGATGTTCCTGCAATTAAGGGTTACGATCCATCTGACGAATCCGTTGAAATTGATCGTCATCCAACTGCAGATGAACCATTCTCTGCTTTGGCATTCAAGATTGCAGCTCACCCATTCTACGGAAAGCTCGTATACGTTCGCGTATACTCCGGTTCCGTATCTCAGGGCGATACTGTGCTCAATGCAAACAAGGGCAAGAAGGAACGCGTTGGTAAGCTCTTCCAGATGCACGCTGATAAGGAAAATCCAGTAGAAGCAGCATCTGCAGGTAACATCTACGCTTTCGTTGGTTTGAAGAACATCACCACTGGTGATACTTTGTGCGACGAAAAGAATCCAGTTGTTCTTGAGTCTATGAGCTTCCCAGAGCCTGTAATCCAGGTTGCTGTTGAGCCAAAGACCAAGGCTGATCAGGAAAAGATGGGTATCGCTTTGCAGCGCCTGTCTGATGAAGATCCAACCTTCCAGGTCACCACAGATGAAGAATCCGGCCAGACTCTTATTGCAGGTATGGGCGAACTTCAGCTTGACATCTTGGTTGATCGTATGCGCCGCGAATTCCACGTGGAGTGCAACGTAGGTAACCCACAGGTTTCCTACCGCGAGACCATCAAGAAGCCAGTGATGAACCAGGAATACACTCACAAGAAGCAGACTGGTGGTTCCGGTCAGTTCGCAAAGGTTTTGATGAACTTCGAGCCACTCGACACAACTGCTGGCGAAACCTACGCATTCGAAAACCAGGTTACTGGTGGACACATCACCAAGGAATTCATTCCTTCTATTGATGCTGGTGTTCAGGAAGCAATGCAGTCTGGTGTGCTCGCAGGCTTCCCAGTTGTGGGTGTGAAAGCAACCGTAACCGATGGTCAGGTTCACGACGTTGATTCCTCTGAAATGGCCTTCAAGATTGCAGGTTCCATGGCATTCAAGGAAGCTGCTCCTAAGGCTAACCCAGTAATCCTCGAGCCAATTATGGCTGTTGAGGTTCGTACTCCAGAAGAGTACATGGGTGACGTTATGGGTGACATCAACTCTCGTCGTGGTGCAATCCAGTCTATGGAAGATGCAACTGGCGTAAAGGTTATTAAGGCTAAGGTGCCATTGGCTGAAATGTTCGGCTACATTGGTGACCTTCGTTCCCGCACTCAGGGTCGTGCAGTTTACTCCATGACCATGGATTCTTATGCAGAAGTTCCAAGGAGCGTTGCAGAAGAAATCATTAAGGCACAGCGCGGCGAGTAATCGTTAGCAGCGCCTGAAGGGAGCAGAAGATGCTCGAAGGAACGTCTTCTGCTCTCCTGAAGGGGTAAAGTCCCGCGGCAAATTTAAAATCGAGATAATTCTAGGTTTAACACGCCGTGGCAGTTGACCCCAAGAAGTAGTAGAATTTAACGAGTGTCTTGTGTCTACAAGGCATAAGACGAAACTCTAGAGACGTCCAGGAGGACACAATATGGCAAAGGCAAAGTTCGAACGTACTAAGCCTCACGTTAACATTGGTACCATTGGTCACGTTGATCACGGTAAGACCACCCTCACTGCAGCAATCTCCAAGACTCTGCATGAGATGTACCCAGATCTGAACCCAGCATATGACTTCGATCAGATCGATTCCGCTCCTGAAGAGAAGGAACGCGGTATTACCATTAACATCGCTCACATCGAGTATGAAACCGACGCTCGCCACTATGCACACGTAGATGCTCCTGGCCACGCTGATTATGTGAAGAACATGATTACCGGTGCTGCTCAGATGGATGGCGCTATCCTCGTAGTAGCTGCTACCGATGGTCCGTATGGCACAGACTCGCGAACACGTTTTGCTCGCAAAGCAGGTTGGCGTGCCAAAGCTTCTCGTAGCTTTGAACAAGTGCGATATGGTTGAAGATGAAGAGCTCATCGAGCTCGTTGAAGAAGAAGTTCGCGACTTGCTCGACGAAAACGGTTTCGACCGCGATTGCCCAGTAATCCGTACTTCCGCTTACGGTGCTCTTCATGATGATGCTGCAGATCACGACAAGTGGGCTCAGACTGTTAAGGATCTCATGAACGCAGTTGATGAGTACATCCCAACCCCAGTTCACGATCTCGATAAGCCATTCTTGATGCCAATCGAAGACGTATTCACCATTTCTGGTCGTGGTACCGTAGTAACCGGTCGTGTAGAGCGCGGTCGTCTTGCTATCAACAGCCCAGTGGAAATCGTTGGTCTTCGTCCAACCAGCTCCACCACTTGCACCTCCATCGAAACCTTCCACAAGCAGATGGACGAAGCAGAAGCTGGTGACAACACCGGTCTTCTCCTCCGTGGTGTTGGTCGTGAAGATGTAGAGCGCGGTCAGGTTGTTGCTGCACCAGGCTCCATCACTCCTCACACCAAGTTCGAAGCTGAGGTATACGTTTTGACTAAGGATGAAGGTGGCCGTCACTCGCCATTCTTCTCCAACTACCGTCCACAGTTCTACCTGCGTACTACCGACGTAACTGGCGTTATCACTTTGCCAGAAGGCGTTGAGATGGTACAGCCTGGCGATCACGCAACCTTCGGCGTTGAGCTCATCCAGCCAATCGCTATGGAAGAGGGCTTGACCTTCGCAGTTCGTGAAGGTGGCCGCACCGTAGGTTCCGGTCGTATCACCAAGATTGTTGAGTAGTCTTCATATAACTGCTTAAAATCAGGTTAGACTGACTAAACTCCCAAAGTTCAAGAAAGAGCTTTGGGAGTTTTTGTTTAGTTGATAGGATTTTCCTATGAGCCAAGCTCAACCAGAAAATAGATAATGAAGAATAAGCAATAACAAGCAAACTGTAGAAATTTTTAGCAGTAAAAATTGCACGGTTCTATATAAACAGTTTTTATATAAGCGGTTTTTATAAAAGCAGTTTCGATATAAGCAGAGGAGATGATGATTATGCAGGACAATAATTATGCTCATACATATGCAACTTTTGAGCACACTGAATTACATCTCTTAGAGCAAAGTATGCTTTTATCTTCATGGGTAATCAAGCTCGTCCGCAAAATACTTATCTGTACGCTAGCTATACAGATTATTGCACCGTATACACACCAACTGTCATTTTTCTCATTATCCACATGGACGAATGCTCAAGTGTGGTTGGACTCACTAATCTTTGCAACAATTGTGGTGCTCGCACAGTCCTGGTTGCAGATTAAAAGCGATATTTTTGATTAGGCTTGATGCAGATATAAGTCACGAACTTTCGGGGCATCGTGTATAAGAGTTCGAAGCATATGGGCTCGAACATTTTGAGCTATTGCACGAGCAAACTGTGTAGAATCTTCCGAAGGGGTTCGAGGAGAACTCTGAGTTGATAAATCAGCATCTAGTGCAGTAAGTTCAGATAGTGCAGTATCCAATTCCAATGCGCTCGGAAGAGACATAGCTAAACCTGTGGCTGCATCTATACCCTTGTAATCTGTTAATGCAGCAGTGCTATAAATTCGTGCGCGAGTATCTTTATAATCTTGATCCTGAATCTGTGCTTGTACAGCAAAAGCCTCACTCATACGGGAAGATAGATGAGCGTGTTCAGATGCCTGCGCAACGGAAGAATCACGCGCTGCAATAACTTCATAAGAGAAGCGCAAACGGTCTTCGACCTGTGCAAGAGCCTGATAAGTATCCGAGTGCAAAAGGGTAGTAGTGCGCATCGATTCACGAGTCAGAAGAGAAAGAGCAGCCTCTTGATCCGCAGTAGCTTGTGTGCTTAATTCATCCACGTTTTTCCCGGAAGTAGCTAAAGCCAGAGCGCTATGAATAATGCCCTCGCTATAACGTGTTGGACAGATCAGAGCCACATTGAGCCAACTGTGTGCCGATACAGATGCAACAGTGCGAGCAAAAGATCTCGTAGGAGATGCTTGCTCATAAGAGGCTAATGTTTTAGCCGTAAAATACTGTGCATCACACGATGAATATGTCGTGGTAGTAAGTGCAGAAGCATGAGGAAGAGAACAAGCTGAAAAACTCAACGCACAGCTCAGGATAGCTGTAGCTGATCCAACACAGATGCGCTTGAAATGTTGCGAGATACGTGGAGATAAACTTGTCAATTCAGTCGCCACCATCCTCTCATCGTGCTGCTTGTATGGTTAAAGTCTACATTCCTCGTTAGAATAATACTTCACTTAGACCGTAAGCGCATGACACGCATGCGCATTGTATAACTTCATATAGGAGGTCTCCACTATGGAACTTGATTTGTCGCAGTTACATCGAATCGCAGCAGAGCAGGGAATTGAAGCGGAAACCTTAGATGAGGCATTAGCTCAAGCATTGAAGTTGGCATATTCCAAAACTCCGAACGCAGCAAAGCATGCGCGCGTAGAACTAGATGAACGCGCTGGAACTTTTACTGTGTGGGCTCAGGATGAAATTCCAGTAGAACCTACTGAAGATAATCCACATCCACGTCCAGAACTTGGTGAACCATACGACGATACGCCTCAAGACTTTGGTCGTGTTGCTGCAGCAACTGCCGCACAAGTCATTACTGGATTATTCCGTAAAGCTGCTGACGATAAGATTTTCGGCGCTTTTTCTGGTCAAAAGGGCCAAATTATTAACGGTATTATTCAGCAGAACTCACGCGATCCACAAAATATCCATGTGGCTGTGGGAGATGTGGAAGCTATTCTTCCTCGTCGTGAACAAGTTCCAGGAGAAGTCTATCGCCATGGTGAGCGCATTCGCGTGTATGTAGTCAACGTTGCGCGCGGATTGAAGGGACCAGAAATTATTGTGTCCCGCTCACATCCAGAGCTTGTGCGTCGTCTTTTTGAACGCGAAGTTCCAGAGTTGGCTTCAGGAGCAGTATCTATTATGTCTATTGCTCGTGAAGCAGGCGCACGTACTAAGATTGCTGTGCGTGCTAATACGCCGGGAATCAATCCAAAGGGCTCGCTGATTGGACCTAGCGGTAATCGAGTGCGTTCAGTAATGGAAAACTTGGGTGATGAAAAGATTGATATTGTTGATTGGTCTAATGATCCAGCCAAGTTTATTGCAGCTGCCTTATCTCCGGCACACGCTACTCAAGTACGTGTTGTGAGTGAGAAAAGCCAAACAGCTATTGCTTTAATTAAGGAAGATCAGTTGTCCTTGGCTATTGGAAAAGAAGGTCAGAACGCTCGTTTGGCTGCAAAGCTTACGGGATGGAAGATTGGTATCGAATCAGTTGAATCCCAAGCTGTGCGCAGCGAAGTATCGGAAAACTTAGATGCTGAAGCACAAGCAGAAACTGAAACTTCAGAAAGTCAAGAAAGCGCGGAATAAAACGCTGGACGACGAGAAGAAAAATACTATTAACACACAGTACACGTAGTGATTTTCATCCATGTCTATCAGTATGATAGATAAGGCTTGTGATAAGAAAATCACTACTGTGAGACGAGGTAATACGATCATGGTCACGTTACGATGAGACAGGATACGTTAACCCTACTCATATAGGCGCTGCGAGCAGGTTACGCGGCGCTGAAGTAAAGGAGAAATTGTGCCTAAAGCACGCGTATACGAACTTGCAAAACAATTCGGTGTAGACAGCAAAACTGTGCTTGCCAAGCTCAAGGACATGGGCGAATTTGTTAAGTCTGCATCTTCTACTGTTGAAGCGCCAGTTGTGCGTAAATTAACGGCTGCATTTGGTGAAGCTCAAAGCTCGCAGTCCACAGATACTTCCACACAAGAAGCATCTGCACCAGCAAAGAAAACTTCTCGTAAACCAGCGGCAAAGAGTGCTGCTGCTGGAACAAAAGCTGCTGCAAGACCAGCGTCTGATGAGGATGCATCATCAGATAAAACTGATAAGTCAGATAAGCCAGCAGCTCCATCACCTCGTGCGGCTGTAGCTCGTGCCGCTATGTCTTCTGTTAACCCAGCGGCAAATAAGGCAGCTGCAGCTGGAGAAAAAGCTGCGGCAGCAAAGCCTCGCACAAAAGCTGCTCAGAAAAAGGAAGCTGCTCCATCAGCAGCATCTTCTGCAACTCCGGCAGCTGCAAAGCCAGCAAACGCAGCTGCTAAGACTACTGAAGCAACTCCAGCAAAGGCTGCTTCATCTGATACAGCTCGTCCAGCTCAGCAGGCTACTCCAGCTATTCCAAAGCCACGTAGTCGTGCTAACGGCGCACCACGCCCAGGAAATAACCCATTTATGAGCAAGCAGCGCATGGGATCTGCACCTACTCCAGGTGATATTCCACGTCCTCATCCTATGAGCCGTCCAGGCGCTCACGCTGAAGGTGCTCAAGCAGGTGGTGATCGTCGCGGTCGCGGTGGTCGTCCAGGTCAGGGACAAGGCGGCGCAAACCGCAACGCACACGGAGATCGTCGCGGTCGTGGACCACGTCCGGGTGCTCCACGTCCAGGACAAGGTCAGGCTGCTCCAGCTGGAGCACGTGGCGGTAATGGTGGCTCTAAGTGGGGCAACCGTCCAACACCAAGCAGTGCCGGTGCTGGTAATGCAGGTGGCGGTCGCGGAGGCAACCGTTTTAGCGCTGGTCCAGGTCATAACGGTCCAGCACCATCTAACGGTCCAGCTCGCGGTGGTCGCGGTCGTGGTGGCGCTGCAGGTGCTTTCGGACGTCAAGGAGCTAAGTCTTCTAAGTCCCGTAAAGCAGCTTTGCGCAACAAGCGTCAAGAGTTCGAAGAGCTGAAAGCACCAGTTATCGGCGGTGTTCGCATTCCGTCCGGTAACGGTCAAACTGTGCAACTTCCTCAGGGTGCAACACTGTCTGACTTAGGCGAAAAAATTAACGTTAGTGCTGCAAGCTTGGTAACTGTGCTCTTCCACTTGGGAGAAATGGCTACAGCTACGCAGTCTTTGGATGCAGACACCTTCGCTGTTTTGGGTGAAGAAATTGGTTGGAACATCAAGATTGTTTCTGCTGAAGAAGAAGATCGTGCACTGCTCCAGCAATTCGATATTGATTTGGATGCAGAAATTGACGAAGAAAAGCTTGTTCCTCGTCCACCTGTTGTTACTGTTATGGGTCACGTTGATCACGGTAAAACTCGTTTGCTTGATACTATTCGTAAAACGAACGTGATTAAATCTGAAGCGGGCGGTATTACTCAGCGTATTGGTGCTTACCAGATTCACGTGAACTTAAACGATATTGACCGTCGTATCACCTTCTTGGATACCCCAGGTCACGAAGCGTTTACTGCTATGCGTGCTCGCGGTGCAGAATTAACTGACGTTGCAATTCTTGTTGTTGCTGCAGATGATGGTGTGATGCCTCAGACCGTGGAAGCTATTAACCACGCTCAGGCAGCTCATGTGCCAGTAGTGGTGGCAGTGAACAAGATTGATGTGGATGGCGCTAACCCGGATAAGGTGCGCGGTCAGCTTACTGAGTTCGGCTTAGTTCCAGAAGAATATGGTGGCGACACTATGTTCGTAGATATTTCTGCAAAGCAGGGCTTGAACATCGATAAGTTGCTCGAAGCTGTGCTGCTGACTGCTGATGCTACTTTGGATTTGCGTGCAGATCCAGAAGCTGATGCTCGCGGTGCAACCGTTGAAGCTCGACTCGATAAGGGGCGCGGTGCCGTGGCAACTGTTTTGGTGCAGCAAGGTACACTGCGCGTGGGTGACTCCATTGTGGCTGGAAAGTCTTATGGTCGTGTGCGTGCACTGCTTGATGAGAATGGTAATAATCTGCAAGAAGCAGATCCATCACGCCCAGTAGCCGTGCTCGGTTTGACTTCTGTGCCAACCGCTGGCGACTTGTTCTTGGTTGCTTCTGATGATCGTACTGCTCGTCAGATTGCTGAAAAGCGTGAAGCATCCGAACGTGCAGCTCAGCTGGCTCGCCGTCATAAGGTTGTATCCCTGGAGAACCTCAAGGAGCAGTTCGCTAAGTCTGAAGTGGATATGCTCAACGTGATTATTAAGGGTGACTCTTCTGGTTCCGTTGAGGCTCTGGAAGAATCCTTAATGAAGATTGAGGTCAGTGACGAAGTAGGTATTCAGGTTATTCACCGCGGTGTGGGTGCTATTACCCAGAACGATGTTAACTTGGCAACCGTGGATAAGGCTGTTATTATCGGCTTCAACGTGCGTCCATCTCGCCAGGTAGGTGACTTGGCAGAGCGTGAAGGCGTAGATGTACGTTACTACTCCGTCATCTACAAGGCTATTGAAGAGATTGAATCCTCGTTGAAGGGCATGCTTAAGCCTGAATATGAAGAGGTTGTTACCTCGCATAGCGAGATTCGCGAAATCTTCCGCTCGTCCAAGTTCGGTAATATTGCTGGTGTGAAGGTTGAAGACGGTACCGTAAAGCGCGGCACTAAGGCTCGCATTATGCGTAACGGTGTGGTCACCTTCAACGATTTGGAGATTTCTACCTTGCGTCGCTTTAAGGATGACGTTACCGAAGTTACCGAAGGATACGAAGCAGGTATTAATTTGGGAAGCTTCAACGATATCCAAATTGGCGATATTATTGAAACCTTCGAAATGCAAGAAATTGCACGCAGCTAGGTTTACCCAATCGGGGCTGATAACAACAGCCTAAGCACGAAGGCAGTCGAGATAACTCTGACTGCCTTTTGTGCTGAAATGTCATAAAACGATAATGTCATAAAACGATTACACGACTGACGAAAACATAAAACACATAACTAACGACTTAATCAAGGACTGAACATGGCAGGAACAAATCCTCGCGCAGTGCGCATTGCTGGACTTATTCAACGTGTGGTCGCCAATGCTTTAGAGAAAGATATTCACGATCCACGGTTACGCAATGTGACCATTACAGAGGTGCGCGTAACCAACGATATGCAGCAGGCTCGTATTTTCTGGACAATTTATGGCGATAAAGGACGTGAAGAAGGACAGAAAAAGCGTGCAGCTCAAGCTCTCAAACAGGCTCAAGGTCATTTGCGCACCAAAGTGGGACGCACGGCTGGTTTGCGCTTAACACCACAATTATTCTTCGTGTTTGACGCACTTCAAGGCCATGCAGCACAGGTTGATGATGTGTTGGTTGTTGCTCGCAAGCGTGACGAAGAACTGGCGCGTTTGCGTGAAAACGCTCAGTATGCTGGTGATGCTGATCCATACAAGCATAAGGACGACGAGTCGGAAGCCTTTGCTCACACCGATGACATGGATGATTTGCACAATACTGAATCTGATGATTTCGATATAGAATTTGATGACGATTTCGACGATGACGATTTCGATATGACCATTATTATGGATGACGATGATGATGACTCTGACTCAGACAACGCGGATTATGCTGCTAATGCTGATAATGACGCGTCATCGTCACAACAAGCATAGGATATTGACGTGCTCAGTAGTGGAGTTCTCATTGTAGATAAGCCTCAAGGAGTGACCAGTCATGATGTGGTTGCTGCTTGCAGATCTCTTCTGCATACCTCAAAAGTAGGTCATGCAGGGACTTTAGATCCTATGGCTACAGGCGTGCTGATTATTGGTTTCGGTTCTGCAACGCGCCTGCTGAATTCTATTGTGGGAACAGATAAAACGTATATCACCACGATTCGTTTAGGTTTGCGCTCTACCACAGATGATGCGGACGGAGAGCTAATTTATCCGAGTGAGTCGGACAAGGAGCTCGTGCAGGAGCGGTTGGCAGCATTAACGCGTGAAAGCATTGAAGATGTTATTGCACAACATTGTGTAGGCGATATTGATCAGATACCGAGCACTTTTTCTGCTAAGAAAATTCATGGTCAGCGTGCTTACGATTTAGCGCGTAAAGGTGAAGATGTGCAGCTCAAAGCTCAACGTATTCGCGTGGATGAATTTGTTGTTACTGATATGCGCCGCACGTCTGAAGGCTTCATAGATGTGGATGCTCGTGTGACATGCTCTGCAGGAACCTATATTCGTGCGCTCGGTCGCGATGTTGGGGAGTTTCTTGGTGTCGGCGGATATTTAACTATGCTGCGGCGCGTACGCGTAGGAAATTTTTCAGCTGATGACAGTATGGCTCTAGCCTTTAGCGCTGAAGAACGCGTTTTTACTACACGTGATGGGGTAGAGCAGCGCCGCATGAAAGCCGTTTATCCTGATGATGTTCGCAATAATGAGCAAGAGCTTAATAAGCATATTATTTCGCCTTTTCAAGCTGCTGCAGCAACTCTTCCGATGATAGAACTGAGCGATGAACAAGCAATTGATATCAGTTTCGGCAGACCTCTTGAGCTGAGCATTACTCACCCTATTGCTGCATCATATAAAACGCATCTTATGGCTCTTTTGGAGCCGTGGAAAAAGCGTGTGTGTAAACCGTCAACAGTTTTTATTACCTCGCGCGATTTAGCCGCTCTTATTCAGGAAAGCTGAGGAATTAAAGAATATGGAAATCATTCGTCTTGAACCTAATGCTGATGGTGTTGTAGAGTGGCCAACCTTAAGTGAAGATAAGCGTGCAGTAGTCACTCTGGGTAATTTTGATGGTGTGCACAAGGGGCATCAAGCTGTGCTGAATCGTGCACGCGCATTAGCAACACAGCATAATGTTCCTAGCGTTGCTATTACTTTTGATCCTCGGCCTAGCGTAGTCCATGCGTATGCAGGAAAGCATGAGGGCGAACAGTTGGCGCACGATGCTCATTATGATGATCCCCAGGCTTTGATGAGTTTGAACCAGCGTTTGGAGCTGATTGAACAAGCAGGTTTTGATTATGCTCTGGTGGTGCGTTACACGCTTGAATTTGCCGCTCGCACATATATTTTCTTTTTGGGACAGTTGGTGGGCAAGCTCGGTATGCGCACCCTTGTTCTCGGTTCAGATGCCACGATGGGCAAGGGGCGAGATGGCGATATCGATGCGATACGAAAACTGAGCCAGGCAACGGGTGTTTTTGAGCTTGATGTGGTGGATGATTGTGGGCCATCGGGAGTGTATGTGCCGCGCGATCTTGAATATGTGGTGCCAGAAAGTGATGGTGAACCGCATAATCCAATGACGGGTATGACCAAGGCACAGCTGCGTGCGTGGACAAAGAAACATCGCAGTATTCCTACTCGTGAATATAGTTCATCAATGGTTCGTTTTC
This sequence comes from Alloscardovia omnicolens, assembly GCA_040702985.1. Lineage (GTDB taxonomy): Bacteria > Actinomycetota > Actinomycetes > Actinomycetales > Bifidobacteriaceae > Alloscardovia > Alloscardovia omnicolens_A. Next base: position 1,545,798 of record CP159991.1, on the reverse strand, counting down.
TTCTAGCTCGTGGCTGTGTGCGCGATGCTCAAGCTATTTTAGGGCGCGCTCATAGCATTGAAGCAGTGGTGGAGCATGGTCAAGCCCGTGGGCGAGAACTTGGTTTTCCTACAGCTAATTGCGCACAGATCGAAGGGTTTGTACCTGTTGACGGCGTGTACGCTGGTTTTGTTGTTCGCTGCGATACGCATGAACGTTATGCTGCAGCTATTTCTGTAGGAAGTAATTCGACGTTTGGTGATGCGCAGCGCTCGGTTGAAGCATATTGTCTAGATGCTGACGTGGATTTATATGGCGTGCGTATTCGCGTAGAGTTTACGGATTATCTGCGTCCAATGCATACTTTTACGTCAGTAGAGGATCTTGTGGAGCAGATGAAAACTGACGTAGATCAAACGCGAGAAAAAACAGTACAACATGAGGCTTCAGCCTTGTAAGTGATAGTGGCGTATTGGTTTTGTGCCGGGAAAAGTGATTCGGTAGGGTTAATCACTTTTCGGGGCTTATTTTGGTGCCAACTTTTATGGCAAAAGAGCCCTGCGGAGTGATTCACTGTAGCAGATCACTTTTCACGACACTTTTTATAGGGTTTTTAGGGGTAAAAAAGGCCCTGCGAAGTGATTCACTGTAGTAGATCACTTCGCAGGGCTGTTTTTATGCCTGTTTTAGGGTGTTTTGAGATCCTGGGCAGTGATCCACTCAAGCGAATCACTTTTCACGCCAGATTTCGTGCCATTTTAGGGGCAGTTTCTACCCTGCGCAGTGATTCACTGTAGCAGATCACTTTTCAGGGCTAGGCTGGTGCTGAAAACGCTGGCCACAAAGACCCTGCAAATCACTTCCCACGACAGTTTCCCCACATTTTTGTCCTATAAGTCAACAGTACGGAATCAAATATGCCGCTTCGTGCATTGCAGGAGACACGCCGAGCGTAACGTGACAAAATCAGTAAAAATGACACGCAAAACACCGCTATTTTCCTTTGGTTTTGCGTTTAACCAAAAGAGAGTATATTCTATAGGGGTATAAGAATTTCAATGTGGAATATCGCTGGTTGGAATTGAGAGCGCAACAGGGCACGTCATAGATGATGATATACGTGGTGGGCGTCCAACCGAGAATTTCAATTGACACACTTTGCACAAAGGAGTTTCACGTGAGTGAATTGAAAGACAAGAAGGGGCTTGACGCAGGCGGAAAGTCAATCGTATCCCTCATGATTGCTTTGTTGGTGGCTATTTTTGCTTTCCAGCTGAACGCTTCTATGCTGTCTCCAGCATTAACCACGATGGAGCATGAACTTAACACCAGTTCTGCTCAGATTGGTTTAACGCAGACCATCTTCTTCACTGCAGCAGCTTTGTTCTCCCTTTTCTTGCCTCGTATGGCTGATTTGATGGGACGCAAGAAGGTTCTGGTGGGAATGCTTGCAGCTACAACAATTGGTTGCGTTATTTCTGCGCTTGCACCTAATGTAACCTTCTTAATGATTGGTCGTATTTTCCAGGGTGCTGCTGGTCCAATTGTATCTATGTGCTTGATTATGCTGCATCAGCGTGTGACTGAAGAAAAGCAGTACACCAAGCTCATGGCAATCCTTACTTCTGTGAACGGTGGTATTGCTGGTGTTGACGCTATTTTAGGTGGATGGCTCGCAGGTAACTGGGGCTTCCGTGCTGTCTTCTGGGTGATGGCTATTATTGCAGCAGCTGCAATTCTTTTGGTCTTCCTCTTTGCTGAAGAAAGTACTGCTGCGGCTACTCCGGCTATGGATTGGCTCGGCGCATTCTTCCTCGTTGTTGCTATGGGTGCTTTGATTACTGCTATTAATGAAATGCAGAAGCTCGCTGCTGCAAACTGGACATTCGCTATTATTCTGGTTGTGGTTGCTGCTCTTGGCTTTGTTGCTTTCTGGCAAACGGAAAAGCGCAAGAAGGATCCAATGGTTTCCACTTTCTACATGAAGCAGCGTCGCACATGGGGTCTGCTCATTACCACCACATTGACCATGACAGGTGTTTTTGCTGTGATGAACGGTATTGTTCCAGCAATTGCACAGGATCCAAAGTTCGGTACTGGTTTGGGAGCTGATATTGTATCCTTCGCAACACTGACTCCATACGCTCTGATCGGTTTGGCTTTTGGTCCAGTTGCAGGCGTTCTTGCTTCTAAGTTCGGATATTTGAAGGTACTGCGCGGCGGTATGATTGTTACTTTGCTGGGGGTAGCTATTGGTTTCTTCGTTGCCGGTCATCCAAGCATCTGGGGACTTGTGCTCGTGTCTGCAATTCTCGGCTTTAGCTATGCAGGAACTGTCAATATTATGCTTAACGGTTTGGGTATTGTGCTCTCTCCAAAGGATAATGAAGGTTATTTGCCTGGTTTGAACGCTGGTGCCTTTAATTTGGGTGCAGGTTTAAGCTATGTGGCTCTTTATGCTGCTTTGAACGTAGCTTCCCAATCTGGTGGAGTTGTAGCAGGCTATACTGCTGCCATGGGTACAGGTTTGGTGCTCATTGTTGTGGCAATGGCTGCATCCTTCTTGATTCCTAAGCCAGGATCTGAAGAGTAAATTATAAACCTATAGATAAATTATGCTCCGTGATGATGTAAAGTCACGGGGCATTTTTATTGCGGTTTTAAGAAGGGTGCTTGCCTATGAGGCACTGGGCGTGAGGTGAAGTTCATTATATACGAGTCTAGGCAAAAGTGAAATCGTAGGGGGGCATGAGAAAAGATCCCTATGCGTTATCGTGTTTTTTCAATTTATAAAATGCATCAGCTGTTAGTTGCTGTCGTATACAGGGGATAGGTGTTTAGATGCTTCTCTATCCACCTTTTAATTTGGCTGCATTTGTTAAACATTTGCGATACAATTGTTGTAATTGGAGGTGCTCATTATGGCTAAGACTGCAAATATTAATGTTCGTATTGAACCAGAAGTAAAACAGGATGCGGAGAATCTCTTTGGTAGCTTTGGTATTTCTGTTACCGATGCCATTAATATCTTTTTACGTACCTCTATTATGGAGGGTGGTTTTCCCTTCGCGATTAAAAAGCCAAGATACAATGCTGAAACCGAAGCGGCTATGCGTGAAGCACGTGACATAATATCTGGAAAAATTCAAACAAAAACATATCACTCGGCAAAAGAGCTCTTTGAAGATCTCGATGCCGAGGATTAAAGCTCATGCTGAAGCTTCAAACATCAACCAAGTTTCGTAAAGATTATAAACGAATTAAAAAACGTGGCTATAATCTTTCCTTACTTCAAGATGTTCTTGATAAACTATGTGCTCACCAAAGCCTTGAATCTAAGTATAGGGATCATGCTTTGAGCGGATCTTACAAAGGCTTTAGAGAGTGTCATATTCAACCAGATTGGCTTTTAATCTATGCCATACATGATGATCAACTTATTCTTGTAGCCTCAAGAACAGGAACTCATGCTGATTTATTCGATATGTAAAAATCAGTATGTGATTGACCCAAAGCGCTCTTTGCCCCCGACGGCTCGAACACGTTCAATCCTCCTTAATCTTGGTTTTCAGGAACACAGTGAAACGTGTTTTAAGAGCAGTGGGGAGTCGAAGTAATTCTTGCAGCACAGTGTGGTCAGATCTTTTGACAACAATGCTGATTTTATAGCCGCAGTCTTAGAAGGCTAAGATCAACGCAGCCAAACTAGCAAAAGCGTCTAGAATAAATAACAATTTGTTATTCCTGGTCTCTTACCTTCAAAAGGAGATACCTCGTGCTTCATCAACCCCAACCTCACCGAATTCTCAGCCCCATCTTGCGCCTGGCTGAACCTAGCTACGCCGCATTCGAATATCGTCACAACCCAAGCCTCGATCCTGATGTTTTTATTGGTATCCGCACGCCACTGTTGCGGCAATTATCTGCTCAAATATCCCAAGCAGATGCGAGAGCTTTCATGCAGGATCTGCCTCATGCTTATTTTGAGGAGAATCAGCTCCATGCATTTTTGATTTGTCGTATTAAAAACTTCGATGATTGTTTGACGGCTCTGGACGCTTTCTTGCCTTATGTTGATAACTGGGCGACCTGCGATAGTCTGACGCCGCGCGTCTTCAAGAAACATCACGCGGAGTTGCTGCCACATATAGAGCGCTGGATGAATGATGTGGAACCCTTTATTATTCGATTTGGTATTGGTATGCTCATGCATCATTTTTTGGATGAGGATTTTGATCCTACGTATCCTATTCGTGTCAGTCGAGTTGAATGTGATGCGTACTATGTGCGCATGATGGTGGCATGGTATTTTGCAACGGGTCTTGCCAAGCAATATAACGCCTTTCTGCCTCTGATGGAGCACCCTATTTTACCGAAGTGGACGCACAATAAATCAATTCAGAAAGCGATTGAAAGTTACCGTGTTTGCGACGATCATAAAAAGGTATTGCGGCAATTGAGGATTAAATGAGTGATTAGTTGGGTTTTTCTCTAACCGATGGCATAAGCATTTTGCTATTGTTTTTGTATAAAACTTGGTGAACATCTCGAGCCGGATCGTCCTGAGTATGAGCAGTATTTGTGCTACCAGAAAAATGAACCCGTCCACCAGTAGAAATGGACGGGTTCATCGCAACGGTTAGAAGTGTGTTCCCAATCGTCGCAACGCAAGCTATTTAGAAGCTATTTATTTGTGTATCGCGTTGCGTAGAAGCAGTACTCTTGAGTTTGCTCGTTAAAGAAAATAACCATCATGCTATCTGCTTTAACAGTAATTCTTTGATATTTTATATCTTTGGACGATGCAGATACCTTTGAAATAGCAAAAGCTTTGTTAACATCTTCAATCAAAGTTGTTATGCGCGAATCTTTTAGTTCTGAAAGAGAATCAAAGTTGCGAGTATTTACTAATCCGTCTAAGGTATCTTTCTGCGCTTTTAATGTGCCGTAGGTTAAACGACCGTCCCAATCTGGTTCGTTATGCACATCTTCTATTTTTATGCTTGATGGTATGTGCACACCGTAGGTTTCAGCTAAGTATTGCCGAGGCTGATTTCCATAAACAATAAAACCATAAATAATACCAGCCAAAGCAGCAAAGATTGCTATGACGATGAAAATCTTTGTAGTGTTCTTCATTGAGATCACCTGAATGCACAACGTTGTTACATCATATCCTCAGTTTCTGAGCATAGCATTATTTATAACCTTATAAATAAGAATTGCGTGAGGCGTGTTGCTTGATGATATAAGTGAGGTCTTATAGAACAAGATGTGGCTGGTTTGCATTGTTTCGCTGGTTCTTTTTTGTTGTGAAAAGTGCTCTATGAGGTTCAATCATTCCCCACGACAGATTTCATAGGGTTTTAAGGGTGCAAAAGAGCCCTACGGAGTGCCCCATGAGGTTCAGTCACTTTTCAGGACAGATTTCGCGCGCTCGGTCTGCATCCCTCACAAGCTCATAATCGCACAACCTCACAATCACTGTAAAAAGCATAAGAAAAGCCCCTCTAGAATGTCTAAGAGGGGCTAGAAAGAAAACACACAAGAGAACCGCGAAAATTTTAGTTTCTAAAATAGCTAAAGAATTCCTGCGTTTGAGGATTTGTGGATTCTTCCATAACTTCTTGTGGAGTTCCGTTTTCAATAATATGACCATCACGCAGCAGTACAATGCGGTCAGCTGCTTTATGAGCAAAACTCATTTCATGGGTAGCCATCAAAATAGTGGTACCTTGCTCTTTAAGCTCCATGACCATATCCAAAACTTCGCCCACCAACATAGGATCCAAAGCAGAAGTAATTTCATCGAGCAGTAATAACTCAGGATCAGTCATCAAAGAACGCACAATAGCTACGCGTTGCTGCTGTCCGCCAGAGAGACGATCAGGGTAGGAGCGAGCTTTATCAGCCATGCCGATGCGCTCGAGAAGAGCCATAGCTTTGTCAATACTTTCGGTTTTAGATCGCTTTAACACATGAGTGGAGGCAAGAATAATATTATCCATCACGCTCATATGAGGGAAGAGATTAAATTGCTGAAAAACAACGCCAATACGGGAGCGAATAGCATTTTCATTTGCGCGAGGGTCGGTAATATCTGTATCTGTGAGCCAGATCTGCCCATCGTTAACTCGCTCAAGCAGATTCACGCAACGCATCAAGGTGGATTTACCAGAACCCGATGGACCTAATAGTGCAACTACTTCGTGTTCATGAACGTCGAAACTTATATGATCCAAAATGAGATTGGTGCCATACGCTTTGGTTACACCATCTAGACGTAAAACTGGCTGTGCAGAAGTTGATGTAGTCATTAGACAATACCTCCATTCAGTTCACGCTTACGAAGACGTGCAGCATACCAATCATTCAGCAAAATAAATGGAACACTCATACAAATAAACGCAACAGATGCAGCAATATAAGGAGTGAAATTATAGGTTTGAGCTTGCATAATCTGAGCAGATCGAATGGCATCCACAGCACCCAGAGTGGAGATTAAGCCCACATCTTTTTGCATAGAAATAAAATCATTCATAAGAGCTGGAGCAACTTTACGCAGAGCTTGAGGAATAACAACCATGCGAATAGTCTGCAAGTTTGTTAAGCCCAATGAACGTGCAGCTGCACGCTGAGAAGGATGCACATCATTAAAGCCTGCACGCAAAACTTCAGCAATATACGCTGAGTAGCTCAATACCACTGCCACAGTTCCCAAAACAGTAGGTGAAATGCGAGTAGTAACCAAGCCAGGCACGCCGAAACCAATCAAATAGAGCACCACCAGCATAGGAATTCCACGCATAACAGTGGTATAGAAGGCAGCAATCCATCTCAGAGGCAACATAATAGCGCTACGACTAGTACGCAGCAAAGCAAGCAATGTGCCAAAAATAGCTACGCCAATAACAGCGAAAAATAATACTTGAATATTGAGGAGTAAGCCTTTGCCAACAACTGGTAGTGACGTGAGGAAGTACTTCCAGTTAAAGAAAGTGAACTTTACACGTTCCCAACCAGGAGAATAGTGTAAAGCAGTTGCTATAACAGCAATAAGCACAACAGCGCTGACAATACTGGTTATAACAGATTTAAGGCTTTCTGATGTGCGATACTTTTCGCGCTCGCGTTCTACAGCGCTGACTGTGGAAGGGTCAAAAGTAGCCATGAATAATCTCTTTTTATATCAGGGTGTTAATGTGGGTTGAGATATTTCTATAATCTCAAGACTTCTCGATAAAGAAGAAAAAGCGGCATAGCTCAAGGCTATGCCGCTTATGTTTGTATGTTATTTGAGTACGGTCAAAGTGGTGTATGCGGAGAGCCACTTTTCTTGTAATTCTTTTAACGTGCCATTTTCTTCAAGAGTATTAATAGCCTTCGTTACTTTTGCTGTTAGCTGAGAACCCTTAGGAAGCAGAATGCCCATGCCTTCCTTGTCTTCAGAATTTGCAATCTGGCCGAGAACTTTACCGGTCTTGCCAGCTTGTCCAGATTCCACCATGTTTACAGCAGTTGGAGTATCTACTACCAAGACATCAATCTGACCAGAAGACAAAGCGGCAACAGCGTCATCATTGTTGTTATACAGCTTGATGTCGTCCTTAATCTTGTCTTTAGCCTGCTCGTAAGAGGTGGTACCAGTCATGGAGCCAACCACAGCATCTTTCAGATCAGCCAAAGAAGTAGCATTGCCAAACTTGTTGTCGGACTTCACAACCAAAGCCTGAGTGGTGTTGTAGTAGCTAGGGGAGAAGTCCACAGCTTGCTTACGCTCTTCGGTAATAGAGAACTGCTGAATATTCATATCCCAGTCTTTAGCGCCTGGAGCAATAGCGGAATCGAAGGTAGAACGAGTCCACTTCACATCGCTATCTTTGTATCCAAGTTCTTTAGCCACGGCATAAATAACAGCAGCTTCATAACCTTCTCCGGACTGAGGCTTATTATTCAAAACCCATGGAGTGTATGCAGGTTCACCAGTTGCAACAGTGAGCTTGCCATCAGTAACGGTTTCAGAAGCGCTATTGCTTTGAGCGCCTGTGGAACCGCAAGCTGCTGTAAAAGCAAGTAAAGTTGCGGTGAATCCAGCAACAAGTGCACGACCAAGGTTCTTTGTATTCAACATGCAGAACTCCCAATTTCTCTCAGTTAAAATCTTAAAATCTGCTGTTTAATCGTATCGAAAGCCCTAGTACAATTCAGCGCACATTTATGACCAGTTTCCCCGGTGTGGATATTTTGGCTATCCCAGTATTTCCAATGTTTCTATAGTAGAAAATATGAATGATATTAATAATGACTATAACGAGCAATCAGTAAAATCTAATCCATTTGGCTTCGGCGCAGCAAATACAGCGTATGCGCAATACTTCACAGGACAGTCCTATCTAGCAAGTCTGGTTGCGGCTCAAGACAATATCGACTGGAATATGGCTCAAGTTAGTTTTGAACCGGGATGCATTAACCACTGGCATGCGCATACTACCGGGTATCAAGTTTTACTCTGCACGGCAGGAGAAGGCTGGGTGCAAGAAGAAGGCAAGGAAGCTGTGCGCTTAAAGGCTGGCGATGTGTATGTGATCGCTCAGGGAGTTAAGCATTGGCATGGTGCAACCTCTGGAAGCTGGTTCTCGCATATTGCTATTACGTGTGGGGAAACTCAGTGGTATGAACCAGTCGATGATGCGGCTTATCAAGCATTAGAAAGCACCAAGTAAAAGCGCGTGGAAATGTAACGAAAGCGCATGAACAATGGTGACGCAATCATAGAACGATCATAGAAAGATTATAGAAGGAATACACAGTGCGGGATATTAAGCAAACAGCAGGAAGAGATCAGTTGGGACAATTTGCTCCACAATTTGCTGAGCTCAACGATGATGTGCTTTTTGGTCAAGTGTGGGCTGATGAAAGCCTCGACTTAAAAACACGAAGCACTATTGTTATCAGTGTTTTTATGGGCCGTGGGCTTGTGGACAGTTCCTTAAAATACCACTTACAAACAGCGAAAAAGAATGGCATAACTCGTCAAGAAATATCTGCCATTATTACGCACGCTGCTTTTTATGCTGGCTGGCCAATTGCTTGGGCCGTTTTTACTATGGCGCAGGATGTATGGTCAGATGAGAACCAGTCCAATTCTTAATGAGCCACTGGTCGTGGGAAGAAATAATTAATGTTCCTTCCCACGATTTCATAGCCTTTTCTAAAGATTCAATGGTATCTAAATCAAGATAATTCGTCGGCTCATCAATAAGAAGAACAGATGGGTTATGTGATAATGCTACGGCAAGCTGGGCGCGTCTTTTATTTCCATCGGATAAGTCTTGTATTGGTGTTGGCCAATATTGTGGGTGCAGAAAGCCTTTCGCAATATCGCCAATGCCGCTGTGCCAGGAATCCTCACTGATGAGTTCATCTGCACCGTGCGGAAGATTTTGGGGAACAAAAGCTGAGGTTTGCGCGTCAATAGTACCTGTGCTAGCGAGATGATCAATCGGTGCCTTCTCATGAATACATCGTAAAAGTGTAGATTTTCCAGCTCCATTAGGCCCGGTGATGAGCAGATGATCGCCCGCATAAACGCTAAAAGATACCGGTGATAAACGCGTAGATACAGAAAAATTGCGTGCAGAAACCATTACTCCACGAGGCTTATTCGTAGGTTCAGGAAAATGCAGACTCAGATTCTCATAACGAGGCTTTCTAATTTCTGATTGTGCTAGTGCCTCTAAGCGACGATCGTCATTACTCTTTCGTCGTGTTGATACTGTTTGAGCGCGATCAGCAAAGAATTTGGTGGACGTGCCTTGCTCAGATTTAGAATTATAGTTTTTATTCGTCACCTGTTCAGAAGCGTGCTTGTGCATGGTTATCTTGCCGCGCTGCGCCTCCTGCTCGGCGTGAAGTTTGTGATGAGTTCGCCGTGCTTACTGTTTCTCAGCTAAATAATCTGAATATTTGCCGTTACATCGCACCACATCGTTAGTGTCATGATCATTGAGATAGATATGGAATGGTGAGGTATCTAAATCGAGGATTGCAGTGGACACGTGTTCAATAAAATCACGGTCATGACTGGTAAATAGCACTGCACCTGGCCAGTTTTTCACGGTATCAATGAGGAATTCACGAGCCTTACTATCAATATGATTCGTTGGCTCATCCAGAATTAAGGCTTCAGGACGCTGCATAAGAAGAGCAGCTAGACTAGCGCGAGCGCGTTGCCCGGGAGAAAGTGACGATAGCTGACGCGATTGATCAATATCATCGAGTTCAAGTCCTGCAGCAATATCATGAATGCGAGCATCAAGATTCCAAGAATCACGCTGCGTCAACTCTGCCAGCACAACATCGTATTGACTAGCAAGCTCCCCATCATCAGGAGATTGACTGAGCTGAAAACTGATGTTGTTGAATTCGTTCAGCAAGCTTTGATCGTAAGCGGTGCTGCGCGCAAAAAGTTCACGCACACTCACGCCTGATTCATCGAGCGGCTGAAATTGCGGACTAGATACTGTTCCTGAATCGGGCTGTAATTCATGCGTAATGAGACGCAAAAGGGTTGTTTTTCCAGATCCATTAGGTCCGACTAAACATAGACGATCGTGCTCTTCACATCTAAAAGTTACGTTAGTAAAAAGAGTGCGAGATGGGTAGGAGAATGCTACCTCATCGCAAGAAATTATTGACATTCATTATCCTCAGTAATCACGGTAAAACCGTCAAAGGTAAAGCCAGGGCTTACCACGCACGAGGCTAAAGCATCGCCTTGAGTTGGCAGAGTTCGCTGCCATTGTCCGGCGTGAATAACGCATTGAGCGCAGGAAGACTGAGCGTGCTCGGAATCAACATTCAACACTGTGCGCGTGGTATGTTGTGCTAATTCTTCCTCAGTGAGCGTGCGCGGATCAGCATCACATACTTCAATTTCTATAGCAGCTGAACCATGCCATAACCACAGTTCGTCAGCGTCAACCAGATGCCAATCACTAAAATCACCGTGGGGAAGCAGAAAATAGATAAGCGACGCTAGAGGACGTGAAGATTGGTCATAGGCTAATGGGCTTTGCCATGTGCGCTTATACCAGCCGCCTTCAGGGTGAGGTGCTAAATCTAAACTTTCAATAGTGTTTCGAGCGTAGGCGCTGAGCTCAGGAATAATATCTGCATGAACAGCAGTGGTCGGATTGATATCAAGCATAGACTCAGCTCCTTTACGTGCGTATGCGTGTGCGTCCGCTTATACGTCTGCTTATATGTCAAAAACCTCGTCATTATAAGCGACGCGTCCTGAAATAACAGTAGCACGATTTGTTCCGGCACCTTGGCGAACAATGCGTTCTAAGGTGTTTTCGTAAGCAGCATCAGAACTTAAATCAACAGGCACATCTAAGAAGGCTAAATCGGCCATAGCACCAGCATTAATCTGCCCAATACGTTGCGCGCCCACATTCAATCCCATAACTTCAGCGCCGCCTAAGGTCATCATGCGGATCAGACGATGGCTTAAATCAGAACGATCATAGCCTTGATCGCGCGCTAAATCATACAATACGGCTACATCATCTAGAACGTCTAAGCTCGGACTTGACGACAAGGAGTCCGTGCCCACAGATACCAGATTGCCTTCACGCAAATAATCCGCTACGGGAGCATCTTTCTGGGTACAGGTAATACGATTACTGCGCGGACATAAAGCTACGCCTACGCCGCGTTGACGCAAAATTCTTCTATCTTCAGCATTGGCATATACGCCATGAGCAATATGAATATCCGGGCCAAGGCTGCCTAACTGATCTACAAATTGAATAGCAGAAGCATTCGCTCCCGTAGATTTAAGCTGTGGATAGCTATCCCAATGATGAGAACGCCATGAACGTTCTAGAGGTGAATACAAGCTCTCGCCCGTATCGTTATCAATGGCAGCAGATTCACTCGGGGTTTCACCTAAATGGATATGCAAGCGCATACCCATACCGCGAGCAATATCCGGTAAATCCAAAAAAGGAGCAGTATCCAAAGAATAAGGCGCATGAGGACTGATACCTAGCTCTGCCACATCCTGCTGAGATGCTTGTACGAGTTGATCGCGTAACCATTCTGGCCCCAAACTGCGCCATTTCTCATTTTCCCAGCCCATGACCTCCCAATAGGTAATGCCATGCATTCCTTGAGAGTGCAAAGCCCCAGCAGCCTCTAAATCAGTGGCAATATCGGCTGCGGCAGTCGTACCATAGCGTACTAGCTGGCGCGCACCTTCATGCGCCCACTGTTTCCAAGGCTTATTGATGGAGTCGTCATCGTAAATTGCGTCGAAAGCATCGCTCCATTCCTGAAAACTGTTGTAATGTCCCTCGCCCACAGATGCCATACCGGTGTATTGCAAATGGGTATGTGCGTTGACCAAGCCAGGTAAAAGCACGCCGTCAAAATGATGCTCCACAATCGGCAGCTCGTGTAAAGATCCCTCGGCTAAGGCGTCTAAAACCCATGAACGTGTGCCTACGTGCACAACGCGACCGTCATATACTGCTACAGCACCATTAGGAAGAGCTGGAGCGGTAACAGGAAGAACAAGGGCAGCAGAGTAGACAACAACAGTATTCAGATCGTTCATTTAGCTGATCCTATTCTCAGGATTCTGATCGTCGCTAGTGACTTCGGATGCTTGCTGATTTTCGTCAGCCGTGGCGTGACGGGAAGCTTGTGATTTTAATCCATCGCTAAAACGGGTGCGCGTCCAATCAGTGACCATATCTTGCGGCTCATCAATTTGTGCGCCGCGTGCATACAATGCGGAACGGGCGATTGTTTCATCAATAGTCGTATCCATACGAACGAGATGAGGGCCGAGCTGACTGGACTTTTCTACCAGCATCTGCACGGCATTGATCTGCACAGCAAAACTCAAATCCATAATTTCAATAGGATTACCGCCACTGACCGTATAATTCATGCCATCGCCGCTCGCCAAAAGAATAGCAGACGAACCATTGCCTAAATCAAGGTGGGTAAGCGGCACTGCTGGAGCAATATGCTGGCCAGTAATTGCAGTTAAATCGTCTAAAGCGATTTCTTGAGAAATGCCGCCAATAACACCGATAACCGTGCCATCGTGCATGGACTGTAATGTTTCTACATCAAGAGTGTGAACGACGCCAGTAGCACTAATCACGCAATTACACGTGCTTATTGCCTGGTTCAAAGGCATAATTTCAAAGCCCTCATACTGTGCTGTTAAAGCAGCTGTTGCGTTGCGCTCCACAATAACCACGCGATATCCCAGTGTGCGCATACGGCGTGCAAAACCGCGACCAACAGGGCCGAAACCAATAACAGCTACACCAGTATTACGCTCCACATAACTGTCACCCATAATAGAAAGAAAAGTCGTGACGCATGATTCACCGGTACCGTGAACGTTATCGAAGCCAGTTTTAAGGCGAGAATCATTTGAAGCAATCACCGGATAGGTGAGAGCACCTTCTTTTTCCATAGCTTCAAAGGCTCGAATACCTGATGTGGTTTCCTCAGCCACACCTTTAATATTCTTGACTAATTCTGGGCGTTCCAAACTTGCAAGACGAGCAAAGCTTGCACCATCATCAATAATAATGGTTGGCTGCAGCTCATCTAATAAAGCTAAAGCCGCTTCATGCTCTTGAGCGGGTGTCCAATGAGCGTTTGCATATACGCCAATACCGTGCTGGGCGAGTTCCTGTGCAATATCTTGATTAACTTCAGCGGCTGTTGCATAAATGCCAACCTCAGCGCCTGCCTCATGCAAGGCTAAAGCGAGAACGGCTGTTTTAGGTTCAATAATCAAGCTGATGGCAATGCGCTCGCCGCGCAGAATACCTGTTTTCTTTAATTCTTCTGCCAGATAGCTCACTACGGGCATACCAGCGCGTGCTCGGTTGATGTTTTCTTGAGCGGTTAAAGGTTGAGCAAAAGAAATACCGGTTTGATTGTATGCCATGCTGGTGCCGTCAACCTGTGCATAGGTTGCGTGAAGAATAATTGGGCATGATGTGCTGTCGGACTCATCACGGAAGAGGCGAAGACCCCATTCTGCTGCTGCCACATCAAAATTATCCGGCTGAACCTGCGAAAAATCAGGAGCAACAAATACGCGCGTTCCAGCCAGAGAACGATTCGTTGCTTGTGAAATCGTGCGAACAATAGAAGAAAATTGAAGAGTTTGCATACCTATCCTTTTTGTTTACAAGGAATATTGTACATAGAGGCTTATGCTTAAGCTGTGAAAATGCGCTGAGCATAAGTCTTAAGTTTCGTGAGAAGGCGGTTTTGTGCGCGGTGACGGTGGCGTGGGCTGCGGTGGCGTGTGGTGATGTAAGAGGCAGCTGTCAATGCTACCATTAGCGACATGACTACGATTGTTATTCTCAGTGCTCTTGCTAGAGAAATTGTGCCAGTTCAGGAACGCTTTGCCGGTGAGATCCTCCATGAAGGTGGACTTAACATTATGCATTATGTTGACGGCGATGGACCATGTTTTCAGTGCTTACGGAGGCATGGGGATGACCAATAGTGCAGCAGCTGCCCAGACTATGCTGTGCGTGGCTCGCCAGAGTGCTTCACAACCGGATGCATTACTTTTTACGGGTATTGCCGGCAACCTCAACGCACGTCTTGGATTCGGCGATATAGTCTTAGGTCAAACAATGGTATATGAAGAATGCGATACGGCGATTATTGCTGAAGACCCACCGTACATGGAAAAATTTACAGCAACGCCCCAGCTGCTGGACTGCGCTGTGAATATTATGCGCGAGTGGGGCATGAGAGAAGTAGTCAATAACGAAAATATTCCCCAGGCTGCAGGCCTCATGTATACTCCGCACGGTATTCGCGCTGTATCGCAAGATCAGAAGAATTATTCTCCGAATGTGGCAGACCATCAATTTACTGTGGGTACTATTGCATCGAGCAACCTATTTAGTACCGATCCACAAGTGCTCTCACGCATTATTTCTCAGGACTATGCTGATGCTGAGGAAATGGAAGGAGCAGCGGTTGCTCACGTGTGCGCTAAGAATGGCGTGGATAATTTGATTATTCGAGCCAATAGCAATGATTGCGGTGAAGCATACGAAGCTTTAGATAATAGGGAAGATGATTTGAATACCTCTGCGCGGATCGCGGCATTAGTGACGCTCGGTGTAGCAGAAAAATTGCTCCAGTAGCGGTTGAGATACAGTACGAAAGACCTATGAAGTATGAGTGAAACCAGCATAAGCGCTCGCAAAACATCTGGACTCTTACACCAAGGCGCTCGCGGTGAGTGAGTAGATGGTAAAGCAGTAGGGCAGAAGGGTTATAGCTGTTCGGTTATGTTCACGTTCCTCTTGTGACGCGAGTTTGCATGAGGAGCGTGAACATTTTTGTTGCGTGAAAAGTGATTCGCGTGGGGGTGCTAGGGCAGTTTTAGACAGTGTCGGACAAGTTTTGGTTCCTGGATCATGTTTGGCTATAGCGAATCATGATCCAGGAACTTTTTTAGCGCTAAAAACACTATTTTTGGTACGTGAATCATAACTTGCTATAGCGGATTATGATTCAGGTTCGCTTTTTGGGTGTTGTGTACGGTCACATGGTGCGTGAATCATGAGTGGCTTTAGCGAATCATGATTCAGGAACCTTTTTACACTCTTTTGGGTGTAAAAATTGACGTGAATCATGTTTAGCTATAGCGAATCATGATTGAGGAACTTTTTACCTCGAGTTTTTTGGGGAGGGCCAGTTTTTCAACCCTTTTTTCGGCCCGGCAGTGATCCGTATGAGCGAATCACTACACACGACAGTTTCGTAGAAATCTGCCTGACTTTTCAACCCCGAGCCGTGATTGAATAAGCATCCAATTAATATTTTGACGTCAAGTCACGCTTTACTTACAACACATATCTAGCTCACATCGCGCGTGCGTTCTATTACTCTGGACAAGCCGAACTCTAACTGTAAAACGAAGCCATAGCCTGAAACCAGAAAAGACTAGAAAAAACTAGAAAGGGTCGGTCTTCAGTGAGAAAACCGACCCAACCATGAGAACACGCTTATGCTGTCCTTGCTATCGTCTTAGTTCAAAACACGGCGAATCGAATATCCGCCACTGAAAGCAAAGGACACAGGAGCTGTCTTGGTACCTAAACCATAGTTCATTGCATTCATAACTTGACCATTGCCAATATAGATAGCAGCGTGCGTGCCGTTAGCAAGAATATCGCCTGGCTGAGCTTGAGCAAGTGAAGGCACCGCTACGCCAACAGCTGCTTGAGCGCCAGATGTGCGAGGTAAGCTTACACCAAAGTGAGCATAGACATACTGAACAAAGCCAGAGCAATCCCAACCAGCAGGAGTATTTCCGCCCCAGGAATAAGGTGCGCCAACAAACTGCAAGCTGTAATTAGCTAAATCAACGCCAGAACCTGAACCCGATACAGTACCAGTGAAAGATCCAGCAGAAGCTGCTGAAGAAGCTGCAGCAGCAGTCTGTGCAGAAGCATGGCTAGCCTTTGCCTTTGCAACAGCATCATTCAAAGATGTAACATCAGCATTATATGTATCCACAGAATTGGTGGTATCAGATAGATGAGATGCAGCGGTATTCATTGCTTTAGCCAGTGCGTCTAAAGTAGCTGACGAAGCAGAAGTAAAGGTGCCGTATGAGGACTGAGCCTTGTTATATGCAGCAACTAAGTTATCGCGAGCTGAAGTCTGTTCAGGAGTCATCTCATATTTAACGGTAACAGCGGAGCTGTCAGAACTCAGATTCCATTCAGATCCTTGAACATAATTAACAGTTGCTGTTTCTTGAGTTAAGTTTGAACGCTGGCTGTTTCGTGACACGGTCGTAACTTGAGCAAGGTCAGAACCTGAGCCCTGAGCAAAAGTTGAAGTAGTTGATCCAGCAAGCCCGATGACAAGAAGGGAAGAAATAGCAATAGCGCCAATCTTTAGCACATTCTTGTTGTGTGACAATGTGCAATTTGCCTTAATAAAAGCTGAGTGGGTATTAAAAGGTGTGACTGGTGCAGAAGCTGAGCTTACGCGATGCTTTCCTGTGCTCAAAATATCCCCTTATATGCCCAAATATGGGTTTTACGATAGAACGATTAAATATATAAAATTAAGTCATCTTTAATTATGTGCGCTTATGAAAACACAACTGAAGAAGAATTCTAGCATGATGTGCGTATCTCGTCCAGACAATCGTCCAGATATAATTGAGTTTCGCTAATTGTGATGCTCTTTGAGTAGGTGTCTGAGCTGCTGTATGTGGGAGCATAGCGGATTTTTGTGCAATATCTTATATGCGTAACGCAACGTACTTATCGGCTATGCGTGCAACACGGCTTAGTTGTGCGGTAAAGGGGCTATGGCATAATAAGAAAGATTTAGATTGAGTTCGATAACAAAATCGATGTTTGAATAGGTGATTTTAGTGGCACAGACTTCTAATGACATTAAGAATGGTTCCGTTATTAATCTTGATGGTAAGTTGTGGAGCGTTATTGAGTTCCAGCATGTGAAGCCAGGTAAAGGACCAGCTTTCGTGCGTACAAAGATTAAGGAAGTTCTCACCGGCAAGATTGTTGACAAGACTTTCAACGCTGGCATGAAGATGGAATTTGAAACTGTAGATAACCGCACTCTGCAGTATTCCTACAAGGATGGCGACAGCTTCGTTTTCATGGACATGACCACTTACGATCAGGTCTTCATTCCTGAAACTCTTATTGGCGATTCTGAGAAGTTCTTGCTCGAAGGTACTGATTGCATCGTATCCTTCCATGACGGTAATCCTTTGTCTGTAGAGCTTCCAGCATCTGTTGTTTTGACCGTTTCTCACACTGAACCAGGCTTGCAGGGCAACCGTTCTTCTGCAGGAACTAAGCCAGCAACAATGGAAACTGGTGCTGAAATTCAGGTTCCACTGTTCATTAACGAAGGCGATCGTTTGAAGGTAGATACTCGCTCTGGCGACTACCTTGGACGTGAAAATTAAGGGCGAGTAGGAACTTAAGGACCACTATTTAATATGGCACGTTCCACTGCTCGTAAGCGCGCACTCAATACGCTATTTGAAGCTGATTTGAGAGGTCAGGAATTTACTGACCTCCTCGATCAGCGCATTGCGTATCCTGGCGCTCAAACTCCACTTCCGGACTATGCTATTGAGATTGTTCAAGGCGTGGCGTCGCATCGTCGTACTTTGGATAAAGCTCTTGGTGATGCTCTTGAGTCTTGGGAAGTTAAACGTATGCCTGCAATTGACCGTAATTTAGCGCGCATGGCTGCATGGGAAATTGTTTATAACGATGAAATTCCTGCAGGCGTAGCTATTAATGAGGCTATTGCTTTGGCTAAGACTTATGCGGGTGATGATACGCCTGATTTACTTTACGGTGTGCTGAGCACTGTAGAGAAGAAGGCTGAAGACATTCGCACTGAAGAAATTGAATGGCAACAGCAACGTGCAGCCGAGGCAGCTGAAGCTGAAGCTGCTGAAGCAGCTGCGCAAGCAGAGCATGACTCAGATGATTCTGTTTCTGATGGTAATTCTCATGCTGATGCCGATACTATAAGCACCGTCCAAGCATCCGACGCATCAGATGCATCTGATGGTGAAGAAGAAAGTGGAAAATCGCTTTCTGATCTTTCTTTCACAGATTTTAATACTGACAACAGTATTGACAACGTCTTTGAAACACACAGTTCGTCTGCAGATATTTCTTCTGCGGAGGATGACACAGATAAGGCGTTACACTCCGATAATTAAATGCCATACAACAAGCTCTAGGAGGCATGTGTGAACAGCCAAGATTCGGCAATAATGAGTCCAGATATCTATTCCATCCACAATGCCGTATTGGTGCTTGAAGATGGTCATGTATATGTTGGAAGTCCTTACGGTGCTCAGGGCGTGACCACAGGAGAGATTGTTTTCTCCACAGCTATGACGGGCTATCAGGAAACCTTAACTGATCCGTCTTATGCTCGTCAGATTGTGGTTCAAACGTTCCCACATATTGGTAATACCGGTGTGAATGATGAAGATGTTGAGTCTTCTAAAATATGGGTAGCAGGTTACGTTGTTCGTGATCCAGCTACCCGTATTTCTAATTGGCGTGCTAATCGCAGTCTTGATAATGATTTAGATACATACGGCATCGTGGGTATTGCTGATATTGATACGCGTCAGCTTGTGCGTCACTTGCGCTCTGCAGGTGTGATGCGTGCAGGTATTTTCTCTGGATCTGCTCTCGTAGATGACAGCGGACGTTTGAAGCGTGTAGAAGATTTGCTAGAGATTGTTAAGAATTCTCCATTGATGAGCGGGGCAAACCTATCTCAAGAAGTTTCGACTACAGAGCCTTATGTGGTTGAGCCACAGGGCGATTTTGAAGGTCAAGAACCGCTTTATACAGTTGTTTCTCTTGACCTCGGTGTTAAGGCTATGAGCCCATACCGTATGGCTGAGCGAGGCTGCCGTGTTCATGTTTTGCCAGCTACATCCAGCTTCGAAGATATTGCTGCTTTGAATCCGGATGGTGTGTTCTTCTCCAATGGTTCGGGAGATCCTTCTACTGCTGACTACGAAGTTGAACAGTTACGCAAGGTTCTCGATGCGCATATCCCATTCTTTGGAATTTGCTTTGGTAATCAGCTTCTGGGACGAGCTCTTGGATTCGGCACGTATAAGCTCAAGTTTGGTCATCGTGGTGTGAACCAGCCAGTTCAAGATCTTACAACTGGAAAAGTGGAAGTTACTGCGCACAATCACGGCTTCGCAGTCGACGCTCCGCAAGGAGAGCCTGTACCAAGTCCATTTGGTGATGGGCATTATGGTCGAGTGCAAGTCAGCCATATTGATTTGAACGACAACGTGGTAGAAGGCTTGCAGTGCTTAGATATTCCTGCTTTCTCTGTGCAGTATCATCCAGAAGCAGCAGCAGGTCCTCACGATGCGGGCTACTTGTTTGACCGTTTTGTAGAGCAGATGAAGACTGCTCAAGCAGCAAAGAACTAAGACTGAGAAACGATAGAGAGGAAAATCCATGCCAAAGCGCACAGACATTACATCCGTTATGGTTATCGGTTCTGGTCCTATTGTGATTGGTCAGGCAGCCGAGTTTGATTATTCTGGTACTCAGGCGTGCCGTGTTCTGCGTGAAGAAGGCGTTCGCGTTATTTTGGTTAACTCGAACCCTGCAACTATTATGACTGATCCAGAAATGGCTGATGCAACATACATTGAGCCACTTTCTGTGCCGATTTTGGAACGCATTATTGAGAAAGAGCGTCCAGATGCTTTGCTGCCAACCTTGGGTGGTCAAACAGCTCTGAATGCAGCTATTGCTTTAGGTAAAGCTGGTGTGCTCAAGAAATACAATGTGGAGCTTATCGGTGCATCGCTAGAAGCTATTGATCGTGGTGAAGATCGCGAACTCTTTAAGCAGGTTGTGACTGAAGCTGGTGGTGATTCAGCACGTTCCTTCATTGCTCATTCCATGGAAGAGGTGGAGCATATTGTCAATGATGAGCTGGGCTATCCAGTTGTAGTGCGTCCAAGCTTCACCATGGGTGGACTCGGTTCAGGTATTGCGCGCAATATTGAAGATTTACATCGTATTGCAGGTGCCGGTTTGCATTATTCGCCAACCAATGAGGTTCTTATTGAAGAAGGACTTGAAGGCTGGAAAGAATATGAGCTGGAGCTTATGCGTGACCGCAACGATAACGTGGTTGTGGTCTGCCCAATCGAAAATGTTGATCCCGTAGGCGTGCACACTGGCGATTCCATTACCGTAGCTCCAGTCTTCACATTGACTGACCGTGAGTATCAGAAGTTGCGCGATATTGGTATTGCTATTATTCGCGGCGTGGGGGTTGATACAGGTGGATGTAATATTCAGTTCGCTGTGAACCCAAATAATGGGCGCATTGTTGTTATTGAAATGAATCCACGTGTATCGCGTTCGTCTGCGCTGGCTTCTAAAGCAACTGGATATCCTATTGCTAAGATTGCAGCCAAACTTGCTTTGGGCTACACCTTAGATGAGATTCAAAACGATATTACACAGACCACTCCAGCGTGCTTCGAGCCGACGATTGACTATGTGGTTACTAAGATTCCGCGTTTTGCTTTCGAAAAGTTCCCAGGTGCAGACGATACCTTAACCACATCGATGAAGTCGGTGGGCGAGGCTATGGCGTTAGCAGGCAACTTCCAAGAATCTTTGGGTAAAGCGATGCGCTCTATTGATAAGCGTCACTCTACTTTTAATTGGGATGGTGAGGCACCAAGTGCCAGCGAAGTTGAAGAGCTTTTAGCTGCTATTACAGTTCCAACTGAGCATCGTTATCTCCAGGTGATGCGTGCTATTTGGGGTGGAGCTACGCTTGAGCAGATTTTTGACGCCACAAAAATTGATCCATGGTTTATTGATCAGCTCATGCAGATTAATGCTGTAGCAATGGAAGTCAAAGCTGCTGAAGCTCTCAGCCCTGCACTGCTACGCACGGCGAAGAAAGCAGGTCTTTCTGATGTTCAGATTTCTCACTTGCGCGGCATGGGTGATGTGGGCGAAGATGTGGTACGCGAGCTGCGTAAGAATTATGGTATTCGCCCGGTTTACAAGACAGTAGATACGTGCGCTGCAGAATTCGATGCAGTAACGCCATACTATTACTCCACATATGCGCAGGAAACAGAGTTAAAGAAGCGTGACCGCGAAGCAGTTATTATTCTTGGCTCTGGTCCAAACCGTATTGGTCAAGGTATTGAATTTGATTACACGTGCGTCCATGCTGTGCAAGAGCTGGGCAAGGATTACGACACCATTATGGTCAACTGTAATCCAGAAACAGTATCTACCGATTACGATATTTCCGATCGCCTGTATTTTGAGCCATTAACCTTTGAAGATGTTCTCGAAATTTATTACGCAGAACTTAAGCAAGGCCCAGTTAAGGGTGTGATTGTTCAGCTTGGTGGTCAAACGCCGTTGTCTTTGGCTGCTCGTTTGAAAGCTGCTGGAGTTCCAATTTTGGGTACCACGCCAGAAGCTATTGATTTAGCTGAAAACCGTGAACTTTTCGGTGAAGTACTCGATGAAAAGGGCTTGAACGCTCCACGCTACGGCACAGCACTGTCCTATGAGGAAGCGTTGCAGGCTGCTCAGTCGATTGGCTACCCAGTGCTGGTTCGCCCATCTTATGTGCTCGGTGGACGTGGTATGGAAATCGTGTTTGAAGACAAGCAGCTTAAAGAATACGTCAATCGCGCTCTTAAAGAAGCACAAGCAGACCGCGTGGTTTCTGGACGTTTGCCATCTCCATTGTTGATTGACAAGTTCCTTTCTGATGCGATTGAAGTAGACGTGGATGCTCTCTACGACGGCCATGAGCTTTATGTGGGTGGCATTATGGAGCACATTGAAGAGGCTGGCGTGCATTCTGGTGATGCGGCATGTACTCTTCCTCCAAATACTTTGTCTGACTCTCAAATTCAGCGTTTGCGTGAGGCAACACTTGCTATTGCTGAAGGTGTGGGCGTGCAAGGCTTGATTAATGTGCAGTTTGCATTCATGAGCAATACCTTGTATGTGATTGAAGCAAATCCTCGTGCATCACGAACAGTGCCATTTGCGTCTAAGGCCACGGGAACAGCTTTGGCTAAGGCTGCAGCACGTATTATGGCAGGGGAGACCATCGCTGACGCTCGCAAGCTAGGTTTGCTTCTGCCGGAAGGTGATGGTGGAGATATTCGACCAGGACAGCCAGTGGCAGTCAAAGAAGCAGTCTTACCATTCAAGCGTTTCCGTACTGAAGCTGGTAAAACAGTTGACGTGATTTTGGGTCCTGAAATGCGTTCTACAGGTGAAGTGATGGGCTTTGACCGTGACTTCCCACACGCTTTTGCTAAGAGCCAGATTGCGGCTTACGAAACAGGATTGCCAACTGAAGGAAACGTCTTCATTTCCGTCAACGACACGGATAAGCGTCAACTTCCATTGATGGCCGCTCGTTTGCTCGAACTTGGATTCAAGCTACTGGCAACAGAAGGAACAGCTTCTGTTTTGCGTCGCTATGGCATGGATGTACAGGTGGTCGATAAGTTGACTCGCAGTGAAGATAGCGATGATATGCACCAAGAGCATGTGCCAGGTAGCATGGGCAAGAACGTAGTTGAGTTGATTGAAGAGGGCAAGATTGACCTCATCTTGAATACTCCAAGTTCTCGCAGTTCTCGCTCTGACGGTTACTCCATTCGTGCTGCTGCTATTGCGGCTGATTTGCCTCAGTTCACCACTGCGATGGAATTCCTCGCAGCTTTGATTGCGATTAAGGCTGTGAAGACAGCGGACTATGATATTGCGTCTATCCAAGAACATGCACAGCGCTTGCATGAACTAGATAAGAAAGCATAAAGTCATAAAAATAAGTCTGAAAAGCTGAAAAACGATAACTGAAAAGTTGACAAGCAAAAACTGAAAAGAAAAACTGAAAAGGTTGTTTCGGCTGTTTGAACTGCTTCGTGTTGCAAAGAAACTATTTTATGGTCTCTGCGGCACGGAGCAGTTTTTGTGTGCGGAGTTTGTGTACTGAGTTTGTGGGCGGGGCGTGTATATGTCTGAAGCCTTCTAAACCGTGCGAATTGTTTTTAATCGCGGATAAAGCAGTCCACACAGCAGAACTAAAAACCCATGCAACCCAGCAGCGCATACTATGATCACGCTAGCATTATTGCCAGTTATTGTATACATCCAATCCCATGCAGGATAACTTATTGCGCCGATTGCAGCTATTACTGAAATAAATACAGACATAACCTGTGCAACAAGCCTTTCATCAACAGCTTGAATAAACACAGATTGAAAAGCAGGACTAATAATTGCTTGGAAGAAAGCAAAAAGGAAACCCCAGAAAACTGCTATAACACCAATGCGAGTAAAAGCGAGTGCGCATAAACAAAGAGCCACCAGTATATGCGAAGCAGTCAGTAGCTGAGCAAAGCTGAATTTGCGAGAAAAATACGGGGCAATAAGGTAGCTGATAGCATACCCTACTGATAGCGCGCTTAAATACCAGCCATAGCTCTGTGTATCGTGTAGCTGCTTTGTGAAGTAAAAAATAATGCTGAAACCTAAACCGGAACTGGCCACGGCCTCGATCACTGCGTAGGGGAAAAGTAAACGGTAAACACGATTCGCAGTGAAAGTTTTTATACCCTGGCGCCAATCGTCGAACAACTCAGCAAAAGTTGATGATTTTTTCTCATATATTTGTTTGTATTCTGTACTTATCCATATCCACCAGATAAGAACTATAGTCAAAATAAGAGCAGCAGTTTCTGTAAGAAGAATAGGAACGTACAGCTGAGTAGTGCCTGCCAAGCCGGATACAGACGGTCCAACTAAAGTTCCCATAAGACTTGTAAAACGCAGAAGAGACAGAACGCGGGTAAGATTTTCGGATTCGGTGATGCGATTTACAAACGAACTGATGGCGGGGAAGTAGAAGGTGTCGCAAGCTGTGGTGAACATGACCAGAAGAGCAACTATCCAAAAAAGAAGATTGATATGCGGACGCGCTGATGCAACTGATAGTTGTGACCATACGATCGTGCACATAATACCTATGCCTGCGACCATGCGTAGTAAACACGCGCCTATGGTTGTGTGTAACACTCCATAATGCTCGCTACTGTCCCTGAAAATAAACCAGTAACAAGTTCACTAATGGCGCTGAGCATTAAATAAATAGTTAGATATTTACTCGACTCCTGAACACCAGCCAGCAAAGAATTGACAATCCATAATTTGATCGTGGTAGCTGCAACAGTAGTGGCATAGTTAGAGAGAAAATCGCTAGCTGCAAGACGATAGTATCCGAGAAAATTTTTAAGAAAGATCATCTAGATTTGCCTTACGATAGGTTTGCTGTACGTGCAAAATTACACTGCCACAGTATTGCTTGCGATATAGCCTGAGCAGCTTTCGTAAATTCATCTGTGAAAGCGTCATTCTCCCAAATCTGATTCTGTAAATTTTTGAAATCGGTTACTGAAACAAGCAAATCAACAATGCGGCTAAGGGAATTAACTACGCTCTTGAGCAGTTCTTCTTGATATGAGAAATCTACATCAAGTTGTTCAGGTAAACTCATGTGAACACTTTTAAATAAAGCTAATGAACTTGTTGTCGTAGTGGCTTAATCGAGACAAGAAATAAATATCCTGCGTATTTCTTCAGCTTTTCCGCAGTGTGATGTGTTTTTGTTGACAATCGTGGATTCAAGTGCAGCATTTGCTTTAAAGAAAAGTTCAGCTGTCCTGAATAAATCAGCGCAATATGCTGCACTTGTTATTTGGAGGGAGTGGTCGTGGGTTGATTCCACCTTGCTTACTCATATGGTGCCTCCTTTCTGTTATAGATGTTAACTTCTTTAACATCTAAGTGCATAATAGGTACACGAGTTTTGTATTGAACCACCCGTTCCATATTATGAGACTGAGTATATTTCTTAACATTATGTGCGTGCCTTCCTAGATAGTGGGTATAGTAAACCCCATGAGTGAATATGCGAATCGTCTTGTTGTATTAGCTGGCCCAACTGCAGTGGGTAAAGGTACTGTAGAAGCAAAGCTCTTTGAAAATCATCCTGATATTTGGCTGAGCATTTCTGCTACTACGCGTGCCCCTCGTCCAGGTGAAGTTGATGGTGTGAACTACTTCTTTCTGACTGAAGACGAATTTTTAGCGATGGAAGAGAAGGGTGAGTTTTTGGAAACAGCAGTTGTGCATGGAGTCCATCATTATGGTACGCCTGCAGCTCCTGTTAAAGAACACTTAGCAGCAGGTATTCCTTCCATGCTTGAAATCGATGTGCAAGGTGTGCATAAAGTTCGCGAACGTGCGGCTGAGGTTGGATTGGATCCGATTTTTGTTTTCCTTGCTCCTCCGAGCTTTGATGAACTTATATCTCGGTTGAAGGGGCGCGGAACTGAGACTCTGGAGCAGCAAGAACGTCGTTTAGAAACTGCCCGTCATGAGTTAGAGCTGCAAGATGAGTTTGACGTGGTTATTATTAACGACGAAGTGGATCGCGCTGCAGAAGAATTATGGGCAGTCTTTGAAAAAGCAATGGGTGATAAAGAATAAAGAGGTATACGAGCTTGCTTGTTGAATTCACAACAGAGAAATTTTATTCTGGTTACCCTATTTTTATGCTGGCATATAAGGATGAAGACTTCGGATACAATGTGACGACTAACAGTTCGACGTATTCTTTGCGCAATAATATTGTGATGGGTGTGAGCTCAGAAAGTCGCGCAGCCCAACAAATTGAAAAATTCGGAGAATTTGCCGCTCACGTAGCGTCAGAACCAATGATGCGTGCTACTGAATGTGCAGGTTGGTGGCATGATGAAGAGAAGTTATCTCGCTTAAACATGAACACACGACCAGCAAGCACAGTAGATGCTCCGTTGCTGACTGATTTTCCTGTTATTTTTGAATGCCGAGTTAAGCATATTGAGAAGATGGATAATGTCCATCATATTTTTGCTGCTATTACCACTCGATGGATTGATGATTCTTTATTGAACGAGGATCACACACTCAATATTGACGATTATGCTCCTGTTCTTTTTGCGGGCGACGGGGCAGAGCGCGCATATAAATTTACGCAGTCTGGACGTGTACGTTTGGACAGCTATATGGAGTAGCGCTTCAGGGCCTTTGATCGGATCTAGGACGTGAGCGTACAGCGCGCTTACTGTTACAGCCGTAAGTCAAGGCTTATTACTTGTCTTCCTTGTATGGGCAGTAGTATGAGCTAATGCAATATTGCTCTTCATAGTGCGTATAATGCGTGCTCATAGTGGCGGTGTGTGAGTTTGAATGAATGGTTGATATAAGCCATTGGCACGTGACACTATGGGACACAGTATTTATAGCTGTGTTCTGAAACGTGATTGGATATAGTGTCTGATTTCAGGAACCGCTTTATGGTTGTTTTCTTGTTGGCTTTTTTGGTTCGTGAATCATGTTTGGCTGTAGCGGATTGTGATTGAGGAACTTTTTTAGCGCTAAAAACACTATTTTGGGTACGTGAATCATAACTTGCTATAGCGGATCATGATTCAGGTTCGCTTTTGGGGTGTTGTGTACGGTCACATGGTGCGTGAATCATGTTTGGCTGTAGCGAATCACGATTCAGGAACCTTTTAGTGTCAATTTTTGGCTCATTTGGTTCCTGAATCATCTCTGGCTAGAGCGAATCACTTTTCACGAACCTCTCATCATGACCTGTGTGAAGCAAAGGCCCAGTACGAGGCTTGCGATGAGATGAAAAGCTGCATTTTGCACCTATAGAGTGCAGGCAGTTATATCAAGAAGCAGAAAGCATATGTGATATTGCTTACATTTCACGATGTTATGGCTGTGAAATGTATAGAAACACTATCTCTGAGCGTAATATTTCGGTGTTGCGGGTCATATGATCTGACTATTCTAGTATCTAGAAGCCAAGAGAAGGGATGGTATATGACTAGTGTTTCGCAGGAGGGGACTGTGTTTGGTGCGGCAGACGAAGCTTCACGCGAGGATACCATTATTCTTCCTGAACCTGTATTTGTGAACACTGAGTTGCCTGAACCTGAGCACGTATCTCAATCTGATAGTGCCCCTCGCCGTAGGCATATAGCTTTATGGGTTACTTTGGCAATTTTTCTTACTCTTGTATGTGCCGTTATCGGGTGGTTTTTTGGAGCTGGCTGGTATTACCAAGATAAGGCTCCATTAGGCGTTGAATTTGGTGGTGTGAGTGTATCTGGTCAGAATGCTGCACAGCTTAAAACAACGGTGAAGAATGCAGTTGACCGCTCAACAATTACTGTTAAAGATGATCGAGGCAAAACTGTTAAAGCAAGTCTAAAGGATTTGGGAGTTGCGGTTAACATTGATAAAACTGTTAAGAATCTCTTGGCAGCTAAAGATGAGAATATTTTTGTAAAAGTTAATCCTTTTATTACACGCAGTGTGCCTTTGGAAGCTACTGTGCGTCAGTTACCAGTTAGCGAATATCTCACGAAGAGCTTTGTTGATGAATCTAATCGTGCAGTTCCATCTACTATCGGTTTTGATGCAACATCGCAATCTTTCGCTGTAACCCCAGGTAAGGGTGGTCGCATGCCTGAGAATACTCAGGTTATCAAGCAGATTAATAGTGTTATTGAGCAGCCAGGACATCCTACTGCTGTATCGGTGAAATATCAAGACGTGACCATGCCAATCTCTGTTGAGACTGCTCAGCAGGTTGCTGATGAAGCAAATGCTCGTGTTAATGCTCAATATGTTATTTCCAATGGAGATGGGAAAAACTTCCAGGTGCCTGCCGACCAGATTGCTCAATGGATTGTGACAGACACCAATCCGTCTAAGGGCACCATTAGCCTTTCGTATGACAAGCAGAAGATCGTTGATTACATGGCTGCCAACTTGCCACAGCAGTTAAATCAAGACAAGGTTGATCAAGAAGATATTATTGACAGCAATGGTAGAGTTATTCTCACAAAGATTAAAGGCGCTAATGGAGTAAGTATTGGCAATACGAATGCCGTAGCTGATCAGATCTATACCTCGCTAACTCATGGACAAGGTGCAACCACTCGAGTAGAGTCAACGGTCACCAAGTTTGACGTTAAGCAAACTAAGTCTGAGATGCGTATTGTGATTGATAAAACTAATCAAGTTGCATATGCGTATAAGAACGATCAACTGGTACGTACTTTTAATATCTGCTCTGGCGCCAACGGCGGTAATGAGTCTGACAACGGTAACTTCTTTATCTACTTGAAGTACGCCACCCAAGACATGACCGGTCTCAATGATGATGGCTCTCGCTATTTATCTAAAGGCGTGAAGTGGGTTAGCTACTATAACGGTGGCGAAGGTTTCCATACCGCAACATGGAATTACGGTGGTATTGCTTCGGGCGATCCAGCTAACCATGGTTCTCATGGCTGCATCAATATGTATGAGCAGGATTCCAAGTGGGTTTATGACAATTGCCCGCAAGGAACACTTGTGCAGGTTGTCGGTTCCCAGCCAACAGGACCAGTGCGTTAAATAGTTTTGATTTACATGGCTTAGACAGTGTGGCGGTGGATATCAACAGATATTCACCGCCATTTTCGTATGCTGAAGTGTGTTACATAGTGCTCATAGTCATCTAGGACTAAAAATCGTGATACTCTTCTACAAGACGTCAAAATTTTGGAGGGAAGCTATGAGGGGTAAGCAGCCAAAGAGGGCTACGCTTAAAGATATTGCTGAAAAAGCTG
Source organism: Alloscardovia omnicolens (assembly GCA_040702985.1). GTDB lineage: Bacteria > Actinomycetota > Actinomycetes > Actinomycetales > Bifidobacteriaceae > Alloscardovia > Alloscardovia omnicolens_A. The sequence goes on along the minus strand of CP159991.1, from coordinate 1,516,439 downwards.
GAGTATCGTCTACCGCAGTTTCCCTCGTTTTGAATAATAAACCTAATCGTTTTACTGAAGAAACGCGAGAACATATCCGTTCTATTGCACGTGAACTTCAGTATGTTCCTAATCAGTCGGCACGCAGTTTAGCCACTCAATCATCGAGCTTGCTGGCTCTGATTATTCCTGATATTGAAAATCTCTTCTTCGCCTCGCTGGCCAAACATATGGAAGACGAGTGCAAAAAACAGGGTTATTCCTTGCTCATAGTGGATACTGGCGAAGATGTGCATGAACAGTCAAGTGCGCTACGCCGCATGATTCAGCTGGGTATTGATGGACTCTTTATTGTGCCGAGTTTTGGTAGCGCGCAATATAATGCTCAGCTGCTTGATGAACTGAGCACAACGGGAATTCCTGTGGTATTTATTGACCGTATTCCTGAAAAGTTGCAGTCAGAAGCATCGGATATCCATATGCCTGAAGACGCAGAATCATCAAGAGTAGTGCGCACGCAATGGCGCGGTTTGGCTTACAATCATCGCGTGGGAGGGCGCTTAGCTGCTCGTCATTTGATAGAAGCTGGTCATACGCATATTGGTGTTATTGGCCCGGTATCTCATCGCGCTAGTGACAAAGGTGATAATTCTGCACGTTTTGAAGCTTTTCTTGAGGATCTTGATGCTCACGGTATTGTGCCCGATACCAGCTGCATTATTGACGGAAACTTTAGTCTTTCCGTGGGATACAATCACGCTGACGCACTAATTCGTGCCGGAGTTACGGCAGTCTTTTGTGGCAATGATCTTATCGCTGTGGGATTCCTGCGCCGCGCTCGAGAGCAAGGTTATGCAGTTCCAGGAGACATCTCCTTAATTGGTTACGATGATGTGATGGGCGCTTTTGGTCTTGATTTTGAATTCACAACCATTCGCCAAGACGTTGCTGAACTGGCGCGCCAAAGTTGCAAGATGATGCTTGATAAAAACTATGATGTGCAGCAGCAGGGCAGCGTGGTGCTGTTAGAGCCTCAGCTTCACGTTCGTCATTCTGTTGCGCAGCTCGGTGACTAAGTTTCTGTCTCATTCCTGTTTTTAATTGTGCGACACGCGCGACGGAACTAAAATTTTCTATTTTCTTGAAAACTTGCTACATTTATATCAGTGGTTAAACGCTTAACCAAAAACGTTGAGAAAATACGGCTGTACCGAATTCAAAGGAGACTTCGATGTCTACAAAGATTATCTTGGATTGCGATCCTGGTCATGATGATGCTGTGGCAATTTTGCTGGCTGTAGGAAATCCTGAGATTGACTTACTGGGTGTGACTACTGTTGGTGGCAATCAGAGCATTGATAAGGTGACTTATAATGCACGTGCAGTGCTCGAGAAGGCTCATGCTGCTGATGTTCCTGTATATCGTGGTGCAAGCCGTCCAATTCTTCGTCCTGCACAAGCTGCAGCAACTATTCATGGTGACACGGGTCTTGATGGTGTTGAACTTCCTGAACCAAGTCGTCCATTGGAAGACAAGAGCGCAGTACAGTTCATTATCGACACCATTATGAGTGAAGAACCAGGAACAGTAACTCTTGTTCCAACTGGCCCTCTGACAAATATTGCGTTGGCAGTACGCATGGAGCCACGCATTGTGGATCGCGTTAAGGAAGTTGTGCTCATGGGTGGCGGTTACCATGTGGGTAACTGGAGCTCAGTGGCTGAATTCAATATTATGGTCGATCCAGAAGCAGCACATATTGTCTTTAACGAGCCATGGAAGGTGACCATGGTGGGCTTGGATTTGACTCATCAGGCATTATGCACTCCAGCAGTGCAGAAGAAGATTGAATCCGTCGGCACTGACTTAGCTATGTTCGTTTCTGGTTTAATGGACTTCTTCCGCAAGGCATACAGCGAAAATCAGGACTTTATTGATCCTCCAGTTCACGATCCTTGCACTGTAGCTTATCTGATTGATCCAAGCATCGTACAAACGCGTCGTTGCCCAGTAGATGTGGAACTCACAGGAACCTTGACTGTGGGAATGACCGTAGCGGATTTGCGCGGACCAGAACCTTCTGAGGAAGAATGCCATACTCAGGTGGCTACCAAGCTGGACTTTGATAAGTTCTGGGCATTGGTAGAAGACGCTCTTAAGAGCATTGGCTAAAACCATTTATGCTTGAGGTTATCGACTGATGCGCTGATGAGTGCATGGTTGTGGGTGTTTGCAATTGCGTATCCGTCGATAACCTCGATATTCGTAACATATTAGTGATAGTGAATCGGAGCTATGGAACACATGAACGTGCTTGAATCTCTACAGCATCTCAATGGCCGTGTGGCTGTTTTGGGCTCAATGAATGCTGACTACACTGTTCGCACGCAGCGTTTGCCGCAGCCAGGAGAAACAGTGGCTGGTGGAGAATTGGAAATTTTGCCAGGCGGTAAATCTTCCAATCAGGCTGCAACAGCCGCATTACTGGGTGCGCAAGTGGGAATGTTTGGTGCTTTGGGCACGGATTCTAATGCAGATTTCCTAGCGTCAAAACTTGAATCTGCAGGTGTGCACACACAGCATATTGCACGTATGGAAGGTCCATCAGGAACGACTGTTATTACAGTATCTGAAAGCGATGGCGAAAATACGATTGTGTATTCTCCGGGTGCTAACCATAAGCTGAGTGTAGACTATGTAGTCTCTCATGCGCAGGAGCTGACTAGTTACAGCGTACTGGGTTTGTGCTTAGAATCGCCTATGGATACAGTGATTGAAGCCGCTCGTACTGCTCATGCAGCTGGTATGACAGTTCTTCTTAATGATTCTCCTTTCATGGCTCATCTGCCATCAGAACTTATTAACAATGTTGATATTCTTCTCGCCAATGAGCATGAAGTCGCTCAAATTATTGGACTGAATCCGGATATTGATTGGGCGCAGGCTGATTGGAATGCAGTTCGTATCGCTTTGCATGATCTTGGTTTTGACCGTGCCATCATTACGCTTGGCGCTTTAGGGTCGTGCGTGATTGATAAAGAAACTGTGGAACGTGTGGACGGTGTAACAGTTGATGCTGTGGATACCACAGGTTGTGGTGATTCCTACATGGGAACAGTTTTGGCAGGACTTGCCAGCGGTTTTACTTTGGCAGACAGTGCTCGTGCGGCGGCATACGTAGCTGCATACGCTGCTTGTGGTTATGGTGCTCAGTCATCATACGGAACTGCTGCTCAGATTTATGAGACCTTCTCTCTCTAATTTCTCTCAAGGGTCTCATATACCATGAACTCCCGCTTTGCATTGTAGGGCAAAGCGGGAGTTTTTTTATCTGCATGCGTAGTGTTATGACTTATAATCCACGTATAATGCAAGAGTTATAAAAAATCTAGCAAAGGTGCAGATATGAAAATTTGTATGATTGGCGGAACGGGAACAATCAGCACAGAAATCTCTAAGAAACTCTTGCGTGAAGGTCATGAGCTTTACGTTATCAATCGCACTGGTTTTTCCGATGTTCTGGGTGATGCTCCCGTGTATATTCAAGCGGATATTAATGCGGACGTTGAAGTTCTCCAGGATATTCTCGATGAAGCGGCTCCGGGCGTAGTTTTTGATGCTGTCTGCCAGTTTGTGGGATACGAACGCTGGCAAGTTGAACGTGATTATGAGCTCTTCAAAAATCGCTGTTTACAGTATGTATATATAAGTTCTGCGTCGGCGTATCGCAAGCCTGTTACCGCAGAAGTTATTACAGAAGAAACACCGCTTGTTAATCCGTACTGGCAGTATTCTCGCAATAAAATTGAGTGCGAAAATTATTTGATGGAACGCTACCATGACGATGGTTTCCCAGTGACTATTGTGCGTCCAAGTCATACTTATTGCGAGCGCAGTGTGCCTCTCGGGTTGAATGGACGCAATGGAAGTTACCAGGTTCTTGCTCGTATGCTTGCGGGTAAGCCAGTGATTATTCATGGTGATGGCACAACATGGTGGACGATGACTGATAGTCGTGATTTTGCTGTGGGATATGTGGGCTTGTTGGGCAGATCAGAAGCTATTGGTCAGGCTTACCAGATTACAAGTGATGAATCGGTAACATGGAATGATGTTTTTGCATCGTTGGCTGATGCTTTGGGGGTAAAACTCAATGCCGTTCATATCAGTTCTGAGCTTCTCGCTGAGTTCGGTAAAGAAGCAGGCTATGATTTCGAAGGTGAGCTGCTAGGAGATAAAGCCTATACCGTCAAGTTTGATAATACGAAGATTAAGCAACTTGTGCCACAGTTTGATGCGCAGATTTCTTTTGCTGAAGGTGTGAAACGCACTGTGGATTATGTGCTCTCTCATCCTGAATGCCAAACACTCGATCCTGAGTTTGACCAATGGTGTGACAAGGTGATTGCTGCACATGAAGCGGGGAAGAAGGCATTTCTGAATCTGTAATATCTTGTAATTGGCAAACAATAATGGGTGGCTTGTTATGAAAGCCACCCATAGGTATAAAAAGTCGCTGGAAAATTATCGCATTCAGCGACTTTTAGTCTGCTTGATGAGCTAATTGGTTAATAAGCTCTGGATCGCGCGTAGCGCCCTTGTCTGCTGAACGTGCAAAAGCAGCATAGGCTTTCAGAGCCAAAGATACCTGACGATCACGGTGTGGACGGTATCCATAACCGTTCTCAATAGCAGTGCGTCGTTCTTGAAGAACTTCATCTGGTACATCTACATTAATGGTACGGTTTGGAATATCGATGACAATCGTATCGCCATTTTCTACCAGAGCGATGGGTCCGCCAGCAGCAGCTTCAGGAGCGATGTGTCCAATAGATAGACCGGAAGAACCACCTGAATAGCGACCGTCGGTGAGCAGAGCAACTTGCTTACCAATACCCTTACCTTTCACAAAAGAGGTAGGGTAGAGCATTTCTTGCATACCAGGACCGCCCTTAGGTCCTTCATAACGAATAATCAAGGCTTGACCAGGCTTTAATGTGTCGTTCAAAATTACTTCCACAGCCTGCTCTTGTGACTCTACAACAAGTGCTTCTCCACTGAACTTCCAGATAGATGGATCCACACCAGCAGTCTTCACCACGCAACCGTCAGGAGCAATATTTCCGCGCAGCACAGCTAAACCGCCTTCTGTTACGGAAGGGTGTTCAATATCGTGGACGGCGCCGTTAATATAGTCGCGATCCAAATCGTCAAAGCGAGCATTTTGACTCATACCTTCGGCAGTGCGCTGACCGCCAGGAGCAGCAGTGAAAAGATCGAGAGCCTCGTCGGTAACGGTGTCGCGGCGAATATCCCAATCTGCCAACTTTGCTTCCAAAGTTGGATAGTCCACAGAATGCACATCGCGATGCAGTTTTCCACCGCGATCCAGCTCACCCAGAATACGAGTAATACCTCCAGCACGATGCACGTCTGAAATCTCCCAAGGTCCAGATGGGCTGGCTTTGCAAATGCAAGGAACAGTATGAGAAATACGTTCAATATCTTCCAAGGTGAAGTCCACGTCAGCACTTTGAGCAGCAGCCAGAATATGCAGCACAGTATTGGTAGAGCCGCCCATAGCCACATCCATAGTCATAGCATTTTCGAAAGCGTGCTTAGTAACAATATTGCGAGGCAAAACAGATTCGTCGTCTTCGTCATAATAGCGATGTGCTAACTCAACAATTTTTGCTCCAGCTTTTTCAAACAGAGCTTTACGCGCAGCATGGTCAGCCAAGGTGGTGCCATTTCCAGGAAGTGCTAAGCCCAATGCTTCCATCAAACAGTTCATGGAATTAGCGGTAAACATACCAGCGCAAGAACCACACGTTGGGCAAGCGGTACGTTCATATTCGAGCAGGTCTTCGTCAGATACATTATCGTCTGCAGACGCATACATAACGTCAATCAGATCGGTGCTCTTCGTGGTGCCATCAGACAAAGTTGTTGTGCCGGACTCCATAGGGCCGCCGGAGACGAAAATTGTTGGAATATTCAAGCGCAAGGCAGCCATAAGCATACCTGGGCTAATTTTGTCACAGTTAGAAATGCAAATCAGTGCATCAGCACAATGTGCATTCACAGAATATTCAACAGCATCAGCAATAATGTCACGGCTAGGCAAAGAATAGAGCATACCGGTATGTCCCATAGCAATACCATCGTCAACAGCAATAGTATTAAACTCGCGAGGAATACCGCCAGCCTGCTTAATAGCTTCGGACACAATGCGTCCAACTTTATTCAAATGAACGTGGCCAGGAACAAACTCAGAAAAAGAATTTGCTACTGCAATAATAGGCTTACCGAAATCCTTCTCGTCTACACCGGCTGCGCGAAAGAGTGCGCGCGCGCCAGCGAACATTCGGCCATTCATAATAGTTGCTGATCTCATTTTCATAGTGTTAATACTAATCGGTGGGGTGCTTTTGGAATGACGGCGTTCACGTTGTGGAAAGAAAAATGTTTTTCGTTAGTATATTGAGTCTATTGCGCAACATTGAGTACGCGGAATTGAGTTCGCTGAATTGAGCATACTGAGCAGATGATGGGTGTCTTATGCGATTTTTTGCTGTGAAAACTTGCAATGGCAAAGATGCTTGACACAGATGCGTGCTTCCTACACGAAGGGATAGCGTGCCTTCATATTTTTCGCGTCAGGGGACCGGGAGAAAAATCTGCTTTTATACGGTGGTCTGAGTACACTAGGAAAGACTTGAAAAAGACCAAACGTGACGTATGGGAGAAAAATGGCACTGGGAACTAACCCTGAACCACAGGGACTTGTAAATCCTCCATTGGATGAGCTCATGGAGCATGCGGATTCTAAGTACGCACTGGCAATGTTTGCAGCTCGTCGCGCTCGCCAGATTAACTCGTACTTTACTCAGCTGAATGAAGGCTTACTGCAGAATGTGGGTCCTTTGGTTGAGTATCAGAATCAGGAAAAGCCGTTGTCTATTGCATTCCGTGAAATTAATGAAGGTTTGCTTGAAGAGACTCTGGGCGAAGATGAATAAATAAAGCGTCTTTAGAGCATACGTTTCCCGCGTTCAGCGCCACAAGAGCTGCTGGCGCGGGATTTTTTGACGGCTCACCGCGTATAAATGACTCATATGAGATAATGCGATGTGCGTGCACACCGTGTGCATAAGGAATGAAGACAGCGTAACACCATCGCATGAGCATTAGCACAAGGATAGGCTTATGACACAAGAACAGGTACTTGCATCACAAAGTAGTGCACGTGACGCATCCGAGGCATTGCGTTCGTCGAACACGGATATTGAGAACATGGATACTCAGAACGTGAATATTCAGAACGCCGATATTCACTTATTTACCTCAGAATCGGTAACAGAAGGTCATCCTGATAAGGTGTGCGATCAGATTTCGGACGCAATTTTAGATGCGTATATGGCTGCTGATCCTCATTCTCATGTGGCAGTGGAAACTTGTGCTACAGCCGGTCAGTTTGTGATTTTCGGTGAGGTGTCTTCAACTGCGCACATTAACGTATCTTCGGTGGCACGTGGCGTGCTCGAGCGCATCGGATATACGGATTCTCACATTGGATTGGATGCCTCGTTGGTAGGCATTATGGAATCCATCGTGGAACAGTCCGCTGAAATTAATCAAGGTGTCAGCTCGCAAGTGCGCGCCAAGGCGGCCGGTTTAGGTAAAGTGAGCAATGCTCAGCAGCGATATGAGTTGCAAGGAGCTGGCGATCAGGGTCTTATGTTTGGCTACGCAACCGATGAAACAGCTGAGCTTATGCCTTTGCCTATTGTCTTAGCTCATAAATTAGCGCAACGTTTAGCAGCAGTGCGTCATAGCGGTCGTGTAGCTCATTTGCGTCCAGATGGAAAAACACAGGTAACCATTGCGTATGACAGTAATAACAACCCACTGTATGTGGATACTGTAGTTGTTTCTACGCAGCATGATCCGCAAGTCAGTCAAGAATGGATTCGCGATACGGTTCGTGAGTACGTGGTAGAGCCGGTGCTAGCTGAAGTCTGCGCAGATACCATTAAGCATGATTCATATAAGTTACTGGTCAACCCAACAGGTTCCTTCGTTATGGGAGGTCCTGCTGCTGATGCCGGCTTAACTGGTCGTAAAATCATTGTGGATACTTACGGTGGTGCAGGTCATCATGGTGGCGGTGCTTTCTCCGGTAAAGATCCAAGCAAGGTGGATCGTTCTGCAGCCTATGCTGCTCGCTGGGTAGCTAAAAATATCGTGGCAGCAGGTTTAGCGCATCGTGTGGAAGTACAAGTAGCGTATGCTATTGGCGTGGCTGACCCAGTATCTATTTATGTCAATACCTTCGGCACAGAAAATGTGAAGCGTTCGGTTATTGAAGCAGCTGTTAAACAAGTTTTTGATTTGCGTCCGGCAGCTATTATTGATCAGCTGGGATTGCTTGCTCCAATTTACAGTAAAACTGCTGCATACGGTCATTTTGGACGATCAGAATTTAGCTGGGAAAATGTGGATCATGCTCAGATTTTGCGAGAAACTGTGGATCAGATGTGCAAATAGGGATGTGAACACTGCAAGCAAGGTGGTAGCTGATGCCTGAAGATGCGCTTTTTGCTGAACAGCCAGCCCTCGATGGCTTGGCTGTGCGCAAGCGTGTCAGTAAATCTGCTCGAGCAGCACGTGAACGTGCAGAAGCTGAGAATAAACCAGCCGCTCATCTTCCTATCGCTCGCGTTGTTTTAGATATTCAAACTCCGCATTTAGGCAAACTGTTTGACTATATTATTCCTGAAAAATTCTCAGACACAGCACAACCAGGAACACTTATCCGCGCTCGCTTTGGGCATCAACGGTGCACCGGTATTATTTGGGAGAGGGTGAGCACAAGTTCTGCTCCTCTTTCTGCTCTTAAACCATTAGAAAGAGTTCTTGGCTCTGGCGTGCACGTGGGTGCAGCTATGCGTGCAGATATTGAGGCTTTAGCGCAATACTTTGGTGGAAGTCGTGCCAACATTATGCGTTTGGCTGTGCCGCCGCGAGTGGCTAAAGTGGAGAAAGAGTTAGCTCCTTCTTTACGCTCACGCGCCTCATCTCATGGAGCAGATGGAATATCCGACCAGGTGCGTGCTTTTCTTTCACACAGTTGTGAAAAGCTCAGCGCTATATATTCAGGACTTGATCACGTTTCTCATGCACTGCGCGTTCATTCCGCGCCTGCACATATTCTGTGGGATATTGTGCCAGGAGTAGGGCAGTGGACGTACGATTTAGCGTGGATAGCGGCTAGTGCACACGAGCAGAAGCGTCCTGTTGTTATGATGCTGCCCGATATGCGACATGTGCGGCACATGGCAGATCGTTTAGAATCAATAGGTTTACATGAATTTTCTCGCGATAATTCTTTAGGGCAGTGGCAAGGCGATTATGCGATTTTGAATGCATCTCTTTCTGCTGCTGAACGTTATCGTGCATATCGTGCTGCTGCTGATGGTTTGGTGGGAATCATTATTGGTACCCGAGGTGCCATGTATGCTCCTGTTGGGGCGCACGCAGTTTTTATCTCATTCCATGACCATGTATACCAAAATTGGGATGGTTTTACGCCATATCCTAATGTGTGTGATGTTCTGCGCATTCGCGCTGAACGTTCAGATGGTGTTGTTATTAGCGCAGGTTATGTGCGCAGTCGCGAAAATCAATGGCAGTTAGACAATCATGCACGCTCGGTTATTGAAGTACATGGACTACCTTCGGTGATTAAAAATCGCAGTGCGTGGGTACGTCATCTCAATCGTGAAGAATTAGAACGCTTAGCCGATCCCGCTGTGGGCGCTCGAGTGCCATCGGTAGCTGTGCGTGCTATGCGTGAAGCTGTACGCTCAGGACCAGTACTGTTTTCGTTGCCGGCACGTTCGCGTGCAGCAGTGGTATGTTGCGCATCATGTAGAAAAGTTGCTCAATGTAGGCGATGTATGGGACCATTAGCGCCAGCAGTCGCAGGCAGCAATGCAGGCAGTAACGTGCCGTCATGCCAATGGTGTGCTCAGACAGCTGAAAATTGGAGCTGCCGTCATTGCGGATCACAACTTATGCGCACGCTTCATGTGGGAACAGAAGGAACAGCCATGGAGTTATCCACTCTGATTCCTGGAGTTCCCGTTATTATGTCCTCACCGCATCTTGCACGCGGCATTATTGAAGAAATATCTGATAAGCCTGCTTTAGTCATAGCCACAGCTGGTGCTGAGCCAGTGGTTCGTAGCCGCGAGAACGGTGAACAAGTGGGGTATCAGTGCGTGGCTTTGGTTGACGCATGGACAAGCTTATATGGCACTTCCCTTGACCAGCGTATTGATACGCTGACCGTGTGGAGCGAAGTAGCATCTTCATGTGTTTCTCATGCTCAGGGTGGTCAAGTATTGATTCTAGGTGAGGCTGAGCCGGTGGTATCTCAATGCCTCATTATGGCAGATAACCGCATTTTAGTGCAGCGTGAAATAGATGATGCCATCCATACTGCTTTGCCTCCAGCCTGTGCTGCAGCGGTCATTTGGGGAGAAAAGCATGCTGTGACGACGATGGTGAGCACTGTACAGTCGGAACATCCAGAATTTGCTGTTATTGCAACTCCTGACGGTGATCTTCCTGGCGTGCTCGGTCCAGTGAGTAAAGCCGCGCCTTCTCATCTTAAGCAGCAGTACATGGACGGAACCTATCAGCGTGTGCAATGTGTGATTCGAGTGCCACGTGATAAACTATCAGACTTAGTTCATTCTTTACATCGTGCTCAAGCTCAGCATAGCGCTACACGTCATGCAGCTGAACTTCATTTTCATATCAATCCGAAGAATTTATTGTAGGAGGAGAGATGACTCGTATTCTTTTTGCTGGAACTCCTGATGTGGCTGTAGAGCCTTTACAAGCTCTGGTCAATGCTGGTGGAGATGTGGAAGTTGTTGCAGTTTTAACGCGTCCTGACGCTCCTCAAGGGCGTGGACGTAAACTCATGCCAAGTCCTGTTAAAAAAGTTGCGCAAGAGCTAGGAATTCCAGTTATTGAAGATAAGCCAACTTCCTCAGAATTTTTCGAAAAAATTGCTGCCTTACAACCAGATATTGCCGCTGTTGTTGCTTACGGTCAACTGTTGAAGCAAGAGGCTTTAGATGCTATTCCTGGTGGGTGGTACAACTTGCATTTCTCTTTACTGCCATTATGGCGTGGAGCAGCTCCCGTTCAGCGTGCTGTGTGGGCGGGAGATAAAATTACCGGAGCTTCTGTTTTTCGTATAGGTCCAGGTCTTGATGACGGTCCACTTTTAGGGCAGCTTAGTGTAACTATTGGTGAGCATGAGACTGCCGGCGAACTCTTACAACGGTTATCGCATGACGGTGCTCTACTTCTGTGCTCGTGTTTACAGGGATTAATAGGTGGTGATATTACACCGATTCCTCAGGAAGACGGAACGTATGAGCATGCAGCTAAAATTCATCCGGCAGATGCGCGTGTACGATTTAGTGCTCCTGCTTTTGCTGTAGACCGTCAGATTCGCGCGTGCACACCTGAACCGGGTGCATGGAGTGTTCTGCACAATGGTGATGAGGAACTAAATATTCATATTGCGCAAGCGCGCGTAGATTCCAGCGAAACTGCTCCACAACTCGAACCAGGCGTGCTGGCCGTCACAAAAAAACACGTGTGGGTAGGTACAGCTAGTGAACCGTTGGAATTGCTCCAAGTGAAAGCTCAGGGTAAAAAACAGATGATTGCAGCAGACTGGGCGCGAGGAGCGCGTTTAGAGCAGGGAGCATATTGTGACTAAGAAATCTTCACACACTCGTACGCGTCAAGATGCGCGCAGTATTGCTTGCCATGTGTTGAATCGTTTAGAGGCTGACGATGCATACGCCAATCTGTTATTACCCAAAGTTTTAGGGCAATCCGAGTTGAGCAATGCAGATAAAAGTTTTGTAACCGATACTGTTTACGGTACTTTGCGCTGGCGTTTATTTTTGGATGCGGTTATTGAAGCTGCACATAAAAAACCGATACGTACTATTAACGTGAAACTTATTAATATTGTGCGATTGGGCACGTATCAGTGGTTATTTATGAATGGTGCCGATTATGCGTGCGTTAGCGAAACAGTGAGTTTAGCTCGGCGTACCGTGGGTGCTCAAACTGCAGGCTTCATTAATGTGCTGATGCGTAAGATTACTTCTTATAATCGTCAACAATGGGAAGTGAATGTCACTTCACGCATTCAGCGTTCAAACACGCTGAGCGCTGATGATGTTCTTATTGCTCGCCAATCTGTGCGTTTTTCTCACCCACAGTGGATCGTGCGTGAGCTGAAGAAAGCCTGGGATATATCTGGTTATGCGTGGGATAATACTCAGGGTGATCCGATTCATGCAATGTTAGGTGCTGATAATGAAGCACCATCTGTGACGTTATGCGTGCGTCCCGGTTTAGCGGATCTAGATGAGGTTTATGATCAGGCTGAATCCAAAGGCGCAGTGGTAGCACGTGGCGACTTTTCGCCGTATGCTTTGCGTTTGCGAGGCATTAATCCGGCGCGCATTCGTGGAGTAAAAAATTCTACGGTGGGTGTGGAAGATGAAGGAAGTCAGTTAGCTGCCTTGGCTTTGGCAAGTGCGCAATCCTTGAATCAGACCGGCTCGGAGCAGTGGCTAGATATGTGTGCAGGTCCGGGTGGAAAAACAGCGCTCTTAGCATCTCTTGCAGCTCAGCGAGGTGCTCATATTACAGCAAATGAACCACACGAGCATCGGCGTAAGCTAGTAGAAGAGAATCTTCAAGCAATTCCTGAAGGTGTTGTAACTGATGTCTTAGGATTAGACGGGGTGCAATTCGGCGTCAGCTATCGCGATCGCTTCGATAAAATCCTGGTTGATGCACCTTGTTCTGGTTTAGGTGCGTTACGACGTCGTCCCGAAGCACGGTGGCGAAAAACCCCAGAGAGCATTATTGAGTTGTGTTCATTGCAAAAGAAATTGCTCAGTAGCGCCCTCGATGCGGTGAAGCCAGGAGGTGTGGTTGCCTACGTTACGTGTTCGCCCGTTGTGGCAGAAACTCGTGACATTGTAGAGGCTGTGCTTTCTGAACGGCACAATGTGGAGCGTGTGGACGTGCCAGAAATCATGAAGCAAATTGCACCACATATTCCTGTGCCACAGCCACGAGCAGATGGCTCGGCACAAGATATGCAACTATTTGAGCATATCCACAACACGGATCAAATGTTTATTGCGCTCCTGCGACGCACACGGTAAACCATAATGTGCGCTACTTCACGTGAGGAGGCAGCGCACATTATTTAGCGTAGTAGCATTTACTAGCTCTCCATGCCTTCATGAGCATCAATAATGTTTAACGCTAAAGATAAATCGCGCGTATCAATATGATAGGCAGCAGCCTGGCGAGTAATAGGTTTGGCACAAAAAGCAATGCCCACGCCAGCCGCTTGAATCATAGGAATATCATTTGCTCCATCACCAATAGCTACCGTGTGAGCGGAATCTACGCCCTGTTCCTGAGCCCACTGAAAAAGGCGTGCCTTCTTTGTTTCTTTAGTCACCACATCGGAGGCAATCGTACCATCAAGAACAGTGCGCCCCTGTGCATCGGTACGCACGCCTAAACGATGCGCATAACAATAATCAATCCCCAAATCAGCAACAAGCTTATCTGCTACTTCATGGAAACCACCTGAGACCACGCCCACAATCCATCCGCGTTGATGTGCTGTGTCAATCAGTGTGCGTGCACCATGAGTAATATGCAATCGAGCATACACATCATCAAAAATATCTGTTGATAACCCCTCTAAAAGACGTACGCGCTCGTGCAAGGCTTGCTTGAAATCAATATCGCCATGCATAGCGCGAGAGGTAATCTGAGCAATCTGCTCACCGTATCCGCACGCTGCTCCCAGCTCGTCAATAACTTCCTCATCAATTAATGTGGAATCAATATCCATCACAATAAGACGCTTATTCGTATGTGTCATGCTCATTCTTCGATAGTATCGTGAGGTGAGCGCAAGCATGGCGTGTAATTCCACTGTGCGGTAGCCTTAAAGGTGATAGGGGTCAAGGAGGAGTGATGACAGTTCACGATAGTCCACAGCGTGCACAGGTGCGTGCCCAGGCGAGTTCACAGGCTGATAGTGGCGAAGACTATGTAGCGCAGATTGATCAGCTCCGTCTGCGCAATCATTCGCTAGCCAGTGCTCTGCGCAAAGCTACGGATCAGCTGCAGCAAGCACGTGAAAAAATGGCAGCTCTCAGCTCTCCGCCCATGACTCGAGCCAATTTCGTGCGCATCGATTCCGACAAAACTGTGCAAGGTCAGCGGCACGTGACTGTAGAAATAGTGAATAATCACCGCCACATGGTGGTAGCAGTATCCCCAGATGTCAACCCCATGCAACTGCGTGCCGGGCAACACGTGCTTCTCGACGAAAATATGCGCGTGGTGCGTGCAGATGATTTCCCAAGCATCGGCCGAGTAGTGAGCGTCACGCAGGTGCTTGAAGGTTCGCGCCTGCTTGTTCATGATGCTAGCGGCAATTCTATGGTGATCCGCCGTGCACACGATACCATCAACGCGCATATTCAACCGCACGATACGGTGATGGTTGACGATAATAATGAATTCGCTGTGCACGTCATGGAATCTCACAAAGCGCAAGAACTACTTTTGGAAGAATATCCCCATATTAGTTTTGAACACATTGGTGGTCTAGACGCGCAAATTCAACAAATTCGTGATGCCGTGCAGCTACCTTTTACCCATCGCGAACTCTACACATTCTACGGTTTACAAGGAGCCAAAGGTATTTTGCTGTATGGCCTTCCGGGCAACGGCAAAACTATGCTTGCGAAAGCCATAGCACATTCCTTAGCTCAAGAAGGTAAGGGAGCATTTCTGTCGGTTAAAGGTCCTGAAGTGCTCAGTAAGTTTGTGGGCGAAGCAGAACACATGATTCGTATGGTTTTTGAGCGCGCTCGCGAAATTGCGGCTGTTGGGCAAGCAGTTGTTATTTTTATTGATGAAATGGATTCTCTGCTGCGCACACGTGGATCCGGCGTGTCATCCGACGTGGAAACTACTGTTGTTCCTCAGTTTCTATCAGAGCTAGACGGTTTAGAAGATTTGAAGAATGTCGTGGTTATTGGGGCATCTAATCGTTTAGACATGATTGATCCTGCCGTGCTGCGTCCAGGGCGTTTAGATATTAAAATATCGATTGGTGCGCCTCATAAAGATGCTGCTTATGATATTGTTCGCCGCTATATTGGAGCAGATATGACGCAGTCTGCCGACGTAGAAGGCCTGGTCAACGCTGTTGTTGATGATGTGTATGACGATGCACGCGCAGTAGCTACATTGCATTGCGATGACGGTGATATTGATGTGAGCATGAAAGACCTCATCTCCGGTGCACGCTTGAAAAATATAACTGATCGAGCCAAAATGGCCGCTATTAAACAATCGTTGGAGACAGAAAGCGGCACAGACGGTGATACGGCTGCTGGACGTAGCTCCTACGTGCTACTCAATCGCGATATTATGCACACAGCAGTACGTGAAGAATTCTGTGATATGTATGATACGTGTGCTCACACGCCGGCATCAGGGTGGGCTTTGCTATTAGATTTAGCAGGGCGACGTGTGCGTGAGGTGAGTATGGCACCACAGGAGGCATTATGAGTGTGCGTCGAGTGATGGGATCTGAAACTGAGTATGGAGTATCCCGCCGTGGGGGACAATATGAGAATCATGCTCAATTATCCTTTGATGTAATTGAATCCGTACGCGCTCAAAATCCAGATATTTCTCATGTAGCGTGGAATTACGGGCATGAAGATCCAGTTCACGATGCGCGTGGGTATCATATGCAGCGCGCTCACGTATCTTCGGATCTTTTAACCGATCGCGAAGAACTACGCGCTACGAACGCACCTCAGACGAACGGTGCACGTATTTATGTGGATCATTGTCATCCAGAATATTCATCTCCCGAGGTTCTTTCCCCTCGCGAGGCTCTGCTGTATAACCGTGCTGGTGACTTCCTGATGAAGTCAGCCTTAGAACGTGCACACGATGCTGAGCATTCTCTTATTTTGTATCGCAATAATGTAGACGGTAAAGGCGCTAGCTGGGGAAGTCACGAAAATTATCAGATTTCTCGTCATGTTCCGTTCGATGCGCTCGCCACACTTTTTACGGCACACGCGGTGTCGCGTCAAATATATACAGGCAGTGGGCGTGTAGGCATAGGGGAGAAGAGCGACCATGCTGGCTTTCAGCTGAGCCAACGCGCAGATTATTTCAAAATGAAAATTGGCTTGCAAACCACTTTTGATAGGCCGATTGTCAACACTCGTGATGAATCGCATTCCACTGATGAGTATCGTCGTTTTCACGTGATTGTGGGCGATGCGAATCGCATGGATGTTCCTGAATTGTTGAAGATGGGAACGACCAGCCTGCTGTTGTGGGCGTTAGAGCGCAGTTATGACAGTCATAGTCATGAGGGTACAGCTGATTTTTTGGATTCTATTACGCTCGCCGACCCCGTGCATGCGATGCATACTGTATCGCATGATCTGACTCTGAGTAAAACCTTTGCTCTGAGCAGTGGAGAAAATCTTACTGCTTTTCAACTGCAACTACGATTGCGCGCCTGGATATACGCCGTAGCTGCAGTTGAATATGGCACAGATTCACGTGGTGAACCGCTGTGGCCAGATGATGACACGCTCCAGGTGGTGACTTTATGGACGCAAGTACTTGAAGATATTGTCCATGTTGCTCACTCAAGCGATGATGAACGCCTGCAGTTAAGTGCACCGGCAAGTCGATTAGAGTGGCTTCTTAAATGGCAGATTTGTGAATCGATGCGTCGTCGCAAAAACGTGGACTGGTCTAGCCCTCTTGTTCAAGCCATTGATATTTCGTGGGCGCGATTAGATAACAGCTCTGTGTGGTTAAAAGTGCAGTCTAAAGCGCAGCACCTTATTACTGATAAAGAATGTGCACACGCAGCCATCAATCCGCCCGAATCCACGCGCGCCTACACGCGCGGGCAATTATTACGCACCTATGCGCATCATGTAAAATCAATTTCTTGGGATATTGCTGTGCTTGATGTTGACGGTCAACACATACTTATTGATTTGACGAATCCTTGTGAACACGCCAGACAACACAGTGCAGACACGTTTACGGCTCAACTTAATATAGAAGAAGTAGTATCGCGCCTCAAAGAGTAGGCACAGTCACGATTTTCAGTGGAGGAATTATGGACTTGCAGCAGCTTGCTATGCAAGTAGCAAAGGTAGCTCAAGATGCTGGACGTCATGCGGCACAAGATCAGCTCACACCTCATCTGTTGAAAACAGCTTCTCAGACTAGCGAAGAATCAGATCGCGAAAAATACACGTCAGATATTGACGATACTGTTGTGCGCTATTTGCGCGAAAAACTTATGGATATTAACCCTCTCGATGGGTTCTGGGAAGAAGTGGGTTCTGAGCGCAAGCCAGGAGAATACTACTGGTGTATTGGCCGTATTGACGGCGCAATTAACTATATGCGCAATATGCCAGAATGGACTGTTACTGTTTCCGTTTTCTGCATTGACGAGAATGGTGATGCAACACCAGTAGTAGGTGTAGTTCATGCTCCAGCACTTAATGTAACGTATGTGGCTGCCAAGGGACATGGGGCAATTCGTATTCGTCGCTCTACCTTGGGAGATAAGCGTGAAGCGATTATGCCAACCACCACAGCCAACTTGAAGAATTCAGTTGTCTGCTTTGGTATGTCATACTTCTCGCGTGAGTCAAAGCGAGCACTCAACACCGTTTCAGCTTTAGCTGGTTTGCCGTCAGATATTAAGCGTATGGGACCAGCATCCTTAGATTTATGCAAAGTAGCTGATGGTACGTATGACGCATATTTTGAACCATCTTTGCATTCGTGGGATATTCCAGCAGTATCTGCTGCAGCCGTTGTAGTGTGGGAAGCACAAGGACGATTGCGTCAGTGGGATGATTCCCCAATCAGCTGGTATCGCAGCAATGATGTGGTCGCTTCCAATGGTTTAATTATTAATGAATTGAGTCAGTATTTAGACTCTGCAGAACACAACGAATAGGGTAGTATGCCTGAGCTGAATAAAAACACACAGCAATCATTTCATGTAATTCAATCGGACAGTATGCGTGAATCCTTGTCTGATGAGGAACAGCAGATCCACAGTGATGCTTATATGCAAGAAGCAGCATTTGACCTAGATGCGGTGCTGGATGATATTGAATCAACATTAGAAGAAAATGCTGAAGAATATGTGAGCAGCTTCGTGCAAAAAGGTGGACAGTAGTGCCACAGCTTCGAGATAGCAGCCAATCCTATGATTTCTCGGCTGCTGAGCGTAGTGCTGATACTTCGTTTGAAAGAATTTTCGGTATTGAAACCGAATATGGTGTTAGCGTGACTGGTGATGAGCATACCGTAGACGCCGCTCATGCTGCTGCTGTTATGTTTGAACCGGTCGTCACACAATCGCGCTCTACGAATACGTATACAGATAATGGTTCGCGCTTGTATTTAGATGTGGGTGCACATCCAGAATATGCCACTGCCGAAGCGCGCACAGTACGTGATGCAGTGCTCTTAGATGCTGCAGGTGAAAAACTCATGGCGAGCTTAGCTCACCATGCGCAATCGCAGTTGCGTGAACGTACAGGGCATACGCAGCTCAAGGTGCACGTATATAAAAACAACACGGATTCCCAAGGGCATTCTTTTGGCTGCCATGAGAATTATCTCGTACGCCGCAGCGTGAGTTTAGAGTTGTTAGAGCATTGCTTTATTCCCTTTTTAACTACCCGTCTTATTTTTGCTGGTGCTGGAGCTGTGCGAGGTTCAGATTTTCTGATTTCGCAGCGCAGTGATTTTCTGGATGACACGATTTCGTCTGCCACTACGCGTTCACGTCCAATGATCAATACGCGCGATGAACCTCATGCTGATTCCCGTATGTATCGGCGTTTACACGTTATTGTGGGGGACTCGAATCGTTCTGAGCGTGCCAATTGGATGAAGCTCATGACAGCCCATCTTGTTCTGTGCATGATTGAAGCCTCAACACGTGGTGAGGATTATGGTTTAGAAGCTTTAGCTATGAGTACTCCTGGCGCACAGATGAAAGCCATATCGCGAGATACGAACTTTAGCTATCGCGTACCACTCAAAGATGGTAGAGCTCTCACCGCCATTGATATTCAACGAGAATACTGCCAAGCTGCTCAGTGTTTTATGCGCAACCACAACAACGATCTGAGTCAAGATATGCGTGATGATGCATATGCTTGTCTTGAATTGTGGGAGGACACTCTTAATTCATTAGAACACAAGTCTTTTCAGCATCTTGCGTCATGGGTTGATTGGATTGCGAAATATGAGCTGATTGAAGCTCTTCGTGAGCGAGGCGCCGATAATGCGCGAGTGCAGCAGATTGATTTTGCTTACCATGATATTGCGCAAGATCGTGTTTTTGCAGCTTTGCGTATGCACGGCAAGATGAACAGTTTGTTTAGCGCACAACAGATTCATGACGCGCTGACGAGCGCTCCTGGTGATACGCGCGCAGCCTTGCGCTCGCGATTTATTCGTGCGGCACGGTCCACATCTATGCGTTGGAGTGCTGATTGGACATCGGTGAGTATTACACCTTCTCGAGAAAGTCATACACTCAGCGCTTATATTTTAGATCCTTTTTCCACTCATGCTGATGAACAGTTTGCTGCTGTGATGGCAGCTATACAGCAGGGCCGAGATGACAATCCGATATTGCCTTTAATATAACTGCTGATGAGTTTGTCTTGATAATGAAAAAGCTCCCTTGAAGGGGAGCTTTTTATATAAGTGAGAAGAACTTTTCTTAGTTCTCCTGTGCAGCCTTCTTCAACAAGGAACCTGCAGAAAGCTTTACACCGTAACCTGCTGGGATTTCGATGGTTTCACCAGTGCGTGGGTTACGACCAGTGCGAGCTGCGCGAGTTACGCGAGTTGCAGACAAAACACCAGTGAGGCGAAGACCTTCACCAGACTGCAAAGACTCAGCAAGAACTTCCTGGAATGCGTTCACAGCAGCTTCTGCCTGTACCTTGGTCAGGTTGGTCTTCTGTGCAATCTTTGCTACGAGGTCAGACTTGTTGTATGCCATAATGTAACATCCTTCTTGTCAGGGGCTTAGTACTAAGCCCGTTTTTTCACACTCTCGATAATACCTGATTTTTGGTACAAATCCGCGAAAAATAGCCAAAAATATCGAAAAAACACAGTATTTTCAGACAAAACTACACTTTTGTAATTTATTTGTGAGTATTTAGGCTCATATTCTAGACTTATTCAGTCTTATATCCCTTGATTTTATGCGTATGAAGTCCACGGATTTTAAATCAAATTATGTTTATTCATATAACTCATTGCTGCGGCTCCCAGAGGAATACGAATCCAATACGTCATCACACGGAAGAGAAGAACAGCAGATAAAGCTGTGGCAGATGGAATACCCACGCCGGAAAAGGCAACCGTCAGGGATGTTTCCACACCACCCAAACCTCCAGGAGTTGGAGCTGCTGAACCAATCGTATTCGCCACAAGGAAAATAAAAGTTGTATCAATAAAATTGGCTGAAATATTAAAAGCTCGTAACGCCGCCCAGAAACTTAATCCTAGGAGAAGATTTTGTATAATAGCACCTGCTGCAGCAAGAGCAAGCTTGTGAGGTTGAGTGAGTAAGAAGAGAAGCTGTCGAGCAAAATTCTTCAATGGCGGCACAATCTTCGTCATAATGAGTTTACGTGCAGGACTAATAAGCATACTCAGCGCAATAATCAATCCTAAAACGCCTAAGACAATAGCTAAAGTTCCTGTTGGAACGAAACGGGTAATACCATTATTGCCAGTAAATAAACCCAAAGTAACCATCACAAAGAAAACAGTGGTGAATTGCACTGCGACCACAGCAGTCATAACCGCCGTAGCAGAATTATTTTTGTGACCTGTTTTACGTAAGAACCGCAAGTTCACAAAAGCCGAACCAATACCAGCAGGCATACTCACTGCGGCGAAACTTTGGGCTACTTGTGAAATGAAAACATCTATAAAATGACGCTTATCGCGATCCATATATGTCGACAGCGAAATAGCTGATCCAATCCACGATGCACATCCAGCAATAAAACTCAAAGCTGCGAAAGTAGGGCTAGCATGGCGAACACTATCAATAACATTGCGCATATTGAGCTGAGTGAGAATAACAAACAGTGCAATAACAACGAGCACAGCCGTAATAAAGGTTCGTATATTAAAGCGTGAAAGAGGAACAAGTTCCACATCATCGCTATCGTCGTTGGAACCAAGAGCAGACAGCGCAGAGCGCAAATCCTTGATTAAACCGCGATTCCATGAGTCTAAGTCCCGCACGGATGAAGGAACCAGCACATTTTGTACAAAAGGCGTAATACCCTGTAAAGTTTCATCAGACCACACGTGGCGAGCTGCATCGATCACCCTGTTCACACCTACTAGGGCTGACAAGACCGTTAAAATTTGCACACGGTCAGCAGCAATATGGGCAGGGGTGCTCGTAATATCGCCATTTTCCCAGCCGCAAAGAATAAGATGGCCCTCATGATTACGGGCTAAAGAGTGCTCAGAAATCTGGCGATGCGTAATGCCGTGATGGTGAGCAGTATCTATGAAACGCAAAACGTCAACTATATCTGCATCGCTGAGCGCATAGGAATCCAGAGCAGTAATGCTTGTATTGGTTTGCAAGAAAAGGAGTGCAGAATCTTTTTCTTGCGATAAAGCATATGGTTGAACAGCATCTAAACCACTGTTGCGCACGGCAAGAAGCATGAGCATATGGTGATGAGTTATATCGCTGACAGAGCGATCACGCCGCAAAGATAAATGTGATAATTGCACGCTTTGCCAGAGTTGACGTAAATAGCTTTTACTGTGATTTTGAGCGTCGGTAACAGATACGGTGTAGTGTGCGCCATCGCGCGTGGTCAGAGCATAACGGCGTGAATTAGAGGTCACATCGTCATCTACACTGTAGTGTCCAGAACGCGCTGTTGCATCGCCAGCATACACAATACTGGCAGGCTCTAATCCGACTAATTGTGCAGCGTGTGCAATACCTTGACCCCAGACTCCAATATTCGGAGAACCCACGGCGTAGCGGATCAGCAAACCAATACAACGGCCAACTAAGAGCGAGACCATCATACCCACAAAAGAGTTCACCGATAACATGACGAGCAAAGCCGACACAATAATCAGCGCATTCCAACTCCACGTGAGAGTGGAACGCAAACGATGCGGCCCAGCACAGGTGAGGAATGCCACTAAACCGCTGAATAATTCAGGCAAAAGAAATTGAATCGTACTCGTGGAGGACAGAGCATCTATGAGTGGTACATAATGAATGGTCATTATCAGTTGCGATATGCCAATAGCTCCTGCAATACCGCCAAGAAAACCAGCAAGCGCTATAACCGTTTGACCCCATTCGCGCTGAGACAAGAGCTGCACTACAACACTGATAATAATAATGGTCATCGTAGCTTGTTGTACAAAAGCTAAAGGTACAGCAAAGAGCCAATCATCAAGAGCAAGTCCTACCGTATGCGCATCTGCTTCTACACCGCGAGTAACGCCATGAAGGTATAGCGATAGCAGCGTAATAAGTACAGCGCTGAGCAAAGAAATTGCGGCATTGGTAATATCAGCAATATCGTGAGCACGGTGAGGCTGAACATCGGTAATATGAACCTGGCTGAGGTCATCGGTAGCTTTGTTTAGCGCGGGTGATGCCTGTGCATAACCGATATCTGTGTTGTGTACATTCTCGTGGACAGTGTCATCAGTTGCCGTCATAAAAACCTTATTGTGTTAAAAGTGCCTAAAAAAGAGGCAGTGACTTGTGCCACTGCCTCGTCGCTCTACTGCTTGATTATACTAGCGATGCATGAAGTCTACGAGTTTGCTGGCAACGCCTGTATAGGTCGAAGGGGTCAGTGCTGCTAAACGTGCAGCAGTATCCTCTTCAAAATTCAAGGTAGCAATAAACTTTTCCACATCTTCAGCGTTAATAGAATGACCGCGCATCAGTTCCTTAACGCGTTCATATGGATTATCCATACCGTCAATACCTTTTAATGCTTGAGCGCGCATCGCTGTTTGGATTGGCTCTCCCAAAACTTCCCAATTATTATCCAATTCTGCAGCAATAACAGATTCATGGGGGTGAATGGAATCCAAACCGCCAGATAAGTTATATAAGGCGAGCAAACTGTAGCCCAAAGCCACACCAATATTGCGTTGTGTGGTGGAATCGGTTAAGTCACGCTGCCAACGAGATTCGACGAGAGTTGCGCTCAGGGAATCTAATAAAGCGCAGGATAATTCCAAATTAGCTTCGGCATTTTCAAAGCGAATAGGATTAACCTTGTGAGGCATAGTAGAAGAGCCAGTAGCACCCTTAACAGGAACTTGTGCGAACACGCCACGAGAAATATACATCCATACATCTTGTGCCAAATTGTGTGCAATACGGTTGAAGTGGCTGATGGTGGAATATAGTTCTGCCTGCCAGTCATGATTTTCAATCTGAGTGGTCAGAGGGTTCCATGTTAAGCCTAAACGTTGAGAGACAAAACGATGAGATAGGCTTACCCAATCCACGTCAGGAAGAGCTGCGCTATGAGCGCCGAAAGTACCGGTAGCGCCATTAATTTTTCCTAAATACTCTTGATTTTCAACAAAGCGAATTTGACGGCTCAGGCGATAAACCCACACAGCCATTTCTTTACCCAAAGTACTTGGGGTAGCAGGCTGGCCGTGCGTCAAGCTCAGCATAGGCATATCGCGATATTTTTCTGCAAAAGCAGTGAGCTGATCGATGAGTTTATGCGCTGCTGGAAGCCAAATATTTTCCACAGCATTTTTTACACATAAAGCATAAGAGAGGTTATTAATATCTTCGCTTGTGCACGCAAAATGAACCAAAGGCTTCAAACGAGGCAATTGAGTGGTGCCAAGATGCTCTTCGGCAATCTCCAAACGACGGTCAATATAGTATTCAACTGCTTTCACATCATGATGAGTGACTGACTCAATGGAAGCAAGCTCAGCAATACTGTCTTCATTAAAATCAGCTTCAATAGCACGCAGATACTCAATTTCCTCTGGTGTAAAAGGTTGAACACCTGGAATAACGCATTGACCGCCATCACCATTAGCTAGCTCAATCATCCATTCAATTTCTACATGGATACGTGCGCGATTGAGAGCAGGTTCACTCAAATATTCAATGAGGGGAGAAGTAGCTGATTGATAACGACCGTCAAGAGGGCTTAACGCAATGTGGGGAGTAATATCAGTCAAATTCATATCTCTAGAGTACGGCAAGGCATGAACCCATAGGGGGGCTTCCGTTTTAAGCTATTCGGCATATGAAATACAAATTTTTATCCATTGTTCCTTCGGTAAGACTGCGAAAATGTTCTTCATGCTCCTTTAGAGTTGTGCTAGGCAGTTTTTGAGCATCTTCATAGGTTGCGCGATGATAATTCATGCCGTGAGATAGCTCATGCTTGTTGCTGGCTCCACGAATAGCTGTGGGTTCCAATCCGCGCTGTGAATCAGTGATTTCACCTCGTATAGTAAGCCAATGCGGGTGCTGAGGGTTTTCTCTGCCATCGAGATTCGAAACGATTTCGCGATCTGTTTCAACACCGGTCACCCACGTCTTGTGTAGATTCACACGATGTTGTGCAATAGGAGATCCTGCGGTCACCACATGGGAAATCGCATAAGGCTGCTCGGGATCACTTGCTAATGATGCTGCAATAATACCGCCCTGAGAATGCCCCACGAGCGCAACTTTATCTCCACTCTGTACTCCGGCTTGACGCATTGCATTCTGAACAGCAATGCGGCTATGCGCTAAACCTTGAGTATGGGCAGATGAGGACATGAGGTTGAGATTTTGACTCCACCCAAAAGGAGAATCTGGCTGACCATCTGTTCCCGGTATAGTAACGACCCAAGAATGTGAGCCGTTGCTGTGCGTATAGCGTTGAATGGCCACTGTGCCATATTGATTACCAGGTTGTCCGATGCTCAAATGTTCAAGATTGACAATGCCATCATGCAAACTATGGGCAGCAGGCAGAGGATGCGCAACAGATATAGGTGAAATAGACAGATTGTAGCTGATATGCTCACTGCTGAGAGGGGACAGCGGGTGAGCAAGAGATTGAGCAACACCAGGAATTCCTTCTACTGGATTCATGGCATGGCCTACGCCATTGAGATAACTTTCCTGAAGTTGAGCGTGACGAGTAAGAACTCCCACAGAAGAGGATCGTGGTGATGCTAATTCTTCTACGCTTGCCCACAATCCCAGCGCAAAAGCAGTGTGAAGTGGATACCGGTATGCTCCCACCATCACTAGGGCTGACAGAAGACGAGTTGTGTGTGCTTCAGTCTGAGAATACAGATTGAGCGCACGTATAACAGCATCAGCCATGACGTGTATGCGATGAGCATACGCCATAATGTGTTGCACATAGCGGCTGGGAAGAGAACTCAACAAGCTCAGCTGCAGCGCAGAGGGATGCTCAGGTAGACTACTCGCAAAAGGGCACGATTGCATCCTTGTGAGTTGTTGCCAGTTAAAACTGTGCGCGCGCTGCAATGCTGCAGCATGAGTTTCTAGTATATCTGCTTGAGATATTAGCCGAGTAGCCATGGCATGAATCTCTTCGGGATTGTCAATAAAAGTGGTTCCGCCTATAAGACGAGCAAAAGTATAGGTCTTCTCACTCATGTGCATCTCACCATGTCTTCATAGATAGTGCAGTTTTCCTGACTCAGCTCGGCACTTAACTGAGAACATTGAGTGCGGAAAGTCTCGCCGGCATAACCTTGCCACGCCAGATGAGCACATTGATAAAGCAAACTGATAGTATCATCGATGCTGCAATGAGTTGAAGATAAAGCGCTCGCAGCTATATAACGGCAGTAGTTATAGGTATCCGCGCACGAACACTGACCTGGAACGTTCAATGATACTGTTCGAATAAAAGCACAAGAGTAATCACTGTCAACATCATGAGGGCGTGTGTGAGCAGATAATCCACTGATACGGTCAATTAAAGGGCGCTTCATATCGTTTTGAAGCTGTGCAAATGTTTTCGTCATATATCTATTGTGTGAGATATATACGCTCTAGCATAATCAACGCGGCAATGTGAACCGATGTGGATAACACGCCCGGATATTACAGCAATAACAGCTATTGCAGATATTGCAGCTATTACAGATATGCCAGCTATAACCAACCGTGCAGAGTTAATAATTCAGTGGCCCTCGCACAATAGGTCAGTCACCAGGCGCTCTTTAAGTGGCTCTACAACTCTTTAAGTGGTTGTAGAGCCACACGTGAGCACTATTACCATGGTTTTTTCGTATGATTTTTCGGAGCTTGTGGCTCCACCTGATTGTTCGAAGCTGTGTTGTGATCAAGCAAAGTTTTCATACGATCCTGAACATTCTCATCAAGAGTGCTCTGAGAATCAGATGAGGACGACGCTGAAGAGTCGGACTCAGTATCTGAACTTGAGGTATTAGCCGATGGCTGATTATTTTGCTCTTTTTCTTCTTTCTTGCGTAAATCGTCTTGAATCTGCTGGGTGAGTTTCGCCGATAAACGCTGATTATGAGCAAGATTATTATTTAATCCAGGAATTTGCAGCCAGGCTAGGGACGATGCGTCGGTAAAGAGGCTATCAGTTTGAGCTTGACTTATGGCTAAAGCCTCCAAATCTGGGTTAGAAGTCGAATAATCAGCAATGGCGGTATGCAGTTGCTCAGTAGCAGTGTTATATAAGTTTGCCATGACCAGATTCACGCCGCAGACACCTGCCCCCGCAAGAGCAAGACATATGCCTATAATCCATGCGATGCGTACCAGAAGAGATGAACGATGAGCGCTAGTTCTGGCAGTATTCATAGAGTTAAGTTCGCGTGTCATAAGCGCACCAACTTTCTAGATTCTATCCACCATGCCACCAGCTCCCACATGGATACAATGGTAAAAATAATAGCCCATGGCCAGATGAAAGATACCGAGCGCGTAGATGTGCGCGTGGTTACAGTAAGACGATATTGCTGTGAAGATTCTGTTTTGAGCTGGGAAATAAAAGCTCGGTCAGCTTCTGTATGAACATAGGTTCCAGAAAGTTGATCAGCTATAGTGCTTAAATTAGATGGATTGAGCTGAGAAATACCATCAGTTTTGGTATCAGGATCTTGCACCCAACTGTCTGTCTGAGGTGTTGTCATGGCATTAATGCCAGTTTTTGTCTGGGGGATTTTACCGCCATCTTCTGAACCTACGCCTACAACTACAGCTTTTTTGACGTATTTACGTAGCACAGAAAAACTTTTCACGGATTCACCGCTGGTCTGCTCACCATCAGAAATAATGTAGAGCACAATAGTGTCATCAGGGTGAGCATCCTGAGCAGCTTTTAAGGCAGTAGTCAAAGCATTTAAAGGCTTATCAAGCGTAGAGCCCGAAGAAACCTGGGTTGGTTCTGTGGTTAAACTATCAGCCCAGGTTTCCACAGCATGAACATCAGGAGTAAGCGGCAAATTCACTGCGGCATGAGATCCAAACGATAGCGTAGAAAACTGTGCGTCTGGATAACTCGAGGTAATAGAGTGCACAGCATTACGAGCTGCACGAATGCGCGTTATGGTTTTTTCTGAGCCATACTGAGCATCTTGCACAGCCATTGACCCGGTCACATCCACAGCAATAAACACGTTCGTCGCGTTGATTGCGCGTGTAGTCGTGCGGTCAACACTACTTGGTCCAGCAATCATAATGCAGGCTACAATTACCAATATCCATCGGCGAATCATCATAGGAACAGTAGTATCAATGTTTGGTCGAGCTTTCACATAGCTGAACGTCAGCCACCCCATAACTACGATGAGGCACAACATAATGAGGGAAGAAAAAAGTACCCCAAAAACAGGAATAAAACTCATATTATCGACGAATCCTTCCTGCAGCTACAGCAAATATCATCAGGGATAATACAAGGCAGCCCACCACTAAGGCTGGAGCATCTACCATGTCGCTTATCTGATCATGCAGCTGTGTGCCAGATTTTGTAGAACTAATATCTCGCACAATCTGATCAACAGTATCGCGTGAATTCAAATCAATATAGGTACCGCCGTGCTCTTCAATTTCTTTTTTCATCTCAACGGCTGCTTCAGAATTACTCGTTTTATCTGTGCCAACGTATAAAGCATCCACATTAATATGTGATGAGCGAGCAATATCTAAGGCCTCATTCAAAGTGAAGGTTTGCTTGCCGGAGGGCACATTATCGGTGGCTAAAATAATGGATGCAGTGCGAGCTTTCTGAGCGTTGGAACTCTTCAATTGCGGCAGCATCATGGTGCACGAAACCAGGCCATCACCAATCAGGGAAGTCGAATTTTCCACATTTTGTGTGCCATCAAGCCAATCATTAACCTCTTGATACTCTTTATCGCTCATGGCATCAATGGATTCTTGAGTTTGCACACGACTGAGCAGTGTATAAGCGTAATTGAGCTGATTATTAATAACAGAATAATCATCGGTTAGAGGGAAAATAGTTTTTGCAGTGGAATTAAAAATACTTAAACCAATGCGTTCCCCGTGCAAAGTGCGTGTTAATTGCGAGTAGGCTGCAATAATTTGACGATCATACGACAAAGCAGAACCGGACACATCCAAACACAACACAATATCATGTGAAGCACTATGCGTAGACTCTGAAGAAATCGACGCAGGACGAGCCAATAAAACACATCCAGAAATAATACAAAGAGTTAAAGCGCTCACGGCAACCGTAGTCATTCGACGGTATATGGCTGTAAAACGCGATGCTGTTTCGCCGGACATATCTGCGTCCACATCATAGACCACAGCAATTTTGTGGTCTGATGAAGAGAGCTCATCAGATGGCCATACAGAATCAGAGTTTCTTTTGCGGCGGATAAGGGCAAAAGCTGCACCAGCAAGAATGAGACAGATGACCAGTGCAATCAGACCAGCAAAAGGCCAGATAAGACGAGTGGGAATAAACGACATCATAGCTTGGCATCCCACCTTTCAATAATTGACGTCACCCAGCTGCACGCCTGAACAACAGTTACTTCTGCGCTGCGCGTATTCGTCCCCTCATAAGCAAACTCAGGAGGATATAAACCTTCAATAGTAGAGCGCAACAAATTCATACCGTGCATATGTGCAGACTGTAGGCCGTCAGTATGCTGTAAATCTGCCAAAGTATGGCTTGTCACATCAGTATTTAAGCGAACAGAAGCAAATTGACGCGCAATAGCTGCCAATGCATGAAAGGCTTCCTGACGGCTTATAGAGCCAGCAGTATAAGAATCCTCCACACTGCGAATGCGATGCTTAAAATCTGCATCACTGAGATGGGAATGTGCTGTGTGATGCTTAGAAGCATGATCGCGAGGAGGCAAAAAAGCAATGACTGAGGCAACAATACATACAATTGCAAGAACTGCGCTTACAAGTAAAGCAATAATCAGAGCAGTTCCGTCAACAGCTGGGGCTGGTGTTCCGTGAAAAGTGCCAGCCAAAGTGTATGTGTTTAGCATAAAAGAATAAAACCGTATCCTTCCTCTACCTCATGCAGATAATGAGGTAGACGATGGGGGAGTTAGCCCGAAGTGAGCAGAATGCTGAGTCAATGAAATGCGGTGAATAAACTCCGTAAACATGGATTCATTAGATTCAGCATGAAAGAGTGTGGCGCCGTGAGCAGTTAAGCGATGGTGTAAATCATCTGCCATGAGTTGTCGAGAAATAGCAACTTCTTGACGTACTGATGCGTTGCGCATAAAAGCTGGGATGTGTGCTCCTGTTTTGCCTTCATAAATTGTGTGGAAGGTCGAGTCATTTTCAAACGGATTAGCACTGGCAATATTGACTACCACAACAGGGTGAGTTTGACTGAGAATTCCCACGTGATGCAAAGACGACTGCGACCATGATTTATCTCTTGTCACCAGAATCATGAGCGAATACTTATCGCGAAGGTGAGTGGCATAATCCATGAGGGCATCCCAATCGCTATCGTAGGGCATATCACGATGAGCAATCTGGTCAAGAAGAGCATCGCACTGTTCATACCCACCAGAAAAAGGCATACGGGTAATAGAATGCTGATCGCCCAATACAAAATTCACATTGTCGCCTCTTTTGAGCGAAAGCATCGAAAACATACGAACAGCATTCATAGACACGTCAATATGGCGTTCGCCGGAGGGGGTACTTCCCGTTGATTGGCGTCCGCAATCAATAATCATCCACACATTACTCGTTGCGCTATGTTCGCGTGAAGCAACAATAGGAAGACCGGTGCGAGCGCTCGCCTTCCAATCTATGGAGCGCGCTTCATCGCCAATAATATAGGGGCGCAAGTCAAGGAATTCATCTCCTGAACCGCGACGGCGGCTAGGATGTTCTCCTTCTACAATTCCCATTGCTTTACGCACAATAGGCAGGCTTAAACGAGGACCAAGTGCCTCAATTTTTCGCCGAATCGGATCGACTATTTTCTGCTGTGTCACAACACACAATCCTTTGAACTCACGAATGTTCTTTTCTTTTTCTGCTGTAGTTCACACTCTTAGCTGCAATGAATACATGACACAACTGCATTGCATAAGAATCATTGTTCAGATATTCTTACCGCTGCTAGAGCTATCTATGCAAGAAAAGAGAATGGGAAAATTTACGGAACGGGAACTGTGGAAATAATGGTGTCAATAACTTGATCCGATGTAATACCGTCAGCAAGCGCTTCAAAAGTCATGATAATGCGATGACGCAAAACGCTATGCGCATGAGCTTTCACATCTTCAGGAATAACATAGTCACGTCCGTTAATTAACGCTTGAGCTTGTGCAATACGAATTAAGCTAATGGATGCGCGAGGAGAAGCGCCTAAACGCACCAAGGAAGCTAATCCTTTAATAGGATGGCGACCTGCACCGCGAGATGTGCTCACAAGATCGACCACATACTTTTTAATTTCGTCACTAACATGAACACGACGAGCTGCAGAACGTAAATAACTCACATCACTTAAGGAAATAGCGTGAGATTCTTGCTTTTCAAATTGCATGGAATCACTGGACTGATTGCCTAGCATAGACAACATAGCTACTTCTTGTTCAGCTGTTGGATAGGTCATGACTGTTTTCATCATGAAACGATCCATCTGTGCTTCAGGAAGATTATATGTTCCTTCTTCCTCCACAGGATTTTGGGTGGCAATAACCATAAACGGTTGTGGCAAAGCTATGCGTTCTCCACCAATGGTGGTGGCACCTTCAGCCATAGATTCCAACATAGCTGACTGTGTTTTTGCGCTAGAACGGTTGATTTCGTCGAGCAAAACAATATTGGCGTGCACAGGGCCGATTTGAGTAATCATTTTCTGTGTGGCGAAATCAAAAACTTGCGTACCCACTAAATCAGCAGGCATAAGGTCGGGTGTGCACTGGATACGCTTAAAACTTCCCGATACGCATGAAGCAAGCAATCGTGCTGCTGTTGTTTTAGCTAAACCTGGAACAGATTCAATAAGAATATGACCGCCGGCAATAAGAGTAATAATAAGTGATTCTCGTAGTTCATCTTGTCCCACAAGACCTTGAGAAAAACGTTCGCGCATACGCTGAGCTAGTTGCATTGCGCGTTGAGGGCTTTCAGGAGCTGATCCTGCTGGAGGTTGCGGTGCAGAACTCATGTGTAAATCAGGTATATGAGTATTTTCAGGTGTGTGCGAAAAAATAGACATGATTCCACCTTAAAACAGGACATCGAAGAGGACTACTTTTTGCGCTGAATGCTGATTAATCTGCACAGGATATCTGCAAGATGCTCAGAAAATTTTCAGAAATGGTGCGACTTTTAGAGTCGTACCCGGTTGATTTGGCGTAGATGGGTCAATGGTAGATATATAGATGTACGTGAAGGTGCGTAGATTGGTATATCTCGAGTTCGTGTGTTGTGCTCAATATGATGTGCACAACACAACTTTATATGCGTTTACTTTATATGCGTTTATGCGTCTGCCCGTTTGTATACGTTCCTACTTTACGTGTGCTAGGGAAGTTGCCAATTAATAGGTTGCGTGCCTTGAGCAATTAATGCTTCGTTTGTGCGTGAAAAAGGTCGTGAACCAAAGAATCCTCTATATGCTGATAATGGGCTGGGATGAGCAGACTCGATAACAGCAGCATTGGTCAGTAATGGTTTAAGGCTGCGAGCATTGTTGCCCCATAAAATCGCCACCAAAGGCAGAGGTTTACCTGTACTATCTCGACGATTATTCAGCGCTCGAATAGCTGCTTCAGTTACTGCTTCCCATCCCATACCTTGATGAGAATTAGCTTGACCAGCGCGAACACTTAAGGAGCGATTGAGAAGCATAACACCTTGATCTGCCCATGGTGTTAAATCACCATTCGACGGTTCAGGAACGCCGAGATCATCAACTAATTCCTTATAAATATTAATAAGACTTTTAGGAAGAGGATGCACGTGAGCGCCTACAGAAAAGCTCAGACCCACTGCATGACCTGGAGTAGGGTAAGGGTCTTGACCAACAATCAGCACCTTAATGGAATCCAAAGGATATGTGAACGCCCGTAAAATCAATGTTCCCGGGGGAAGAATGCGCACGCCTTGTGCTTGCTCAGCGCGCAGCATATTGCCTAAAGAGCGGATCTGTGGTTCCACATCTGCAAGTGCCTGTGCCCATGAGGGGTCAATAAGTTGCGATAAAGGTGTCTGATGCTCGTTCATAGCAGTAATTCTAGAGGTGGAGTGTGAAAAAATGAAGATATGACGAATTTAAGTCTCTGTTGACTTCAATAGTGCAGGGTCTTTCGTAGAATGGGGCACAGCAAATATCAAGGAGAAAATATGGCACACACAAAAATGGACTATCCACGTGATGAGTTTGATGCTTTTACTGATTCATATGGTGGGGCACATCGAGGAAAGAAAACTATTCTTGCACGTGTGATGCCTTTTCTTATTGCTGTGTTGATTGCAGCTTTATGCGCTTTAGCATTCTTGACATGGACAAACGGCTGGTTGGGTAAGAATGGATTAAACCTGATTCCAAGTGCCACCACATCACGCCAGATTTCTTCATCTAAAAAGAGCACTGCAAAAGATGCGAAGAAGACAGAGGAAAAGAAGTCTGAAAGTACACAGGATGAGAAAGATGCGGCTGACAAGCAGAACGCGCAGGACTCTTCTCGTGATCAGGCTCAAGAACAATCACAACAACCAGCTGCACCTCAGGCTGATAAGTCCAAGGCAGTGTATGTGTATAACGGTACTGGCATTACTGGTTTTGCTGCATCCAAAGCTGCTGTATTAACCAATGATGGCTATGCTAACGTCACGCCATCAAATCCAAATAACGCATCCAGCTTACCAAGCGTAAATACTGTATGGTACGTCAACGAGGCAGATAAAGTAACTGCTCAAGACATTGCATCTAAACTGGGTATATCCGCTGTTGAACAGGTCAGCAGCTTAAGCTCTGGTGATATTGCTGTTGTGCTGATACAACAATAGAAAAGACTAGCTATAGTGAGCACAATTTTAGTGCGATTATGGCATTCAAGCGTAGAGTGCAGTATAAAAACTTAGGCTGAAGGCAAAACACCGAATTTTTAATTAGCATTTTTGTGCATAAGGGTGCTAATCTATAGGAAGAAATCAAAAGTTGAGTGTTTGCGACTCAGGTTTTGAATATTTGAACTCTAGTCTGGAAAGG
The DNA here is from genome assembly GCA_040702985.1 of Alloscardovia omnicolens. Classification (GTDB taxonomy): domain Bacteria; phylum Actinomycetota; class Actinomycetes; order Actinomycetales; family Bifidobacteriaceae; genus Alloscardovia; species Alloscardovia omnicolens_A. Next base: position 1,482,449 of record CP159991.1, on the reverse strand, counting down.
ATAATCATGGCAAAGATTATTGCTTATGATGATGAAGCACGTCAGGGTATGCTTGCTGGTCTTGATCAGTTGGCAGACACTGTAAAGGTGACTCTTGGTCCAAAGGGTCGCAATGTTGTTCTTGACAAGACCTATGGTGCTCCAACTATTACCAATGATGGTGTATCCATTGCTAAGGAAATTGATCTTGAAGATCCATACGAGCGCATTGGTGCTGAGCTTGTTAAGGAAGTAGCAAAGAAGACTGACGATGTTGCTGGTGATGGTACAACTACAGCAACAGTTTTGGCTCAGGCATTGGTTCATGAAGGTTTGAAGAACGTTACTGCAGGTTCCAATCCTATTGCTTTGCGTCGCGGTATTGAAAAGGCTGCAGATGCTATTGTGAAGTCTTTGCTTGAATCCGCTAAGGATGTGGAGACTAAGGAACAGATCGCTGCAACCGCAACTATTTCTGCTGCTGATCCTGAAGTTGGCGAACGCATTGCAGAAGCATTGGATAAGGTTGGTCAGGACGGTGTTGTAACCGTTGAAGACAACAACAAGTTCGGCTTAGACCTTGACTTCACTGAAGGTATGCGTTTCGATAAGGGTTATATTTCCCCTTACTTCGTGACTAATCCTGAAGATCAGACAGCTGTTTTGGAAGATCCATACATTTTGCTCACCTCGGGTAAGGTTTCTTCTCAGCAGGATATCGTACACGTGGCTGAACTTGTTATGAAGTCCGGTAAGCCATTGCTCATCATTGCAGAAGATGTTGATGGTGAAGCTCTTCCAACTTTGGTGCTCAACAAGATTCGCGGCACCTTCAATACTGTTGCTGTTAAGGCTCCAGGTTTCGGTGATCGTCGTAAGGCAATGCTCCAGGATATGGCTATCTTGACTGGCGCTCAGGTGGTATCTGAAGAAGTTGGCTTGAAGCTTGATTCTATTGATGAAACTGTGCTCGGTCATGCAGCAAAGGTGATTGTTTCTAAGGATGAAACAACTATCGTTTCTGGTGCAGGTTCTGCAGAAGATGTTGCAGCTCGCGTGGCACAGATTCGTCAGGAAATCGATGCAACTGATTCCGATTATGATCGCGAAAAGTTGCAGGAGCGCCTTGCAAAGCTCGCTGGTGGTGTAGCAGTTATTAAGGTTGGCGCTGCAACTGAAGTTGAAGCAAAGGAACGTAAGCATCGCATCGAAGATGCTGTACGCAACGCTAAGGCTGCTATTGAAGAAGGTCTGGTACCTGGTGGTGGTGTTGCTTTGATTCAAGCTGCAGCAGCAGTTGAAGGCTCTGTACAGCTTGAAGGCGACGAAGCAACAGGCGCAAGCATCGTATTCCGTGCTGTTGAAGCTCCAATCAAGCAGATTGCTTCTAATGCAGGTCTATCTGGCGATGTTGTTATTGACAAGGTTCGTTCCTTGCCAGCAGGTCACGGTTTGAACGCTGCAAGCGGTGAATACGAAGATTTGATGGCTGCAGGCGTTACAGATCCAGTTAAGGTAACTCGTTCTGCTCTGCAGAATGCAGCTTCTATTGCTGGTTTGTTCTTGACAACTGAAGCAGTAGTGGCAAACAAGCCAGAGCCAGCTACTCCAGCTCCAGCAGCTCCAGACATGGGTTACTAAACTCACGCCGAAGATGTGCGTATCAGGTGCCGTATAGGCACGCATACGAGAGTCTAGCAGAAGCCTCATCACTCAAAAGTGGTGAGACTTCTGCATATTTTTTGGAGAGGGGAATTGGCGAGGGGAAGCAAAGTCATCCCGTGTCTGAAAATCCTCTGCTGAGATGTGTAGGGAGCTGCTACTGAGCAAAGAGCTGACTGGCTTGCGCTTCCGTGTCAGCGTAGAGTTGCGCGGCTTGAGTCATAGCATGCTGAATAGATGTGAGGCTGTCTTCCATGGTGCGTTGAGCTGCTTGCCATTGTTGTGCAACGGTCTGAAACTGAATAGCCGCGCTACCTTGCCACGAGGATTCTAGTTCAGTTAGATGCGCATACATTGTTGACACTGCTGCACGAATATCTTCAATAGATGCATTAACTTGAGTGCTCGCACTCAGAATATGTTCGGAATCAACATGATATTGTGGCATGAGATGTCCTTTCTGTCTGGATTGTGATGATGAGTATGAGAAGTATTATGAACTCTACGCGATAAGCATGTGAGTTCTCTATTCATACGAGCAATGTGAACCAATGTGAATAACACGCCGAGTTGCGGCTTATAAATTGCTGAATTCTTGAGATTATTTTCAGTTAATTTTCAGGAAGTACTGCCACTATAGTCACTATGGTCAATAATCAAGAAGCACGTTTAGTAGTCGTCGATGATGAGCCGTCAATTCGTGAGCTCTTATCTGCATCGTTGCGTTTTTCCGGTTTTGATGTTATCACTGCCTCCAATGGTACGGAAGCAATTGACGTTATTGTGGACTCGCAACCAGATCTCATCATCATGGATGTTATGATGCCTGATATTGACGGTTTTACTGTGACAAGTCGTATTCGTCAAGAAGGTATTGATGCACCTGTTCTCTTCTTAACTGCCCGTGATGATACTCAAGATAAAGTTATGGGCTTAACAGTGGGCGGCGATGACTATGTGACCAAACCTTTCAGTCTTGAAGAAGTTGTGGCTCGTATTCGCGCTATTTTGCGTCGCACGCGCGAAGAAGTAGAAGATAATCCTATTATTCGCGTTGCTGATTTAGAGATTAACGAAGACTCGCACGACGTCACACGCCATGGGGAGCTTATTGATTTAAGCCCTACAGAATATAAACTTTTGCGTTATCTCATGGATAATGAGGGGCGTGTGCTCAGTAAAGCGCAGATTCTCGATCACGTCTGGCAATATGACTGGGGTGGCGATGCTGCCATTGTGGAATCCTATATTTCCTACCTGCGTAAGAAAATTGACGGCGTTACCTATATTGATGATGACGGAAATACGCAGAAAGTTGTGCCGATTATCCTGACCAAACGTGGTATCGGCTATATGATTCGCGAACCTCGTGATTAAAATGATGACTCTGTGCGGGAGTATTCATTAAAATGTGACGAAGATACGCTGAGCGTTTCGTGAAACTTTAAGGCATACGCAATGGAAAAGTCTACGGAAAAATCCGAGCCGATGAACAACTCCAATATGGGTGTTGGAGCACATATAAAATGGCGCATGAGTTGCATTCCTTTGGCATCGCGACTGATGGTCTTAGTGCTTGTCTTTTTAGCTGTGGCCAGTTCCGTCCTCGTTGTGGCATCACGTCAACTTGTATCATCAGCGCTTATGCAGAAAACAGATACACAGCTGATGCGCCAGGCAACACTGGTTATCAACAATATTGATTTACTGCAATCAGAAAATGCAGGCGATCAAGAAGCAGATTCGACTCCCAATCTGTCTTTAGGAAATCACGGGTTAAAAGATAACTTAGCTGGTTCTGACAACAACGACAAGCGTCCAACACCATATAGTACAACGGGTAATCAAAATTTAGGTCCAACTGATTATTTTGTTCAAATACGTGACAATGACAACAATATTTTGAGTACCCCTCTTATTCCTATCGCGCATGACGGTGTGGAGTCTGTTCCTACCTTGCCGAAGCAAGGTAAAGCGCCGGATTTCTTATATGGTGATCCCACCACAGTGCCCGCCACTGTGCATATTGCTAAAAGTGTATCCTTAAGTACGCGTCAATCCATTATGGCTCATTCTCCGTGGCGCGTTATTGCATCACAGTATGTCAATAGAGCCACAGGCATGGAATACGTGGTGTATATTGGCTTGTCATTGTTTGATGTGAATGATACAACCCAAGCATTAACGGTGTATTTCGTCTGGTCTGCTGTAGCTATTGTCATTACTGCTGGTTTCTTAGCTTTGCTCGCAGTGCGTCGATCTTTACGTCCTTTGAAGAAGATGGAGCAGACAGCAACTAAAATTGCGGCAGGTGATTTATCGCAACGCGTGGATAGCGCACCACTGAATACCGAAATAGGATCGTTGTCGCATTCTTTGAATTCAATGCTGTCACAAATTGAGCGAAGTTTTAAGAAACAAGAAGAAATCACTTCGCAAATGAAGCGCTTCGTTTCTGACGCTTCTCATGAATTGCGTACGCCTCTTGCTGTGATTCATGGCAGCACAGAGTTGTATAAAATGCAGAGAAAATCGCCGAGCGCTGACCCTGTGGAAAGCGCTGATATGGTTATTGAACATATCGATAAATCGAGTACACGTATGTCTGCTCTGGTAGAAGATCTGCTATCTTTAGCGCGCTTAGACGAAGGACGCGGCATTGACCTAGCGCAAACAATACATATAACAGATGTACTGACTGATTCTGTGGAAGATTTACACGCCTTAGACCCTCAGCGCGAGATTACTTTAGGGCGTCTCAGCATGGATATGGGATCTATTATTCAGTCGGTTAACGGCACAGCGACTGATGCTGCTGATGGTGCTGATTCATCTCTCGCATTTATTCCTGGGCAGATTCCACACATTGATGCCGGGGGAGATCCTGTGCGTATGCGGCAGGTGATGACCAATATTATTGGAAATATTCACCGTTATACACCATCTAATTCACCGGTTGAAGTAGGAGCTGCTGTTGTGCAAGCTAGCGTCAATGCGCGCGATCTTGAAAATCAGCCATCTACAGCAGAAACTCTTGACACATTCTTGCGTGATGTACATGAATCCTCAGGAAGTCAGGAAACTCTCGAATATGTTATTATTCAAATTCGCGATCATGGCCCAGGATTATCGGAAGAAGCACGGCATCGCATTTTCGAACGCTTCTATACGGCTGATCCTTCACGCGCTCGCGAAAAGGGTGGCACTGGTTTAGGTATGTCTATTGTGCAGTCCATTGTCAAAGCACATCACGGCCTGATTTGTGCTACTCAAACTCCTGGCGGAGGATTGACAACAACTGTTGTGGTGCCTATTTCACAAACCGTGTTATTCAGTAATATGGATCCGAATCAACAGCGTATGCGGGAAAAGAAAACAGCACCGGCCATTTTTGGACGCCGCAAGAAAAACACGGCTGATGATATGACGACGACGGAAATTAGAATTTCGCTGGAATCGAAGAAGGACACTTCCACCAAGAAATAAAATGCGCTTTGCGTTACAATAAGAGACCGTATAGTTTTAGATAAGTTTTGAATGATAAGGACGAAAATGCCAAGCGGAAAAGTACGTTGGTTCGATGCTGATAAGAAATTTGGTTTTATCAGTAGTGATGACGGCGAAGATGTTTTCGTCCCAGCAACGGCTTTACCTGCTGGGGCAACAACCTTACGCTCAGGTGCAAAAGTAGAATTTTCACGTATTGAGAGCCGACGCGGACCTCAAGCAATGGATGTGCGCGTTATTGGTCCAGCAATGTCAGTGGTTAAAGCCACCAGGCCAAAGCCTGAAGACATGGCAAGCATTGTAGAAGATGTGATTAAACTGCTCGATTCAGCAGGTAACAGTTTACGTCGAGGACGTTACCCTCAAGTGCGCGAATCACAGAAACTTGCTCATGTGTTGCGTGCAGTTGCTGACAATTTTGATGTGCAGGATTAAAATCCACGTCACACGTTGAGAAGAGAAAGATAATGACTGAAATATCTCAGCACACCAGTGAAGAAAATCCTGTAACAGTTGATGAGTCCGTGGTGGCTCAGGCTCGTCATGGACTCCAGGAAATCGCTGATAACAAAAGCCATGTAGGTGATTTTGTTGCAGCGTATGAGATTGCTGAGAACGTGTTGGACTTTCGATTCACATCATTAATCGTCGGGTACGAGGGATGGCAATCGGTCCATTACTATGTATCACGATCGTGAGGCAGACAAGTGAACCATTAATGAGTCTTCTCTTATTCCAACCTCACAGTCTTTGCTGGCGCCTGAATGGATTCCTTGGAAAGACCGTTTGCTTCCTACAGATATTTCCCCAACAGACGTGTTGGGAACGGAAGCAGATGATGAGCGTTTAGAGCCGGGAGTTCGACCTGAACAAGCAGAACTTACTGACACGCAGTCAACTGTGGCGGAAGAGAAAACTCCGGAAAACACTGAGCAAAACGATGCACCTGAGTTTCGCAAAACGCAATCGTCAGCACTCGAATCGGTAAAAACCCAAGAGCTTAATTCTGCCGAGCAGGTGGAGCAAAGCCAAGAATACCGCGAGATTGTTGAGGAATTTGAATTATCGCGTTCACGAGTTCTTTCACCTGCAGGACGTGCACAAACTGCTCAGCGTTGGTATGGCGGTCCGCACGGGCCTAAATCCTTATCTACACGCGTGGCAACTGGTAAAACATGTCAAACCTGTGGCTTCTTTGTGCACATTCAAGGCGAATTAGGAACCATGTTTGGCGTATGCGCGAATAAGTGGAGTCAAGATGATGGGCGAGTGGTATCGCTTGATCATGGGTGTGGAGAACATTCTGATATTGATCCGCCAGAACCATCACAGTTATGGATTCAACCAGAGCCAACGGTTGATGATGGGGATGAAATTATTATTGTGTCCCGTCCGCGTGTGGTTAAGCCAAGTGCTGAAGAGCGTGGTATAGCTGATATTTTGGAAGATATGGACGATCCCGACAATCTCGTAGATAATACCGATACAGATAATACGGATACACACGATTCTTCAGATCTTGATGACGAATAAAATCAGACAAAGACATAAAGTGATGGTGGAGATAACCTTATGCTATCTCCACCATTAGTATTTAATGTACGATTGTGACCGGAGCCCACGAGGTATCTAAGAGCTTACGGCTCACCGACCCGAGTATATGCTGATCAAACTTACCTAATCCGCGTGAGCCCATAATAATACGATGAGCGTAATGAGAGGCATCAATAAGGGCTTTTGCTGGAGCTGAATGAATAGCATGCTGCACAACTCGTATATCTGCAGGAATGTCAGCTTGCTCTACGAGAGTGTTGAGCACTCGATGAGCAATACTCTGGCCTTCCTCAACAGAAGGAACAGCATGCTCGTGTTCCATATAGCGTCCTAATGTTTTCGTTTGCCATGCATAGAGCACATGAATGTCGCGATGTTCTGCGCGCGCTGATTCAATAGCAAAATCTAAAGCGCGAACACTCGGCTGCGAACCGTCCACGGCCACAACCAGTGGTAATCGATGTTCAGAACCTAAGAGTTCTTCTTCAGATACAGATGACTGCTGCTGTTCACGCGTAATAGTGGAATCATTAATCGCGCGTACAACCGTTACCGGTGTGGACGCTTGATAGACCAGATTTTCACTCATCGAACCCAAAAACCAGCGTGCAACAGTGCCCATAGTACGTCGACCGACTACAATCTGATGAGCGCGCTCGCCAATATCCAGCAAAGCAGTGGTGCCAGCAGCGTGAACAGAAGTGAGCTTTAAGAGTGATTTATCAAAATTAATCCCCTCACTAGCTTGATCTGCCCACTGGCGTAAATCAGCGTTAATAATGGTGCGAACACGCTGCCAATCTTCAGAAGAGGCTGGCTCATCACCCAAATTCCATGAATGAGTCCATCCATAAATAGCATGAACTTTCTGACCTGTGACCACTGATTCTTTCATTGCCCATTCCAAAGCTGCAAAGGATTCAGCAGTGCCGTCTACGCCGACAGCCAGCTCACCCAGAGGAGAAGGGGTATGTGTTGTTACGTCAGTCATGATTCCTCCTTTTCTCTAGTCTACCGCACACTACACGTGTCTTGTTGGAAAACGACAAGTCATAAAACACGCTGAACTTGCGTCGCATACACTCAAGTTTTCGGCTCTGCGGTGTAAAAAGCAGAAAAAATGAGCGCCACGTCACATTTATCTGTAAAATCGATGCTAGGAAAATTATTGGAGGACTTTATGTTTGAACGTTTTACTGATAGAGCACGACGCGTTATTGTGCTTGCTCAGGAAGAAGCGCGCTCTCTCCAACACAATTATATTGGTACGGAGCATTTGCTCTTGGGCCTAATTCGTGAAGGCGAGGGTGTTGCTGCTAAAGCGCTGGAAGCTAAAGGCGTGAAGTTTGAAGCAACTAAAGCGCAAGTCGAGGAAATGATTGGAAAGGGTAATGCCACTACGGCTGGTCATATTCCTTTTACTCCTCATGCTAAGCAGGTGCTGGAACTGTCATTGCGTGAAGCTTTGCAGTTAGGGCATAGTTATATTGGCACTGAGCACATACTTTTAGGCCTTATTCACGAGGGTGAAGGTGTGGGCACGCAGGTGCTGGTCAAGATGAGCGTAGATTTAACTGAATTGCGTACATCTGTTATTGATGCTATTCGTGATACTCATGATTCTAGCGCTCAAGGTGAGCTTGCTAACTCAGGTAGTGTGGCCAATAAGCAGAATCAATCTGGCTCTGCTTTACTTGATCAGTTTGGACGCAATCTCACCCAGCAGGCTCTTGAGGGTAAGCTCGATCCTGTAATTGGGCGTAGCGCAGAAATTCAACGTGTAATGGTTGTGCTGAGCCGTCGTACAAAGAATAATCCTGTGCTCATTGGTGAACCGGGCGTGGGTAAAACTGCTGTGGTTGAGGGGCTAGCTCAAAAAGTTGTCGCTGGTGATGTGCCGGAAACCTTGAAAGATAAGCAGATTTACTCGCTTGATTTAGGTTCGATGATTGCCGGTTCGCGTTATCGTGGCGATTTCGAAGAGCGCTTAAAGAAAGTACTCAAAGAAATCCAAACTCGCGGTGACGTTGTTCTTTTCATTGATGAGATTCACACTATTGTAGGAGCAGGTTCAGCTGACGGAGCTATGGGAGCCTCCGATATGCTTAAGCCTATGCTTGCACGTGGCGAGCTGCAGACCATTGGAGCTACCACAACGGACGAGTATCGCAAATACATTGAAAAAGATGCTGCGTTAGAGCGTCGTTTCCAGCCTATCCAGGTTAATGAGCCAAGCATTGCCGATACGATTGAAATCCTTAAAGGTCTGCGTAAGAACTATGAGGATCATCATCGTGTAACCATTACGGATAAGGCTTTGCAGTCTGCTGCAGAATTGTCAGCACGCTATATTCAAGATCGTCATTTGCCAGATAAGGCTATTGATTTGATTGATGAAGCGGGTGCTCGTTTACGTATTCGTCGTCTGACTGCTCCTCCAGAGCTCAAAGAGATGGATAAGCGCATTGCTGAGTTGAAGACTCAGAAAGATGAAGCAATTGCGCAGCAGGACTTTGAAAAGGCTGCATCTTTGCGTGATGAGCAAGAGAGCGTGGAAACTCAGCGTAAAGAGCGTGAAAAAGCCTGGCGTGAAGGTGAATCCGATGTATCTATGGTGGTAGATGAAGAAGTTATTGCTCAAGTAATTTCTTCGACCACGGGTATTCCAGTCTTCAAGTTGACGCAGGAAGAATCACAAAAGCTGTTGTCGATGGAAGCTGAACTTCACAAGCGCATTATCGGTCAGGATGAGGCCGTTTCCGCATTGTCACGTTCTATTCGTCGTGCGCGTGTGGGCTTGAAAGATCCTAAGCGTCCGTCAGGATCCTTTATCTTTGCAGGTCCAACAGGTGTGGGTAAGACTGAGTTGGCTAAGAGTTTGGCTCAGTTCCTCTTTGATGATGAGGATGCGTTAATTCGTATTGATATGTCTGAGTTTGGTGAGAAGTATGCTGCTTCTCGTCTCTTCGGTGCACCTCCAGGATATGTGGGCTACGATGAGGGTGGAGAATTGACGGAAAAGGTTCGTCGCAAGCCATTCTCAGTGGTACTTTTCGATGAGATTGAAAAGGCACATCCAGATATTTTCAACACCTTGTTGCAGGTACTTGACGACGGTCATTTGACTGATGGTCAGGGACGTAAAGTGGACTTTAAGAACACTATTATTATTCTGACGACCAACTTAGGTACCAGCAAGATTTCTCAGGCTGCGAATACTGGTTTCAATATTGGTGGCAATACCGAAACATCCTATCAGCGTATGAAGGATCAGGTATCTACTGAGCTTAAGGGGCAGTTCCGTCCTGAATTCTTGAACCGTTTGGACGACATTATTGTCTTCCAGCAGTTGACTGAATCTCAGGTTCGTCAGATTGTGGATCTGGACGTGGCTCGTTTGAATGATCGTCTCTTCGAACGTCATATGTCTGTAGAACTGACCGATCAGGCTAAGGATTTGTTGGCTCAGAAAGGTTTCGATCCACTCTTAGGTGCTCGACCATTGCGTCGCGTTATTCAGCGTGATATTGAGGATGCTATTTCCGAGAAAATTCTTCTGGGAGATTTGCATGATCATGAGCAGATTACTGTGGATTCTGAAGGTGAAGGCATTTTAGGCGAATTTACTTTCAGTGCTACACCTTTCGTAGATGCTGAATCTCAAGATGTAACTGATGCTGAAGAGCAAACAGTTCAATCTCAAGCCGACGGTTCACAACCAGTTGAGGACGCTGCTACAGCTGACGCAGAATAATCTAAGATAAAACATGAGGGGCGGTTGTCTAAAAAACAACCGCCCTTTTTGTTATGCCTTTTTAGAGGACAAGACTCATAGAACAAACAGTGATAATGTACAGAGCGCACACTGTCATGAGAACATAATCACGCCATGTTATGGTCATGACTCGCCACGGCACTCTATGATTATCGGGATCATATCCACGTACATCAAGAGCCACACTCACATTATCGGCATGACGCAGAGCATGGGCAAAAGCAGGCACGATGAGCGCTTGAAGAGATTCTAAGCGATTTCGCAAGGAACCATGCTTAATCTGAGCGCCGCGTAATTCTTGAGCGACCATCACATCATGAAAATCTCGGCGCAACAGAGGTAGAAAACGCACAGACAGCATCGACATAAGCGATAATTGATGAATCGGCATTCCCCATCGGGTAAGGGGAGCGCACATGCGTTCGACTGCATCAGAAATACGATTTGGCGGCAAAATATGTAGATACGATACTGCCACAGAAGCGAGAAGTGTAAAACGACCAGCATAAAGAAGACCGGTCCATAATCCGCCCGTTGTAATCTGAATAAAACCGGTATCTAGTACCGTCTCGCCAGAATGATCAAAGAAGAGATTAAATAAACCCATACAGCAAATAAACACAGTAAAAGGCGCTATATCTCGTATAAATTTGCGTACGCGAATATGAGACATGATGACATACGCCGATGTTGCTGTCACAGCTAGACCAAGCTGAGCAGGAGAATGCACTGCAAAGAACGTGAACAAGAGCGCAAGAGTAGATACAGTGAGAGCACGCGGATCAAAAGTAGAATGCGGAGCGGAAACTGTGGCTAGCGAGTTGACATCTTTCTGCGAAGGCTGTGGAGGTTCAAGAACTATGGCACGTGTTGCTAAACGCTTGATGTACTGCAGCTCGTGAGTAACCATAATAATGGTCATGCCGCGAGCATGGAGCGTTTCTAAGAGGGAGAGCATTTTCTGGCTTGTCTGCGCGTCTAAACCAGCTGTTGGCTCGTCAACAATAAGAACATCAGGATTCATAGCCACAACTCCGGCGCACGCCACTAAACGTTGCTGCCCGCCCGATAAATTCCATACTGAAGAATTAAGCGCAGAAGTAATCCCCAAAAGATGAGCAATACCATGCACACGCTGTTCCACATCATGTTCTGATAGTCCTTGGGAGCGCGGACCAAAAGCTATATCATCAAAGACGCTAGAAGCAAAGAGCTGCTTGTCCACTTTCTGCAGTGTGATGCCCACGCGCTGACCTGAGAAATCTATAGTGCCAGCAGTCGGCTTATGTGTTCCTGCTAACAAGCTGAGTAGCGTACTTTTACCACTGCCATTAGGTCCACTAATGGTAACAAATTCGCCACGATTGACCGTCATACTGAAATCTGAAAGCACTGGTGACGATGATTCATAGCTATAAGACACAGAATCAACGGTGAGGAGGGGAGAAGCTGGACTGACGTCAGCAGTAGTACTGACGGGAATACCTAAACGCCTAATATTGTCTGCAGTGCACGGTTGGAGCGCATCATGGTCTTTATATTGAGCGCTTGGTTCATCGCGCACAATACGACCATTTTTCATTTCGAGAACTCTATCTCCATAACTGGCCAGTGATTGGTGATGAGAGATAACCACAATAGTCACTCCGCGCTGATGGGCAGTGCGCAGAGTGTGTAATAAGCATTCTCGTGCGCTGCTATCAACATAGGCGAATGGTTCATCCAATATAAGAATATCTGGGTGCGAACTTAAAGCTGATGACATAGCAACACGCTGCTGCTGACCGCCCGATAAATGGAGGGGATTCTGTTCAGCCACAGATACCATGCCTGTATCTTCTAAAGCCTCGTACACGGCTTGAGCAGTATCGTCGGGTTGCCAGCCTAAATTTTCAGGTTCGAAAGCCACATCGTCTTTGACCGTATCGCCTACAATATAGTCTTCGGGATTTTGAGGAACGTAGGCTACACGACGACGAGCATGAACATAGGCGTGACGATTCACGCCTGTTTCTTCATCGTAGAGTTGAGTGCCAAGCACGTCAAGACTTCCGCTACTAGGTGCACTGACTGCTGCAAGCATACGCGCTAAAGTACTTTTACCGCTACCGTTAGAACCAATAAGAGTAACCCATTGACCACGCGGAATAGTTAAGGTGACATCCGCAACAGCATCGGGGGATGAGGATTGATAAGAAAAGCTGACGTGGTGCAATCGAAAAGCATCAGGTGAATGCGAAAGCATAAGTATCATCCTTTAAAACGGACAACAAGATAAAAAGTAAAGAGTCAACCGACGATGCGTTTTGATGCATCGTCCCATGGTTTTATACGCATAGTTTTATAAGAATAGTTTTATACGCGGCGCTGAGATTCTTGAGAAGCTGTAAAAGCTTTTAATAAACCAGTAATAGGCTTATAGCATACAGTCGTAATTGCCAAATGAATCAAGGCCTTCAGCACATTAAAAGGCAGAAGCAAGGGCAAGAGCATACCTAGTACAGTGTGAAAATCTGTGGCGGTGTAAAACGGTGTAATAGCCAGATTTAACACCAGAGCTGTAGTAATAAAACATACAGCGCCCACAAACATGGATATTAACGCAAACTTGCGGGTACGGTGGTTTTTATAAATCCATGCAGATGGCACGCTAAAGGCTAAACTGCAGGCAAGTAGAATGAGACCACCCAAAGGGTCCGTAATGAGGTGGGGAAGCGCACTGAGAACGCTAATAATAGTTGCAGCATAAGGACCGTAAGCAAAACCAGCTAATAGCACAACAATGCCACTTGGATCATATTTTAAAAATGGTGCTGCTGGGAAAATAGGAATTTGAAGAAAGCTCAGAGCAAGAGCTAAAGCAGAAAATAATGCATAAATAGCAATGCGCTGACTTGTCCAATATGGTTGAGATGTTTTGTGTGAATTCTCATGATCAGACTTGCGAGAAGGCATAGTCGTCTCCTGTTTCTCTTCATCCGGACTGTAACCGTTGGCTCTGGACTTTCACCAAATCAACCGCTTGCGCAGCTCGCGGGCTTTACCGCCAGTCGAGGATTTTCGCCTCGCCCTGAAACGTACGACAACACCATACCATGTGCTCAGGTCTGAGCGCAATTATTCTTACGAACTTGTGAAAAGATGATGTGGTTTAAACTCTTTGCAGTTAGTACGCGCAGGATCACTAAGAACATCAGGATCCGCACGATTAGCAGGGTCATAGGGCAGGAGCATACATACTCCATAGCGCAAGTAAGTTCATATAGCAAGGGGAGGCTAACATCAGCCTCCCCGATAAACCCAACTTAGCGCACCGCTTGTATGCGCTCAGTAGTGCTTACTTCACGTGAAAAGTGCCGCCGTTTCCCCACTCCCATTCACCAGATGCAGGATTGTGAGCATCAGCTCCCGCTCCAATTTGCGCATGTAATTTATCGATTCCTAAAATCAAATAATCGCGAGTGGTTCCCAAGGAAAAATCAGGATCTATGAATGCTCGCATACTGCGCTGATCATCAGAGAGTAAGAAGCGAATTGGCTGCATATGAGCAGGGAATGGTGCTTTGGTTACAGCTTCAATAGCGCTGGCATACCATGAAGGGCTTTCAGGGGTTACTCCACCCAATGCAGACATATTTTGTCCGCCACGATGGGTGGCTTGTAATTGAGCGCGCGCTTCATAAGATAATTGCAAAACGTGCTCTTGATCTTCAAAATATCCCACAGTCAAAGCAGCATATGCTACTTCGTCAGAAGGAATCTGAGCCAGAGAACTTGCTAAAGGTAAATCAATGCTGTGATCCACCCAACTTGTGGCTAATCCCATAAGGGTAGCGCTTAAAATTAAACGCTCGCCATAGAAGCCTGCTTTTTCTAGAGCGAGTAAGTCATTGCGAGGTCCGCTAAGCACAATAACGTGTGCTGCTCCCTTGAATTCTCCACGTTCACGCACAATGCGTTCGAAGAGCTCTGGATGATTTTCTACAAAACTGAAACGAATGCCAGAAACCACACTCATGGCATCCATATGTTGCAGAAGTTGACGTAAAATTCCCTCTTCAATGAGGTCAGGACTAAAAATGCGATTCGAGATGCGAACGTTGATGGCATCAATTACTTGTGAATGCGTAGTGCTCATACTTGCATTATAATGGGGCGAAGAGAGAACAGCGTTCATCTCGCCCATCCACAGAAGGAGGTTGTCATGATCGATACAGCACAAGCCTTTGGAATTGATATCGGCGGATCTGGAATCAAAGGTGCTCCAGTAGACCTGATTCACGGTAAGTTTGCTGATGAACGTTTACGCATTCCAACGCCAGAGGAATCAACTCCGCAAGCAGTAGCTGCTATTGTTAAGCAGATTCTGGATCATTACGATGTGCACGATGGCACTCCAATTGGCATTGCTTTTCCTGCTCCAGTCAAACCTGGACGTCCGCTTGATTTTATGGCTAATTTAGATCAATCCTGGGTGGGCGTAGATCTCAATGCTTTTATGAGTGAACATACGGGACGTCGCGTTCATGTTGTTAATGATGCTGATGCAGCCGGTTTAGCGGAAGCACAGTTTGGTGCAGCGCAGGGTGCTGAAGGCCTTGTGATTGCCACAACCTTAGGAACGGGTATTGGAACAGCTCTTATTATGAACGGTGTGCTCGTGCCTAATACAGAATTAGGACACATAGAATTAGATGGTCAAGATGCAGAAAAATATGCTGCTGATTCGGCGCGCTCTGCAAAAGAGTTGACCTGGAAAAAATGGGGTAAGCGGTTAACCAAGTACTACCGTCTGCTCGAGAAATACTTTAGCCCAGACGTTTTTGTTGTCGGTGGTGGTGTATCCAAGAAGCATGAGAAATTCTTTGAATTTATTGACATTGAAACGCCACTTGTTCCTGCAGCACTTCTCAATGATGCAGGAATTGTGGGAGCCGCGTACTTCGCATCCACACAACAATAAAATGTGGGCGTACGTTTATGTGCCCGTGTGCTACCAGTAGTTACGTTGCTCATAAAACCGCCATAAAGGCTTCCATAAAAACGTCCATAATAAAATATTAAACACTTCATTCAAAGGACTCGTTTGTGCAGTTTTCCCATCGCACAGGTGAGCAGTCATTAAATGCCCTGTCTGTACGCTCACAGCAGCTACAAGAACAGGGCATTAGTGTGACTCACCTCAATGATTCCAACCCCACCCATTTTGGCTTAAGCGTACATGGTCCGGATTTTATATACCATGCTGACCCGCGTGGCGATCTTAAAGCGCGGCGCTCGCTTGTTAACTATTTATCGCGGCGATATAGTCGCGAACTGGACGTGCAGCAACTCTATATTCTTAATTCAACATCACAGGCATACGCATGGCTTATGATGCTTTTATGCGATCCAGGAGATTGCGTGCTTTTTCCACAACCTGGATATCCGCTCATTGAATCTATTTGTGCACTCACCGGCGTGAAATCAGTTCCATATCGTCTGCTCTACGACGGTTCATGGATGATTGATTACGTCAGCATTGAGCAGGCTCTTCATCATTATAATCAACCTGATAGTGAGCATCCTATTAAGGCTCTGATTCTGATTAATCCCAATAATCCCACGAACTCATATGTTAAAGCTGAGGAACGGGCACGTATTATAGCTTTATGTCAACGCTATAAAGTTGCTCTTATTGCGGATGAAGTTTTCTACGATTTCTCGTTACAAGCTTTCGACTCGCGCTCGCGTTTTGTAGGAGAAAATGCAGTTCTTACTTTTACTATAGACGGTTTTTCAAAGATGCTTGCTGCTGCGGATGCTAAAGTCGGCTGGATTTATGTGAGCGGTCCCGAAAATGACAAAACTGAAGCATTGCAACGTCTAGACATGATTGCCGATGATTTTTTGCCCATGTCTTCCCTAATTACTCAGCAGATTGAGTCGCTTCTTGCGCGAGCAGATGAGCAAACAGAACGCATACGCAGCAGATGCTTGACAAACCTCAATTGGCTACTAGAATACACGGCGGATGCACAGCGTACTCAAGGCATAGTAACACCTTTGCGCTCTGAAGGCGGATGGAGTGTGATGCTGCGTCTGCCATCCAGCTTGGATGATGATGAGGTTGGAATTGAACTCTTAAACCGTATTCACGCCTTGAGTGCTCCCGGTTATTTCTTTGACTGTGATAGCAGTGGCTATATGGCGGTGTCATTATTGCCAGAACCGGAAATTTTTAGCAGAATAATTCAGGATACTATTAGCGTTATTGAAAGCATGATTGACGGAAAATGAGTGTACGTAAGCGTCGTGATAGAGTCTTTGCTCCTCTTGATAAAATTACCGAACACATTGATACGCCGCGTCTAACTACTTTAGAAGTAGAAGTGGCTTTAGGAATTGCAGTAGTGGCAGTAGTTTCTCTGTTCGCAAGCCATTATATGACCACATCAATGGCTACAGCAGTAGTGGTGTGTACTCAGATTGACCGTAAACAAGCCCGTAAAGCTGGATGGACTCGCCTCATTGGCACCATGTTTGGCGGTATTTTTGGCTTGGGAGTTGTGTTTCTGGACGACAAACTTGGCAATAATGCTTATATTTTTGTTGCTCTCGCATTCGCAGCTATTTTGATTATTGGGGCACTCTTTTACGCTTTTCAGCTGCCTGCTGCATCATGGAAAATTACCATGATTTCCTTAGCGCTGGTGATGCTTGTTCAATTTGGCGATGGCCGTGTGCTGTACGCTGTATTTCGTCTGGTAGGAACAGTGTTGGGAGTTATTTTGAGCGTCATTATTACAACAGTGTGGGCGCATAGCGAAATGGCTATTAACCGATGGAAAGAAGAGAAAAGCTCCACTCAGGTGCAGCACAAAGATTCTAACCGCCAAAAGTAAGAGCATCAACAAATGTGGCATACAGGCTTGGTGCATATTCAGTCAGCGGGGAGAGACGGTTGGGCACAAAAATACTCATAACAAGCAGCATAATCTGATACAGACTCAGCAGAGCTATAACCCATGAAAGAAGCTTCCAACGCCAGTTCGTGCGTTGATTCTCAGCGATATCAAGCGCAGCTAGAAGAGGTGGTATTCCAGCGAAAACAAAAGCCCAGCTAAAGTCCACAAAATAACGCCATACAATGCCACCTCCGAGGGTTACAACACAGCATAAGAATAAACCGGTTACACATCCTAATCCTGGATACATCCACGCGAAATGATTGCTCAGGCGAGCGCGAATGTGTTGGCTCCACAATGAGAGAAGGCTGAAAGCAATCAGGGGAGTAAAAATAAAGAAGCCGCCGATAATACTTTCGCGGTGAATCCACGTGTGTGTGGAGAGAAAAGGTGACTCAAGATAAGGCGCGTCGCTCGTTATTTGCAAAGGCTGGAAGAGATATATGCTCATGCCTTGAATAATGCTCAGAGTTGAGGCATGGATATGACGCATATCGGCAACAGTAATTTGATAGCCTGCTCCAAAATCAAAGATAGAACCAAAACGCCACCAGTTATACCATAGAGCTGGAAGAAGCCCCGCACAGGCTGCGCCTAGATTGAGGGCAGTTGCGCGCACAATCGCGCGCCACGGTTTACGCCATATGAGATCAAGAAAAATAGGTAAAACAAGAATAGCGCTAAAAATAAAGGTTGGTCGGCAGGACGTGCTCAGGGCGATGCATACGGATCCGATACCCATATGCCACGCATTGGAAGATTGAGTGTGCTCAGGTGAAACTTTTAGCCATAAAAATAAACCAATCGTCACCATGCATAAGGCACTGGCAAAAGCAATAACATAGAGGTTAGCCACCGCGATTAATGAGACAAGATTGGTGCCAATAAAAACGCATACAAGCACAAGAAGTGTAGAGCCGATACTAGCTTGCGGAAAGAATCGAGCAATAAAACGAATAGTTGCCGATATGAGCATAATGAGTGCAATTGTAAGCAGCAGTATATTCACTGCTGTTAATGACGGCCATGCACCCGTGAGAAGATGAAAAGGGATATAGAGCACAAGGCTGGGCAGCATACCAAAATAGGAATACCAGTGATGGTTAAAAAACGCATAGTCCCAGTAAATCTGAGCACCTTGAGCTAAAGCTGCATTGCGTTCGAGAGGATTATAGGGATTAGCTAAAGCATCAAATTGTGGATCGACGGGAATATCTAACCACGCGTGGCCATCGAGGATGCTTTGAGCCATATAAATATAGTGACGATACGAATAAATATAGTTATGGGAATCAGACCATGTATCGGTTCCGACAAAAATTCCTGAACGCACAAGAAGAATAAGACTGACAAGAATAACTGGAGCTGCGAAAGATCCCCAGAAAGCTATTTTTTGGGAGCGCGAATGAGTATTAAGTTTTATGGTATAGAGATGCGAGCGTGGGCGAATACTCCACAGTAACACTGCTACAAGCAGTAAAAGCACGACGCGTAGGATATTAAAATGGAAAGGCTTATGCGCATTGAGTGTGACGGATTGAATGTTCACGCGTGTATGAGGACCATCAACAAGCTGCACGGTCAATTTTCCATGTTGCGCAATAGCTTGTGATGTGCTTTCGTGAAGAGAGACGAAAGTTGGGCGATCTGCGCTCAGACTAATGCGCTGAGAGCCTATAGTAGCTTGCGTGGCATAGTGTGTAGAAGCGGCTTGACTAGGCGTAAAAATAATACTGCGTACACGTTGCGAAGCTGGGGTAGGAAAGCTGAGCTGTGCTCCAAAGGACTGCACATCAACAGTAGTTTTATCTGCAGCTGAGTGTGAGATAGCCGCATTTTTCTTTTCTACGCTTTCAGACGTGGCGAGGTTATAGTGCACGGCATGATTACCTGATGGAGATAACCATGACCCGATATTAAAAACGGTTATTTCCAGAGTAATAATGACAAGACTAGCAATAATAAAGAAAGCAAAACTGCGACTGTGCGCTAGACGTTCTACGCAAGTGCTGAAGCGAGGCGTAGATGACGAAAGAGTACTATTTTCAGCGCAAGTCATGCTGGTTATTCTATAAGCATGAGTGCACAAATGATGTCATATAGGTTTGGGAGAATGTGACCATGCCAATCAAACAATCTGCATTATTATCGAAGGTGACTGAAGTTTTTCCTTGGGCTAGCAATGAGTATGCTTTAGGAATTTTTGTAGCGCGCAGAATTGTGAAAACCTTGAAGATTGGCTCGTGCGAATACCGTGTGGGCTGGGTGCATGATCCTGTTAAGATGAATGTGAATCAGGTGGCTTTAGGTATTTTTACAGATAAAAAACGTTTTGCCCCCGTTGCTGTGGTTGATTCACACGCCCGTATTTATGAAGCAAACCTTTTAGATGCCGATATTTCTGATCTAGAACCGCGCGTTATTGTTGCACGTGAAGGTCTAGGACATGTGCATGAGTATCGATTTTTACGTGAGAATCCTACGCCGAGCACAATGGAAACAATGGCTGTGGAGCATGGTGCTGTAGTTGCTCGCAGTGAAGATGGTCGTTTGCGATGGCTATCGTCATGGCTCAAGACTGAGCAAAAGGGTAAAGAATATTACACTTTCGAGCAGGTGCGTTCATCAGCTGTGAGCACAAGTGAAACCGCAAATCTTGAATTTCGCGATGCCATGTGTATGGCCTATTTTGTTATCTACGCACAGCCGACTTTAGCTACAGGGCTGGTTCATGTTACTGGTTTTGGTACCTCTAATATTTATCGCCGTATTCGTCAGCAGGCGCCACTAAGCGCTATCCGTTCGAGTGTGAATGATATTAATAATGCTCGCTCGGCTGGCTTGAAAATATCTGGTTTGGAAGAGTATTTCCTCCATGCTATGCGTGAGTCCGGCGCTTTAGATCGTATTGCTCAATTGGAAGCAACGCATGGTCAAGAAAATCTTGAACTCATGACGAATCCAAAATCTCATTTGTATTATCTGCATTCTCGCAATGGTGTAGATTTTGAGTCCGCTCTTAAAACCTTACGCATTGAATCTAACTTAAACCGATTTAGTGCGGTTAGTAGTGTGATTGAAAATAATTATCACTTTGATTTCACGCCGACTGAAGATTTTATTTCCTTAGCATACGCTGCCAAACTGAGTTCAGATTTATTGGAAAATCCAGCATTTGATGCACTAAGCACGCTAGATACTCATGGCGTGGAAGATAGCCACGCACTTCCATCTTTACGTTATGCCACAACTGGCAGTCAGGCCACTCAAGAAACATCGTTTGCGTCTAGCTGGCTCGGACAGTTTTATGCTAAAGAGCGTCAATCTGCCAACAATTCTTCACAGACGCAAACACTGCATAACATTAAACATGTGAATGCTGTTTTCCCTATGGTTAAAGCTGCTCGCGAAACGGCATATCAGATTGCTGCTCACAATGATGTGTATGCATCGCATCCGCAGCTAGAGCAGGAACACGGCATACATACAAGCCAATGGGTATATCGTCGTGCTTTAGCAAAACTTATTGCCCATTTACGTTTACCGTTACGCAGCGATATTGATTTTCGAGCAGACGTTGAACATACAGGTGCTACGGTTATTGACTTTACAAGCACTGCATCTACTGTTATGCCAACGCGACGTTTCGACCCTCAAAAACTTGATTGGGTTGATATGTCGGAAACAGAACGTCAGCAAATGAGTTCACGCTACAACTTGAGAGTAGGCATTATTTTAGCTGCTTTGGCTTTTGGTGCTAGTGATCATATTTCTCGAGTTGCTGTGCGCATTGATAATCTGGATGGCTCGCAAGATATTGAAGATCGTGATCCGACGATGTATGCCTTATTGATGCGTGCTCTAGACAGTATGGGTATGGATAACCCACATCATGCTCATAGTTCCCGTAACTCTAAATCGACTAATGCGGAGGCAAACAGCTCTGCATCTGTTTCGGGGGAGACCTCTTCAAACTTTAATGACACCTTTATGGATATTATGCAGTCTGCTAATTTTTCCCAAGATCAGTTAGCAGCATTTGAAGCGCATGATGCTCAGCCTAGTGAGGATGATATTCGTCTTGCATTTGAAGAAGTTACCCGTGAAGGTCGCGGTGATGCTCAGTCCAATGCTGAGGAGTCAACAGGACCACATGTTAGTGTCATGTCCGCTCCAGGCACTGATCCTCTTGAACTTATTCGGCGTACCGCTCTGACCCACACAGTTGCGGCAGTCGTTTTTGAACGCGAACAGTTCATGCAACTGCTCGAACAGCAGGGCTTAGAAGATCCGTACGCTTTCTATCATGCTTTTGAGCTATGCAGTATTGATGTCAATGATCAGGGCGTTCTCCAGCCAATTGAAACAGCTCTCGATCTGCGTGACGCTCTTTTTACCCCTCAAGGCGCTCAGGATGAGCCAGAAGTGTCGCGAGCACTGCTGAGCGGTCCTGCTACAGAAATTCTGGGCGGAACTGTGGCACGTGATTTATCGATTCAGCGATCTGATGTACTTGAACGTGCGCAAGAAGATATTGCTGCTTTTGCTACAGCTGAGAATTGGAGTGTTCCTCAACGTGCACAAAAAATCTCTGAATATATTGATGAGATTAATGATCCGGAGCTTAACGAGTACAAGGAATCATACGTGCGTAGCGTGATTGATGGAACGCCTATTGACCGCACGCGTTTCACCTTGTCACAGGATTTGGATGCCGTTCGCACTAAATCACGCGAAACTTTTATGGGAGGAAATCCCAGCGAAGCGCTAGAGATGATTGAAAAACGTTTACAAGAACTCGATGCTGCATTCAAAGCAGGCAACCGTGTTCCAGTCTACTTTAATTCTTATGCCGAACGCGTTGTCTATAATCACCTTTTTGCTATGTCTGATAAAAAATTGGTGCTTATTCCCGATAATCTGTTCCAAACGCATATGGAAATGGTGGAAGTGTACTCTCATATTGGACGTCCCGATACAGCACTACGTCACTTGAATACAGCTGTATCCTACGCTCCGTCCTATCCATTACCTCATTTGCGATTAGCTATTGCCTTGGCTGACAATAACGATTGGAAGTCCTCTTTTGCAGCCGCTAGTAATGCTCTTCACGTGGCTCTGGATAAGGATGATGCAGCCTATGCGTATTATCGTATGGCGTATGCTGCATGGATGCAGGATGATTTTGAAATAGCTGCGTCGTGCTATGTGATGAGCATTCGCATCAGTGAAAGCACAGTACCTCATGCGCGCCAAGAACTTGATGAGCTTGTTGATCGCGCACGTTCACAAGATATTTCTTTACCGCTGACATTTGATGAGGCCACAGATGCTTTAGCCTATTTCGATATTGATATATGGCCTTTTACACAAGCTGCGTCATTAATGGGGCCAAGCGCCACAGTAGCTGTGGATAATAATTTATTCGTTGCTGGACGTACCTTAGCTGCTGCGTCTGCACGCATTCGATCAGCCGCGTTATCAATGGATAACGATAATCCTGATCTTGATGATGTTGTTGAAATTCAATTCCTGAGGTCGCTCAATGCCTAATATTCAAGATGCTTTTGATTTTGACGATGCGCATTCTTCTATGCCAACACCTTCAGACAATGCTGCATGGTGGGAAACGGTAGAGTATTCTGATGCCAGTGCTTTGACTTTAAATTCAGCTGACGTTACGCAGTTGAATATGCAGACTGCTTCTCAGCTGTGGACAAAAGTGGCTGCGTGGGTGGAGTCAGATCAGATTGCTTACTATGTTAAGGACGCTCCACAATCCTCTGATGCCGCTTATGACGCGCGTATGGAGTTTTTGAAACGTTTAGAAGCACAATTTCCCAGCTTAGATAATGAACAAAGTCCCACACATCGTGTGGGAGGTGATTTCTCCCAAGATTTTGCTTCTGTGCGTCATCCTTCTCGTATGTTTAGTTTGGATGATGTGTTTTCTCTGGCAGAACTAGAAAATTGGTATGCCGGCGTACAGCGCCAGCTAGCTGGAGATTCCTCCTCGCACGCTCATGTTCCTATGACGTGTGAAGTTAAAATTGACGGTCTTGCCTTGAACTTGATTTACCGTCATGGTGTGCTGGAACAAGGATTAACGCGCGGAGATGGTGTAACTGGTGAAGACATTACGGCTAATGTACGCACAATTTCGAATATTCCGCTGACGTTATCTGGTCAGCCACAAGATATTCCTGAACTCGTTGAAATTCGTGGCGAAGTTTTTATGCGTTTTGATGATTTTGAAGAGTTAAACCGCATTCATGAACGTGAAGGGCGCGCGTTATTTGCTAATCCGCGCAATGCTGCAGCTGGATCATTGCGTCAGAAAGACCCGAGCATTACTGCTCAACGTCGTTTATCTTTCTATGCGCATGGATTAGGACGTGTTGAATGGGGGCAGCAGTCTTCGCGCTCTGCACAGATGGAACGATTAAGCGATGCATACGCTTTATATGAAACATGGAAGATTCCAGTATCACCGCATAATCGCATTGTTAGCTCGTTTGATGATATTTTAGCGATGATTGATTATTACGATCAGCATCGTTATGACATTGAACACGCGCTTGACGGTATTGTGGTGAAAGTTGATGAGCGTGCCCAGCAGCGATTACTTGGGGAAACATCACGCGCTCCTCGATGGGCTGTCGCCTACAAGTATCCGCCTGAGGAAGTGAATACTCGTCTGCGCGATATTATTGTGCAGGTTGGGCGTACGGGACGTGTGACTCCTGTAGCGCAGCTAGAACCAGTACAAGTTGCTGGATCTACTATTTCGCGTGCAACCTTGCATAATCCTTTCGAAGTGCAAGCCAAAGGCGTTAAAATTGGCGATACCGTCGTGGTACGTAAAGCGGGCGATGTTATTCCTGAAATTGTGGGACCCGTTCTTTCTGCGCGCGCAGGACATGAAGATCAGTTACGTGATTTTATAATGCCAACAGAGTGCCCAAGTTGCGGTACGCCTATTGCGCCGGAAAAAGAGGGCGATAAAGATTTTCGTTGCCCAAATACGGACTCATGTCCTGCACAGTTAACAGAGCGTATTTCCATGTTTGGAAGCCGCAAAGCATTTGATATTGACTCTCTGGGAGACAAAGTTGCTGAAGCCCTAGGAAACCCTGAACTCAATCGTCCAGGATCTGTGGATGTGTATGCTCCGCATGTGAAAAAAATTCAGGTTATGGATGGCGAGAATGCTCCAGTATATACGCCAGTTGATGGACTAGAATTACCTGCTGTGCAAACACCGGTTGTGCAATCTTTAGCTGATATGTTTAGTTTGAGCGTAGACAAGCTGCGTGATGTGCGTGTATGGAAAGAAATTCCTTTGGAACGCTACACGCAATATACTGATCCAGACACGGGCAAAATCGTTAAGAAAAAAATTAGTACGAGCGGTTCCGGTTTATGGCATCAGGTTCCCGCCTTCATGAAAGCGGCAAAAAATGGGGAAGCTGCTGAGCCAACAAAAAATACGCAGTCGATGCTTGAACAATTAAGCCGAGCACATGAAACGGATATGTGGCGCGTTTTAGTCGCGTTATCAATTCGCCATATTGGACCAGAATCTGCTCGCAGTTTAGCGCAGCATTACCCATCCTTACCATCTTTTACTGGAGTGTCGAAAGAAGAGCTGCTAGAAATTAATGGTGTAGGAGATGCACTGGCACAATCGGTATATGACTGGATGAGCCATATAGGTGATCTTGAGGATTGGCGTGGAAATATTTTGCATGCCTGGATGCAAGCTGGCGTAGGAATGCGCGTGGTTGAAAGCACAACACCTGAACAGTCAGAGAACACTTTGGACGGTTTAACCGTGGTTGTTTCTGGTGGAGTAGACGGCTATACGCGAGAAAGTATCCAAGAAGCTATTATCGCGCACGGCGGTAAGCCTTCGGCATCGCTGAGCAAAAAAACCTCATATTTGGTTACCGGTGATAAACCAGGAGCATCTAAAATAACGAAGGCAGAAAAGCTGGGTGTGCCTATTATTGATGCGCAGGCTTTCCTTGAACTTATGGCTACTGGACAGATAAACGTATGACAGAAGAACGCATTGCTCGAGACATATATGCACGTTTAACAGGAGTGATTGACCCTGAACTGGGCAAATCGATTACTGAGCTGGGAATGGTGACTGGGGTAGAAGTATCTCAAGAAGAACCGCATATTTTTTGCGTGCATATACGTATTGAGTTGACGGTACCTAACTGCCCTCTGTCCGATGTTATTAGGCGCAAAATTGAGGATGCCGTAGCAAGCTATCCTGATGCGCAACTCACTCTTAATCTCGAAGTCGGCTCTATGAGTGAGCAGAAGCTCAATACTTTAGTGGCTGAGCTCAAAGAAGCTAGACGAGAAAACCCCTTCCACAAAAAAGGAATTAAAACACGTATTTTTGCTATTGCATCTGGAAAAGGTGGTGTAGGCAAATCAAGCGTTACGGCAAATCTGGCGGCAACTTTTGCTGCGCTGGGCTATGATACGGCAGTTATTGATGCTGATATTTATGGTTTTTCTATGCCGAAATTGCTGGGCGTTACAAGTCATCCGACGAATTTGAATGGCATGCTTATGCCGGTTGAAGCGTGGGGAACTAAAGTAATGTCCATTGGGATGTTCGCAGGCTCTGATCGTGCAATTTTATGGCGCGGTCCGAGATTGCAGCGTTCCTTAGAACAATTCTTATCTGATGTGTGGTGGGGACAGCCAGATGTTTTGCTTATTGATATGGCTCCCGGCACAGGCGATATGGCTATTTCCGTGGCTCAAGCACTTCCGAATGCGGAACTAATTGTGGTGACTACGCCACAACCTTCTGCTTCTGATATTGCGGTGCGTGCTGGTCTTGTTGCTTTACAAGTGCCGATGGATGTAGCTGGAGTTGTTGAAAATATGTCGTGGTATGAATACAAGGGTGAAAAGTTGCGTCTTTTCGGTGAAGGTGGCGGCCAGCGCGTAGCCGATCAGCTCAGCAGTCAGCTCAGTGAGAAGCTGGGGCATAAGGTGCCTTTGCTCAGCCAACTCCCGTTAGAAACAGATATTCGCGAAGTAGGTGAATCAGGACGTCCAGCAGTATTACAAGCGGACGGGACTCTAGCTCAAACTTCTTTAGCGCGTTCTTTTACTGATATGGTTGAACGTTTGGTGAATCGCAATTATGGACAATAAATTCGTGCTCGGCTGGAAATTTTTGCCAGGAAATTCAGCGCACTATGATCTTGCTCAGATTCCTCGCAGTACTTTTCGAGACTTCGAGGGGATGAATCTTTTCGCTTTAGGGTCATCGGTAACATGGGGATTTGCCTCGGGTGGAGTTGGTCTTGCAGAATACCTAGCTCATCGTTATGCAATGACGGCTGTGAAAGAAGCAGTAAACGGCACAACGCTAGCTGGTCATGATGCTGATAGTTATGTGGCGCGTCTACATAAGCATTCAACATCAACAGATACAGTTGACCTATTTTTATTGCAGCTATCAACGAATGATGCTCGAAAAGGATATAGCACAGCTGAGAGTATGCGTGCGGTAGAAGATATTATTACCTATGTGCACCAACAGTGGCAGGCGCCGGTAATCGTATATACCAATACGCGGTTTGCTAGTAATGCTTATGGAAAGCTTGTGGACGCTTTGCATGAAACACAGCGGCGTCGCGGTGACTTTTTCATTATTGACTTATGGAATAATGAGCAGCTCAATACCGTAACATCTGCTCAACATAACCTCTATATGGCTGACGATATTCACCCTACGAGGGCAGGATATGTGCAGTGGTGGGGTCCTTATGTTGCTCAGAAGCTAGAAGAAATAATGAGCGCTGCGCGAGCTTAATACTTTTTCATAAAATCTTCTAGTGTGAGCAGTGAGCCGACGGAGACGAAATCGCTCATGGAATGATCAGCGCCCTCAATAGACATGAGTTGCGCGTGTGGGAAGGTCTTTTCTGCACTTTGACTATAGCTGAACGGCACAATTGTATCTGCCGTGCCATGAATAATAAGTACAGGACCGGTATATGCACGTTCGGCAGCAGGAATATCAATGCCTAAAGCATCTGTAATATAGCGTTTACCCACTGTCTGCTCATGATAGGTAACAGTGTTAGGAACTTGAGAAATATCCGCATAACCGAATTCTTGCATACCCTTTTTAACAAGATCAGTAATGTGAAAAGCCGGAGCAAAAAGAACCATAGCTTTCACGTCGTTAGGACGGTCAGCTGCCACCAGAGTGCTAATTAAGCCTCCGTGGCTAATACCGCCCAGATAGATATGCGACGTATCTACGAAGTGCTGAGCTTTCCAATAGTCAAGTACTGCATTTAAGTCTGCTTTTTCGGTTAATACAGACATGTCAAGCATATCTGTATTACCACTGCGCGTAGAATATCCGCCGCCATAAAAATCAAAGGCATACACCATATATCCACGTTGAGCAGCCAGAGTGGCAAACTTAGAAACGATATCCGCATTGCTGTTATAGCCGTGAGACATAATAATGAGCGGCAGATGAATGGACTTATAGTTTGCTGGTGCTACAAGATATCCATACAGATCAATGCCATCATGAGGCACATGGATTTCTTCCGATACAATATTTTTCGTATCTGCTTGCTTTATTTCACGTGCTTTGGTCTGCTGGGAAGCAGTTCGTGGCGTGACTAATTCAGGAGCCAACGTAGACAGTGCCATATATCCGGCACCTGCAACTAAAGCTAGAGCGATGAGAAGAATAACAAGAGTGCGGATTTTCTTAGACATAGAACTTACTATAGCATTGTGCCCCATCTGCCAATGTTCACGGCAAACGGGGCACAAAGTATATAAATTTAAGCAATGCTTAGCTTAAATATGGAAGTAGAGCTGATATTCCAGAGGAGTTGGCTGCAGACGTGCTGCCTCAATTTCCTGCTTCTTAATATCAATCCATGTGTCAATCAAATCTTCAGTAAACACATTGCCAGCAGTTAAGAAGTCGTGATCTTCTTCCAAAGCCTTCAGCGCGTCATCCAAAGACGCTGGAACAGTCTTAATGCCCACCATTTCTTCAGGAGGAAGCTCATAAAGATCCTTATCGACTGGAGCTGGTGGCTCAATACGGTTCAAGATACCGTCTAGACCAGCCATCAACTGAGCAGAGAAAGCTAAGAATGGGTTAGAGCTTGGGTCTGGTGCGCGGAACTCAATACGCTTTGCAGCAGGAGATGTTCCTGCAAGTGGAATACGAATAGCTGCAGAACGGTTACGAGCAGAATACACCAAGTTAACTGGAGCTTCGAAGCCTGGAACCAAACGCTTATAAGAGTTCAATGATGGGTTAGTGAAAGCAAGCACAGCATCAGCATGCTTAATCAGGCCACCAATATACCAGCGAGCAATATCAGATAAACCTGCATAACCATTCTCATCATAGAACAGAGGTTTGCCGTCTTTCCACAAAGACTGATGGCAGTGCATACCCGTACCATTATCGCCTGCGATTGGCTTAGGCATAAAGGTTGCAGCCTTACCTAATTGTGCAGCCGTATTGTGCACCACGTACTTGAACTTCATCAAGTCGTCACCGGCGTGCATCAAAGAATTGTAACGATAGTTAATTTCCTGCTGTCCGGCGCCACCCACTTCATGATGGGAGCGTTCCAACACCAGGCCAACCTTTTGTAGATTGTAAACCATCTCATCGCGAAGATCTGCAGTTTGGTCCAGAGGTGGAACAGGGAAATAGCCCGCCTTAGCTTGGTTCTTAAAACCAATATTCATGCTGCCATCAAGATTGGTGTGTGCACCAGAATTCCAGCCAGCCTCGTCAGAATCAACCTCGTAGAAAGAAGTGCGCATGGAGTTTTCAAATCGCACTTTATCGAAAACAAAGAACTCAGCTTCTGGAGCGAACGAAGCAGTATCGGCAATACCGGTGGACTTCAAATAAGCTTCAGCCTTAGCAGCTACCTGACGTGGATCGCGAGAGTATGCTTCGCCAGTAATTGGATCAACAATGGAGAAGGCTACGTTCAAAGTCTTGTGCTTGCGGAATGGGTCGATGTATGCAGTAGATACATCAGGAATCAAATTCATGTCAGATTCATTAATTGCTTGGAAGCCCAGGATTGAAGAACCATCGAAAGGCATTCCGTCAGTGAATGCGCCGTCTAGGAATTCGCTTGCTGGAATATTAAAGTGCTGCTGAACGCCAATCAAATCAGTAAATCGAACAGATACATATTCAATGCCCTCAGAATTGATGAGAGCTTCTACATCTTCCTTAGTAGAAAGAGTCATGAGACTAACCTTCGCTTGTTGGGATCAAGTACATACCTATTCTAAGAGACAGGGGTGTCTGGAAACGGCAGATAAGGTTACAAGTTTGTTACGTATTATTTTTTCTTGGTGTGTTTGGGTGGGGGGGGGTGAGGTGTGTGAGGTGTGTGAGGTGCGTGAGGTGCGTGAATCATGTTTTGCTATAGCGAATCACGATTCACGCACCATTTTTGGTATTTTTAACGCTATTTTGGTTCCTCAATCATGATTCGCTCAAGCCAATCATGATTCACGTACCATTTCTGGCGCTTTTACCATTATTTTGGTTCCTGAATCACGTTTCGCTTAAGCCAATCACGTTTCACGTCCCTTTGCCGTGAAAGTTAAACGTCTAACTCATGCGTGAATCATAATCGGCTATAGCCAATCACGTTTCACGCACCGAAATTGCGATTTTGGGGCGCAAAAGGTTCCTCAATCATGTTTGGCTCAAGCCAATCACGTTTCACGAACTTACTCGCTCTACCACGTGGAACTTCATACTTTTTCATGACAATCAGATTGTGCACACAAAGAGATGTCTGCACATAAGAGATAGGGGAGAT
The DNA here is from genome assembly GCA_040702985.1 of Alloscardovia omnicolens. GTDB lineage: Bacteria > Actinomycetota > Actinomycetes > Actinomycetales > Bifidobacteriaceae > Alloscardovia > Alloscardovia omnicolens_A. Next base: position 1,452,141 of record CP159991.1, on the reverse strand, counting down.
AGTTAAGATATAAAAATGTCGCAGAACTACATGATGTAATTCTGCGACACTCATAACCGCACGTATAAGCCGAATAAAACCTCACGACTTCATATTGAGAAGATTATCAAGCTATCGTATGAGGCATATCAGAGCGCTTTTGGGATGAGCATTTAACGCCCACGCATTGCGCGACGGCTTTGATGCTGAGCAGCACGTGGGTCTACACCTGCAGGCATACCGATACCGCCCATACGTTCCAAGGTACGCAAACGACCATTTAAATGATCCAACTCTTCGGTTGTTAATGGATTCTTATAACGTTTACGCATATGCTTGCTCAACTGGGAGATAGGAATTTGTCCCTCATCATTACCAGTGTTGATAACGATAATGCGAATTTCAGAGCCCTGGGTTACGCGGCGAATCTTAGCTTTTTCAGATTCAATTGCCTTGGCCACGCGCTTTGTTGGGCCTTCAGACACTAAATACACGCCGTAGAGGCTAGTTCCGCGCCAAATCATATCTTTCGTGCGAGGATCTACCCATACAGGTTGCTCAGAGAAGGTAAAAATACGCTTGCTTAAGGATTGCAAAACAGCGCCAGCAGCACCAGGATTACCTTCAATCTTCTTATATCCCACAGTTTCGCTACGACGAGATAGAACGAAAGTTGCAGCAAGCAAGCCCACCATAAAGGCAAGAATTACGGTCAGAATCCAAGAGAACCATGTTAATTTGAAAACAAATCCAAGCGCGATAATAACAATAAATGGAACAGCAAATGCTCCAATCAGCCACCATGTTAGCTGAGGATCATCTTGGCGCGTAAAATCGTAGAGCTGCTTCATCTGACGCAGCGTACTGTTGCGCTTTGGCTTCTTCTTTTCTTCTGCCATGACCTTGCCTTTTCTTAAAATTTGCGGGGAAAATCCGTGTAATCTTCGATACATCATACTGTATCGAGCCGAAAACCTCTACATTTCGAGTACTTTTAGCGTACGTTAAGAGGACGTCCATCAGCTTTGAGTAAGCTTTCTCCCAAACTTTCACTGATTGTTGGATGAGCGAACAGAGCGTTGGCTGCATTATGAAGAGGAATACGGTTGTGAATAATCTCTCGTGCAGCGCCAGCGACTTCTGAGGCCTGAGGTCCCGCCATATGTACTCCGATAACAATGCGCTCGCTGTTTTCGTTGCTTACAGCTGAAACGATAACAGTGGTGCCATTTGAACCGAGCATTGCGACGCGAGGATTGGATAACTGAGGAACCACCGTTTCTTGGACATCAATAAATCCAGCCTCTTCAGCTTGCTTCGCTGTGTATCCGATGGAAACGGCATCAATCATGCCATAGACGACTTGAGGAATAGTCATAGAATCCACTGGAGTTGGTTGCAAGCCTGCAATACATTCAGAAACGACTAGCGCCTGCTCAAAAGCTTCATGAGCCAGCATATGCCCATGAGTAATATCGCCTACAGCCCATACATTCTCAAGATTGGTGCGACCACAATCATCTGTAATCACATGACCATGGTTATCAAGAGCGACACCTGCCGTGGTAAACCATTCTGCTTGTGTATTCGGTGAATGCCCAATAGCAGCAAGCACAAAGTCTGCTGGAATGGTTTTGTCTTGCTCAGAGCCGTTTTTTGGGTTGAGACTGGTGAATGTAACGGCGCCTTCACCAGCTGCAGTGATGCGACTGTGTGTTTCGAAATGAATGCCATCGCGCTTGAGCGTGCGCATAACTGTTGAACTAATATGCGTATCCCAACGCGATAATGGTGCATCCTTACGAAGAAGTACAGTGACCTGCGTGCCCAGAGCATTCCAAAATTGTGCAAATTCAAGCGCAATAGCCCCAGCACCAACAATAACTACATTCTGCGGTTGTTGCTCGAGGTCTAATGCTTCATCAGACGATAGTATAGGAACTTGTTTATTTTCTATGGCGTGAGAAATAGCTTCATTATCGCCGCGGAAAAACTCAAAACCAGGGAGCGGGCTGGCGTAGGATCCGGTGGCAAGAATTACATGATCTGCACTGAATTCTCGTGTGTTATCACCATCGGTAACACTAACTATATGTGCTTTGTTGAGTGAGCCAACACCATGAATAACGTCAATAGAGCGAGCTTTCATGTGCTGAGATAAGCCTTTAACGACGCCTGCTACCGATTTATCTTTGGCAGCTTTAAGCGCTGACATATCTATGCCGTTAACCGATATATCTAAGCCCCACGCGTTTGCGCGGTGCGCATCATGGAGGGTATGAGCTGCAGTGAGATAGGCTTTTGTGGGAATGCAGCCACGGTTTAAGCATGTGCCGCCTACGCTGTCATGCATTTCAATAACAGCTGTTTTCAATCCCAATTCACTGGTACGTAAAGCAGTAGCATAACCGCCAGGTCCTGAGCCGATAACAAGAACATCGTAATCATAAGTCATACGCTTAAGTTTAGCGTGAAAAACATGGCGCAGTTAGAGCACATTGCTAGAAGATGAATGCATTGTGGGACGTGTATAGCTATGTATTTGATTGATAATTAAGGCGTGTAAGTTTTTCATCAAGAGTAGGCTATATATATTCAATTATGCTTCATAAGAGTGTTGTTGGATTTCTCGAAACAATGATGTTTCGGGCATATTACGTATTGCGAGGTATGGTTATGGGAAACTCACCAGGGCATAATTTTATTGTTAAATCAGCAGTGCCTTCTTTTGCATTTCTTGTGTTTTCATGGATTTCTGCGGCTATCTGTATCTATATCGGAAACATCCCTGTTATTCAAGAACATGCTCAGTATAAATACGGTATGCGGCTTATTATCGTAACGCTGTTTTTCCTCGAAATTATGCTGTCTGCACTTTCTATAAGTGCGGTGAGTACGTTGGGTATGAGCAGAAAGGTTTTCTTTATAGTTTTTCTGTGTATTCACTTTATAGCGCTGATGAGTTTAATACTCATGGATTCAGGAGCGAATATTCCACTGCTTGAAGTATCAGTATTTTTGATGAGTGCTGTTCTTCTTTTTATTAGTAGCATGGTAAATATAATTAAGTCATCGAAAGCTTGATGAGATAATGATACTAAATAAAATATGAGTGCTCTTTGATATAAAAGGTAGGGAGCACTCATGTATGTTCACTTTATTTCTTTCCAGTATACAAACTTGACCATATTGCTGGTAACAAGATAATTACTGGCAAAAGACTGAACTCTGGAAGAATATGCCAGCTATAATGCTCAGAGTTGATCCATCCTAATCAGCTTCGTCCTGCAGTTGCGAGAGCAGAAGCCAAATGCACCCCTGTCGCTAAAACCGTGTACGAATATCCTGCTCAATCAATAGTTAGTTACGGGGCAGTTGGCTGCACACAATAGGAGCGCTCCACATGAATATCCTAAAAATCTCTCGGAGTTTTAAACAAAAGGGTGTGCATTCCAAGACAGAACGCACACCCGAAAAGTTGATTTCAATTACCCGTGAAATGGCTTATTCAGGCCATACACCATGCTTCTTATGGCGTGGCTTTGGCAGACGCCATGCTCGAATCTGTAAAGCGCGGCTCCATGCGTAATATCCGGAACGCATTCCTTTAGATACGGAGCGTTCGCCGAATTTAGCGATGAGTTTCTTTTTTAATCCGCGCCACATAATCCAGCTGTCAATAATAATGGCGAAAAGATACACATACATTAATATCAAAATAATTAACGAAAGCTGTGGCATAAAGTACGTTGCAGCTACGGAGATAAGCAGCAAAGCTACGACAACAATCATAAAATATTCGCCCAAATTGAAACGAGCATCCACGTAATCGCGAATATACACGCGCCATGGAAGCTGCTCGCTCTTTGGCATTTTGTGTAAATCGCCAGAACGCATTGCTTCATATTCAGTATTTTCACGTTCACGACGGCGAGCTTGGGCAGCTTTACGCTGAGCTTTACGGTCTTTAGGAGCTAAAGGAGTTAAACGTGCATTTTCTGCATCGCGACGCTTTGGAGTTGGTCGCCCTTTGCCGCTGATGCTACCTTGGCTAGCATCAGTAGTGTTACTCTGCTCAGTGGTGGTATCAGCGTTATTATTTCGAGAGAACGGATTCCATTTCATTCCTTAAGATTATGTAAAAGTATCGACTGTGTGCATTAAAGTCATATGCGCAAGACCGTATTAAGTTCACAGGTGCAGCAGCATAACGATACTGTTGCAACAGAGGACGGTAAGAAATGAAGGGTGATTATGGCTACATTATCGCATGAAGAGATTAGCTCAAGGGTGGAAGCTGATTGGAATCGCATTGTCGATGTTTTATCGCGCAAAATCGCTTTAGGAGCAGTATCTGCACAGGGAATTACAGCAGATCATATGAAAGCATCGGCGCAGTTCGTGGCAGAAGAAATGCGCGCTTTAGGTGTTGATGCTCGCGTTGTGCAGTCCACGAATCCTGATGGCACCCCGGGAGCATGGGAAGTTATCGGCTCAAAGATTGTTGACGAAAAGGCTCCAACGGTTCTGCTCTATGCTCATCATGATGTGCAGCCTGTGCCAGATGAGTCTGCATGGGATACCCCTGCTTTTACTGCTACAGAAAAAGATGGTCGCTTATATGGTCGTGGTGCTGCTGATGATGGCGGTGGTATTGCTATTCATTCCGGCGCTTTGCATGCTCTTGGTGATGACCTAGGTGTGAATATTCGCATTTTTATTGAAGGCGAAGAGGAGATGGGATCTCCAAGCTTTATTCCGTTCATTGAAAAGCATAAAGCAGAATTTGAATCTGACGTTATTATCGTGGCTGATTCGGGCAACTGGTCTGATGAGATTCCAAGTCTGACCACCTCATTGCGTGGAAATACGGAAGTTGATGTAACTGTGCGTGTGCTCGGACATCCTGTACATTCCGGGCAATTTGGCGGACCAATTTTAGATGCAAATACTCTTGCAGCAATGCTTATTGCTTCTTTATATGATTCCAATGGTGACGTAGCTGTTCCAGGTGTAGAAGCTCAAGAGCCTGTGGGCGGATTGCAGCGCGATATGGATGAAGCCACGGTGCGTCGCGATGCTGCCGTTGTAGACAGTTACACTTTTGCTGGCACCGGCTCCTTAGCCGCACGTATGTGGACGAAACCAAGCATTTCTGTTATTGGTTTTGATGCGCATCCTGTTGAGGGCTCATTTAATGTTATTGCTGATTGCGCTCGTTTCCGTCTATCTTTGCGTACGGCTCCAAGTCAGAAACCGGCTCAGGCTCAGAAAGCTTTGGCAGACTTTTTGGTCAGTCACGCACCGTTTGGTGCTCAGGTTACTGTGGAACTTGGCGAAAATGGGCAGGGATGGGCAATGAACCCTGATTCCACCGCTGTATCTGTGGCTGAAAAGGCAATGGCTGCAGCCTTTGAAACAGAACCTGTCAATAAGGGTGAAGGTGGATCTATTCCATTTATTCCTGAATTGCAGCGCATCTTCCCACACGCAGAAGTTTTGGTAACAGGTCCAGAAGATCCTAAGGCTAATGCTCATTCTCCGAACGAGTCCATCAGCTTGCCAGCGCTCAAAAAGAACGTGATTACTGAAGCTCTGATTTTGCAAGGATTAGCTCGTAACTAGCTAGGATTAAATTCTTAATCTGAGTTCGATTCTGTTGTGAGCTTATAGAAGTCGATAATAGAGCGCTAGTCAGAGCAGAGCGTTATTCAGAGCATTATTTGCGTACATCAACACGCATGGGACGAGTATGGTCAGCGACTATATTCGTCCCATATTGCTATAGTAGCTAATCGACACGGGTGCTTCTCCTATGCATTGAGAAGAGTAGGAGCGGCTGAGAAATGAATTCGTTCGCACACAGACACAAAAAATAAGAACGGATTCTGACCGATTGAACGTTTACTGGGCAATTCCAGCAACGGACGTCAACTTAACCCGTGCCTCAAGCACATCACGGGGATGTGCTGATGACGAACATCATAGGAGGCACTTATGAATTCTTCTTCACCAATTTCTTCTGTAAATTCTGGAAAAACCTCATCTGAGAACACTTCATCTGTTAAGCCAAATTTGAAGTGGCGTGTTGTTGATATTACGGTAGCAAGCGTTATTGCAGTAGCATCGTCCCTGATTTATTGGTTAGCTGCATTGGCATATGGTCCAGTGTCCTTATTGGATTCTGTTGTTCCTGGTTTATGGGGAATTATTAACGGTTTCTGGCTGTTTGCAGCTCCACTGGCTTTGATTATTGTGCGTAAACCAGGTGCAGCTATCTATGCTGAAGTTGTTGCAGCAGTTGTTGAATCGTTATTGGGAAATTCTTGGGGAGGTACATCAACATTCTTGATTGGCTTAGTACAAGGTATTGCGGCGGAAATTGTTTTCGCTGCTGTTCTTTACAAAGTATGGAATGTGTGGATTACAATCCTCTCCGGCGCAGTGTCTGGCGTGGCTTGCTGGGGATACACCTTCTTCACTAATCTTCAAGCGATTGATTGGGCTGGTGCATACGGTTTCGTGAACTTGTTAACCACGATTGCATCGGGTGCAGTGGTTGCTGGACTGTTTAGCTGGTGGCTCTATATTGGCATTGCAAAGACTGGTGCTTTGGATCACTTTGAATCTGGACGTGCTGTGCGTGCAAGTCAGAAGAAAGTGAATGCCTAAGTGGGCTCTTCAGTAGAGATTAGCCATTGGTCATATCGTTATCCGCTCAATGATACTTGGGCTGTAGATGACCTCAGTTTGAGCGTGGCGGCCGGTGAAAAAATACTCTTAACTGGCCGCTCCGGTTGGGGTAAAAGCACTGTTCTTCAAGGCATTACCGGAATTCTTGGTGATGTAGAAGATGGTGGCGATGTGCGAGGAACTATTAGCGTTGACGGTGTTCCTGCTATACAGGCACGGGGTCGTGTGGGGTTAATTCTGCAAGATCCCGAAAGTCAAATAGTATTTGCGCGTGTTATAGATAATGCCACATTTGGAGCAGAAAATCTGGGTGTAGAGCGCGATGAAATTATCCGTCGTGCTCAATTAGCTCTGCATACTGTAGATGTGGATCCAGCCCATGGTATTGAACCTGCGCGGTTAGCTCAGCAATTATCTGGCGGACAAACTCAACGCTTAGCTGTGGCAAGTATTATGGCTATGCAACCAGATGTGATTGTGTGTGATGAGCCAACAGCTAATCTAGATCCTGATGGAATTGAGCGCGTTATTTCATCTATTGTGCAGGCCGCCCAATCTACAGGAGCAACGCTCATTGTGGTGGATCATAATGTTGAGCAGTGGCTTCCTTTCATGGATCGGCATGTTACTTTGGGCGAGCCAATCGCACTTGAAGAATATGCCGGATTGTATGCGCCAGCACAGTTGAATTCGCATGGAGAAAAACGTTCTGATGCTCTCCAGCAGCAGAATTCTTACGAAGCAGATTCTGATGATGAAGTGCTCGTCAATAATCGCACGGCTTTATATACGGATAATCTGTGTTTCGGTTATGCAAACGAGCAAGTTTCCTATCCTTTTACGCACAGTTTTGATGCAGGAACAATTACTGCTCTTACTGGTGTGAATGGCGCTGGGAAAACAACTTTATCCCTTACTCTTGCAGGCTTATTGCCTGCTCTTAGCGGTCATGTGCGCGTCAGTGATGCTGTGCGTGGAGTAATCAGTAGTGCTGAGCCATCACAATGGTCAACTAGTCAGCTTGCTCAACGTATTCAATATGTTTTTCAAAATCCTGAGCATCAATTCGTGACTAATTCCGTACGCGATGAGATGATGAGTGCTTTGCGAATTTCTCATTCTGATATGGATGAGGCTGCGTTGAATGCATTAGCTCAGGAACGTTTGGAATACTACAATCTGATTTCTCAGATTAATCACAATCCTTACTCGCTTTCGGGGGGACAAAAGCGTCGACTGACTGTTGCCTGTGCGATTGAAGCTCAGCCGCATATTTTGATTGTGGACGAACCAACATACGGTCAAGATCCTCAAACATGGCTGGCTTTAGTGCGTATGTTTGCGCAGCTGCGTGATAGTGGCACGTGCATTATTACTGTTACTCATGATCGCGCTTTTATTGATGCACTCGGTGCGCGTGAAATAGTGATTGAAGCAAATCCAGATAGTTATAGCGATAAGAAAGTGCGCAACGAAAGTCAGTCCGCTTTTGTGGCATCACTGAATCCTATGACTCGCTTGTTTACAGGATTATTAGTGGGTCTTCCCTTGATTTTCTCTCTGGATATTGTCTCGTCAAGCCTCGCCTTACTCTTGTCGCTTATTGTGATTTTTGGTGTAGGTTTTACTCCACGAACTGTACTGAAATATACGTGGCCAATTCTTGTGGGAGCTATCGGCTCATTCATTACGGTTGCGGTGTATAACAAGGATCACAATCTTATGCTGGCAACAGCCACAAGTATACGTGTTCTTGCTATGAGTGCTCCTGCAGTTGTTTTAGTTATGCGTATGGATCCCACAGATTTAGCGGATGCTTTTGTGCAGAAGTTGAAACTCTCAGACCGCTTTGTGTATGCGGCTTTAGCAGGTTTTAGACTGTTACCTTTACTGCGCGTTGACATGGAATCTATTCATCAGGCACGCAGAATCCGCGGTATTCAGTCCCAATCAAGGATTGAAAAATATAAGAATGATGCATTGAATTTACTGGTCTTAGCAATTCGTCGCTCGACGATGCTTGCCATTGTGATGCAAGCGCGTGCTTTTGGTGCTCCTTTTAAGAGAACGAATGTGCGCTTATCTCTGATGCATTGGCGTGATTATATTGCGTTTGGTATCAGCATTCTTATTCCGATTATTGCGCTTATTGCTGCTTATTATATGGGTGCGCTCAATCTTTTTGGGCAATTCGTGTAGGACGGTGGCTGTGTGTTGCCGTGTGCAGTCGTGCGGTGCGGTGGGATTAGTGTGCGAGGTGTGCGGATTGGTGCGTGAATCGTGTTTGGCTATAGCCAAACATGATCCACGCATAAGTTAGACGTTTAACTTTCACGGCAAAGGGACGTGAATCGTGATTGGCTTGAGCGAAACATGATTCGGGAACTTTTTTTGGTGCGAAAAATTCGCTTTTCGGTGCGTGAATCGTGATTCGCTATAGCAGAACATGATTCAAGAACCATTTTGCCTTTGTATGATTAACTTCTGGGGCCTGAATAGTGATCCGCTGAAGTCGATCACTATTACGCGTTCTTCAACACGCAAAACTCGCAGTGCTCCAGCATCCAAATATACAAAACTGATGTAAAACACGGGGCGGAAATACAGCATTGTAAAAAGTTATTCAAACGTACATCAACATCAGTAATGCGCGGCAGATACAATAGCTACAATAGGCCATAGGCCACGAACAAAGTCATATGTGCGCAGAAAAAGCGACCATATTAAGAAAGCAGACAATATTCATGCCATTGCATCGCGATATTATGGACAATCCAAAATCTCATCGAGTGCGTCTTATAGCTGAACTTGCATCACGCAAGGCGCGCAAGAAAACAGGCTTGTTCCTTGTTGAAGGTCCACAAGCGGTGCGTGAAGCAGTGCGTTACGCCTCTGAGTTCGTCCGCGATGTGTATGTGCGAAAAGATTACGCTACATCTGAGGTTTTGCGCGAAGTAGTGCATTCAGCTATGGAGCATAATCTATATGTGCATGGTGCAACCGAAAACGTTATGGATGCCATTAGTTCAGATTGTCAGGGTATTGCAGCTGTTGTGCGCACGGAAGCGGTTAGCCGTCCCCTCGATAATCTTGCGACGCCGCCGCACTCATTAACAGCCGCCTGCTGGCAGTTGCGCGATCCAGGTAATGCGGGCACCATTATTCGAGCAGCTGATGCCAGCGGATGTCATGCCGTTATCCTCGTGGATGAGTGCGTTGATATTACAAATCCAAAGGTAGTTCGCTCTACAGCTGGATCTCTCTTCCATGTGCCTATTTATTATGCGTCTGAGGATGCATTCTTTGAAAAAATGCGTGAGCAATCAGTTCATATAACTGCAGCAGAAATTTATGGCACAGATAAAACGCCAGTTATGCAACTTCAAGAAGCGATACAAGCGAGTGATGTTCATGATTCTCAAGCAATTTTATTTGGCAATGAGGCGCGCGGCTTAAACCCACATATGGTAGATCAGTGCAATCAGGCTGCCGTTATTCCTTTATATGGAAAAGCTGAATCTTTGAATGTGGCTATGAGCGCGTCCGTTATGCTTTACGCTTTTGCTATGCATATGCAAGAAGATGCTCGCTGACCAAAGAGACCATTGTGACCAGCGCGACCAGCAACTCCAGCGTGACCAGCGCAACCAAAACAGCCAGCGCGCAGCAATAATCAAATCACTATACGGTCAGAATTACACGTAGACTGTTGAAAGTCTAAGCCCACGGGAAAAATGGCATACAGACTGTTTCAAGGGAAGGTAAAGACAAGTGGCTGACAACATTCAGTTCGACGCTGCAGCAGTTCAAGCTGCGGTGAGTGAAGGCATTGAAAAGCTTAACACTGTCACAACAATGGATGAATTGCGAGCATTGCGTAATGAATATGCTGGCAATAATTCTGCTATGGCGCACGCAAGTAAAGCAATTGGAGCTCTTGCAGCTGATCAGAAAAAGGAAGCCGGAAAAATTGTAGGCAAATTGCGTGCTGATTTTGGTCGTGCTTTTGCGAAGCGTGAAGAAGAAATCAAGTCTGAAGAAGAACGCATTGCTATGGCTGCTGAAACTGTTGATATGACTCAGCCAGTGCGTCGCAATCCTTTAGGTGCTCGCCATCCTTTGCCAAAACTTTTAGAAGACGTTGAAGACTTTTTCGTGTCAATGGGTTGGCAAATTGCTGAAGGTCCAGAAGTAGAAACTGAATGGCATGATTTTGACGCTTTGAACTTCGGACCTGATCATCCTGCACGTCAAATGCAAGATACTTTTTATATTAAAGGTAACCAAGCTAAAGATTCTGCAGGTTTTGTAGGATCGAATATGGTGATGCGTACTCATACATCACCTGTACAAGCACGTGCTTTACTCTCGCGTGGTGTGCCGCTGTATATCGCATGCCCTGGTCGCGTTTTCCGCACAGATGAGCTTGATGCAACGCATACACCTGTTTTCCACCAATGTGAAGCGCTCGCAGTGGATAAAGGCTTAACGATGGCTGATTTGAAGGGCGTGCTCGACAAGTTGGCTGTGGCGATGTTTGGTTGTGAAGCTAAGACACGTTTGCGTCCAAGCTACTTCCCATTTACTGAGCCAAGCGCAGAGATGGATTTGTGGTTCCCTGATAAGAAGGGCGGTCCAGGCTGGATTGAATGGGGTGGCTGCGGTATGGTCAACCCTAATGTATTGCGTTCAGCAGGTATCGATCCTGACGTGTATTCCGGTTTTGCTTTTGGAGTGGGAATGGAGCGTACTCTTTTGCTGCGTCATGATATTAATGACATGCATGATCTTGTAGAAGGCGATGTCCGTTTCAGCCAGCAGTTTGCGATGGGAGAGTAAAAATGCCACTTATTGATATGAATTGGCTGCGCGACCACGTAGCTGTGCCAGCCGAAGAAACCTACGAACAGCTTGCCGCTGATCTTGTAAAAGTAGGTTTAGAAGAGGAAGAAATTCACACATCTCAAGTCACTGGACCAATTGTGGTGGGCTATGTGGTGGATTTGACTCCAGAACCACAAAAGAACGGCAAAATTATTAATTGGTGCCATATCGATGTGGGTGAACACAATGTTCTCGATGAGAACGGCAACAAGGTTCCTCGTGGCATTGTGTGTGGTGCACCAAATATTGCCGCAGGTCAGAAAGTTGTAGTGACTTTGCCTGGAGCTGTTTTGCCAGGTGACTTTAAGATTGAGCCACGCAAAACCTACGGCCATGTATCCGATGGTATGTGCGCTTCTGAACGTGAACTTGGTTTAGGCTCAGAACACAACGGTATTATTGTTCTGAACAATTACGGTTTGAGTCCTGAACAGGTCGATGCCTTGCAGCCAGGCCAAGATGCTATGGGACTGCTGGGATTGAACGAAGCTACCTTGGAAATTAACATTACGCCAGATCGTGGTTACGCTTTCTCTTACCGTGGTGTAGCTCGTGAATTCCATCATTCTACCGGCGCTACTTTTACTGATTCAGTTGCTTCCTATCAAGAACGTGCACAGCAGCTCAACGCTTCTGACAAGGGTGATGTGGAAGTTATTATTGACGATACCAATCCGATTCATGGAGTTCCAGGCTGCGACCGATACTATGCTCGTACTATAACTGGAATTAATCCTGAGGGTCGTTCCACTCACCAGATGCGCCAGCGTTTATTGCGTTCGGGTATGCGTCCAATTTCTGCAGCAGTGGATGTGACCAACTATGTGATGCTGGACGTAGGTCAGCCTTTGCACGCGTATGATCTCGATAAGATTGAGCAACCAATTGTTGTGCGCCGCGCCGTTGATGGAGAAAAGCTCGTTACCTTGGATGGTAAAGAGCATGAGCTGGTCAACGAAGATTTGTTGATTACTGACTCTCCGAATGGTGAACGCGGTTCGCGCGTACTCGGCATTGCTGGTGTGATGGGTGGCATGTATGGGGAAGTTACGGAGCAAACGCGCAATGTTTTGATTGAGGCGGCTCACTTTGATCCGATTTCCATTGCTCGTTCGGCGCGGCGCCATAAGATTCCTTCGGAGGCGAGCCGACGCTTTGAGCGTGGGGTAGATACCACTTTGCAGGATGCTGCAGCATATGAAGCAATTGATTTGCTGACATCTGTATGTGGCGGTCAGGCGAGCGATAATCCAACAGATATCAACAACACATCTGAACCTGCAACCATTCAATTCCATACATCGGAAGTTAAGCGTTTAACAGGTTTAACTACATCAGATGAAGATATTGCACGCATCTTAACCGATATTGGTAGTGCAGTAAATACAGTATCTGAAGGTGTGCTTGCTGTTACTGTTCCAACATGGCGTCCAGATTTAACTGAAGCGTGTGATCTCGTTGAAGAAGTAGCACGTTTGGTGGGCTACGATCAGATTGCAGTAACAGTTCCATCAGTTCCATCAACATCTATTACTGGTTTAACTGATTCTCAGTTGCGCCGCCGTCAGGTTGCAGATACTTTGGCAGAATATGGTTTGACTGAAACTATCAGTTACCCATTTGTTGGCGATGCTGATTTCGAGGACTTCGCCTACGATGCTCAAGCAATGACGCCGATAAGCGTTGAGCTGGCCAATCCATTAGCAGGAGATCGTCCATATTTGCGTCGTGAAATTCTGCTGACCTTAATGCGCACAGTGCAACGCAATATTCGTCGCGGAAATCCACAGTCTAGTTCCTATGAAATAGGTCACGTGTTTGAATGGAATCCTAAGGCTCCAGCAATTCCTGCTTTGCCGGGTGGCGTTCGTCCAAGTGATGACCAATTGACTGCACTCGATGCTGGTTTGCCTCATCAGCCATTGCACGTTGCTGCTATTTTCACCGGTGAAGTGCAAGAAACCGGATGGATGGGCATTAAGCGTACAGCTGACTGGACTGACGCTGTTGAAGCAGTAACTCGTATTTCTGAACGTTTAGCAGGTCATTTTAGTCTGCATCAGATTACAGGTGATGATGTGCCAGCAACATGGCATCCAGGACGTTTCGCTCAGGTGATGGTTGGCGATCGCGTGGTAGGAACAGTAGGCGAGTTCCATCCACGTGTATGTGAAGGCTTGGGCATTCCTGCGCATACAGCCGCTTTTGAGCTAGATTTAGATGCAGTCTTTGAAGCAGTAACATATGAACCTGTTCAAGCACAACCAGTGTCTAGCTATCCACCTGTACATCAGGATTTCGCTTTTGTTGTGCCATCGAGCATGACATCCGCACAGCTGAGCGATATCATTCGTGCTGCAGCTGGAGATTTGCTTGAAGCCATCACATTATTTGATGTCTTTACTGATAACAGTTTGGGCGAGGGTAAGAAATCTTTGGCTTATGCAGTAACTTTGCGTGCTGCAGACCGTACTCTTGCAGCAGAAGATACAGATGCAGTACGTGCTGATATTATTGAAGCCACTGCAGCAGCGGGAGCTGTTCTGCGCGCATAAGTGCGAAAGTTAATCATAGGGATTTCAACCATGGAAAGGTATTCTTCATGACCGATGATGTGAACAAGCTTAATAATGAGCCGACACATGATGCTGAAACAGATCATTGCGATGGTCCTGCCTACGGTCGTTTAGCATCAGAATTTCCGGGTTGGGATCCTTATGTATATGGCAAACCACGTGAGAGTGAAGATAATAAGGAACCCGTTAAGAACAAGCGCATTATAGTTACCTCACCTTTTGCTGCCAGTTCTCCTCAGCGAGGAGCCGATCAGCAAAATCATCGAGGTACGCCTAACAATGCATCTGATCAACCTCAATTTTTTGATCGCAATGGCAATCCTATTGCCAATCCATTTGAACAATTTGAGTTTGATCCAGATGATCCCCAGAAAAATCCTGTGTATGGACGCTGGGATTTCTATGCGATTATTGCTTTTATTGGTTCCTTCTTTACGCAGACCACATTGCTGGCTCTGTTCCTAGCTATTATGTCCTTGAATCGCACCAAAAAATTGCATATGAAAGGGCGTGCATTAGCGATTATTGCTCTCGTTTTATGCGTTCTTCAAATTGTGTTATTTGCTTATATCGTGGCAAATGGCATGACGGAAATGGAATTTCTCAATATGGTGATGGCGTGGATACAATCACATATTGGTGCATAAACAAACAATAGTTATGTATGAATAATGAACCGATGTCTGATGAAGGCATCGGTTTTATTATGCATGAATAGGTATGCGTTCAAAACTGCAATATCTAGACACGCAGAGAGAGTTAATAGGAGTTCTTTTAGTCGAGTAATAGTTGCATAATTATACAAAAGAATGAATAAGTAGGTGTGATTATGCAAGATGGAGAGCTTGAATATCCACTCACTGTTGCTGTAGCAGGTGCCACAGGATACGCGGGTGGTGAAGCGTTGCGCATATTAGCAACGCATCCCAATTTTACTGTTACGTGCGTGGCAGGGCACTCGTCCGCGGGTAAACGTTTAGGTGAATTTACTGCCCATATTCCACAACTGGCATCCATGATTATTGAGGATTCAACTCCGGAAGTGCTCAGTGGACATGATGTGGTTATTCTAGCTCTTCCGCATGGGGCTTCGGGGCAGATTGCTTCTCAGCTTCACGATGTGAAGTTCATTATTGATTTAGGTGCAGATCATCGTTTGGAATCTGCAGCAGCATGGCAAGATTTTTACGGTGGACAATACAGTGCCGCTTGGGTATACGCCTTGCCAGAACTGATAACTGGATACGATGAGCAAGGGCACATGAGGTACCAGAGAGATAATCTGTACGGTGCTACACGTCTTGCAGGTCCAGGCTGCAATGTGACTGCAGTAACTTTAGCTTTTCAGCCTGCTATTGCTGCGGGATTAGTAACGCATGAAATTTCATCTCATGTTGTTGTGGGATATTCCGGAGCGGCCGCAAAACAGGACACGCTCGTTTACTAGCCTCTCAGGCTCTGGGTAATGCCACACCATATTCTGTTGCTGGAACGCATCGTCATATTCCAGAAATTCAACAGAATTTTTCTCATGCGGCAGGACTGAACCCGGCAGACTATGAGCAGACACAACAGTTTAAACTTGGCTTTACTCCCGTTTTAGCGCCAATGTCTCGTGGAATTATGGCAACAGTCAGCGCGCCACTAAGTGACAAAGCACGTGCCATGAGTAATCAAGATATTCGTGCTATCTATGAGCAAGCTTATAGTTCACGCTATTTTATAGAGGTTTTACCTGAAGGCGTACTTCCTGCTACAGCTGATGTTATTGGTTCTAATGCTGCTCATATTCAAGTAGCCGTAGATCGTCGTGCTGGATTACTGTACGGATTCAGCGCTATAGATAATTTGAATCGTGGCACAGCAGGTCAAGCAATTCAGTCTCTTAATATTGCTCTCGGGCTGCCTGAAGACGCTGGATTAACCAAGATTGGAGTAGCACCATGAGTGTAGTTTTTGCTCAAGGATTTTCAACAGCTGGTGTGCGTGGCGGCATTTCGTCGGTAGCCAATAAAAAAGATGTGGCTGTTGTAGCGAATAATGGTCCGTTAAACGTTGCTGCAGGTGTTTTTACTTCTAACCGTTTTGCTGCTGCGCCTGTACAGTACTCTCGCGCCATTATTGAAAACGGACAAGCTCATGCAGTAGTGGTGAACTCTGGTGGGGCTAATGCGTGCACAGGTGATGCAGGTTATGCTCAGGTAGAGGATACCGCTCAGTATGCTGCCTCTCTTCTTGGTGTAGATAGTCAGGATATTTTAGTAGCATCTACGGGTTTAATTGGTGAGCTTTTACCGATGGATGCAGTACGCACTGGTGTGAAAAACGCCATAGATGCGTTAGCAAGTAGTGATCAGGCTGGTCTTGATGCTGCACAAGCTATTATGACCACTGATACCAAGCCTAAAACGGTGCAGATTGAAGGTTCGGGGTATCGCGTTGGTGGCATGGTAAAAGGCTCTGGCATGATTGCGCCTCAACTAGCTACCATGATTTGCATTATCACCACTGATGCAGTGGTCAGTAGCGAAGTTGCACAGAGTGCTTTGAAGCAGGCTACTTCACGTAGCTTTGACTGTATTGACGTGGACGGATGTATGTCTACGAACGATACGGTTATTCTCTTAGCCTCAGGTGCAAGTGAGGTAGAGCCTGATAGTGAAGAATTCCACAAGAATATTGCTCAAGCATGTAACGACCTTGCTCGTCAAATTATTGGTGATGGTGAAGGAGCAAGTCACGATATTCGTATTGAGGTAACAGGCGCTCAAAACTATGATGCTGCCTTAGCGTGTGCTCGCGCAGTATCTTCATCCAATTTGCTCAAATGTGCCATTTATGGCAATGATCCTAATTGGGGACGTGTGGTATCTTCTCTCGGGACGGTGCCGGTTGATGTTGCAGATTTTGATCCTCGCAAAGTAACAGTAGATATTAATGGTATTCGTGTCTGTGATGGAGGACAACCAGGACAGCCACGTGAACTGGTATCGATGAGTCAGCGAGAAGTGCATATTGATATTAATTTGAATACTGGTTCCCATGCTCAAGCCGTTGTGTGGACAGACGATCTCACTCTCGACTATGTGCATATTAATGCGGATTATGAATCGTAGGAATAATGGATACGCAACATAACACAGCAAATTCACCAATCACTGAGAATTATGCGTCACATATTAATGTGCATCAGGATCTCACCGATAGCCAAAAATCTGAGGTTCTGTTGGAAATGCTGCCATGGCTTCAAGAATTTGCCGATTCTCTTGTCGTGGTGAAATATGGTGGCAATGCAATGATTAACGATGAGATGCGAGCAGCATTTGCTGAGGACATGGTTTTTCTCAGGCAGCTTGGTCTTCATCCCGTAGTGGTGCATGGGGGAGGCCCGCAGATTAATCAGATGCTCGACACTTTGGGGATTAAATCAGAATTCCGTGGTGGATTGCGCGTAACCAGCAAAGAAACAATGGACGTGGTCCGCATGGTTTTGACCGGCAAAGTATCACGCGAACTCGTTGGTTTGATTAATTCCTATGGTCCCTATGCTGTAGGTTTATCCGGTGAAGATGGTGGTCTCTTTTCAGCAGTTCGCCGTCAGCCACTTGTTAACGGTCAAAGCATTGATGTTGGCTTAGTTGGAGATGTGGTCAGTGTAGATGCTCGGGCTGTTGAAGATTTAATCGAATCAGATCGCATTCCTGTGGTCTCTTCAGTGGCACCAAATGAGGATGATGCAACTCAAGTGCTTAATGTTAATGCAGATACGGCAGCAGCGGCATTGGCTAGTGCTTTAGGCGCCAGTAAACTGATTATTCTCACAGATGTTGAAGGTCTTTATTCTCAGTGGCCTGATAAAAACTCATTGGTCAGCCAAATCGGTGCAGAAACTTTACGCGATATGCTGCCGAATTTGGAATCGGGGATGCGTCCAAAAATGGAAGCGTGCATTCGCGCAATAGACGGTGGAGTTAGCCAGGCGCACATTATTGATGGTCGAAAAAAGCATTCCATTCTCAATGAGATTTTTACTTCTGCTGGAATCGGCACCATGGTTATTGCTGGTGAGGGGATGCATATGAGGAGATATCATGAGTAAAACAGAACAATTATTAAATTCTTATGCGCACCATCATATGAACGTATTTGGCACACCATTACGTGTATTTGATCATGGTGATGGTTCTTATGTATGGGATGTTGAGGGGAAGAAATATCTCGACTTTTTAGCCGGAATTGCAGTGAATTCTGTGGGCTATAATCATCCCGCATGGGTGGATGCTGTGGCTCAGCAAGCTTCTCGCATAGCGCATACCTCGAACTATTTTGCAACAGCTCCTCAAATCGAATTATCTGAAAAACTTATCCACTTGGCAGGTGCTCCTGAAGGTTCACGCGTATATTTTGGAAATTCAGGAACAGAAGGTAATGAGGCTGCATTAAAACTCTTAAAATTACACGCTCGTTCTACAGGAATGGCAGATAACGCTCGTATTCTTGCATTGACTCATAGTTTCCATGGGCGCACCTTAGGCGCTTTGAGCGTTACATGGAAACCATCTATACGCGAACCATATAATCCTTTGCTGCCGAACGTGGAATTTGTAGAAGCGGGAAATATTGAGGCTTTAGAGTCAGCTTTTCATACCGGACCTGTAGCTGGCATCATTATGGAACTTATTCAGGGTGAAGCTGGGGTTCTATCAGTAGGCGCTGAGTTTGTGCAAGCGGCTCGACGTCTGTGTAATGAACATAATGCTTTATTGGTCATTGATGAAGTACAAACAGGAATGGGTCGCACAGGGCACTGGTTCGCTTTCCAAAACGAAATTTTGAGTGGTGGCGTTATTCCCGATGCAATTTCTTTCGCAAAAGGAGTAGCTGGAGGTTTCCCCATGGGAGGTCTTATCAGTTTTGGCGAAAAAGTATCTGCACTCTTTACGCCTGGCTCTCATGGATCCACGTTTGCTGGTAATCCTTTGGCAACGGCAGCGGGTCTTGCCGCAATCCGCATCATTGAGCAGGAAAAACTACTCGAGAATGTTCGTGAGCGTGGCCATCAGTTGCGTCATGCATTGGAACAGAGCACGAATCCTTTATTGACATCAGTAAGAGGAGAGGGGCTGCTCAATGCTGTTGAGCTATCCCATCCATGTGCTCACGCGGCAGCTAACTGGGCTCTTGATCATGGTCTTATTGTTAATGCAGTCTCTGACAGTGCTCTACGTATAGCGCCACCATTAAACATTACGGCACAGCAGATTGAAGAAGGATGCGAAATTATTCACTCTCTTCCTTCAGATCTAGCAGACGACTAATCATATAATTATTTTTGTTAAAGGGAGAAATATTATGGCTGGAGTATTACGACATTTACTGCGTGATGATGATTTCAATCATGATGAGCAGAAAACCATTCTTGCGTTAGGTTTAGCTTTTCGTGAGAATCGATATTTGTCACGCCCATTTGAAGCGCAATCAGTTGCAGTCTTATTCGATAAGCCAAGCACTCGCACGCGTTCAAGTTTCGCAACAGGAGTAGCAGAACTTGGAGGATATCCACTCATTATCGATAAAGAGGGGTCTCAATTAGGTCGTGGTGAACCTGTTGCAGATACATCACGTGTACTTACGCGCATGACATCTGCGATTGTGTGGCGCACTTTTGGGCAAGATCGTATTGAAGAAATGGCTCGTTATGCCACAGTTCCAGTGGTTAACGCACTTACTGATGATTTTCATCCTTGCCAGGTTCTGGCAGATTTTATGACAATTGCTCAATATCAAGGTGGAGTGGATGCTTTAGCAGGCAAAACTATTGCTTATCTTGGTGACGCCGCAAATAATATGGCACATTCCTATCTGCTCGCAGGAGCTGTTGCAGGTATGCATGTACGTGTAGCAGGACCTCAAGGCTTCCTTCCACGTACTGATATTCTTGCAGATGCTCAGCGTATAGCTGCTCAAAATGGTGGATCAATTCTCGTGACTACTGATCCAGAAGAAGCAGTGCGTGATGCTGATTGCATTTTCACGGATACGTGGGTATCCATGGGAGAAGAAGCTGAATATCAGTTACGTTCTAAGCCATTCGTGCCATATCAGGTTAATGATCATCTTATGGCATTAGCAAAGCCATCGGCTCTCTTCCAACATTGCTTACCTGCTTACCGGGGTAAAGAAGTGACAGCAAGTGTTATTGACGGACCGCAATCTGTAGTTTGGGCTGAAGCAGAAAATCGTCTGCACGCGCAAAAAGCTGTTCTTACATGGCTTATTGCGCAACAGCGTGATGATTCTAGTCTTTTGGCTGGTATTGAATAAAGAGTTTTACACTCATACAGCGTACATAACAAAGGTTTTCAACTGATTATGAATGAAGGTATACCAACCACGCGTGCAGCACGATTGCGCAAGGTTGAGCGGCTCATTACTCACAATATTATTGAGTCGCAGCAGCAGCTTGTACAGCTGCTTGCACAGGAGGGAATTCAAGTCACTCAGGCTACATTGAGCCGTGACTTAGATGATCTCAAGGCTAGTAAAGTGCGGTTGCCATCCGGAGTTTTTGCTTACTCTGTTGCAGGGGATAGTCAATTTGCTGCGATGAATCCTCACTATGTAGATGATGTCATGGCAGAAAAAGTCCGTCAGAGAATTGAGCAGCAGCTGGCAAAAATTATTAGCGGACTCATCACAGAAGTAGTATGTGCACAAAATCTAGTTGTGATTCATACTCCTCCAGGAGCAGCGCAATATGTGGCAAGCGCTATAGATAAACAGCCTTTGGATAATGTGGCAGGAACGATTGCTGGAGATGATACAGTCATGATGATTACGACTGATAATCGGGCTGCTGAAGAGAAGATGAATTGGCTTGTTTCTATAGCGTCGGATGCGCGTTAGACACGTGCGCTGACAAGCCGTCATAAACGGCATAGCTTTACATACAATAAATACATACATCGTTTTAGAGATGGTTAAGAAAGGGTTGTTATGACTGACCAGAACCGTATTGTTCTTGCATACTCCGGAGGTTTGGATACTTCCGTTGCAATTCCGTATTTGAAAGACCGCACAGGAAAAGATGTTGTGGCAGTGTCACTGGATGTAGGTCAGGGTGGTGAGCGTCTTGAAACAATTCGCGAGCGTGCTTTGGCATGCGGAGCAGTTGAATCTTATATCGTAGATGCTCGCGATGAATTTGCTAATGAGTACTGCATGCGTGCTTTGAAAGCAAACGCCATGTATGAAGGTGTTTATCCTTTAGTATCCGCTATTTCTCGTCCTCTCATTACTAAGCATTTGGTTCGTGCAGCTCATCAGTTTGGTGCAGATACTATTGCTCACGGATGCACTGGTAAGGGCAACGATCAGGTTCGTTTTGAGGTTTCTATTCAGTCTATTGATCCAACGCTAGGCGCTATTAGCCCAATTCGTGACCTTTCTTTGACTCGTGACATTGAAATTCAGTACGCTAAGGATCACAATCTGCCAATTGAGCAGACCGAGAAGAGCCCATACTCTATTGATCAAAATGTATGGGGTCGTGCAATCGAAACTGGTTATTTGGAAGACCCTTGGAATGCTCCAACTAAGGATGTATATTCCTACACCGATGATCCAGCTTTCCCACCAGTTGCTGATGAAGTTACCATTGAATTCGAGCAGGGTGTTCCAGTTAAGATCGATGGTCGCGATGTTACACCTTTGCAGGCGATTGAAGAGATGAATCGTCGTGCAGGTGCTCAAGGTATTGGCCGTATTGATTTGATTGAAGACCGCTTAGTTGGTATTAAATCTCGTGAGCTTTATGAAGCTCCAGGCGCAGTTGCTTTGATTGAAGCACATAACGAGTTAGAGAACTTCTGCCTCGAACGTGAGCAGCATCGCATCAAGCGTGATATTGATAAGCGTTGGGCAGAACTGGTATACGATGCACAATGGTTCTCTCCAGCCGTCAAGTCTTTGAACGCTTTCATCGATGACACTCAGCAGTATGTATCTGGTGAAATTCGAATGGTTCTGCACGGCGGACGTGCTGTTGTGGTGGGTCGTCGTTCTGAATCTTCTCTGTACGACTACAATTTGGCTACATACGAGTCTGGTGATTCTTTCGATCAGAACGCATCTAACGGATTTATTGAAATCTACGGTTTGCCAACTCGCGTGGCTGCAGCTCGCGATGTGAAGTTTGGAAACGCTGTAGAAGTACCAAACAATACTGTTGCGTAATAAGACGCAAGACGTATTTTATGGGCAATCATGCTCATGAGAAGGTTATTGCACAGTACTTTTTACGTGCTGTGCAATAACGCCTAGCGTAAATTGTGAGGAGACATAATGGCAAGCACTATAGATGCAGCACAAAACGACGGCATCGCTTTGTGGGGTGGTCGTTTTACATCTGGCCCATCCGAAGCTTTGGCACGATTAAGTAAATCCACCCAATTCGATTGGCGTCTTGCCGATGATGATATTGCTGGTTCACGTGCCCATGCTCGCGCTTTAGGACGAGCAGGACATTTGACTGCAGATGAACTTGAGCGTATGGAATCAGCTCTTGATGAGCTTCAACGCCAAGTTGACTCTGAACAATTTGTTCCTCAGGACAGTGATGAAGATGAAGCAACAGCTTTAGAGCGTGGTTTGCTCGCTATTGCTGGCGATGAACTGGGAGGCAAGCTGCGTGCGGGACGTTCACGTAATGATCAAATTGCTACTCTGATTCGTATGTGGTTGCGTCGCCAGGCTCGTTTCATCTCGCGTGATGTGCTTGACTTAGTGCGTGCCTTGATTGAGCAGTCCCAGAAGGCCGGTCAATCAGTGATGCCAGGGCGCACGCATATGCAGCATGCTCAGCCTGTGCTCGTAGCTCATCAGTTAATGGCTCATGCATGGCCTCTGTTGCGTGATGTTCAGCGACTTGTTGATTGGGACAAGCGCGCAAACTTTTCTCCATATGGTTCTGGAGCTTTAGCTGGAAATACCTTAGGTTTAGATCCTCATGCGGTAGCTGTTGAGCTAGGTTTTGACGCAGTAACAGAAAACTCCATTGACGGAACTGCTTCACGTGACGTGGTTGCAGAGTTTTCTTTCGTAGCTGCCATGCTAGGCGTGGATATTTCTCGCTTGTCTGAAGAAATTATCATATGGAATACGCAAGAATTTGCTTTTGTGCGTCTTCATGATGCTTATTCTACGGGCTCGTCTATTATGCCGCAGAAAAAGAATCCGGATATTGCAGAGCTTGCACGTGGTAAAGCTGGTCGTCTTGTTGGAGATTTAACTGGACTGTTGACTACCTTAAAGGGCTTGCCTACAGCTTATGCTCGTGATTTGCAAGAAGATAAAGAAGCGGTTTTCGATCAGGTTGATACCTTACGTGTGCTGCTTCCAGCATTTACAGGCATGGTAGCGACTATGGATTTTGATTACGACCGTATGGAGCAGGAAGCTCCAACGGGATTCGCTTTAGCAACCGATATTGCAGAGTGGCTTGTGAAGCAGAAAGTTCCATTCCGTAATGCGCATGAACTTTCTGGCGAATGCGTGCGCATTGCTGAAGAACGCGGAGTAGAACTGTGGGATTTGAGCGATGACGATTACTGCGGTATATTCCAAAACTTCCTTGGTGCAGAGATTGCTCCTGGCGTGCGCGACGTACTGTCTACTCAAGGCAGTGTTAATGCGCGTGTGGGACAAGGAGGCACAGCCTTTGAGCGAGTTACCGAGCAAATTGATACAGCACGTGTAGCAGTCGATGCTCTTCAACAGTTCGCTGATTCTACAAGCGATAGCACCGCGTATAAAGCTCCAGGTAGTTTCTAAAAACCACCTAGAATTCTTGAGCACGAGAAGACAATTCAATTACGCTACGTAAATATTGGGGCGTCCCCTAGAGCAATGAATACAATCTGCAGTAGGGGACGTTCTTTTGATATGCTTATACAGTCGGGAGCTTAACAGCTGAGAGGAAGTATGCACTTCGACCGCACTTGATCTGGATAATGCCAGCGAAAGGACCATAATGACGAATACACATAACTGCAGTATTGCAATCCAAGTTCTACCGATGAAGGTAGCTGATTATATTCCAGACATCGATAGAGTAATCTACTATCTCCAAGACCGTTTCCCTGATGCCCGTGTGACGCCTTTTGAAACGGTGATTGAAGGTGAATATGAGGAATGCATGGATGCTTTACATCAGTGCGCATTAATTGCAGCTCAAAATGGCAGTGATGATATTATTGTCAACGCTAAAATTGCATATGGGCAAATTTTGAGCAGTGAAGATAAGACTGCAAAATTCGAAAAATAACCCTCTATTTTTAGCCCTCTTTTTTATCTTTATAGACGGTTTGTCGTCGGTTGGTAGCCCGCAGTGTGCTGTTCCTGAGAGGAACACGAACTGCGGGTTCGCTATATTCTAAAAGTCTATCTGCTATGGGACACTAGAGGGTACGGTTTTACGCCGTTTTATCACAAAGCAACAGCGTTTTTACAGCGTAAGCTATGATTTGGAGGAATAATTTCCAATGGCTCAGGTAAGGAACTACAAGGAAGCTGGGTTTAGCACTCTCCTTGAAGAACTTGAATGGCGTGGTTTAATTAACCAGTCCACAGATCGAGAACAACTCGCACAAGCATTAAATACCGAGCCAATTACGTATTATTGTGGTTTTGATCCAACAGCAGCCTCCATTCATATTGGTAATCTTGTGCAAGTTTTGATGATGCGTCATCTCCAAGAAGCAGGACATCATCCTATTGCTTTAGTTGGTGGAGCAACTGGTTTGATTGGCGATCCACGTCAAAGTGGTGAGCGTGTGCTCAATTCAAAAGAGATTGTGGCTGAATGGACGCAACGATTGCGCGATCAGATTTCTCGATTCTTAGTTACTGACGGAGAGAATCCTGTGCGTTTTGTTTCCAATTATGATTGGACTGCACAGATGAATGTTATTGACTTTTTGCGTGACGTGGGCAAGAACTTCCGTTTGGGTACCATGTTGGCTAAAGATACAGTGGCTCGTCGTTTGAATTCCGATGAAGGTATTTCCTTTACCGAGTTTAGCTACCAAGTTCTGCAAGGTAATGATTTCTTGCATCTTTATGATGAATATGGTGTGACGCTGCAAACTGGTGGAGCAGATCAGTGGGGTAATCTCACTTCTGGTCTCGACTTGATTCGCAAAGTACGTGGCGCATCTGTTAACGTACTGACCAGCCCTATTATTACCGATTCTCAAGGTAAGAAGTTTGGTAAGTCTGAAGGCGGAGCTATCTGGTTGGATGCAACCATGTTCAGCCCATACAAGTTCTACCAATTCTGGTTTAACCAGCCAGATACTGAAGTTATTAAGCTTTTGAAGTTCTTCACTTTCCTTCCAAAAGAAGAGATTGAACGTTTGGAAACTGAGGTAGAAACTAACCCAGGCGCACGTGAAGCTCAGCGTACTTTGGCGTGGGAAGTAACAAGTTTTGTTCACGGTGATAAGGCTGCTCAAGGTGCTATTGACGCATCTGCAGCGCTCTTTGGCCGCGGTGAATTGACAGACTTGGATGAAGACACGTTGGAAGCTGCTTTAGAAGGCGTCAAAATTGACGGCGAGAACGGCGAAAAGATCTTTGCCGCAGCACAGCCTGGTATGCGTGTGGTAGAGGCCGGTGTGGCTAGCGGATTGTTCAAGTCAATTTCTGAAGCGCGTAAAACAATTGCTGGTGGTGGCGTATACGTCAACAATCAGCGCGTTGAGGATGCTGAAGCTGTGCTCAACACAGAAGACTTTCTTTTTAATCGTTTCGCTCTCGTTCGTCGAGGCAAAAAAGCACTCGGAGCAGTGGAGGCTCAATAAATATGGCAGAAAATCAGTCTGGTCGTCGTACGGGCGGCAATGGCTCAAACGGTGGAAAACGTTCGTTTGGAGGCGGGGCACGTCGAGGAGGATCTCACGGTTCTCGCCCACAGTCTGGAGGGCGTCGTTATAACGATTCTCATGGCAATCCTCGCCGTGGCGGATCCTCTCGATTCAATTCAGATCGTCGTCGTGAAGACGGCGAAGAGCGTCGCTTTGACAAACGCTTCGATAAAAAACGTAACGACAACACACGTCGCGGTAACTATCGTGACGATCGCCGCGATGACCGTTATGGTCGTGACGATCGCCGCGATGGTCGTAACCCACGCTATGATCGCAACGATGAGAACCGTGGCAGCCATGATAATCGCGGATATCGTGGTGGTAACCAGTCTGATACCAACCCAACAGGTCGTGGCGACCGCCGTCAAGGTTTCAGCAATCAGCGCGGTAATCATAACGGTCGTCAGTCGTCTGCAAACTACGATAAACCACGCAAAAATTCTGATGGTACGCTGAGCTTCCCATCTCAGAATCCATACACAGATCGTCGTCCAGATGAGCCAAAAATGCCAAAAGGCTTAGAATGGTCGATGCTGTCCACCGACGAAAAAGAACGTTTACGCGGTCTGTCTAAAGAGCACGCAGAGAATATCGGTTTGCATATTCTTGCAGCCTACGCTTTGGAAGAGGAAGATCCTCAAGGTGCTATGGAGCACGCCAAGTGGGTAGCTCGCCAAGCATCTCGTGTGGATGTCAGCCGTGAGACTCTTGCTTTTGTGGCTTATCGTCAAGGCGATTACAAATTGGCTTTGCGTGAATTTCGCACAGCTTTCCGTATGAATGGTTACGGTGATTATCTGCCATTTATGGCTGATTGTGAACGTGGATTAGGAAATCCTCAGAAGGCAGTCGATATTGCCTTGTCTGATGATGCCAAATATTTGCAAGGCGAAGCAAAAGCTGAACTTTTCCTTGTTTATGCAGGTGCTTTAGCTGATTTAGATTTGTTTGATAAAGCAGTCGAAATTGTGCATACCATTGCACACGCTCAAGGTGTGGGCGGAGCGTATCGTATGCGTGCCGTGCAAGCTGAGCAGAACTTCTTGGAGCTTGCTGGGCGTACTGCTGAAGCGGACAAGCTTAACGATCTTCTGGATCGTTTAGAAGCTAAGTATGCCGATAACGATGAGATTGATGAAGACGATGTATATGTGGATAACGATCTCGAAGTAATCGATGAAGACATGTTGGTTGGTTTAGGTATTGATCCGCGTGAGATGGCTCATTATCTCGACCAGGAGCAAGAGAATACCCAAGAAACAGCTCCATCTCATAAGGCTGATGGCGAAGCTGAATCCACCACCGACACTGACAATCAAGACGATACTCAGACTGCTGAAGAGGAGTAAAACGTGAACTATCCCACCACAATCAAGGGTTGCAATCAAGCTTTAGCTGCCCGTTATTCCTTGGCTCTCCTTGATTTGGATGGGGTAGTATATCGCGGTGCTCAAGCCGTTGAATATGCAGCTGAAGGTATTACTGCAGCCGCACAGTGTGGTATGCGTATTGCGTATACCACCAATAATCCTTCACGCTATCCTGATATTGTTGCCGATCAGATCAGCAGTTTCGGGGTAGAAGCTCACGGCAGTGATGTGATTACTTCTGCAATGGTGTCCGCCGCCATGCTTTCTGAAAAACTGCCACACGGTGCGCGCGTTCTTGTTATTGGTAAAGATCATCTTAAAACCGAGTTAAGCAACGCAGGTTTGGCTGTGGTAGATTCCGCAGCAGATCAGCCAGATGCTGTTATTCAATCATGGTTCCCTGAACTAGCATGGAATGCATTAGCTGAAGCCGCATACGCTATTGAAAATGGTGCACAGTATTTCGTCACTAATCGAGATTTAACTCTTCCTCGAGCGGAAGGAATTGCTCCAGGAAATGGAGCTATGCAACTTCCTGTTATTGCTGCAACTGGTCAAGAACCTATTGCTTCTGCAGGAAAACCGGAATCAGCCATGTATCATCAGGCTCGTCATTTGTTCAGCCCAACAGATCAGATGGTCGAAACCCAAGACTGCTTGCCAGTAGGAGATCGCCTCGATACTGATATTGAAGCGGCAAATCGTGGTGGATATGATAGCGTGGTCGTTCTCACTGGTGTGGCAGATGCTGAGCAGATTATGCGGGCAGAACCGATACAACGGCCAACATATATCTGTTCTGATTTGCGAGGTTTGAGCAGAACTCAGCCGTATGTGCGCTGGGAAAATGGTCAGGCTGTGTGTGGTGATACGTGTGCATGGGTTGAGAACGCAAAGGTTCATGTGCGCGTTCAGGGCAAGGAACTGACAGATAATATTTCTAGCCTTGATGCTTTGCGTTCGGCAGCAAGCGCTGCTTGGTCCGTTGTTGATGCTGGAGAATGTACAGCTGCTGAGCTGATTACACCTGGCTTCACTTCTCAACTTTTTGAGTCTGAAGAAGCGTAGACATGGCGCAGCACAGTGGAATAGATAATGGCTCATCGCAGTTGAATCTTGATGCAGATTTTGACCAGGTGATTGAACATTACTCTCAGGTTCTCGATGATTTGCAAGCTCAGTTGAATGAGCAGCAGTAAATAATATAGGCACATCATATGGCGCAGCGTTTAGATAAAGAATTAGTTCAGCGAGGTTTAGCTTCTACACGTAATAGAGCGCAACAATTGATTGCGTCTGGGGCAGTTCTTGTTAATGGCAGTAGTGAGAAAGCTAAATCATCATTACAGGTTAGTTCAGCTGACACAATTGAGCTAAATAATCAGATTCGTTCCAGCGGTATGTATGTATCTCGTGGAGCTATCAAACTTGTGGAGGCTCTCGACTATTTTATTCCTCAAGGATTGCCAGCGCCTCTTCATAAAAATTGCTTAGATATTGGTGCGTCTACGGGCGGTTTTACCCAGGTGCTTTTAGATAAAGGCGCTCGTCGTGTTATTGCTGTGGACGTGGGGCATAATCAGCTCGATCCCCTTATTGCCGCTGATGAGCGTGTGTTGGATATGAGTGGGGTCAACATTCGCGATGTGTATGAAGAGGATTTAGAATATAGCCCGAACTTCATTGTCTCCGATGTTTCTTTTATTTCGCTGACATATGTCATCCCGGTTGTTGAGAGGATTACGCATACGGGAGCGCACGCCGTATTACTTATTAAGCCACAGTTTGAGGTTGGCCTCCACAAGTTAGGCAAAGGCGGAATAGTTACACGTGAAGACTACCGTCAGGAAGCTATTGACACAGTTGTAGAGTGTGCAACTCGTCATCATTGTCAGGTGCGCGGTATTACTCCGTCCGCGATTACGGGTACTCATGGCAATCAAGAATACCTTTTGTGGATAACTCGTGTTTAAAAAATTGTGGGTTGAGTGCACGCTAGAATAGTCACTCGTAAACTAGTAGCAGGAGGTAACAATGAGCAATGATGCAGACCAGCAGCGCACAGCTGTACTCGTTACCCATGCGGCTTTACGCGACAATCCTACTGTTAATAATGCTATTGAACAATTACAACAGCTTGGTTTTACTGTTATTGTGCGCGATGACATTCCAGACACGCAGTACTTTGGACAGCATGCCGCTCCCGTGAGTGAAGATGTAGAAATTGTGGTCGTACTTGGCGGTGATGGTACGATTTTGCGCGCAGCTGAACTTGTTAAGGGCACTCGCGTTCCTATTGTGGGTATTAATACAGGACACGTAGGATTCTTAGCAGAATTTGAAAGCTTCGAACTTTCTACGGCTATGCAAAAAATTGCCGAGCGAGATTACACTATTGAAGAACGTATGATTGCCGCCGTGGAATTGTATTTGCCAGGACGCCAAGAAATATTATGCGATTGGGCGCTCAATGATATGATTCTTGAACATGAGGATCGTGCACGCATGGTAGAAGTTGGCATTAGCGTGGACGACGTGGCTACCAGTTCGTTTGGTTGTGACGGTGTGATTGTATCAACACCAACAGGGTCTACCGCTTACGCTTTTTCTGCTGGAGGACCTGTTATTTGGCCTAATGTTCAAGCATTAGAGCTCACGCCTATTGCGGCTCATGCTCTTTTTACACACCCATTAATTATTGGATCCACATCAACTTTTGATATTCGTGTTTTAGAATCCTCCAGCTGTGAAGGGTGGATTTGCTGTGATGGGCGCCGCCAATGTGTAGTTCCTCGTGGTTCTCATGTTCGCATTCGCCAATCATCTAGTGTTTTGCGCCTAGCCCGTTTAAGTGGAACCGTATTTACAGATCGCTTAGTGCGTAAATTTGATTTACCTGTTAAAGGTTGGCGTGAAACCGCTTTAGAAAAGAAGGGGTATACGAAGTAAGTGCTCGAAGAACTTGAAATCCGTTCCCTAGGTCCTATTCATCAGGCACATATTGCTGTTCACCCGGGAATGAATGCCATCACCGGTGAAACTGGTGCTGGAAAATCCATGCTGCTCAATGCTGTAGAACTGATTTCTGGCGCACAATCGCAACCCTCCCGTGTTAGTCCAGACGCTGACCAAGCATGGGTGCAAGCCATTTTTGACGTGCGCGGAAACCAAACCATCCAGCAGGCAGCTCAATCTGCAGGTAGTGAATGCGTGGACGATCAGCTTTTTATTAACCGCACTGTTCCACGTAACGGGCGTTCGCGTGCTGTTCTCAATGGACATAGTGTTCCGCGTACTGTGCTGTCTGAACTCAGTTCTGCTCTCGTCACCATTCATGGTCAATCTGAACAATTGAAAATTGCGAGTGCCTCTAAGCAGCGTGAATTTTTAGATGCTTATGCACACAATAAAGATGAACGTGAAGCGTATACCCATGCTTTTGAAGCGTATAGTGCTATTCACGATAAGCTTGAACGTTTACGCAATGCCCAAGCCGATGCAGTAGCACAGATAGATTATTTGCGTGACGCGCTTGAGCGTATTAATACGGTGGATCCTCATCTGGGAGAAGATGAAGAATTAAAATCTCGACGCGACGCTATTGAACATGCCGAACAGATTGCAGGAGCACAAAGTGCAGCGCTTCATGCTCTTGACTCGTCTAGTGACGACGCCGAAGGAGCATCAGTTACTGATTTAATTGCGCGAGCTATTCACGCTTTGCAGCCGGTTGAACATATTGAGCAAATGGCGCAGCTGGCTTCTCGATTAGAATCAGTCAATGATGATGTTCAAGATATTGTTTTTGCATTATCGAGTAACGATACAGACGATCTCAATCCTGCTGAGCTTGATGCAATTAACGAACGTATTCATGATATTGACGAACTACTCAAACGCTGGGGGCCAGATATTGCTCATGTGTTGGAGTGGAAAGAGAAAGCGCAATTTGAGTTAGAAGATCTTGATGCGTCACCAGAAAAAATTGAGCAGCTTGAAGTAGAACTCAAACGCGCATATGAGCAGGCTCAAGACAAAGCATCAATACTGACGCACACTCGACAACAAGCTGCAGAAGAACTAGCGCATACAGTCACACGTGAACTGAGCTCGTTGGCTATGGAAGGCTCCGCATTAAGTATTCGAGTGAGCGCTCGCGATGAGTTAGATAGTTTTGGTGCGGATACAGTTGCTTTTGAATTTATACCTTTCCCAGGCTCAGCTGCACTGCCATTAGGTAAGAGCGCTTCCGGCGGTGAACTCAGCCGTCTCATGTTAGCTTTGGAATTAGCTGCGTTTGAGAAAAAGCATGATGATTCTCAGCACAGTAGTTCTGGGGCAGTGCCTACGCTTATTTTCGATGAAATTGATGCTGGTGTCGGTGGTAAAGCTGCTGCGCAGTTAGGTCAGCGTTTAGCAGTGCTTGCCCAAGGCGCTCAGATTATTGTGGTTACGCATTTGCCGCAAGTTGCTGCTTGGGCTGATAAACAATTCGTGGTAGCTAAAGAAAAAACGGATACTTCAGCTTCTACGACCGTTACCGAGGTGTCAGGTAGCAAGCGCGTGAGTGAAATTGCTCGTATGCTGTCAGGTTCTCAGTCAGATACATCGTTAGAGCATGCCCATGAGCTTCTAGAACAGTGCACGCTGTGAAACGTTAATATCGCATAGATAAAATCCTAAAATAAGAAGTGGGATACAGATTAGTCTGTATCCCACTTATACGTTCCTTGTAGTTAGTTTTTATTCGGCAAAACGTGCTGCCATTGTTCTCACGTAATCAGGCATATCTGCTACATCGATTTCGTCGGTAAATCGTGCCGACTGTCCTTCCAACGAACGCAGGTTTTCAGGAATATCCATGCCGCTTAATGCGTGCAAATCCTCCATGCATTCGAAATCGCTACTAGGAGCAGTCTGTCCCAATGCCTCCAAAACAGCGCGAGGGAATTTATAAGGGCTTGCCGTCGATAAAATAACGCGAGGAGCAGTTGGCGTGCCTTCAGTTGTGGAGAGAACATGATAAGCACAAGCAGTATGAGGGTCAATAACATAATGATTATCGTTCCAGCATTCAGCAATAGCAGTACGTACCTGATCTTCGTCAGCCCAACCACAATCAAAGACGGAACGGATCTTCTCCATAATCTCGCCAGGAACTTCATAACGGCCGGTTGTAGCTAAGTCATTCATTAAGCGAGAAATAAGTTCAGTATCACCATCGCTGAAGTAGTACAGCATGCGCTCCAAATTAGAGGAAATCAAAATATCCATACTTGGAGAAATAGTCGTGAAGAATTCACGGTTACGATCATATACACCAGTGGTCAAGAAATCATAGAGCACATTATTCTTATCGCTGGCAACTACGAGCTTGCCTACTGGCAGACCTAAACGCTTGGCATAATAGCCGGCAAGAATATCACCAAAGTTACCCGTTGGCACAATGAAATCAACTTCATCGCCAAAGTTAATTTCCTGAGTAAACAAAAGCTGAGCGTAAGCAGCAAAATAGTAAACAACCTGAGGAACGAGGCGTCCCACATTAATGGAATTTGCACTTGATAAGCGGGTGCCACTCGATGCTGCTAGTTCGGATGCTAAATCAGCATCTCCAAAAATGCGCTTTACCGAGCTTTGCGCATCATCAAAATTACCGCGTACGGCAACGACGCCCACGTTAGATCCAGATTGAGTCACCATCTGTAAACGCTGAACTTCGCTGACTTGACCAGCAGGGTAGAAGACCACAATACCTGTGGAATCGACGTCCGCAAATCCCTCCAAAGCTGCTTTACCTGTGTCGCCGCTTGTTGCAGTTAAAATCAGTACGCGCTTATTAGCGTCCAAATCCTCCTGAGATTCGGCCTGAGCATTATCTGCTGTGGTATGCGCCATAAATCGAGGAAGAATCTGCAAAGCCACATCTTTAAAAGCAGACGTTGGTCCGTGGAAAAGCTCTAATACATAATTCATGCCCAAAGATTTGAGAGGAGTAATATCTTCATCCTTAAAGTTGCTGCCATAGGCGCCCTGAATGCATGATTGCAGCTCATCTTCAGTAAAATCAGGAAGGAGAGCGCTCAGTACTTCTAAAGCAATCTCTTGATAGCTCTTACCTGGAAGAGACTCAACATCAACAAGAGTTTTACCGAGAGAATCATTTACGAAAAGACCACCATCATCAGCAATACCCTGACGAATAGCCTGCTTTGCAGTAACCTGAATATTTGTGCTACGTGTGCTGTGAAAAAGTTCCACGATGTCCCTTTCATCGGGTTGATGAGCTATAAGAGTAATGTCTCAATTTTAACGTGACTACTGCCCACAATGTGCCAGGTATTGCATACAATGAGATTTATGACTGACACATTCGACTCCCTACTGATTTCAGTGCAAAATCAAGCCAGCCGTGCACGCCACGCTCAACGCGTGTTAGAACGGATGACCACTGAGCAAAAAAATACTGTTTTAGCTGCTCTATGTGATGGGCTTGATGCGCATGCTGATCAGATTGAGCAAGCTAATGCCGACGATATGCAGGCTGCTCGTGCCGAAGGAATGAGTGAAGGTTTGCTTGATCGTCTGCTTTTTACAGCGCAGCGTGTTCATGCAAGCGTTCAAGGCTTGCGTACTGTTATTGGATTGTCGGATCCTGTGGGCGAAGTTGTTCACGGTATTACTATGGACAACGGTATGCGTTTAGTTCAGTCTCGAGTGCCGCTGGGCGTGGTGGGCATGATTTATGAAGCGCGTCCTAATGTGACAGTAGACGTGATTGGATTATGTCTTAAATCAGGCAATGCCGTGATTGTACGTGGAGGTCATGCAGCTGAGCGTACAAATGCTGCCATCTTAGAGATTGTGCATCATGTGTTAGAAGAACAGGGGTTAAGCGCTGATGTAGTGAGCTCTGTGAACCGTTATGGGCGTGAGGGCGCCCAAGCATTGATGAAGGCGCGTGGATATGTGGATTTGTTGGTGCCACGTGGCAGTGCCCGGCTCATCCAATACGTGTCTGAAAATGCAACAGTACCGGTTATCGAAACTGGTGCCGGAAATGTGCATATTTTCGTGGATAAAAGCGCAGATTTTGCTAAAGCCTTACCTATTCTTGTGAACGCGAAAACTCAACGTGTGGGCGTGTGCAATGCTGCAGAAAAGCTACTGGTTCACGCAGATGTAGCGGCTGAATTCTTACCTCAGGTAGCTGAAGTTTTGAAAGAATTTAACGTGACATTACGTGCAGATGAGCGTGCTTACAATATTTTATCTGCAGCCGGTTATGAGCCACAGCAAGCCACACCAGAAGATTGGGATACCGAGTATTTGGATTATATTCTAGGTATCCATGTAGTAGATAGTTTGTCTGAAGCCGTAGCACATATTAACGCGCATTCTACCGGTCATACTGAAGCAATTATCAGTGAAGACTACAGTCAGATTGAAGAATTTACACGCACAGTGAGCTCAGCGGTTGTTATGGTCAATGCGTCCACACGTTTTACTGATGGTGGAATGTTTGGTTTCGGCGCAGAACTGGGTATCTCAACGCAGAAAATGCACGTGCGTGAGCCAATGGGATTAACAGCCCTAACCACCACTCATTGGGTTGGTTATGGTACAGGACAGGTGCGTGCATAATGACAGAATCAACAACAGTTGCCAGTATTGAAACTTTGATTATTGCCGAGCAGGAATCACCACGTACTTTGCTGCGCGTAGCATCTGAACGCTTAAGCACGGTGCGTTATGTTTTCGTGGTATCTACTGAGGATGGTATTCGTCAGGTTGCAGAACGCAGCGCTTTGGAATATTCCGACGCTGTGCTGATTGGATGGCCAGATACAGACGCTCATGATGTGATTAATCCTGACAATATTGAAGCAGTAGCGCAGCTTGTTATGGAACTTGAGAAACGCATTACTATTTTCCGTGATGCAGAGCTTGACAACGATATAGCGCGTATGGGCGATACGTTGATTCATATTAGTGAATACGTGGCGCGTGTGCGCAAAACGTATCAGCCTGACTTTTTGCTGCCAACCTACGCTGAAATTCGTCGTTATGTGCAACGTCAGTGGGATGAGGAAGAACAGTTAAGAGCAGATGAAGATGCCGCTGGTGATTCTGAAGCCGATAACGTTGGTCATGACGATGCGGCTATCTCAACTGATTAGGTATGATTATGTGCGTGATTGCGTGAATGATTATTCAAGCGGATTGCCCAAGCGTGATTGCTCAAGCGGTGTTATCCAAGCGGGATGATGTAAAAAGCTGTGAGAAATACATGCGTGAATAATCATGTAATCAGTACGCGCAAGAGTGCAGATAGCGCGCACTATACCGAGAACTTGTTTATCAAGAACTTGAGCGTCATAAATTTATATAGCAATGAAGGAACCGAAATTTATGCCTGACGTGCGATCTATGTCTCAAATTTCTTCGAGACTGAATGACCCGTCCCGTTTAGCGTTGAAAAGGAAATCTAAACGAGGGCACGTGCATGAACGTCCTCGTGTGGGGATTATGGGTGGCACTTTCGATCCCATTCATAACGGTCACTTGGTGGCAGCTTCCGAAGTGGCGTGGGTATATGATTTGGACGAAGTTATTTTTGTGCCTACTGGTCGTCCGGTTTTTAAGCAAAATAAAGTGGTTACTAATCCAGAAGACCGGTATCTTATGACGGTTATTGCCACAGCATCCAATCCAAGTTTTACTGTTTCGCGTGTTGATATTGATCGTCCGGGTATTACTTACACAATCGATACCTTGCGTGATATTCGAGATATGCGCCCAGATGCTGATCTTTTCTTTATTACTGGAGCGGATGCTTTAGCAGAAATCATGAAGTGGAAAGACGCTAACGATATGTGGAGTTTAGCGCATTTCGTAGGCGTTACTCGACCAGGATACAGCATGGATACCAATACTTTAGACGTTCCTGAGGGAGCGGTTGATGTTATTGAAATCCCTGCTTTGGCTATTTCCTCTACTGATATTCGGCGCCGTTCGAGTGATGGTGAACCCGTATGGTATCTGGTTCCTGACGGTGTAGTGCAATACATTGCTAAGCATGGATTATATGCTCAATTAACGCGCAGCGGTGCAGTCCAAGAGCAGAGACAATAAAACAGAAATGAACTGTATGTGAGTGAGTAATGCTTGGAATTACTCACTCATTCTTCTTTTGCATTCCTTGTGGATGCAGCGCAAAACTCGAGTAGTCTGAAGTGTCAACATTGACGGTTACCATAAAAGCAATGTTGTCCATCAACTGTTTGGAGTTACTGTGAGCGCAGTCCTCGAAGGCAAGCCTGATAAGAATCTCATTTTGGTGACGGGTCGTTCTCACCCAAAGTTGGCATTAGATGTAGCAAAAGAACTCGGTGTGGATGTTCTGGAAACTACACAATATGACTTTGCAAACGGCGAAATGTATATCCGCTATACGCAGTCTGTGCGTGGTGCGGATGTGTTTGTTTTACAGACCGCAACTCAGCCTACTAATAAATTTATTATGGAGCATCTGATTATGATTGATGCTCTTAAGCGAGCATCAGCAAATTCCATTACTGCAGTATGCCCATTGATGCCATATTCTCGTCAGGATAAGAAGCATCAGGGACGCGAACCTATTTCTTCACGTCTTGTTTTCGATCTTCTGCACACGGCAGGTGCAGATCGCATTATGTCTGTGGATCTTCATGCTGCGCAGTCCCAAGGTTTCTTTGATGGTCCAGTAGATCATTTGCAAGCCATGCCAGTTCTTGTTGATTATGTGCGTGATTGCCTAGATTTATCTAATGTAGCTGTGGTATCTCCAGATGCCGGTCGTATTAAAGTTGCTGAACAGTGGGCACAGCGTTTGGGCGGTGCACCATTATCCTTCGTTCATAAAACTCGCGATATTACTCGTCCAAATCATGCTGTGGCAAACCGTGTGGTTGGTGACGTTGAAGGCAAAGATTGCGTTCTTGTTGACGATTTGATTGATACCGGCGGCACTATTGCAGAAGCGTGCCACGTTATTATGAGCGCTGGTGCAAAGTCTGTTACCGTTGTAGCAACTCACGGCGTGCTTTCCGATCCTGCTGTAGAGCGCCTCAAAGATTGTGGAGCACGAGAAGTAGTCATTACTAATACGGTTCCTGTTCCTCAAGAAAAGCGTTGGGATGGTCTGACTGTCTTAAGTATTGCTCCGCTCTTAGCTTCTGGTATTCGTGCGGTGTTTGAAGATACATCTATGGCTAATGTATTTAATAACTACCCAACTCACCACCAAGGTCAGTTCCAGTTCGGCTAAACGCAGAAATTATAGATTTTTACAGACGTGCGCGTATAACTTTATGACGTGAGTGTAGAGTTACACGCGCACAAACATGGCGACACGGCTAAAACCTTGTCATGTTGCTTATAATTAAAGACTTCTACTAAAAATTGCGACATGAGTGTCACATAAGTTGCGATCATGTGGTACAGTTCTTTAGTGGATATTCCCCCATGGTGTAATGGCAGCACACGGGTCTTTGGAACCCTTAGTCTTGGTTCGAATCCAGGTGGGGGAGCTGCTGGGAAGCCGGCGTCCAGCGTGGTCTGAGACGTCGGCTTTTTTATATAAGAAACAATAGAAAGGTCGTGTACAGTGACTGTACAAATCGATACATGGCTCACAGACATGGACGGTGTGCTTGTTCATGAGCAGCGTGCACTGCCAGGAGCTGCAGAATTTATTCAAACATTGCGCGATAATAATCGTAAATTCTTGGTGCTCACCAACAATCCAATGTATACACCTCGTGATTTGTCTGCACGTTTGAAGATGTCAGGCATTGAAATTCCTGAAGAAAATATTTGGACCTCTGCTTTGGCAACGGCACAGTTTGTGTCCCAGACCATTCCTCATGGTTCTGCATATGTGATTGGTGAAGCTGGTTTAACCACTGCTTTGCACGAAGCGGGATATATTTTGTCTGACCGTGACCCTGATTATGTAATTTTGGGTGAAACGCGCACTTACTCTTTTGAAGCCATTACAACGGCTATTCGCTTGATTTTGGGTGGAGCACGTTTTATTTGCACCAATCCTGATAATGCAGGCCCAAGTGATCAGGGTATTTTGCCATCTACTGGTGCTGTGGCAGCTTTGATTACTAATGCAACAGGACGTGAACCATACTTTATTGGTAAGCCAAATCCAATTATGTTCCGCACAGCATTGAACCGTGTAGGCGGACACTCTGCAAATACCGCTATGATTGGCGACCGTATGGATACTGATGTGGTAGCAGGTGTAGAAGCTGGCTTGCATACTTTCCTTACACTGACAGGTGTTACGAATAAGGATCAGGTGGAAGATTATCCATTCCGCCCAAGCCATGTGGTTAATTCCATTGCCGATTTGATTCCTATTGCTCAAAGCGGTCAGGTTGAAGAAGTAGAAGAGTAGGACGCAGAAATCATGAGCATTACAGCAGCAATTGTTTTGGCAGCGGGTGAAGGCACTCGTATGAAGTCTCATACCCCTAAAGTGTTGCATTCGTTAGCTGGTAAAACCTTCTTACAGCGAGTTATGAGTGCTGTTAGTGCAACCAACCCTCAATCGGTTGCTGTTGTAGTGCGTCATCAAGCTGAAAAAGTGTCAGAAGCTGCTTTAACCTACAATAGTCAAGCAATGATTGTGCACCAGGACGAGATTCCTGGAACTGGTCGCGCTGTGCAGTGCGCTTTCCAAGAGCTGAGCTCATTAGGTCACGTTCAGGGCACTATTGTGATTACAGCTGGTGACATGCCAATGCTTGATGGACAAACCCTTACGAACTTGGTTTCTGAGCACGAAGCAAGCGGGAACGTCGCCACAATTTTGAGCTGTAATCTCGATAATCCATATGGATATGGTCGTATTATCCGTGATTCTGCAGGCGGATTTATTCGTATTGTTGAGCAAAAAGATGGAAGCGACAAAGAACTGGCTGTGCATGAGGTCAATACTTCTGTTTATGCCTTCGATGCAGCAGTTCTTGCTCAATCCATTGAAAAATTGAATTCTGCTAATGCACAAGGCGAATTCTATATAACTGATGCTTTATCTCATGCTCGCGATATGGGTCCAGTGGGTATTGTGACTGTGGATAATCCGTTACGCGTTGAGGGCGTCAATGATCGTGTGCAGCTCTCGAAATTAGCGAAAGCATATAACCAGGAAATTTGCGAATACTGGATGCGTCAAGGGGTTTCTATTCTCGATCCTGATACCACATGGATTGATGATGATGCTCAGCTTGAAGCTGATGCAGTTATTCTGCCTGGCTCATATATTCAGGGATCTACACGTGTTGCAGCCGAAGCTGTTATTGGCCCGGATACCACGCTGATTAATGCTGTGATTGAATGTGGTGCACGCGTGGAACGCTCACGTGTAGAAAAAACTCATATTGGTGAGAACGCTACTATTGGTCCATGGACTTATTTGCGTCCGGGTAATGAGCTGGCAGCTCATACGAAGGCAGGTGCTTTCGTTGAGATGAAGAATGCTCATATCGATGAAGGCACAAAGGTTCCACATTTAAGTTATGTAGGCGATGCTCATGTGGCGCATCATACCAATATTGGCGGCGGTACGATTACTGCAAACTATGATGGCGTGCATAAGCATCATACGGAAATTGGAGCACACGTGCATGTAGGAGCTGGCAATATGTTTGTAGCTCCAGTGACTGTGGGAGATAACGTGACCACAGGCTCAGGCTCTGTGGTGCGTCATGATGTGCCTGCTGATGCCATGGTCTACTCGGAAAATACTCAGCATGTGGTTGAAAATTGGAAACCACAATGGGAACGTGACGAGGAAAGCAATAAAGAGCAATAAAGAGACTGAATAGTAAACTTAAGAACATATAAGTTATTGAAAAATAAGGAACGAAGAGTGACAGCTTTTAAAGAATCAATTGACGCAGCTCGTATTGCTGCAGCCGGTGCTGATGAGATGAAAGGTGCAGATATTGTTGCTTTTGACGTATCTGAAACCTTAGGCTTAACTGATATTTTTCTTATTGCCACGGGTTCCTCACCTCGCCATGTATTGTCGATTGCTGAAGAAGTAGAAAAGCAGATGCATCTGCAGCTTTCTATGAATCCACGTGAACGTGAGGGAGTAGAAGAAGGCCAGTGGGTTCTGCTTGACTTTGGCGATATTGTGGTGCACGTAATGGATCAAGATTCACGTGATTTCTATGATTTGGAACGTTTGTGGAGTCAGTGCCCACGCATTGATTTGCAGTTACCTGAGCGTGCTGAAGACATTGACGATGCGGAATAGATAGTTTATGGTTTCATCTTCGAAAGAATCAGCGCTGAACGATATTACAGCAAGTTCACAGGGATACGCGCCTCACGCTCGTTTTATTACGCTTGTACGCCACGGTCGTACACAATACAATGCTGAGCATCGTTTACAAGGGCAGATTGATATTCCGCTGGATGCTATTGGACGTTGGCAAGTTCAACGTACAGCTGAAGACTTACGCTCGCTATATGTTGAGCCTCAACCAGAGCGCAAACAGCTCGTTGTAGCATCTACCTTGGGACGTGCTCAAGAAACTGCACATGCTTTTGCTGATGGGCTCGGCTTAGATGTACACGTGGATGAGCGTGTGCAAGAGCGTAATTTTGGTGAGCTTGAAGGTATGCCTGTTGTTGAGATGAAAGAACGCTGGCCTGAGGATTTTGAAAGCTGGCGTAATTTCGGTGACGGTGAGCTTAATCATGGGGCAGAACCGAAAGATACAGTAGGTAAGCGCGGTGCTGAAGCAGTTAATGAGTGGGCGCATAGCGTTGATTCCAATACTGAACTTTTCGTGTTTTCTCATGGCGCGTGGATTAATCAGACCGTGAATACGCTGATGGGGTGGAGCGATTTCCATACAGATTTCGCTGACCTCGTGAGTATGTCTAATGGTTTTTGGACACGTCTGATGCTTTTCGATATGCCAGATGGTAGCGAACGATACCGTTTGATTGACTACGCACACGGTCCAGTTGCTGCTTATACGAGCGATTGGAATAATCCGCAACTCTAACATGACATATATGACACCAACCATTTGCACTTTTACCTGGCTTTGTGTATAGTGTAAAAGGTTTTGGGGCTATGGCGCAGCTGGTAGCGCATCTGCATGGCATGCAGGGGGTCACGGGTTCGAATCCCGTTAGCTCCACGAAGGTCTGTCCATTCATTCCACCGGACAGACCTTTTTCATTGAAATTCCAGGTTTGCGAGTCGCTTGGCGATGTCTGTTCAGACGTATGTTTCTGTATAAAAGGCGTAGTTTTGAGCCAGATAAGTAGTTCTTGAGCTTTGAGCGGGATTGTATGAGTTCCTCTGTGAGGCTGACATCTGTGTTTTGCTGTCATAGATACTGCGTGACAGTATATAACATTCTCCTCATTTGCATGTTGTATCTTTCACGCTTGTGCTCGTGCGTAAAACCTGTCACAAAATGAGAGTCTTTTTAAGCCCTCGTTCAGCTTTAGTCTTTATGCATAAGCTCGGGCGTAAAGACTAACACACCACTCACAATTTCTCTGGTGAATCCTTTAAAAGATGAAGAACCACAGTAGCGTAGTGGTTCTGTCTAGGAAGAACATAATAGCCTACTTATTCGCTACAATAAGTAAACGTACACCTCGCAGACGAGATGTTGCGAAGAATAGGAGACTTGAGTGAATATTGTTATTGTTGACGATGATGATTATGATGCTTCTCAAACACAGACAATGATTCATGAATTTTTTGCTCAACAGCCAAAAGAGTCCGTATCGCTTCACTACTCCATTACACGTTTTACGAATGGCGATGATTTACTAGAGAATTATGAATCTGGTACAGATGTAGTTTTTCTCGATATTGAAATGCCCGGAACAAATGGTGTAGATATCGCTCGTAAGCTACGGACAATAGATACTAAAGTTGTTTTGATTTTTACTACCAAAATGGCTCAGTATGCAACCGAGGGTTATGATGTAGATGCTACGGGATACCTCGTTAAACCATTTACTCAGAACGCTTTCAACTTTAAAATGGCTAAGGTTATTAAACGTATACAACACATGCAAACACGTTATATTCCTATAGACGTGGAGGAAGGTATACGTGTTCTGAATGCTGAAGAAATTGAATATATAGATGTAGTCAAGCATAAAGTAACATATCATTGCGAGGGTTTTAACATCACGGTCTGGTCAAGTTTAAAAGAAGTGCTACAAACTTTGGAAAATGTTGGATTACTGCACTCTTTTGAACAAATTAATCGATACACTATTGTGAATTTAGCGAAAGTTACGGCGGTTTATACCGACCAAGTAAAAGTGGGGGAATCATCTATTGGTATAAGCAGATCTCGTAGAAAGAATTTTATGGTTTCTTTAACTCAATATCATGGTGCTACACATGCTTAATATTATTAATCCGAGGTTGTCATTCTTTCTCATTGAACTTATTATTGCTTCACTTTTATTCACTCGCAAAGATGATTGGAATGCGGTTTTCTCGTCACAACGTAGAATGAGATTACTGGTTTTTCCTTGTATTATCCTTCTCTACAGTCTTACTCCTTTTTATATATTTGCTTATAACACTAACAACACATCACTGATTACAAGTCTCGCGGCAACAGCTTATTATCTGTGCACAGCGCTTCTTATTATTACTTGTATTCGTTTTGTATCAGGTATCACTTGGATTAAAGCGCTTGTTGTTGTGGCGTGTGGCTACTGTGTTCAACATATTGCTTTTGACATGCATGCCGTTGTATCACGTCTTGCTCATCTGCCCGCCATAACGGAGAACTTTGGTATTTACGATATCTATTATTTTATAATCTATAGTTTTGTTTTTCTTACTAGTTATTTTTTATGTGGACGTTCTTTTAGTTTTGATGAGCATAAAATACGTCGTGCACCTGCTTGGATTGCAATTTGTATAGTGCTTTTACTTCTCCTCATTTTTGTAAATCTTTTTTACATACAACAGGCAGATAGCACTACTCATATAGCTTTATATACGTATGACGGTATCGCAACGGTTTTTGCTCTTACATCATTACAGCAATCATCCACAAATAATCGTTTGATTTATGATTTAGAAGTAATGCAAAGAATAGACGCACTTCAAGAAAGACATTATGAACTAGCTAAAGAAAATGTTGAACTCATCAATGAAGTGGGACATGATTTACGTCGATTTTTGTCTGATAGTCGGCGCACAGAGCAAACACAGGAAGCAGTGAATACTTACGATTCCATGTTCCGCACGGGTAATGAAGCCTTAGATGTGTTACTTACTGAGCGATCTTTATATTGCTCAAGTCGTCATATTATTCTGACAGCTCTCGTAGATGGTTCACAATTGAGTTTTATGAATTCTGGAACCGTCTATTCACTCGTGGGAAACCTGGTAGATAATGCTATAGAGTATGTTGAAAAGTATGCGACTGCAGAGAAACCAGGACTTGTTGATGTCAATGTACATTCATCAGGACAGCTTGTGCTCATAGAAATATCTAACCCATTGAATACAGAAGTTATTTTTGAGGATGGTATCCCAGTATCTACCAAGCGCACGCAAGGTGATGCGTCATTGCATGGATACGGCACAAAATCAGCAATGCGACAAG
The DNA here is from genome assembly GCA_040702985.1 of Alloscardovia omnicolens. GTDB lineage: Bacteria > Actinomycetota > Actinomycetes > Actinomycetales > Bifidobacteriaceae > Alloscardovia > Alloscardovia omnicolens_A. Next base: position 1,408,036 of record CP159991.1, on the reverse strand, counting down.
TTCATAATATGGGTGGGGAGATAAATATCTCCACAGATAACGGAGCCTATACCGTTACGATTATTGTGCCTCGTAATTCTTAATCAACTCAAAACACGTGTATTGTCTATTCGTGCGATTGTACAAACAGTTCGTGCGAGCACATGACTATATTCCTTCATACGCACGTAGCGTGGAATTACGCTATATTAATAGCGTAATTTCGAAGGAGAGATTATGCTCAAGAGAAATCGTATGAAGAATACGACTATGAAGAAGAAAATGTCGCATAGAGCTTTTAAGGCATGGTGGATTGTGTGCATATCGATTATTGCAGTGCTCACAATTATTATTAATGCTTTTGCGCTTCAATTTGCTCCTATGCTTGACAGCTTTTTAGGGGCTGGGAAAACTGTTGTTAAAAGAGTAAAAGGAAGTGAAAACTGGGATGCACAATACTATAAGACAAAATACGATTCAAATACTCAAGCAGTCCAGCATAGTTTAGATATTGCTGAGCAAGTAAGCGATGAAGGTATTGTTTTACTCAAAAACGATGGAGCGCTACCTCTGAAGGAGAAATCAACAGTCACTCCATATGGATATGGATATCTCCATCCCGCCTATTCTGGTACTGGTGCTGCAGCTACAACAAGTACGGATAACGTAACTGTAGAACAGGGTTTGTCAAAGTATTTTAAGGTAGATAAATCTGTATCTGAATTCATCTCGAAGCAGAAAGCATCGTATCCAGACGCAGATAAAGATAGTCCAGCGCTTGATTATGATAAAGGATCTTTACAAGCTAAAAATGATGCTGGTAAGAGCGCGCGTATCTACGAATATACTTCGGATATTTATGAAAAGGCTACGAAGTCAGTTGCTTCTAATTCTGCAGCTGTTGTGTTTATCATGCGTAATGGTTCTGAAGGTGCTGATAAACGTCAATATGCGTATGAAGATGGAACGCCTCATTACCTTGCCTTATCTCAAGCAGAAAAAGATATGATTTCCACTGCGAAAAAGCATCATGCATCGGTAACTGTTGTTTTAAATACATCTAATCCTATGGAAATATCTGAGTTGATGACCGGTGATTATGAGGTGAATGCACTTGTATGGATGGGCATTGCTGGTGCTCGTGGTTTTGCATCTTTAGGTAAAATTTTGAGTGGTCGTGTTAATCCTTCAGGACGTTTAACCGATATCTATGCTACAGATTTTACGCAGGATCCCACATATGCGAACTTCGGACAATATGGATATTCAAATGTTAACTATGAAGACACTACTTTGATTACACAGGGTGCCCAGCAGCCGTGGCCTTTTGTTGAGTATGAGGAAGGAATCTATGTAGGCTACAAATATTATGAGACTGCAGATAAAGAAGATTCCGATTTTGTATACGGAACGCGTGATGCGTTTGGATCTAGTACGCAGGTTGGCGCTGTTGCTTACCCATTCGGATACGGTTTATCGTATACAAGTTTTAATCAGGAATTGGAATCTGTAACGTATGATTCGCACAGTAATGACAAAACCGTTACTGTTCAAGTGAAAGTAACGAATACAGGAACAGTAGCCGGAAAAGAAGTCGTACAACTATACGCAACTAGTCCGTACACTGATTATGACCGAGAACATGGAGTAGAAAAAGCAGCAACACAGCTTGTTGATTTCTCTAAAACTGGATTATTGCAGCCAGGAGAATCTGAGATTGTACCATTCACATTTACAGTAGATGATTTATCGTCATATGATCGTGTCCATGAAAATGCGGATGGAACAAAAGGTGCATATCTCTTAGAAGCAGGCGATTATGTGATTGACTTGAAGAAAAACTCACATGATATGCTCGATTCATCGCATATTACTGTAGAAAGCACAACGTGGTTTGAAGGAGATAACCCAACATCTTCTGATAAATCTGGACAATCTCTTCTTGACACTCACGGACATGTAACTGATAAGTCTGCAGACAAGAACGGGTATAAGGCTGCGCATAATCAATTCCAAGATCTCAGCGATTATATGCAGCGTCATACTACTCAACTGAGTCGTGCAAATTGGCATAATACACAGCCTACAGCTCCTGAAAATAGAGAAGCAGAAGCATCTGATGATGTTATCGCTGCATTGAAGAAGTGGAAGAATTTTGATGTGGAACATGATCCAGATTTAGGTAACAACTCTAAGAGTAAAGTGTATGCGAATAGTCAACCTGTTTCTGGACAAGTACACGGTTTATCTTTAATTGATTTACGAGGAGTTTCGTATGATGATCCGAAATGGGATAAACTCATGGATCAACTTGATTTCAATAAAGATAAAAAAGAAATTCAGCAGTTGTTGTATATGGCTGCATATCAGACAGAATTTATACCTTCACTTGGTAAACCACTGACAGTGGATAAGGATGGTGCGATGGGCTGGTCTACAGCTGGTTCTAGTTCGTGGGCGTCTGCCAATGTAATGGCATCTACCTTCAATACTGAACTCATGACTACTATGGGTGAGGCTTTTGGTGAGGAAGCACTTCATCAAGGACTTACAGGATGGTATGCACCTGCAATTAATATTCATCGTTCTCCTTTTGGAGGTCGTGTATATGAATATTTCTCTGAAGATGCTGTACTCAGCGGTAAACTTGCTGCAGCTGCGATTTCTGGAGCAGGTAATAAAGGCATTATCAGTTATCTCAAACACTTCGCTATTAATGACCAAGAGACAAATAGATCAAACTATATGGCTACATGGGCAAACGAGCAAACAGTGCGTGAAATATACCTTCAACCATTCCGTATTGCTATCCAATCCGCTCGATCTGAACTGCCATATCTCACAGATAAAGGAGCTGCAAAAACCAAGACTATCCGTTCTGCAACTGCAATCATGTCCGCTCAAAATAATATTGGAGCGATTAATGGTTTTGCTCGATATAGTCTGCTTACAAATGTTCTACGTAATGAATGGGGATTTGATGGAGCAGTAGTAACAGATATGTTCATGGAGACTAATCGCAGCGCTCGCGATTTATCTATGCGTGCAGGGTCGGATATGTATATGATTCAAATTCCAGGATATAGTGCTGTTGATTACGATTCAGCTACTGCTCGATGGGCGATGCGTCGAGCTGTGAAGAACATTGCTTATGCCACAGTGAACTCGAATGCTATGAATGGAATTACGCCACAGTCGAAGGTTTACAAAGGATTAAGTCCTTGGCAGACATCTCTCTGGGTAGCAGATATCGTAACGCTTGTACTTATCGCATCGATAATCATTATGATTATTCGACGTGGGCGTAAAGTGAAAAGAAATCCAGAAGCATATAAACAACCAAAGCGCCGTAATAAGAAACAAAAAGCATAACTTATAGTTTCTTGGATAAACCGCAATGACAAGGGGTAGCAGCCTCAAAGGAAACTGCTACCCCTAACTAACTTATCCAATCGTCTTACAAAGTCATTTTCCTCACGCGGGTCGGATACGGAACAACCGTAATCCGTCCGTCAATATATTCGGCAAGGAATGCATCTCTAAAATCAGTTGTTCCCTGATCGTGTAAGCGGTCAAGCAGCCAGTTCTCATCTTTATCAATCAGTTCCAAAACATCGTAATTAATATTGCCATTGCTAATAAGAGGGAACTTCGGGTTCTTAGCGTTTTTATCAAGAATGGTTAAAGAGCCGTTGGTTTCCATAATGGCAATCTTTACGTCGCGCGTGGAAATAATACCTTCAGTACGTAAATGCAGCATAAGCTGGTCACCCGTTAAACCAACCTTCACGCAATTTTCCACGTACACCTCGCCGTTTTTAATGAGCAAAACAGGGCTGCCAATAACTAAAGATTTAATGTACTTATTATGCGTGAGGAATTTAACAACAAGCACCACAAGAGACCATATGAGCAGCACAATAATAAAGGTGAGAATAGAAATAGAATCGTTGTAAATAATGCCACCAATAATGCCACCGAGCACATAATTTTGAATCTGGTTCAGCGGAGTATTAACGGAAAATTCGTACTTTCCTAAAATATTAATCTGCAAAATCATCACCAGAATACCGATGGCAAATTTCACAGCAATGAGAGTATAAGAATCAATCATTGTTTCACCTCATCAACATAAACATCATGATTAATAACATGAGTGCGCTCTAAAGTGTAGGAATTATTATCATCATTGAGATGTACGGTGTAGTCTTTTTCTTTGAAACGAACAATAATACCGTCTTGCAAAGTGGTTGAATTTACCACAATATCTTTAACAGGAATATTCTCGTCGATAGAAATACTCTTAAAGAACTGAACTAAAACTTGAGACTGCGAAACGTCACGATTGCTTTGCAAATAATCCTGAATATTAACGCCTAAAAGAATAGCGAAAAGCACAACGAGGCCAATACTTACATCGCGCAAACGTGTTTTTAATTTATTATGCATATAGCGCAGCGACGTGAATAATAATGCGGCAAGAAGCGCAATTAATATTACAAGACGAATAGTTAAATTCATGGTTTGGTGTTGGACAATATAATCCAAGGTGTAAAAATGCAATAGAAGCCTCACATTCCTCAGCACAAGAAGATGGGAATACAGGTGTTATTGTAGAGATAGCGTTATACGGGCGAACTTCATTCGCTACGCTCGCTGTTTCAACTGCACTCGTCGCTCTCGCTGCAGCGCACTTCACCCGCCATGCTCGCCGCAGTCGCTAAAAAACTCCCCGTGCAAAATATCTATTATGCGTGTAAACTTAAAAAGTTGTTTATATAACTTAAAGTTGTACATAACAAGGAATTGCATAGGAAACAATAAAGAACAAACGTTTATTATGCGCATGCCCATGTTTAACGCACGGATGAAAGCAATAAATCAGCATGCGTATGCCAGTGAAGCGGGGTGAGTAGTTATGATGCGTGTATTCAGCACAATTAATGGAAAAACCGAGCAAATAGCTAACCCCGAACGTGGTTCATGGGTGAATCTGAGCAAACCAACAGATTCTGAATTGGCTGAGATTTCCGAGAAGTGCAAAATTGATTTAGCTGATTTACGAGCACCTTTGGATGATGAGGAACGCTCGCGTGTGGACGTAGAAGATGGCTACACCATGGTCATCGTAGATATTCCAACTGTGGAGGAGCGCGGCGGTAAGGATTGGTATGAAACCATTCCTTTAGCAATTATCGTTACCGATGAGTTGATTGTTACCGTATGCATGGAAGATTCCTTGCTCCTTCAGCCTTTTATGGATGGCTCCATCCGCGGTTTTAATACTTTCATGCGCTCACGCTTTATTCTGCAGGTTTTATATCGTAATGCATCCATGTATTTGCGTTATCTGCGCATTATCGATCGTGAAAGCGATAAACTCGAAATGCGTCTGCAGCATTCCACAGCAAATCGTGAAATCCTCATGCTTATGGAGCTGTCGAAGTCGTTGGTATACTTCACGACTTCGTTGAAATCTAATGAAGTGGTGCTCGAAAAATTGACCAGTTTGCAGCGTTTTCGTTACTATGAAGACGATGCTGATTTGTTGGAAGACGTTATTACCGAAAACAAGCAGGCTATTGAGATGGCAAGCATTTACCAATCCGTTTTGCAGGGCATGACGGATGCGTTCGGAACAATCGTGTCGAATAACGTGAATAACGTGATGAAGATTTACACGATTATTTCCTTGGTTATGTCTATTCCAACCATGATTTTCTCGATGTACGGCATGAACTTCGCAGATATTCCTTTGAGTAATCATCCATACGGCTTCTGGATTATGACGGTGCTCTCTATGGCATTGGCAGGTATTGCTGGTTGGGTGTTTACTCGGTCTAATCGGTTTAAGTAAAGCGTACCGCGCCGAACTAGAACGCACAAAAGTAAAGCGGGCAAACGCAGCTATCTGTACTTTCTGTTAATCAGTAGGGTAGTATCTCAGCTGTTTCTAAAAATAATCGCGAAAACTGTAAAAGAAACTGCAGAGATCTTTATCACGAAGTGAAACAATCTGTATGCGCATTCGCGCTAAAGTCCATGTTTGCCTCGATAATTTGATTAGTTTTGCTCAAAAAACGGCTTAGAACTTATAGAACGTATACAGCGGATATAAGCATTGAAGCACTCTGAAAGCGAGTTAATGAATGGAAGAGTTCACTACGTCTGAACCTGCATGGCGCTATAATGCTGCTCTTGCCCAAAAAATTGAAGAGCATTGGCAGGAAAAGTGGGAGAAAGAAGGCACCTTCTGGGCTGCTAATGTCTCCGGTGATTTAACTGATGGCGATGGTCAGCTTGCTGGCGACCGCAAGCCATTCTTTGTTATGGATATGTTCCCATACCCATCAGGTCGCGGATTACATGTGGGTCATCCTCTGGGATATATTGCAACAGACGTAGTGTCTCGCTACCATCGCATGAAGGGTGAGAATGTTTTGCATGCTCTCGGCTATGACGCTTTTGGTCTGCCTGCTGAGCAGTTTGCAGTGCAGACGGGGCAACATCCTCGTATTACTACTGAGGAAAATATTGCTAATATGCGTCGTCAGCTCCATCGCATGGGCTTGGGTCTAGATAATCGTCGTTCGTTTGCAACGATTGAACCTGAGTATGTGCACTGGACACAGTGGATTTTCACGCGTATTTTCAACTCATGGTACGACGATGAATATGTGCGTGCTGATGGTGGAGTGGGTAGTGCTCGACCTATTTCTGAGCTCACTGATGCTTTCCGCTCGGGTGAAAAAGCTATTCCTGGTTTTGAGAATACTGCATGGGATGATTTGACTCCTAAGCAGCAAGATGATGTGCTCAATGAATTCCGTTTAGCCTATATCTCGAAGTCTCCTGTGAACTGGTGCCCAGGATTGGGAACGGTATTAGCAAATGAAGAAGTGACTGCTGAAGGTCGTTCTGAACGTGGAAACTTCCCAGTATTTCAGCGTGAACTTTCTCAATGGTTCATGCGCATTACTGCGTACGGTCATCGTTTGATTGAAGACTTGGAAGGCATTGATTGGCCTGACAAAGTTAAGGCAATGCAGCGCAATTGGATTGGTGAATCTCATGGTGCTTCTGTGCATTTTGAAGTGCCAACAGCTGATGGTGCTCAAGATATGGAAGTGTATACCACACGCGCTGATACACTTTTCGGTACAACTTTTGCTGTTGTAGCAGTTGACCATCCGCTCTTGGAGCATGTTCCTGCCCAGTGGGATGAGCATGTTCCTGAATCGTGGCGTGGCGGCTACACCAGTCTGGATGAGGCAGTACGTGAATATCGCCGTCAAGCCATGGCTAAAACTGCTATGGATCGCGTGGCAGATAATGGTGCGAAAACTGGTTACTTCTCTGGACTGTATGCAATTAATCCTATTACGGGCGCTCAGATTCCTGTTTTTGTATCCGACTATGTGCTGATGGGTTACGGTACTGGCGCAATTATGGCTGTGCCAGGTGGAGATCAACGTGATTTTGATTTCGCGGCAGCTTTTGAGCTTCCTGTCATTTATACTGTGGAACCTGATGCTGATTCTGGTGAAAGTTTGGTTGCTGATTATGAGGGTAAGCAGGCTTATACATCTCACGATGGTCATGTTATTAATTCTCATGTAGACCATACTCATATTGGTGGAGTAGAGCTTAATCTCAACGGTATGACTGTGGATGATGCAACTGCTGCAGCTACTGCTTGGCTAGAGCAGCAGGGCGTAGGTAAAGGTACAGTATCGTACCGCTTACGTGATTGGCTCTTCAGCCGTCAACGTTACTGGGGTGAGCCATTCCCAATTGTGTATGATAAAGACGGTGTGGCACATACTGTTCCAGATAGCATGTTGCCAATTAATCTGCCAGATGTTCCAGATTATTCTCCTCGTACATACGATCCAATGGATAGCGATACTGATCCAGAAGCACCATTGAGCCGTAATGAGGATTGGGTGAACGTTACTCTCGATTTGGGTGACGGTCCACAAGAATACCGTCGCGATACCAATACCATGCCTCAATGGGCTGGCTCTTGTTGGTATTATATGCGTTATACCGATCCAAACAATTCTGAAGCTATGGTGGCTCCAGAAGAATTTAACTATTGGCTTGGTGCCAAGCATAATGCCACCACCGGTGCATCTGGTGGTGTGGACTTATATGTGGGCGGCGTAGAACACGCGGTATTGCATTTGCTTTACTCTCGCTTCTGGCACAAGGTTCTCTATGATTTGGGAGTGGTTAGCGCTCCTGAACCATTCCATAAGCTGTTCAACCAGGGTTATATTCAGGCTTACGCATATACAGATGATCGTGGACAGTATGTTCCAGCTGCTGAAGTTGAAGAAGTCGTGGCAAATGACGGTCAAACCGAGTACCTGTGGAAAGGTCAGAACGTTAACCGTGAATTCGGCAAGATGGGTAAGAGTCTGAAGAATATTATTACCCCTGACGATATGTATGATGAGTATGGGGCAGACACTTTCCGCTTGTATGAGATGAGTATGGGGCCTTTGGACGAATCTCGTCCATGGAATGTACGCAATGTTGTAGGTTCTCAACGCTTCCTGCAGCGTTTGTGGCGTAACGTTATTGATGAAAATACTGGCGAAATTATTGTCAGTGAAGATCCTCTCGATGAGAAGACCGCTAAACTGCTCAACAACACGATTGTGGACGTGACTGAGGAAATGGAAAATATGCGTCCAAACACGACCATTTCCAAGCTCATTGTGCTCAATAATCATTTGACTTCTTTAGCGCGCGTACCTCGTGCTGCTATTGAACCATTGATTTTGATGCTTTCACCAATTGCTCCTCATATTTGCGAAGAATTGTGGAACAAGTTGGGGCACGAGAAGTCTTTGTCTCGCGCTGATTGGCCAGTTGCAGATCAACGTTTTGTTGGTCAAGATACGGTAACGGCTGTTGTGCAGATTAAAGGTAAAGTGCGTGGCAAACTTGAAGTGAGCCCAGATATTTCTGCTGAAGATTTGCAAGCTCAAGCTTTGGCTTTGCCTGCAATTGTGGAACGATTAGGTGGGGTAGCACCTCGTAAGGTGATTGTGAAAGCTCCACGCATTGTTTCTATTGTTCCAGGAGAATAATCTGGAGCTTAGGGTAACCGTAGCATAAACGCTCACTACTGGTTGTATGGTAGTGGGCGTTTTGTTTATTGATTTCTTGCTCTGCACGGCGGGTATGGTCTCTAAAAACAGTGAGAACAGAGCATACGATGGCGTGTTATCCACATCGGTTCACATTCCTTGAAAAAGTATGAGAAATAGTTGCCAACATGGCAATCTGAAAGAGTGAAGCCTGAACATGATGCCTTTCTTCAAGAACTACGAGGGGTTGCGCCCGCTGACCGTCGATTTAGCCCGTTGTTGGCTACTCATCGTGCGCAGCATCGCCAGAACTCTGCACGCTCTTTAAGATTAGATAGTCAGGCGTTGAAATCGTCTGCACCTTCAGCTCTACCAAAGATGCTCGGCTCTCCAGGCTGGTCTATTCTTACTATTGCTGTTTTAATTTTCGCGTTAACGGTGAGTGTCACCTTACTATGCATACAAAGCTCTTCTCTGACTAGATTACAAGCTGCTCAAGCACATAACAATAATTCTGCCCTGTCTTCTTCCTCTTCACCTTCTTCCTCTTCGTCGCGCTCGCAATCACATCAGGAGCCATCAAACGGATTATCGCAAGAATCGTCAACGCCTCAGGAAGATCCTCGCAGTAACATATCGGCGCAGCAATCCCAACAGTTCCAAACACAAAAACCATCTGAGTTGCAATCCACAAGTCCGCAAGAATCTCAGCCGGCACCGGCACCGTCGAACAATGATTCGCGTATTAATGTCAATACTGCTAATCTCGAGCAGCTTCAAGAAATTCCTGGAGTTGGTCCGGTAAATGCCCAAAAAATTCTAGATTATCGCTCTCGCCATGGTTCTTTTACTCAGGTAGATGATCTCATGGAAGTGTCGGGTATTGGAGCAAAAACGCTGGAGAAAATGAGGGATCATGTCCGAGTTCAGTAAATATGATTACCGTTTAATTCTGCCAGCTCTATGTGTATGGACGGTTGCTGCCGTAGTGATGAACAATACCACGAGAAGTCTTAGTTCAGCACGCAGCCGGCGTATAGTGCTCGTTACGGTGAGCGTAATAGGGCTGATTCTTTTCCTTATGCTGATTGTTGGGCAAATGCGCCAATATAGCCGACTTGTATTGTGTGCGCTCTATCTTTTTGTCTGTTTCGCAGCTGCACTATGTGCGCTTGTGAGTTGTTTTATCAGCATACGTGCAGATGTCACAGACAGTGTGTCTGCGCAAACAATAGGTAAAGCACGTACAGTAGTTGCTCAGTTGCGCATGGAATCGCCTCCTCTGCATTCACAGATGCGTGGGTTTGAATGTAGTGTTCCAGCGCGTATTGAACGTATCCATCTGAACTCGAGGTGGTTCAGCAGTCACAGCAGTGTGCGTTTTATGGGACGTAGCGCGCGTGATTGTTCTGTAGAAAACTCGGGCGTTTATGAGGTACATGGCATGGTGAAGCCATCTGCTAGGGGAAGTATTCCGTGGATTCTTTCCGTAGAAAATAAGTGTTCACGATGTGTGCGCGAGCTGCACAAACCAAGCATTATTCATCATGCAGTGGCTATTGTGCATGGTCGTTTTCTTGCTCAAACTGCACGTTTAGATGCCACATCAGCGTTACTTGTGCCAGGGGTAACGTTAGGAGTAACGGGTCAGGACGCTTTGATATCCACGGCAGGTTTTCCAACCAGCGATACAGCGAATAAAGCCAGTGAGGACGCCTCTTACGCACACGATGCCCACAAGATTAAGCAATCCTTTCGCACGGCAGGAATTATGCATGTACTTGCAGTATCCGGCGGACATTTTGCTCTTGCAGTATCAGTGGTGAACTGGTTGACTAAACGCATACAAACACCGCGATGGGTGCGAGCCATGGCCATGGTGTGTGCTGATGGTCTTGTGTTTGTGCTGATGTATCCGTCCGATTCACTTTTACGTGCGAGTATTATGGTGCTTTTTTCGTCTGCTTATGTATTGTTAGGTAGACGCTATGATGCGTGTGCAGCATTATGTTGGACGGTTATTTTAAGCATTCTTTTCAATCCACGGTTATCAACGAGCATAGGTTTTGCGCTGTCATGCGCTGCAGTTCTGGGTATTGTGACATGTGCACGGAGAATAGAAAAAGCACTTAATCGCGTGTTACCATCATCACTAGCTGTAGCGAGCGCGCTTACACTGAGTGCGCAGATTGTCACAATTCCTATATCGTATCTGATCAGCCCCGATATTGCGCTTTACTCAGTCTTGAGTAACCTTCTAGTGAGTATTCCTATGGATATTGCTACTGTATGCGGCATTGTGGGGCTTATGGTCAGCTGGCTGTGTCCAGCTGTAGGTTTTGTATGCGTATGGTTAGCTGGTCAGGCTACTTCTGTTATGGCTCAGATAAGTTTTCTAGTCAGCGCACTACCTTATGCTCAAGTGACGTGCACACCGATGATGCTTATTGTGTTATATGGTTGTAGTGGCGCAAGTATAGCAATAGCAGTGTTTATAATCAGATGGTTTAGGTGGCGTTATCGTTTTGAGAGTCAATATCATCTGTCTTATAAAGAACGCGTGAAACAGTGGTGGTTCGCATTTCTACATATATCCGGTGTTCTCGGAGAGGACATCTCGAACAGTTGTCCACGCTGGAAAGGACATTAGACATATGGCTAAAAGTGCTGTTCATGTTGTTAATGGGGGAGATGAGTATCTCAATTCTCTGACTTTACGCAGACTATTGCACGATATCAGTGCTGAGCTTCCTGATATGGAGCGCATCGATGTCGACGCTTCTAGTGCCGACGCTTATACTTTTATGGAGTCTGTCAGTCCTTCATTGCTCTCTGATGGCGCCATTGTACGTGTGGATAATCTTGAAAATAGTAGCGATGATTTTATGAACGCTCTGGAGACATTCGCTACTGAACATCGGCAACGATCTATTGGAGATTCAGTTGTTATATGCCGTAAAAATGCAGGCCAAAAGGGTAGTGGATTCGTTAATCGTCTGAAAAAGGCTGGCGCACAAATTATTGATATTCCTCAGTTGAAGAAGGATCGAGATTATCGGTCATTTATTACTGGTGAATGCGAACGGTACGGACGATATATGACTGGTGATGCCATGTCTTTACTGTCTGGTGTTTTAGCTGGTAAAACAGGTGAAATTGCCTCCATGTGTGAACAGCTGTGTATGGATTTTGATGAGAATCCGCTTACAGTAGACACGGTTGCACAGTATATGGTGAATAATCCGCAGGTCAGTGGTTTTGAAGTTTCCGATAAAGCCATGGCTGGTAATCTTGCGGGAGCTATTGTTGATATGCGTAACTCGGTTGCTCAAGGCATGGCTCCTATTGCCATTATTGGTGTGCTCGCATCGCATTTGCGTTCGATTGCTAAAGTTGCTGCTGTAGAATCAGGTCAAATAAGTCAGGCTGACGCAAAACTAACAAATACATGGTTATATAACAAAGCCAAACGTAATTTACGTGGTTGGACTTCGCAAGGTCTCGGACGCGCTTTGCAAATGTGCGCATGGGCTGATGAGCAGTGTAAGCGTTCAGGCAGTGACCCACTGTATGCGTTAGAGAAAACCTTAGAATGTATCACATCACATGGCACAGTAATCGTAGAGGGAATGAATTCGTGAGTGAACGCTTAATATTACAAGCTCCTACAGCTGAAGATATGTGCACAATAGGAGAAAAAATCGCTCACCTGCTGCGCGGTGGCGACATTATTGTGCTGTCTGAACCTTTAGGAGCAGGGAAAACAACATTTAGTCAGGGGATTGGACGTGGTCTTAAGATTGGCGAACCTGTTGTGTCGCCTACTTTTACGATTGCGCGCGAACTCAACGGTCAATTTAGTAATGGACAACCAGCGCATCTCGTGCACGTAGATGCGTATCGTTTACCAGGTTCAGATAACGATGATGCCATGCTTGCACCACAGCAAGCAGCCCATGCGGCAGCGAATAGACTTTTGGATGAACTAGAATCCTTAGGACTGGATGAAATTTTGGAAGACCCAGATGAGAATACGGTTATTCTTATGGAATGGGGCTCAATGATGGCTTCAGTTCTAGCGCCTGGTCGTTTAGAAATTCTTATAGACCGCAGCTTAGATAGTTCACAAACACTATCGAGCCAAGAACTCACCAGCGAGGGCACACGAACTATTACCCTTACTGCTGTAGATGGCACATGGGAACATCGCTTGCACAGCTTAAAGCAGGATCTGGGAAGAGAGGAAGCATAAATTATCATGACCTATATTGATATGCATCACATGGCTCAGGCTTTGCACTTAGCTTTTGACGTAGATATTGTTGCTAGCCTCTATGAAAAACCAACCCTTGTTATTGACACGTCTTTTGGATCTACTGTTGGTGTTGTTGGGCATACGCCATTATATGAATCAGATTCTCGTTCTCACGTGGAATTACTTCAGCCTCACATAGCTAGTGTTATTGATGAAGCAGGATTGCAGCCAGCAGATATTCAACGCATTGTTGTGGGTACCGGCCTGCGCCTTTTACCGGTCTGCGTGCTGGAATCGTGTCTGCCAGGGCTCTTGCGCTCGCAACAGGTGCTCAACTCTTGGGTATGAATGTGCTAGAAGTGCAAAGTACATGGAATCGTTTGGAAATTGCCAATATGGGACAATTTTATTCAGAGTCCACAGATCGTGAGCCGTACCACGTTACTCTTGCAGTCAACGATGCTCGTCGTAAGCAGCTTTATTATGCGCTCTACGGTCAGGGCGGTGAACAGATACTGCCGATGAACATTGCTTCTGCATCAGATATTGACTTAGCTGTGCACAATGCTTTAACCGCGCGAGGCTTATTAGATAGTCCTGGTGCTTGTGTGGTCGATATTATTGGTCACGGTGCAACGCGTTATGAGCAGGAGTGGCAACATCTTCCTTTAGTGCAGATTCGAGAAGAATCAGTGATGCATAATGCTGGTGCAGCTGGTGTAGCTATTTTTGCAGCTAGTGCTCTTACTGCCCAGATTCAAGGTAAAGACGTATCTACAGATCCTCTCTATTTGCGTCGTCCTGATGTGACCATTCCGGCTCCGAGCAAACATATCTTAGGTCAGACCGCTATTTCTATGCGTGTAGGAGATGGCGTTGAACACTGAAACAGGTAGCAGTCTTGTAGATGTCTGGTTTGAAAAACTTAATTTATCAGACCTAGACTCACTTGATATTGCGCGTATTGCACAGTTAGAAGCACAACTTTTTGGTGTTGGCGCGTGGAGCGCAGGTATGGTTGTGCAGGAGCTAGAAGCACCAGGGCGTACATATTTTGTGGCCAGGTGCCGTGACGATAACACCATTATTGCGTATGCTGGTCTGTGGTTCGATGGGGATGATGCCCAAATTATGACCATTGGAGTTGATCAGCAGTTCCAGGGGCGTCATATTGCCACACAGCTGATGCGCATGATACAAGAAGAAGCGAAACAGCTAGGTGCTACTCGCGTTTTGTTAGAAGTAGCAACAGATAATGATATTGCTTTATCTTTATATCGTTCAGCAGGTTTTGAACAATTAGGATTGCGCAAACGTTACTATCAGCCAGAAAATAAGGACGCATATACTATGGCTTACACGATTGCAGATAAAACTGTGCATCCGATTGGCTTTAGCGTACCGGATAATATAGCACAATCTTCACGCGAACAGGAGTAGCACGAATCATGAGTGAACCAATTATTTTGGGTATTGAATCCACCTGCGATGAAACCGCTGCAGCTGTTGTACAGGGCAAAAAATTAGTATCTAATGTTGTGGCATCATCAATGGATGAGCACGCACGATATGGGGGAGTTATTCCTGAAATTGCTTCACGCGCTCATACGGAATCATTTGTGCCTGTGGTGTCGCAAGCTTTAGCTGACGCAAATCTGGAATTGAGTGATATTGATGCTATAGCAGTGTCTGCAGGCCCAGGTTTAGCAGGATGCTTGGCTGTGGGAGTGTCTGGTGCGAAATCTTTGGCATGGGCTGCACATAAGCCAATTTACGGCATTAATCATGTGATCGGCCATGTTGCCGTTACTCAGCTGCAATTCGGTGATATTCCCGATAACACTTTGGCGTTAATCGTTTCGGGTGGACATACCTCAATTTTGCAGGTGAACAATATTGCTACCGATGTGCGCGTTATCGGCACCACTTTAGACGATGCAGCCGGGGAATGTTTCGATAAAGTTGCACGCTTGCTAGGTTTCCCATACCCTGGTGAACCTCATATTGATCGCCATGCTCAGCAGGGTAATCCTCAAGCATTGCGAGTACCTCAGGGATTAACCCAGGGCAAAGCTGCAGCAGCGCATCCATATGATTTTAGTTTCTCCGGCGTAAAAACTGCTGTGGCACGATGGATCGAAGCGCAGGTGGCTGAAGGTCATGAGATTAATGTAGACGATGTGTGTGCTGCATTAGCTGATTCAGTGGCATCGGTTTTGGCCAATAAAACAATGAAAGCTGCTCGTTCACTTGACTCGCATACTGTTATTGTGGGTGGCGGATTTAGTGCAAATTCTCAATTACGTGCGGCACTTGTGCAGGCTGGTCAGCGTTATGGTGTGGACGTGCGGATCCCTGAGATTAAACTGTGCACGGATAATGGTGCTATGGTTGCTATGCTCGGATCGAATTTAGTGAGTGCTGGAGTAGAGCCATCGAATCCTGATTTTTCGATTGACTCTTCGATGAGTTTGAATACTGTGTGCATGTAGAAGCATTAAGTTGTCAGTGGACGCGGTGAGGTGCGATCGTCGGTGTCTGATCACACCTCACGACACGTTTTAGCCTTGTTGTGCACATGAAAACAGTTCTGGGGAGTGATCGGTGAGAGTGAATCACTTCTCACGATATTTTTAGCCTACGAGCACGCCACAGACCCCATGTTAAAACACCAAACTGCGATAATGCTCATCAACGTAAGAATGCGAAGACCCCGAGATTGTACATTTTATAAAAAGAAAACCTCCACTGAGTAGTGGAGGTTTTAATCTGTGCGCCGAACAGGATTCGAACCTGCAACCTTCTGATCCGTAGTCAGATGCTCTAATCCGTTGGGCTATCGGCGCAGTGCTAGAAGCTATGTGCTTGAAGCAACTCGTATATAATAACCACTACTTGTGGAAGTGTGCAAGTCGGCGTGTCGTGTCTAAAAGTTCCTCCCCTAAAACGTGTACATAAAAGAAACGTGTACATAAAACGTGTATGGGCGTACGCCTAATGCGATTGTTGGTGTTTAGCGCGAAATTCTTCTGAAAACACTGTTCCTCTAAGCTAAAATAAAGAGAGAACATTGCTATAGATAAGGATTTTCATGACGTCACAGCCGCGTAAGCATCGCCCAGTCCGACCGAGTAGTGCCTCGCGACGAAGTAAAAAATCAGCTTTTCTTCATGCTATTAAGGTTATTAAGCGCATTGCGGCCTCTGATCGCATCTCCGGTATGATTATGCTTGGTGCAGCTTTAATTGGCTTTATGTGTGCCAATCTGTCATTCACGTACCCAGCTTTTGAATCCTTGCGTGAAACAGTTATAGCCATTCCATTTTTGCATCTCCATCTTACTGTTGACCAGTGGGCTCAGGACGGTTTGTTAACTATTTTCTTTCTTGTTGTTGGATTAGATTTGAAGAGAGAGCTAACTACAGGATCGCTATCTAATATGAAAGCTGCAGCAGTGCCGATGATCTCTGCTGTGGGCGGTATGATTGCGCCTGCTCTTATTTTTGTGGGTATTGTGTGCGCGTGGGGTTTGGCGTCAGGTGGAGTGGAAAGCGTGGCTAACGGGCAGACTTTCTCTCTTGCTCAAGTTAGTCAAGGCTGGGCTATTCCTACCGCGACTGATATTGCTTTCTCGTTGACGGTGCTTTCGCTTTTTGCACGGGCTATTCCGGGAGCTTTGCGAGCGTTCTTGATGACGCTGGCTACTGTTGATGATTTGTTAGGCATTATTATTATTGCTGTCTTTTTCTCGGAATTGCATCATGGATGGTGGGCCTTCGGCATTCTCGCTGGTGCGGCATTATGGTCATGGTCTATTCGTCGTCGTCATGTTCCGTGGATTCTTGTCGTTGCTGCAGGCATGATGATGTGGTTTAGTATGCATGAATTGGGTATTCATCCAACATTGTCTGGAGTGTTAGCAGGTTTACTTACTCCATCTCGACCACTTTATGCTGAACATGATGCGCGAGCAGGACGGTACTTGCACAAAATTGAGCCGTTCTCCGCATTGATTGCCTTGCCGATTTTTGCTTTCTTCGCCACAGGCGTGCATTTCGATGAACTCTCCCTAGGATTGTTCGCATCACCAGTTGTGCTTGGCGTGCTTATTGCCTTAGTTATCGGTAAACCTGTGGGTATTTTGATTTTCTCTTGGATATCTACTCATGTGTTGCGTTTTACTCTTCCAGCAGGTTTGAAGGTGCGCGATCTTATTCCCGTGTCCACAGCCTGCGGCATTGGATTTACTGTAGCTTTTCTCATGTCGTCCCTTGCTTATTCTCAACCAGAGTTGAGTAATGAAGCACGCTTTGGAGTACTTATTGGATCCCTCGTGTCTGCAGCCGTGGCTTCTGCTCTGCTGAAACGTCAATCTGATGGTTATGCTCGGAAAGCGGATGAGTGCTAAGGAAAGTGAGATAAGAAAGAATCATGCATTTTACTCCTGAATTTGATACTGATGTTGAAAAAATGAGCGCTGATTACGTGTTAGCTGCACGTGATATTCAACGATTAGAACTCATTCGTGAAGAATTTCGTAAAGGCTTTGAGCTTTTTGGTGATTTAGGTCCCGCAATTTGTGTGTTTGGATCGGCACGTATTGCTTCAGATAGTGAAGAATATGAGAATGGTCGCCGCATTGGTGCTTTACTTGCTCGCAAAGGTTATGCTGTGATTACTGGCGGCGGTCCAGGAGCAATGGAGGCTGCGAACCGCGGCGCTTTTGAACAGGGCGGCACATCAGTGGGCATCGGTATTGAGCTGCCTCATGAGCAAGGAATTAACCCTTATGTAAATATTGGGATGGAATGTCATTACTTTTTCACTCGTAAAACTATGTTTATGAGATATTCGGAAGGTCTTATAGTTCTTCCAGGTGGAATGGGGACTTTAGATGAGCTTTTTGAGGCACTCACTCTAGTGCAAACTCATAAAACGTCAGCGCGTGCGATTGTACTTTTTGGCTCTCACTATTGGTTCGGTCTTATTGACTGGTTACGTACGTCTGTGGCGGCATCAGGAAAAATTAAGCTCGATGATGTGAACCAGCTGGTTGTTACCGATGATATTGAAGAAGCAGTTCATGTAGCAACTCGAGGAAACAAGTAAATCTATTCTTCTATATTTCTTACATAAAAAGAGGTGCGAAGCTATATTTTTCTAAGCTCGCACCTCAAATATGTAATAGATTGTGCTAATCGCGCACAACAGCCATAAGAAGACCAGTTCCAATAGCCAACAGCGTTGCATCATATTTTTCGTTGGACATGAGCTCATCAATAATCGTACGTAAAGCTACAGCTTTATCATGGCGATCTGCAGGATTAGGCACACCGCCCTGGGAATTGTCATCAGTCATTGCCATAGCATCAGTAAGGATGAGTATGCCCTGAGCGCGTAAGAGTCGCTGTGCTTCCTGGGTTGCTGTTATGTAGTTTTCTGCTTGTGATGACACAATAATTATGTCGTAGTCGTGAGCATTAAGCCTGTGTAAAAAGGTTGGTACATCACTACTAACATAGCGCATACGCGTGCGTGTGGAGCGCAACGAATCAAAAATTTCTCGAGTGCGCTGAGCGCTAGCAGAAGAAGGCGTAACAACAGTGAGCTGACCTTCCTGACGCATACCGTCAATTAATGCTGGAATTTCAATGCCACTATCAACTCCAATGAGCAAAACATTGCGCGCTGATACAAGCTGAGCTTGCATGCGTAAGAAAGCTGCTTGCGAACTAGACATCAGTTCAGGAGCATGAGCATCTTTCGACGTTGCAACTCGCAAAGACTGAATTGCTTCGGAATCAAAGCGCATGCTTGTTTCTTCAATAAATTGCCATGCCTGAGAAATGTGAGAATATGTTGTGCTGTTCATATGCACATTGTATCTTTAAGCTATGAGTTCGCACACAGACATAATGTCATCGCAGCACGAGCAGAGTTTTTCACAACGCGTATATGCTGTTGTGCGTCAAATTCCACGAGGCAGCGTGGCAACCTATGGTCAGGTGGCGCAGCTGATAGGAGCGCCACGCAGCGCTCGATTTGTTGGTTATGCGCTGCATTCCAATCCGCAGCCAGGAGTGATTCCCTGCCATCGTGTGGTCTTTAAATCAGGAGCCTTAGCCTCTGGTTTTGCTTTTGGAGGACCCGATGAACAGCGTCTCTTACTGGAAGATGAGGGAGTGCACTGCCGACTGGTAGACGGCGAATTTAAGGTGGATTTAGAACGTTATCAGTGGAAGGGTTAGAAACATCATACGGATCATGAGATTGATGACATACATCGCTCATATCCGTAGCAGAAATCAACACAGAGGCTTTACCTTCATAAATAAGCCGATTACATCCCGTATTGTATGGCTGATTAATATTTCCGGGGGCTGCCAGAACCTGCCTATTCATTTCAGCTGCCCATGTAGCTGTATTTAAAGCTCCAGAACGATGTTGAGCTTGAGCTACGATGAGCGTTGATCCCAAAGCAGCAATAAGACGATTGCGTTCTAAAAACCTATATGGTTCAGGTACAACCTGAGGAGCAAGCTCGCTGATAATCGCGCCATGTGTGCGCACTATGCGATCAAATAGTGTTGTATTCCGCGTCGGTCCTATATGGTGCAAACCTCCAGCCATAACTGCCACAGTGCGACCAGCTTCATCCATCACATCCGCAGCTGCCAAAGCACCCCAATGTGCTGCAGCATCAGCGCCTAAGGCTCCACCAGAAACAACCACGTGACCATGCATGGCAGCATATTTTCCTGCATGAAAAGCCACATAGCGTCCATACGAGTCTACCGAACGTGAACCCACAATACTGATAGGACGATCGCAGGAACGCAAAGCATTGATGTTTCCTAGTCCCCATAAGCAAAGCGGCGTGCGTGAATCGGTATGCACATTAATATCGCCAAGTTGACAAGGCCATGCAGGGCTTGCTGAATCAATAATCCAATAGCGGTAATTACTTGTCATTGCGTTTGCTAAAGAGGTTATGCTCATACGCGCATACGGTTCCAAAGCAATCAGCCACGAGACAATACGTTGAGACAGCAGCTTCTCAATCTGTTTGCTATAGCGTTCTTGCATAATACAGTCATATATATCCTCATATTCAGGTACAACACGTTTATTCTGATAAGCAAGACTTAATTCTTGTAGACGCTGAACAAGTGCTACAACATTGCCATCGCGATAATGTGTTGCCAAATATGTGCACAGAGGATCGACTCCGTTACTCGCATAAGTCAGCACAGCTTTAGCAACAGCGGTATTGGTTGGGGAATACATATCAGTCTCCTGAGCAATAGAGAGATTGAGCACAGCGAATATCGTAATCATCCGGTTGCGCTTTTCCACTCACATCAGCAAGCGTCCACGCTAACCGTAAAATCTTATGAACGCCTCGCATAGATAAACTTTCGTCTTCTAATTGAGCATTAAGAGGTGCTATGACAGGACGAGCAGTATTATCCATAAGCCAAGCACCTGAGGCCTGAGCATTGAGCTTCCACCTGACGTCACGATATCGTGCTGCACAACGTTCACGCGCTAATCGCACATTTTCGCGCATATGTTCAGAATCCCAATGCTGATGGTCTCCCCATAAAGGACTATACGAATCAGTAGTGTTAGAATTTTTCATCAAAGAATGTACAGGACGTACATCAATTTTCATGTCTATACGGTCACGCAAAGCACCAGAAATACGGTGACGATAGCGACGTAATTCTGATGGGGAACACGAACAATCTCCATGAGTAGACCATAAACGGCCACACGGGCATGGGTTCTGTGCCAGAATCAGTTGAAATTTTGCAGGATAACTAATATGTCCTCGCAGGCGGGAAACGGTAACGTGACCAGTTTCTAACGGTATGCGCAAAGATTGAATAACCGGACGTTCGCATTCAGGAGCCTCATCAATGAACAGAACGCCATGATGAGCGCGCGTCATGGCTCCCGGCACAATGCTTGTGCCCGATATTCCGCCTACAACAGACTTGAGGGTGGCGTTATGATGAACCCTAATAAAAGGTGGAGTATGACTTAATGGGAAGCGCAGATTTTTACCTTGTGAAGACTGGATGCATGCCAATTCCATGCTATCTTCAGCATCTAGTTCAGGAAGAATAGAAGGCAAACGGGAAGCCAACATTGTTTTACCTACTCCTGGAGGCCCCTGCATGAGCACATGATGTCCTCCTGCAGCTGCAAGTTGTAAAGCCCATTTCGCATCCTCGTGGCTTACAACATCACGAAAATCTAAAGATTGAGGGCGTTCAATTTCGTGCACACTCGTATCAGCATTTTCGCTATCAAACATGAGCGACGCAGGAGTAGCGGTGGAGGTGCCAGAGGGTGCAGGTCCAATCACGCTGTCGGGAGCGCCTAACACCTTCAGCACATCGTGGAGTGTAGCAACGCCAATCACATCAATACCAGCTACAATCCGTGCCTCTTCAACATTAGCTTGCGGAACAATCACGCGTGCCATACCCGTAGCTCTGGCGTGCAAAACAATAGGTAAGGTTGCTGTAATGGGCAGAACAGAGCCATCTAGTCCCAGTTCTCCCACAATAATGGTGTCATCTAATAGAGCTGGGTTGATGCAATGCATAGCACTGAAAATGCATAGCGCAATGCTTAAATCAAAACTGGATCCATGCTTGGGTAGAGATGAAGGCGATAAATTAATCGTGATGCGCGTGCGTGGCCACTTAAAATGAGTTGTTTTACACGCAGATTTTACGCGCTCGCGAGCTTGACTCAACACGGCATCGGGAAGTCCAACCACAGTAAAATACGGTAAACCTTGAGAGACAAAACCTTGCACTGTTACCGTATCTGTGCGCATTCCAGTAACAGCGACGGTATAGACGTGTCCAATATGCATCACACAATCCTCCTAATATGCGTTAAACTGCGCACTTGAGAACCATCAACAATCATGCCAATAGCATCAAAACGCACAACTTGCGGTGTTTTTGTATGATGCTGGGCTAACCATGCCATAGCGGCTTTGCGCATATGAAGACATTTCACGGGCGTAATGGCTTCTAAAGGATCTCCGAAAGCGTCAGAACGTCTTGTTTTGACTTCAAGAAAAACTAGAATCGGCGTGCCACTGTGATTGGTGGCTGGAGATAAAGCAACAATGTCAATTTCTCCAAAACGGCATCGCCAATTTCTATCGAGGATGCTCCACCCAAGATTGCGAATATATTGGCAGGAATATTCTTCGCCAAAGCGTCCTAGATCTTGAGCTGGGTTGCATGTATGTACTGGTGATGGTAAGCAAGTTTGTGTATTCATAACTCCAGTCCACCACAACGAGAGTGGAAAGAACGAACGCTCACGGAATTGTTGACAGATGTGAATAACACGATGTGCATAACTTGCTCAGTGTGCATAATGCGAACGCTATAATCCGTTGGATAATCCAAGAAACATGATGTGTGTTGAAAACGATGAGATGGGCAGGAGAGCGTGAGAGGGCAAGTTGACTCAGCCGAGCAGGCAAGTTGGCAAGAGTGCAAGACGAGCTATTACTGCGCAGCATCGAGCACATATGGTTGCGAATGATTAGGCGCGGATTGTTGCGCTAGAGAACACATTAAGAATACCCACGAGATACACATAGGCACAGCACAAGTTCAATGTGCTGTGCCTATTATAGCGAGTACCTTTATTTTTTAGAGGGGCGAGGGAGCGCCACCAAAAAATCGCGGAACGTTTTATGGTTTACGCTTTACGTTTTACTGCACGAGACCAGTTAATTCACCCAGTACGAGTTCAAAGCTAACGCCGCGTTCTTCAAAATGAGGCTGATTGCGTGTAGATTCCATTGCTTTGCGTACGAATTCTCCCGCAATATGAGCAGCCTGGTCCAATGGCTTACCAGCTAAAACAGCGCCGCTTAAGGAAGATGCAAATGTGTCACCAGTGCCGTGAATCATGTAAGGAAGCTTATTATGTACAAGTTCAATTTTGCCTGCAGATCGTGTATTTTCATTCGCCACATAGTTACGCAGCGTACCGTCTTCACGGTCAATACCCTTGAGAACCACATTATGAGCACCCAAGTCTAAGAGAGCATCAAGAATGGTATTAACCTGATCATCGGATATATTTTGGCCAGGATATTCACTGTGCGTCAAAATGGACGCTTCAGTCAGATTAGGAATTAAAATATCTGCTCCCACAGCCAAACGCTCCGTCGCTTCACATAATTCCTTTGTATAGGTTGGATACATATGACCGCCGTCACCCATAACAGGATCAACTAAGTGCAAAGCATGAGGATATTCTGCGTATAAGCGCTCTACGAGGTCAACTTGTTCAGGAGAACCGAGGAAGCCAGAATATACGGCGTCTAAATCAACATTTTCCGCGCGCCATGCATCCAGATATTCAGACAAGATGGAGGTTGTGTCGTGGAAAGTATAGGTCTTATAGAGAGTATGTGCTGAAAAGAGCGCTGTAGGAACTGGGCATACATCACATCCAGCTGCTGAGAGAATAGGTATGGCTGCTGTTAAAGAGCACTTGCCGTATCCACACATATCGTGTACAGCTGCTACGCGTGGAATGTACAAAGGATTACGCTGATACAGCACGTTGTCGTTTGTCATAATGCACCTTCAAGGAGAATGATTAGGGAATAGCAGTGATGTTCACACGTAGTGAGCTTCGCTACAACACACCCTAGCTTAGTTAGTAAATTTTTTCCACACGCTTCTTTCAGTATGAAACCGCCATTTTCCAAGGGGTAATAAAAGGTTATAAACAAACGTGATAATGAAAAGTGCGTGTTTTCTTCTAAAACGTCGTACATTGGTGTTCACCAGCTTTATGAGTCATCGTGAAAGGAGTCACACAATGAGTGACGCACAAAATTCTCAGTATCGTTTTGAAACCCTTCAACTTCATGTTGGTCAAGAAGAAGCCGACCCAGCCAGCGATGCTCGTGCAGTTCCGATTTACCAGACCACGTCATATGTTTTCCATAATTTTGATCATGCTGAAGCACGTTTTGGTCTTGCAGATCCAGGTAATATTTATGGTCGTTTAACTAACTCAACACAAGATGTTTTTGAAAAGCGCATTGCTTCTCTCGAAGGTGGTACCGCTGCTTTGGCAGTGGCATCAGGAGCCTCGGCAGTCTTTTATGCAGTGCGTAATATTACCGAAAAGGGTGATCATATTGTAGCTGCTAACACTATTTATGGTGGCACATATAATCTTCTCGCTCATACACTTCCTCGCGATGGCGTAACCACTACTTTTGTAGATCCATCTGATCCTCAAAACTTTGAAGATGCTATTCAAGATAATACGAAGCTTGTTTTCTTTGAAACTTTTGGTAATCCAAACTCTGATCTCGTTGATTTTGAAGCAATTTCTGAGATTGCTCATCGTCACAATCTTCCAGTAATTGTTGATAATACTTTTGCTACACCATATCTTTTCCGTCCGTTTGAACATGGTGCTGATATTGTGGTTCATTCTGCAACCAAGTTTATTGGCGGACACGGCACGAGTTTAGGTGGCATTATCGTTGAAGGCGGCAATTTTGACTGGGCTGCTGTTCCTGGAAAATTCCCAACATTGACGACTCCAGATAGTAGCTATCATGGTTTGAACTTCTATGAAGCTTTAGGTGGAGCAGCTTTCGTAACACGTATTCGCGCTATTCTTTTGCGCGATACTGGTGCAGCGATTTCTCCATTCAACGCATGGGTACTGTTGCAGGGCACTGAAACATTGTCTTTGCGCGTAGAGCGTCACGTTGAAAACGCGTTGAAGGTTGTAGAATACTTGCGCAATGTTCCAGAAGTTGAGTCTGTAAGCCATCCAAGTATTGAAACACGTGCTGATCATGATCTATATACGAAGTATTTCCCTCATGGTGCAGGATCCATTTTCACTTTCAATATTAAGGGTGGTAAGGATGCAGCTCGTGTCTTTATTGACAATTTGAAGCTGTTCAGCTTGCTCGCTAATGTGGCGGACGTCAAGAGCCTTGTTGTGCATCCTGCATCTACCACGCATTCTCAGGAAACTGAAGAAGAACTGGCATCCCAGGGAATTACACAGTCCACTATTCGTCTGTCTATCGGTACAGAACATATTGACGATATTCTTGCTGATTTGCAGGCTGGTTTTGATGCTGTACGTGCAGCAGGTGTAGCTAAGTAAAACTACACTCTTTCGCGCTTAGTATGCGTATGTATTGGCTTCCTCGTTATTGAATCGATGATGAGGAAGCCTTTTCATATCGCACGCTCGAAAATGGTGGGGAAAGAAACCCATGTATAAACCCATATATAAACGCATATATAAAAACCGTGCGCACAGATATAAGTTCAAGCTGACAGCAGCGAATCTAGGTAGTCTTGAGCAAGCACATAAGCTGCTCCAATAATAGCTTGATCAGGAGTGCAATGACTTTTGAATACAGTATTATCGTGGCCAGAAGTGCGCTTATCGGGTGCAGGCGTCAGTATGCGCGGAGCTAAAGAACGCACACGCGAACGAATATCAGATAAATCAGAACTGTCTAAATAACGAGCAACATCTCCACCCAAAATAACGGGTACATTCACAATCATTTGAATATTATGAATGAGCAAAGCTAAAGAGTCCATATAGGTGCTAAAAACTTTCGCATGAGTGTAGTCTCCATCGCGCATATGATCAATAAACTCACGTACATGAGTATCGTGAATTCCTGACGCTGTTAACAGGGACTGCGAACTGCAATAGAGTTGAGCGCAACCATAATGACCACACTCACACCATTGTGAAGAATTGCGAGAAGAAGCAGATGCAGTAAGCGTTGCAGAAGAGGTATCAGTAGGATACAAGCGAGTATGCTCAGCAAAAACAGGAGTACGCATATAACGGCCATTACGAATAAAAGCGCTACTCATTGTCGCATTCAAATACAGGCAAAGCGCATCTGTAATGGTGGGGTTAAACAAGGTTTCAGCAGCGGCTAAAGCGAAAGGCTCACGCATAATACGCACCGGATAACTCAACCTTGACTCAATAGTCATACGCAATCTCGACTCACTTTGTTCATCTAAAGCAGCATGAGAAGCAACAGTAACACCAATACCACGCAGGTGACGAGTATCAATCTGACTGCTATCAATAAACGATTCAATTGCTAAAGCTAAACCATCGTAAAAATCTGAGGCTCCAAAACTATCCAAGCTCACTGAGTGATGGGCGCCTACATCACCACGCAAATTGGTAGACACCAAATGAGCCGTACCCTTACGCACCAGCACACCCACACAAATACAGCGCGAATAAGCAAAAGCATAAGCATCTGAACGCCGACCCCCAGTAGAATCTAAAGCACCACGTAATTGAGTTACATAACGCAATTCATGTAAACGCTTTAACGCTGAAGCAATCGTTGGCATACTGAGGTCTAACTGATGAGCCAGCTGAGCGCGCGAAATACCCTCATGCATAATAATGGTGCGTAACACCTCATGTTCGGTATGGCTAAGACGCTTAGAATTAAGACGCTGGGCATTCATATCTGCACTTTAGCATGAACTCTCGCGTAACAGCACAAGAAACAAACGGCAATTGCTAAGAGCCTTGCAGAAATGTGCGGTACAGCAAATGTGCGGTACATAGATGAGCAGCAAAACAATAACTCAGGCGGCATATAAAACATAGCCTTCTCAGCTCATCCAGTGTTTTTCATACACAAAAGACACAATGTGCTGACGATTCATACCATTGATTTTCGCTAAAATATGGCGTACATGAGTTTTGACAGTTTCGGTAGAAATATGCAAGCATTCCGCAATCTCGTTATTCGTCATGCCATACGCAATATGTATAGCAACTTCGCGTTCGCGAGGAGTGAGAGGAGGATTGCTGTCCGATGCATCTGATGATGAGGTGTATTCAGCGTAGTCAGTGCTTGTCAACGTATCAGTAACATAGTCGTCACCAACATAGTTGTCGCTACTATCTACAGTATCTGCCGCGCTGTTAGCACACAGCACAGCTCTGACTGTTTGCTGAGCTAAAGGAAAATCAAAATCTTGATCCAACCATTGAGTTGTTGTGCTGGTGTGCGTCCACGTTTCATAGTCAGGCGGATAAGCGGAGGTGAGAATAATCACATTGATATCATTATCGATTAATTTAACTAATCGCGGAGCATCCGTGCTGCCAATAAAAGGAATGCGCATATCAATAAGAACCGTATCAGGATGATATGTGCGCACTTCGGCAACCAGCTCGGAATTATTGGAAGCGTGCGCCATAACGTTAATATTTTTCTGCTGATTGATGAGGTGAGTGAGCAAAGAATGAGCTAGTTTCTTATTTTCTGCAATAATGACGTGTTGCGTCGTGTTTTTTCTCTTTCTCATAATATTTTAATCTAATGCGGGCATGGTAGAGCAGATGTCCCTCGAAAGAGTGATATTCTTAATACAGATCTTAGCTAAACTTGTGAGCCGTGCTACGATACACAAGTAAGGCAAGGCATAGTGTGAGTGGGTACGTTATCTTCTCAACGATGAGATAGTTAGATTCACTTGCTTATATGACTGGCCACAGCGTTCATATGAGGTGGAAAAGAATACGAACGTTGTCAGATTGCGCTGTATACAGAACTGTGCAGAACATGGAGCACGCAACTATGGAAGAGGAAGTAGGCAAAGGAGCTGAACATGAATACTGAAGCTGACGCATATATTGAAACTATTCGAGCAAATGATACCTTTGCACATGAGTTTTCTATTACTCCGAATGTGCAGTATCGCCTAGGGGATTCAAGCGCTGTTATGGATGTCATAGCACCTATGCGTTTGGAGCGTTTGAATAGTCCTGATAGAAAAGCTCCTCTAGTGGTCTTTGTGCAAGGCAGTGGATGGACCACTCCTAACCGAATGTATGCTGTGGGGCGGTTAGAGCATTTAGTAGAGCAAGGTTATGTTGTGGCTTCAGTGAATCATCGTGATAGCTTATTGGGCGATCAGCCTTTCCCTGGGTATTTATGCGATGTAAAAGCAGCAATTCGTTTTTTGCGAGCGCACGCTCAGCAGTTTTATATTGATCCACAACGAGTGGGAGTGTGGGGCACATCATCAGGTGGTAATACTGCACTGCTTTTAGCCATGACGGGCGATGACCCTCGATATGCTGACGGTAGCAATATGGAGTTCAGTGATGCAGTTGATTACTGTGTTGCCTGTTTTGCGCCTTCAGATATATACGGCGTGCTTAATGGCGAGCGTGAGAGAACGCATGAAGGTTTACGTGCTTGCGAAGCTGCTGCTGTAGGTGTGCATAACACGGGTGATACTGCCATACAGTGGGATGATTTTTCTGAGGATCAACAGCAACGTGCATGGGATATGAGTCCATACCGTATTGCTACGTCTGAACAGAAGTATCCGCCAATCTTGCTTTTGCATGGTGATGCAGATGATGTTGTGGACTATGACGAAAGTGTTCAGCTGTATTCGAAGCTTCGTTCTCAAGGTCATGATTGCCGACTTATTCGTGTTGCTGGAGGTGAACACGAAGGTAATTTTTGGAGCACTGCCTTAACTGACGTTATTTGCCACTACATTGCACAACAAGCTTAATTGCACAACAAGCATAGGGTGACCCTGCGCGTCGTCGTGTTTGTGCTTTCTCACGCGTTCTTTTTGCCATGCTGTGCAGTAGAATCTCGCACAATTAAATGGGTAGGTAAAATTGCCCGTTGAGCCGAGAAATTCTGTGGATTTTTCTGATTATGAACAATCATACGTAGTGCAGCATGAGCCATATCCTCAATAGGCTGACATATTGTTGTCAACTGAGGGCTGAGGAAACGAGCAGTTTGAATGTCATCAAAACCCACAACAGATAGATCTTGAGGAATAGACAAATTGAGCTTTCGTGCTGCTTCATAAATGCCCATACATTGTAAATCGCTTGAACCAAAGAGGGCAGTTGGACGCTCATCTGGATTGCTCAGTAAATCTAAAGCAACATCTAATGCACCGGCTGCAGTGAAATTTCCCTCTCTGGTAAAACGAGGATTATATGTTAAGCCTGCCTCTTCTAGCGCAGCTTTAAAGCCATCTAATCGTGCTCTGGCACACAGCATAGAACGAGGACCTGTAATAATTCCTATATCGGTATGACCTAAAGCTATGAGATGACGTGTGGCTGCTAATGCACCATTCCAATCGTCTGCTTGCACAGATGAATCTTGAGAATTTGGGTTGCCTGCAGGATCGAGAATAACGTAGGGGATATGATGCTCGTCTAAGCGACTATGCTCCGTGGCTGTCAGCTTAGAGAAGACTAAAATCACGCCATAAGGACTACGGCGAATAACGCCATCAATCCAGCTGGCATCAGGGTGCGCACGGTCACCACTTTCAGTTGTAATAACGCTTAATCCCAGATTTTTTGCGGCTTTGAGGATTCCGCGCACAACTTCCAGGCTCCACACAGTATCGAAAGATTGCAAAACCACTTCAATATATTCACTATGAGATGATGGGTTATTGCGACGTACATAATGGTGCTTTTCTAACGCTTGCGAAATAATCTCACGCGTTTCCTGTGCTACATCGCTTCTTCCATTTAAGACTTTAGACACAGTAGCTAAAGAAAAACCTGTTTCATTGGCAATATCTCGCAATTGCATAGGGCGTTGTGGATTGTGTGCGGCCATCATGCACCTCCTTATGCTCAAGAATATCATAAACTCGAAACTTTCGATGTAAAACCTTTATTGGTATATATGAGGTCATAGCATGAAAATCGTTGAAAAATAAGGTTAAACACATGATGCGAGAGGTTAATTAACTTTTTTGACTAACAATTTTTCCTTTGTTAGGATAAAATCGTCGAAAAGATTTTAGGAATTTTCGAAAATGCAAATAGTGTTACGGTCTATAAGTTTTTATAAAAATAATAGTTTTGAATATCGAAACTTTTCGAAATTTTCGACAATTTGCCAACGGTGGTAAATAATACGAGGAGAAAACAATGAAGTTGAAGAAAATTGCAGCTGCAGGCGTGGCTGTAGCAAGTTTGATTGGTATTGCCGGCTGCTCAAGCAATTCAGGCAAAACAGCAGACGGAAAAACACAAGTTGTGGTGTGGCATAATTCCACAACCGGAGACGGTAAAAAGTACTGGAATGATGCTGCAGCTGATTTTATGAAAGAAAATCCACAAGTCAACATTAAGGTTGAAGCTATTCAAAATGAAGATTTAGATGGCAAGCTGCAAACTGCATTGCAAGATCCTGAATCTGCTCCCGATGTTTTCTTGAGCAGAGGTGGTCAAAAACTGCAAGACATGGTTGAAGCAGGCCAGGTTAAAGACCTTACCGATAAGCTCGATAGCGATGTGAAAACGCAGATGAAAGCAGCTCTCACATCTCAAACAATTGATGGAAAAATGTACGGCATGCCAATTTCTGCTCTTCCTGGCGGTATATGGTATTCCAAGGATTTGTTCGCCCAAGCAGGTATTGAGAAAACTCCAACAACCTGGGATGAATTTAAGGACGTCGTAGCAAAACTTAAAAATGCTGGTATTACTCCTATCGCGCTCGGTGGTAAGGATGCATGGCCAGCAGCTCACTGGTATTACTGGTTCGCATTGCGTGAATGCTCTGCTCAAGCATTTGAAACTGCGCAAACTGAGAAGAATTTTGATGATCCATGCTGGCTTAAAGCAGGTGAAGACGTTCAAGGTATTAAGGATCTGAATGCTTTTAATGAAGGTTTCTTAACAACACCTGCTCAACAGGGTGCAAGCTCATCGGCTGGTTTGATTGCTAATCATATGGCTGCTATGGAACTTATGGGCGGATGGAATCCTGGCGTTATCCGCGATTTAACTCCAGACAAAAAAGACTTAGCTGATTTAGGCTTCTTTGCCTTCCCACAAATGGATGGACAAAAGGGTGATCCTAACGCCATTATGGGTGGAGCAGATGCTATGTCGGTCTCCGAAAGTGCTCCAGATGAAGCTGTGGACTTCTTGAATTTCATCGCTCAAAAAGAATATCAAGAAAAGTATGCCCAAGCATTCTCTACAATTCCTGCTGCAGAGAATGCTCAAGACGTAGTAGAGAATCCTGCGCTGTTGGAAGTGCTGCCAGTATACAAAGAGGCTTCTTCCGTTTCTCTGTGGTTGGATACTGTGCTCGGACAAAATGTTGGTAACTCTTTGAACGAAGGAGTAGTCAATCTTTTGGCAGGTAAAGGCACTGCTTCCGACATTATCAAGAGTGTTAAGGACTCTGCTAAGAAGGGGTAAAGTAGAGGATTCTTCGCAATAGATAGGGGATATAGGGGCGGCGAGCCAATAGCGCCGGGGTCAATTGGTTCGATGATCGCAATGGTGCCGATGATAAATGATGTCATATCGGCCATGTGACAACAATCAGCACCTACCATCGTCGCCCTCAATATCCCTCTCATCATCTACATCACAAAGACTATGCGTCACGATGTATGGTTTCATCACCAATCGCGCATAACGATACTGCTCACAGTCAAGGGAGACATGAAATGAGTGTACAATCAGCGTCTTCTTCATCGCCTTTACGGGCGGGGAAGACAGACAAAGTCAGGAAAAATATTGAAATTGCAGTGCTTTCTGCGCCGGCACTTATTATGTTCCTCGGCTTTGTTATTTTGCCGGTTTTTATGGCAGCATACTACGGGTTTTTCAAATGGAAAGGCTATGGAAAACCGGAAGTTAATGGCACTTTTGTTGGATTACACAATTATGCGGTTATTCTTTCTGATACGAATTTCCAAGAAGCCTTTATTCACACCATGTGTGTGGTGGTTGCATCTTTGATTATTCAAGCTCCTTTAGCTATTTTGTTTGCTTTACTGCTTAATCAAAAGTTCAAAGGTCGCGCCATTATCCGCACTCTTATTTTTGTGCCATACGTAGTGTCAGAAGTTATTGTGGGTACCGGTTGGTCGCTGATGCTGCAAACAACGGGAGCAGTCAATGCGGTTCTTAAAGGTTGGGGAATTCCAGGCGCTGATTGGATTTCTGATCCTAAAGTCGCATTTTGGACGTTAATGGTTATTATTACATGGAAATATATCGGTTTTGCAGTAATCCTCATGATTGCGGGTATGCAATCCATTCCAGAAGACCTCTATGAGGCAGCACGTGTGGATGGCGCTGGTTTTTGGCAGCAGCAATGGAGCATTACTCTTCCTTTGCTAGCTCCAACAATTCGAATTTGGGCGTTTATGTCCATTATCGGCTCGCTACAGCTTTTTGATTTGGTCTACATTATTTGGGGACAATACGTTTCTTCCACGGCCGGCACATCTACCATGGCTACCTATATGGTGCGTGAAGGTCGATTAGCAAATAATTATGGATATGGTTCAGCAGTAGCAGTGCTTATTTTTATTATCTCCCTTGTTATTGCCTTAACATATCAGCATTTTGCTCTCAATCGTGATCTCGAAGGAGCAATAACAACGAAAAGCTCTCGCTCACATAAAAACAAGAAGGGCACGGTTAACTGATGAACACGTTACAGAAGAATAAAAGATCGCACGCTCAGCAAGGTATGCGTAAATCTCATAAAACTCCATGGGGTCATCCTGTTGTTTATTTGCTCTCCCTGATTTTGGTGCTTATCTGCATTGTTCCTGTGCTGTACATTATTATTGGCGGTTTTAGAACAAATTCGCAGATTACACGCGATCCTGCTGGGTTACCTAACCCTTGGAATTTCGAAAACTACAAAACTGTTTTTACTTCAGATATTTTCTGGTCGGAATTAGTTAACTCCTTAATTGTGGGCATAGCTACCATGGTGGGCATTGTTGTTTTGAGTCTTATGGTCAGTTTTGTTCTGGCACGCTATGAATTTAGAACACGCAATATTATGTATTCGCTTTTTGCGGCGGGCATGATGTTTCCCATTACTGTGGCCATTACACCGCTATATTTGCTGCTGAAAAATCTGCACTTAGTCAATTCTCATCTGGGAATTATTCTGCCACAAATTGCTTTTGGCCTACCGCAAGCAATTATCATTATGGTTCCATTTCTCAAATCTATTCCTACTGAACTCGAAGAAGCTGCAATGATTGACGGCTCATCTCGACTCGGCTTTTTCTTTAGAATGATTTTGCCTTTAAGCTGGCCGGGAGTGGCAACCGTCGGAATTCTCGCGTTTGTAGCCAGTTGGAACGCTTATATGCTGCCACTTTTCTTACTCAATGATTCCAGCAAATATACGTTGCCATTAGGCGTGCAAATGTTTAGTTCTCAACATTCAGTAGACACTGCGCAAGTGCTTGCTTTTACAGCCTTAAGTATGGTTCCGGCATTAATCTGCTTCACTATTTTCCAAAAGAAGATTGTAGGAGGATTGGCCGGAGCAGTTAAAGGCTAATGCTGCTGAACTGCTTACACATCAGATAATTTCATATTTTCGTATCTGTTCATATGTTCTGCTCTCTCTCCATGAGCTGCTTTATGCTCCGCCATTATTAAGGACAACATGATGAAAATAATTAATCCGGTTTTACGTGGTTTTTACGCAGACCCTTCTATTATTCGCGTAGAAGACACATACTATATTGCAAATTCAACTTTTGAATGGTTTCCTGGCGTACGTTTGCATGAGTCTAAAGACTTGGCACATTGGGTGCCTATACCAAGCCCACTGACTCGACGCTCTCAAATTGATATGCGAGGAGTGCCATCCTCTGGAGGTGTGTGGGCACCTGATTTAAGTTACGCAGACGGACGTTTTTGGCTGATTTATTCCAATGTGCATATTGTTAACGGTGCGTTTAAAGACGTAACGAACTATCTGATTACCACTGAAGACATTCATGGTCCGTGGTCAGAACCAATTCGACTCAATGGTGTGGGTTTTGATCCTTCACTATTTCATGATGACGACGGACGCGCCTATCTCGTTCAGCAAACATGGGATTTTAGAGAATATCGGCACCCGTTTGATGGCATTACTGTAACTGAATTTGATAAAGAAACCATGAGCTTAAAACCTGAAACTGAACGCACTTTGTGGCGCGGCACGCAGGCAAAACTCGTTGAAGGACCTCATCTATATAAGCG
The DNA here is from genome assembly GCA_040702985.1 of Alloscardovia omnicolens. Taxonomy (GTDB): domain Bacteria; phylum Actinomycetota; class Actinomycetes; order Actinomycetales; family Bifidobacteriaceae; genus Alloscardovia; species Alloscardovia omnicolens_A. The sequence continues at coordinate 1,373,572 of CP159991.1, read as the reverse complement.
TCATGGATATTACTATCTTTTCGCTGCTGAAGGTGGAACGGTGTATACTCATCGTGAATCTGTGGCTCGTTCACGCAGCCTAGACGCTCTCAGTTTTGAATCTATGCCAAGTAATCCGCTGATTACGAATTTCGATACACCGGACTCCTATCTGCAAAAACAAGGTCATGGAGCTCTTGTTGATACACCATCAGGTGAATGGTATTACGCTTCTTTGTGTGCTCGTCCGTGGCATCATGACACTGAACCGGGGTATGATCCTCGCGGCTGGTGCACGTTAGGGCGCGAAACGTCCATTCAGAAAGTGGAATGGGATAGTGATAACTGGCCATATATTGTCGGTGGCCATGGAGGATGTACGCAGGTAGACGCACCCCGAGATGCTCAACTTACTGTTGCGCCATCGAATAATAATCAGTATGACGATTTTGAGGACTCTCACTTGAATCTTGCATGGAATACTCTGCGTGTTCCGTTTAATAGCGCTATGGGCAGTGTTGGCGGGGGAGCATTAACACTGAAAGGCCAGGGGTCGCTGAGTAATCAGTTTGATTTATCTTTGGTGGCTCGACGCTGGCAAGCTTTTGATTTTGATGCACAGGTTGAAGTTGTTTTTGAACCAACGCGATATAGAGAAATGGCGGGTTTAACGAATTATTACAGTACGGTGTGCTGGTCATGGGCATATATAACGTGGGATGAAAAACGTCACAGTCGCGTTATTGAAGTAGCTCAAAACGATTTCGACACCTATACGAGTTTTCTGAAGGATGAAGCTATTTGCATTCCTGACGATGTGACAAGCGTATGGTTGCGTACTCGCGTGCGTACCCAGTTCTATACGTATGAATATTCCTTCGACGGTGAGAATTGGGTTGAAATTCCAGTACAACTTGATGCAAAAATCCTTTCTGATGACTACGTCAATCAACGCTATGGTGGCTTCTTTACGGGAGCTTTCGTGGGAATGGCGTGCGTTGATTTGTCGGGGTACGGTATTCAAGCACAATTCAAACATTTTGATTACGTTGAAATTGACCAATAGTTTATTTGTGTAGCTGTGTAAGGCGCTCAGGTTCACGTTCTATCGAGGGATAGTAGGCTTGAGCGCCTTTCCTCATAGTGCGCTAAGGTGTACATATGACTGAAATTTCGCGCTATTATGTGCCAGGTCTTCATGTAGAAGATCATGTGCTTCGTGTTCCTCTTGATTGGAATTGGCCAGCAGGGCAGAACCATCCCGATTCTTCAAGTTTTGAAGGTGAGCAGATTAATCTGTTTTACCGCATTGTTACTTCAGCGGACAATGTGCATAGTCAACTTCCTCTGCTCTTGTTTCTGCAGGGAGGGCCAGGAGGTATGGGTCCTCGACCGATGAGCGCAGATTCCATTCCCTGGCTTGCTGAAGCAGTCAAGCATTTTCGCGTTGTTCTTATTGATCAGCGTGGCACAGGGCGATCTTCTCGTGTAGATTCCAGTCTTATTCGTCGTCGAGGTGGTAATGCACGTCAAACCGCGGACTTCCTCAAAAAATTCCTTGCCGATTCCATTATTCGCGATTGTGAATTCTTACGCACGACCGTTTTTGACTCGGCACAGTGGGTTACTCTTGGCCAAAGCTACGGTGGGTTCCTCACCATGGCGTACCTTTCGCTTTTCCCTGCAAGCATTGCAGCTAGCTTTGTAACGGGAGGTATTCCTCATATTCCTATGAACCCACGTGAGGTATATGAGCATACCGTGCCACGTATGATGGCTAAAACACAGCAGTATTATTCCATCTATCCTGACGATCAGGAAGCAGTGGCACGTATTGCTGATATTCTCAGTGCTGGTGATGTGAAGCTTCCTAATGGAGATATTGCTAGTGTGCGTCGCCTGCAGATGTTGGGTGGAGACTTTGGCATGAAGCCAAGTTTTGAACGTATGCATTGGACGGTGGATACAGCTTTTAATGGCGATTATGTGAGTGACGGATTCCTTATGGAACTGTTTACGCGCACCACGTCCTACGGTAGTGAGTTGTATTGGGTTTTACAAGAATTCATTTATGCGAACGAACAGATTGAACCGATTAATTGGGCAGCTCATAGTGTTCTGAGGTCTACCCCTGAATTTGATGAGAATGCGCGACCAGTCATGCTTATTGGTGAAGCTGCTTTGCCAGAAATCTTTGAAGAAGATAGTGCTTTGCGAGCCTTCAAGCCAGCAATGGACGAGCTCATGCACGATACTCAATGGGGAACCATTTACGATGTGGATCAGTTGGCGCGTAATGAAGTGCCTCTTCATGCCGCAGTTTATTTCGATGATATGTATGTGGATTCAGGCTTGCAATTAGATACGCTGTCTCGCGTCGGTCATTCTCATGCGTGGGTTACCAACGAATTTGAGCACGATGGGGCAAGGGCAGGTGACGTTTTCAAACACTTGTATGAGGAGGCGTTAAACCGCGGACATCTAGAAAAACTTTTCTAAAGATTTTTATTCGCATTACATTGTCATAAGAAAGATTAAGAGATTACTCATGACTACTGTTGGTTTTATTGGTTTTGGAAACATGGCCACCGCAATTGTTGACGGGTGGCGGCGCGTGGGTGCATTGGCAGATGCGCGCATTGTAGCGTGTGCAGCGCATTTTGATACTCTTCAGGAAAAAGCCTCTTCGCGCTTAGTTGAAGCTGTGCGCACACCGCGTGAGGTGATGCAGATGAGTGATATTCTCATTGTGGCTGTTAAGCCTTATCAGATTGAGAATATTTTTGCTGACTGTGCTTCTCAGATTGATTGGTCGGAAAAAATCGTGATTTCTCTTGCTGCCGGTAAACTCAATTCCTTCTGGAATCAGGTTTTGCCTGATGATGCGCATCATATTTCTACCATTCCGAACACTCCAATTGCCGTTGCTGAAGGTGTTGTCGTTGCTGAATCTACGCATACGCTAACACAACAGCAGATAGAACAATTCCACGCACTTTTTGATGCGATTGCCACTGTTGAATTTGTGGATAGCGATCATCTGTCCATTGCTGGCACGGTTGCTGGATGTGCTCCAGCATACGCTGCTATGTTCATGGAAGCGCTGGCAGATGCGGGAGTTAAATACGGGCTAACGCGGACAACAGCGTACCGTCTTGCTGCAGCCATGACGAAGGGAACTGGAGCATTGCAGTTAGCTACTGGTTTAGCTCCTGCCGTTATGAAAGATGCTGTGTGCTCTCCAGGTGGTACCACTATTCAAGGTGTGGCAGCCTTAGAACAAACAGGATTCCGCGGCAGTATTATCAGCGCTATAGACGCAGTTGAGGGCTCTAGGTAGGATTACACATTATGGCATTGACTATTGGTATTGTTGGCTTACCAAACGTGGGTAAGTCCACTCTTTTTAACGCTTTAACACGCAATAATGTGTTAGCAGAAAACTATCCTTTTGCAACTATTGAACCGAATACGGGAATTGTTCCTCTTCCTGATGCTCGTTTAGCAGCTCTAGCTCCTATTGTGAACACATCGAAACTTGTTCCTGCAACCGTGACCTTCGTGGATATTGCAGGTATTGTTAAAGGTGCGTCCCAAGGTGAGGGCTTAGGAAATCAATTCCTCGCTAACATTCGCGAAGCAGATGCAATTTGCGAAGTAACACGTGTTTTCAGTGATGATGACATTGTGCACGTTAACGGTACAGTGAACCCAACTGACGATATTGAAACAATTAATACTGAGCTTATTTTGGCTGATTTGCAGACCATTGAAAACGCTATTCCACGTTTAGAAAAGGAACTGCGCGGCAAAAAAATTACTCCAGCATATCTTGATGAAGTTAAAAAGGCTCAGGCAGTGCTGGAAGAAGGTATGACTATCGACCAAGCTGCCAAAGCAGGTAAAGTTGATCCAGTTGAAATTCGTGAACTTCAACTGCTCACAGCTAAGCCATTTATCTATGTTTTTAATATGGATGATGAAGAGCTATCTGATGATGCTTTGAAAGCACAATTGTCTGATATGGTAGCTCCAGCTCAAGCAATCTTCCTCAACGCGCAGTTTGAATCTGATTTGACCGAGTTAGATGAAGATGATGCTCGTGAAATGCTCTCTGATGCTGGTTTGGAAGAATCCGGTCTTGATCAGTTGGCGCGCGTTGGTTTTGATACGCTCGGTTTGCAAACCTATTTGACTGCGGGTGAGAAAGAAGTGCGTGCCTGAACCATTCATAAAGGATGGACGGCTCCGCAGGCAGCAGGTGTTATTCACTCTGATTTTGAGCGTGGATTTATTAAAGCAGCTATTGTGTCCTTCGACGATTTGATTGCAGCTGGATCCTATGCGAAAGTAAAGGAAGAAGGCAAAATGCGTCTTGAAGGCAAAGACTATGTCATGCAAGACGGTGACGTGGTGGAGTTTAAATTCAACGTCTAAGACAAGTTTTGACCTTGTGTGTTGAAGCTCAACTACAGGAAGGGCGTAGTTTGTTCGTGAGCTGCGCCCTTCACGTATTTTGGTTTTTGGTAGGAATGTTTTCATGCATTTTCTTTGAGCGGGAAAAGTGATTGACGCGGGTCAATCACTTTTCGGGGCCTATTTTGGTGCCAACTTTTATGGCGAAAGAGCCTTGCGGAGTGATTCACTGTAGTAGATCACTTTTCACGACAGGTTTTATAGGGTTTTTAGGGGTAAAAAAGGCCCTGAGCAGTGATTCACTATAATGAATCACTCCGCACGGCTGTTTTTATGCCTATTTTAGGGTGTTTTGAGGCCCTGAGCAGTGATCTACTTATGTGAATCACTTTTCACGCCAGTATTCGTGATATTTTAGAGGCATTTCCTGCCCTACGAGGTGATCCGCAACAGTAGATCACTTTTCAGGGATGGCATTAGCCTGAAAAAGGATGATCATCAAGCCCCCACATCACCTCCCACGATAGTTTCCTACGTATTTTGTATATCGTAGCGAAGAGATGTCGCTAGCAGATACAGATTTTGGCTGCGTGTGTGGCTGAGGGGAGGGAAAAGGCATGCTGTGCATATTCCTGCGGAGCCTTAACCCCCCTTAAGGAAGAATCTCAGCTTAATCCCACAACATAAAGGCAACGAGCATATATACATGAAACTGCATTATCTAGGTGTCGAAAAATAAAACGTGGTAGCATATATTCTGCTCAATAAGTCACATGGAGGTCCGCGTGCCAACACCTGAAACTGTTGTGGTGCATTATCATACTGCTAGTGCTAACTACAGTAACCGTAGTGTGTGGATGTGGAAAGATAACCAAGACGGCAGAGAATTCTTTCTCACGGGTCGTGATTCTTTCGGCAGATTCTGCACGGTTCCGGTACGCTCTAATACCACCGATAGTATGCATGGATATATAAATATCCTCATACGTAATGATGATTTTTCCTACAAATCACCTGAACATCGCATTACCTTGCGCAATGATAATCAGCCCACACATGTATGGCTTATTGAAGATGACAACACTCTCTACTATTCGTGGCAGGCTGCTCTCACCAGCAGAGCGTGCGCTCTTTACGATGTTCGTGCTTTCGATGTTGCTCTCCATGCTGAGGAGTTTGATCGAGTATGGGCTTTTGACGGGTGGTTGGGCTATTCCTATGCGCATGACCATACGCAATTTCGAGTGTGGGCACCCACAGCTGAGCGTGTGGAGCTGGTGAGCACACGTGCTGTAGGGGATTCAGTTATTCAAAAAGTTGAGCCTATGCATCGCGGGGATTGCATAGACACAAAAGATCATACACAGAATACGCACGGTGTATGGTTTGCAACAATCAATGGTGATTGTGATGCAATGAAGTATGTTTTCCGTATACATCACAAGAATGGAACAATTGCAGATTCTCCAGACCCATATGCGCGTGCGGCCACACGTGATGGTTCGCAATCAGTTGTACTAAGCCCGCAATCACGAAGAGCAGATGGCTTCATCGCTCATCATGGCGAAGACGCACCGTGGCGAGTAGATAATCCAGCATCTGCCGTCATCTGCGAAATGCATATTCGTGATTTCACTATATCGCGTTCTTCAGGCGTTCAACGCGCATTGCGGGGTACATATTTAGGTGCGTGTGAGCCCAATACGCGAAATTCCTATGGCGCCAGCACAGGCATTGACTATGTGGCGCGACAAGGAATAAGTTACGTACAAATTCAACCAGTAGCACAGTATGCCAAGCATTATCTTCCTGATGGACGTATGCGTTACAACTGGGGCTACGATCCATGCAATTACAATGTTCCAGAACCGCATTATTCTACGAATTCTCATAATCCTGCAGCAGCAATTATAGAGCTGAAAACAATGATTCAGGAATATCATAAGCGAGGTATTGGCGTTATCCTAGATGTGGTCTATAACCATACCTACTCCAGTGCTACGCATCCTTTTCAGCTGACAGTTCCTGATTATTTTTATCGCATGAATTCTGATGGCTCCTGCGCCGATGGATCAGGTTGCGGCAATGAAACAGCAAGTGAAAAGGAAATGTGCCGCAAATATATTATTGACTCGGTCATGTATTGGGCTGAAGAATTTAATGTGGACGGTTTCCGCTTTGATCTCATGGGACTACACGATGTAGAAACAATGAATCGCATTCGAGCTGAACTTGATAGCTTAGATCCTCGGATTCTTATATACGGTGAAGGCTGGGACATGGGTTCTCATCTTCCTGCCGCTGCGAAAGCTAAAAAAGATAATGCGGCTATGATGCCTCGCATCGGATTCTTTAACGATACTGTTCGTGATGGTATTAAAGGAGCTGAAGTTTATGGTCATGTGAAAGGCGGTTTCGTTTCTCACGAAGCTACCGAAGGCATAGTAGCAAAAGGTATTCTGGGAAGTGGTGAGCTTGTTCATTATGATTCACCGCGCCAAGTGGTCAACTATATAGAAGCGCACGATAATTATAATCTGAATGATTTGCTGACCCGTTTACATCCCGATGACGATGAATTATGCCATATTCAACGTGTGGAAGTGGCCAATGGTCTGAACCTAGCTATGCAGGGTATGTGTTTCATGCAGATTGGTCAGGAATTTTTGCGCACAAAACTTCATCCCACTGGCGATGATGGTGAACTCACTTTAGGCGATCAACTCAATGCAATGAACAGCTATAATGCTCCTGATGAAGTGAATCGCGTCAATTGGGATCATATGACGCAATATATTGATACCGTTAATTTCGTCCGACAGCTTATTGCTCTCAAAACTTCCGGTGAGCTGTTCTCCTACGAAAGTTATCAAGAAATTCGTGACCATGTTTATGTGTGGTCTGCACTTGAGAACTCTGGAATTATTGGTTTTGATGTGACGGGTGACGATAAAAAATATCGAGTGGTTGCTACAACAATAGATGTTCCTGTTCATAATATTCTGAAAGATTTCTCAGGAGCGCGTTTAATCGTGTCGAATAATCCACTCAGTATTGAGAAAGAAAAAATAATAGAGGCATATACTTTCGCAATTTTCGAAAAAATTATGTAAAAAACATTAAGATATTTTTGCTTGGCATACCTCCTCTGAGTGATTTTTTGTGATAACACTCAGCATATGAGCCACTTCAACGTTTTCCCGTACACAAAATTTTCTAAAGCGAGTACACTAACTCTTAAGAGGAGAATTAAGGGGATGATCTTATGAAGTGCGAAGAAGCGCTGAGAACTTTCGGTACGGGCGAGAATTTTCATGCCCAGCACTATTTCGGTTTTCATCGTGAAGTCATCGATGGAGAAGAGGGCTATATTTTCAGAGTGTGGGCTCCTCATGCTCGTCATGTAGCGCTTATAGGAGATTTCACGCAGTGGCAGGGCGCTCCTATAGACATGAATTGCAATGAAGCAGGAGTATGGGAAGTTTTCACGACTGTACCTGAAATAGGGCAGCGTTATAAATTCCTCGTTACCCGAGCAGACGGTGGCGTTATTGAAAAAATTGATCCTTTTGCTTTTTATCTTGAACCACGTCCTGGCACTGCCGCTGTGATTACAGATTTTCCTGAGAAAAAATGGAAAGATGGTTTATGGCTTGGACGCCGTAAACGTTTCGGCTTCCGTAACCGTCCAGTAAATATTTATGAAGTACACGCTTCGTCATGGAAAACGCATGAAGACGGCACTCCATACCAGTTTGCTGAGCTTAAAGATGAGTTGATTCCATATTTGGTGAAAATGAATTACACTCATGTGGAGTTCATGCCACTGATGGCGCATCCTTTAGGTATGAGCTGGGGCTACCAACTCATGGGATATTTTGCTCTCGAACACACGTACGGTACTCCGCGTGATTTCCAAGATTTCGTTGAAGAATGCCATAGGAATAATATCGGTGTCATCGTGGATTGGGTGCCAGGTCATTTCACTATTAATGATGATGCTTTGGCATATTATGACGGCACACCAACCTTCGAATATGAAGATTCAGATCGCGCACATAACGTAGGATGGGGAGCGCTTAATTTTGACTTGGGTAAAAATCAAGTGCAATCTTTCCTTATTTCCTGCCTGAAATTCTGGATTGATTATTACCATCTGGATGGAATCCGAGTGGATGCGGTCAGCAATATGATTTACCGCAATTACGATGAGGGTCCATGGACTCCGAATAAGGATGGCGGCACGCGCAATTACGAAGGCTATTATTTCCTTCAAAAAATGAATGCCGTGATCAAAGGATATTATCCAGACGTCATGATGATTGCTGAAGAAAGTTCCAGCGAAACGAAGATTACCGGACCAATCGAGTGGGAAGCTCTAGGATTCGACTATAAGTGGAATATGGGGTGGATGAACGATATTTTGAAGTTCTACGAGCAGGATCCTATTTATCGAAAATACGATTTCAACCTCGTAACTTTCAGCTTCATGTACGCTTTTTCAGAGAATTTTATTCTGCCGTTCTCTCACGATGAAGTCGTACACGGCAAAAAGAGTCTTATGCACAAGATGTGGGGTGATCGCTACAACCAGTTTGCAGGATTACGTAATCTCTATACCTATCAGATGTGCCATCCAGGTAAAAAGTTGCTGTTTATGGGCAGCGAATTCGGCCAATTCTTAGAATGGAAGTACGATAAGCAGCTCGAGTGGTCCAATCTTGACGATGAGATGAACTCAAAAATGCAGCATTTTACTGCGCAGCTTAATCAATTCTACAAAGACAATTCGCCTTTATGGAAGATTGATGACAACTACGACGGTCTCGAAATTATTGATGCAGATAATACAAATGAAAGTGTTCTCTCTTTCATCCGTAAGAATTCCAAAGGGGAATTCTTGGTGTGCGTCTTCAATATGGCTCCTGTGGAGCGCCGTCAATTTACCATTGGTGTTCCTGTTGCAGGTGAATATGAAGAAGTATGGAATACGGAAATGCGTGAGTTTGGTGGCGTGTGGAAAGAAATGAATCCTCATGTTCACACGCAGCCAGGTTCGTGGAAAGAGTATGAGAATACTCTGACCTTTACGGCTCCGGCTTTGGGTGCTAGCATATGGAAACTAAAGCGCAAAGATGCCGTACATAAGAAGCGACAGGTTTCGAAGAAGAAAACTGCCGAACATAAAAAATAATTTTACTGTTGTAAAAGAACAAGGAAGAAGGAGGTCGTTCAATGAGGAATGAAATGCTAGCTCTTATCTTGGCTGGAGGACAGGGGTCTCGCTTAGGTAAGTTAACACAGAGTATTGCTAAACCGGCTGTACAGTTTGGAGGACGTTACCGCATTATCGATTTTGCGTTGTCTAACTGCGCCAATTCCGGTGTTCGCAACGTAGGAGTTATTACACAGTATCAGCCACTGGCTCTGAACGCGCATATTGGAAATGGTTCAAGCTGGGGTCTTAACGGGGTGAATTCAGGCGTATCTATTTTGCAGCCATATTCGGCTACAGAAGGTAATCGCTGGTTCCAAGGTACTAGCCATGCGGTGTATCAGAACATTAACTATATTGACAGCATAGATCCAGAATATGTGTTGATTCTATCTGGCGATCACATTTACAAAATGGATTATGATGATATGCTGCGCCAACACAAAGAAAACGATGCATCGCTTACAGTTGCTGTTATTAACGTGCCATATGAGCAGGCAAACCGTTTTGGCATTATGAACACGGATTCACATGGCCGTATTGTGGAGTTTGAAGAAAAGCCTGCTGAGCCAAAATCCACAAAGGCATCTATGGGCATCTATATTTTCACATGGTCACGTTTGCGTGAACTCTTAGTCAACGCAGATAAGAATAATGTGGATATGCTCGATTTTGGGCATAATGTTATTCCGGCCTATTTGAAAGCTGATGAGCGTGTGTACACCTACGATTTTGAAGGATATTGGAAGGATGTAGGCACTATTGATTCCTTGTGGGAAGCCAATATGGAATATATTGGCGAAAACAATGTGCTTAACAGTCGTGACCGTTCCTGGAAGATTTACTCGAAGAATCTGATTTCACCGCCTCATTTTATTGATGGCAATGCCGATGTCAAAGATTCTCTCGTAGTGGATGGATGCTTTGTAAGCGGTGATGTGAAACATTCTATCTTGTCCACTAATGTGCAAGTTAAAGCAGGAGCTGTCATTGAAGACTCCTTTATTATGAGCGGAGCTGTTATCGGGCAAGGAGCTCATATTAAACGTGCCATTATTGGCGAGGGTGCAGTCATTGGAGATGACGTCATTATTGACGGCACAGATGAAATTCAAGTCGTAGGATACAACGAAGTAGTAGGAGTTTCTGATGAAGCTTGATAAGTATACCGCTATTTTGGGTAATACCATTGGCTACCCAGATATGGAAGGTTTAACAGCTCAGCGTCCAATGGCTAGCCTGCCTTTTGACGGCAAATACCGTATGGTAGATTTCCAGCTGTCCAGTTTGGCTAATGCGGGTATTCGCAGCGTTTATGGTATTTTTCAACGTGATAATCTCAGCTCTATTTTCGATCACGTGCGTAGCGGACGTGAATGGGGATTAGATACTCTGCTCAGCCACTGGTATTTGGGTTTTTACAATACGAAGTACGGTGAAAGTACCACTGACCGTGACTACTATAAGCAGCTATTGCGCTTCCTTAAGCGTTCTGGCAGCGACCGTACAGTCTATATGGGCTGCGATATTTTATGCAATATTGATTTGGAACAAGTTATTCATTTGTCTGAAGTCAACGATAGCAAACTGACCGTGGTGTATAAGCGTGTTCCAGCATCTATGGTTACTGCCGATAATGCATTGCTCGATTTAACAGATGAAGACCGTGTTCAAGGTATTAGTTCAGGAACGGTTCCTGATAGTGAAGATTTACTGAATATGTCTGCAGATATTTATGTGGCAGATACTCAGTGGCTTATCGAACGTATGGAAGAGGAAATCGAACAAGATCAGCCTCGTAAACTGCGCTTTTTGCTGCGTAGTCTTTTGGTCGATAATAATGCTTTAGCATTTGGATATACAGGATATTTATCTAATATTTCTTCTGTTAAATCATATTTTGATGCCAACATGGATATGCTAGATTCCGCAAACTTCTATTCTTTGCTGTATTCCAATCAAAAGGTGTATACCAAAGTAAAGAATGAGGAATCCACCTATTTCTCGCCAGAGTGCTATGTGTCTGACTCCCAGTTTGCGTCAGGAAGCATTGTTAAGGGGCGCGTGAACCGTTCCATCTTGTCGCGTAACTGCTACGTGGATAACAACAGTGATGTATGCCATACCATTGCTTTTGCCAGGGTTACTATTGGTGAAGGAGCTCACGTAGATTACGCCATTTTGGATAAGAACGTGGTTGTAGATCCTGGAGTGACTATTAAAGGAACCCCTGACAAGCCTGTAGTGGTCGTGAAGGGCACTCATGTTCAGGAGGATATTATCCGATGAAAGTACTATTCGTTGCTGCCGAAGGCTCACCTTTTGCAAAAGTAGGTGGCTTAGGTGATGTTATTGGCGCTCTGCCTAAATCCTTAGCCGCGCATGGACATGATGTAGCAGTAGTGATGCCATATTATGACCAGGTGGCGCGTAATTTTGCTAATCGCGTTGAAGACGTCATGTATTACTTCACTGATGTGGGGTGGCGTCATGAATATGTGGGAGTCAAGCGTTTAGAACTATCAGGTGTGACGTTCTACTTTATTGATAATGAACGCTATTTCTTCCGTGGCCATGTTTATGGCGATATGGACGATGGCGAGCGCTTTGCATTCTTCCAGCTGGCTGCTATGGAGCTGATGGAAAAAGTTGACTTTATTCCAGACGTTCTGCACGTCAACGATTATCATACGGCGATGATCCCGTTCCTTCTGAAGGAAAAATATCGTTGGATTGAGGCATATCAGTCCATTCGCACTGTGCTCACCATACACAATCTGCAATTCCAAGGGATTTTTGATCCATCTACCCTCAGTGATTTCTTTGGTGTAGGCATGGAGCGCTATGAGGATGGAACTGTACGCTGGGATAATGCGTTGAACTGGCTCAAAGCAGGTATTCTGTATGCAGATCGCATTACGACCGTGTCACCAAGTTATGCTCACGAAATCATGACTCCTGAGTTTGGTCACGGCTTAGATCACATACTGCGTATGGAATCAGGTAAATTGTCGGGCATTACTAATGGTATTGATACAGATATTTTCAATCCTGAAACAGATACTCGCATTCCGCATCATTTCTCTGTAAAAGATATGAGTGGTAAGGCGCTGAATAAAGCCGCTTTACAGGAAGCGGTGGGTTTGCCAGTGCGTGATGATGTGCCATTATTTGGTATTGTGTCGCGTCTGACAGATCAAAAAGGCTTCGGACTTGTTGTCAGTGAACTCAATGCTTTAGTACAGCATGATATTCAAATTGTTGTTCTCGGAACAGGATATCCAGAATACGAGCATTCCTTCTCATGGTTTGCCGACGTTTATTCAGATAAAGTCAGTGCCAGCATTACCTTCGATATTGATTTAGCTCAGCTTATTTATGCTGGCTGTGACGGTTTCCTCATGCCAAGCGCATTTGAGCCATGTGGATTATCACAAATGATGGCTATGCGCTATGGAACTATTCCAGTCGTTCATGAAGTGGGTGGATTGAAGGATACTGTTGAACCATACAATCAGTATGAGAATACGGGAACCGGCTTTGGTTTTAGTGATTTCAATGGTTATTGGTTTACGCAAACAGTACTGAAAGCAGTGCGCTTGTATAACGATGAGCCGGAGAAATTCCGACAGATGCAGCATCGTGCCATGTCGACTGATTTTTCGTGGGATAGCGCCTGCACACAATATGAGAACTTGTACAATAGTGTGCGCGCCTAAAAACTTCCTACTCATAGTGATAGAGGAGTAATATTCATGGAATTAACAACACAAAAATTTATTCATGATTTCGAAACGACGCTTAAGGAGCAAAAGCAGATTACGACTGCCGATGCTACACCAGTAGAGCTTTTCCTGGCATTGGCTAAAACTATTCGCCAGTACTACACGCCAATGTGGCTAGACAGGAAGCATTCTCTACAAGAGCGTCAAGATAAAATTGCATATTATTTTTCTATCGAGTTCCTTCCGGGACGCATGTTGGAAACTAATCTGCTGAACCTGGGTATTTTAGATACTGTTAAGGATGCTTTTGATCAGCTCGGTCTTGACTTTAATGCTGTAAAAGAATCTGAGCATGATATGGCGTTGGGCAACGGTGGTTTAGGTCGCTTAGCTGCAGCTTTTATGGACTCTTTAGCTACCACAGGATATCCAGGTTTTGGTAATGGATTGCGTTACCGATACGGCTTGTTTAAGCAGCGTATTGTTAACGGGTATCAGGTGGAACTTCCAGATTCATGGTTCGGATCAATTGGTAACGTGTGGGAAACGCGCAAGGAACATGATATTGTGTACGTCAGCTTTTTCGGCAACGTATATATGACAGATGCGGGTGACGGAAAACTTAAGCCAGTGTATAACAATGCTCAAGTATTGCGTGCTGTACCATATGATGTGCCACAAATTGGTTTTGGCAATGGTATCGTGAACAATTTACGCTTGTGGGATGTAGAGATTCCAGAAGAATACGAGCTGAATTATCCAACAATTGAAGACCGTCGTCGCGTTGAAGATATTACTGCCGTTCTGTATCCGGATGATTCCACGGACGAGGGTAAAAAGTTGCGTTTGATGCAGGAATATTTCATGACTTCTGCAGGATTGCAAACCATCGTCAAATCTTATCTCAAGATGGGACTACCTCTTGAGCGCATTCATGAAAAGGTTTCTGTACATATTAACGATACACATCCAGCTGTGGCTCCAGCCGAATTCATGCGCATCTTAGTGGACGACTATGGTATGGAGTGGGATGATGCATGGCAGACGACGCAAAAGACCATGAGCTACACCAATCACACTATTTTGTCTGAGGCTTTGGAAAAGTGGCATACAGGTTTGTTCTCCTACGTGCTGCCTCGTGTTTATCAGATTATTGTAGAAATCGATAACCGTTATATTGCTCAGATGAGTGAGCAGGGTGTAGATTACGAAACAATTGAAAACACTCGCATCGTGCGTAATAATCAGATCCATATGGCTCATCTGGCTATTATTGGCGGTCATAGTGTCAATGGTGTGGCTAAGCTGCATACGCAATTACTGAAAGAGGACACTCTGCGTGATTTCTATAAGATTTCCCCAGAGAAGTTCAATAATAAAACAAACGGTATTGTGCAGCGTCGTTGGACTCAAATTGCGGCTCCGAGCTTATCTACAACAATAGATAAGTGGATTGGCACCAGTTGGCGTAGTAATATTCATGACCTGCGCAAGCTTAATGATTATGTAGATAATGCTGACGCCCAGGCAGATTTCTGGCAGGTGAAGCAGCAAGCTAAGCAGCGTTTGGCTGATTACATTGAGCAGACAACTGGTGTGCGTGTGAATACGAATGCTATTTTTGACGTACAAGTTAAGCGATTACACGCGTACAAGCGTCAGCTACTCAACGTTTTGCATATTATTAAGCTCTACCTAGATATTAAAGACAACCCTGAGGCTGATTTTACCCCTCGTGTCTTTATTTTTGGCGCGAAAGCAGCTCCTGGCTATCACTTTGCAAAATCTGTGATTAAAGTTATTAATGAGTTGGCTCACCTCATCAATAATGATCCAGATGTGGCAGATAAGCTTAAGGTCGTATTCTTAGAGAATTACCGCGTCAGCTTAGCGGAGCTTATTATTCCTGCTGCTAATGTATCTGAACAGATTTCTCTGGCATCGAAAGAAGCATCTGGAACGTCTAATATGAAGTTCATGATGACTGGTGCTGTGACACTAGCCACCTTGGACGGTGCCAATATTGAAATCAAACAAGAAGTTGGCGACGAAAATATTGTTATTTTCGGCATGGATAAAGATGAAGTATACCGTCATTATGAGGCGCATGATTACTATTCACGCGGAATTTATGAGAGCAGCCCAACACTTCACCGCGTCATCAACGCCTTTGTAGACGGCACTATTCCAAACTGCCAGAGCGAAGGCAATGAGATTTTTGATGCATTGGTCACTTATAACGATGAGTATTTCTTGCTTGAAGATTTCCAATCGTATGTGGAGGCTCAAGAAAAAATTGCTCAGATATATGCTAACCGCCAGCAATGGATGCATATGAGCTTGATGAATATTGCTAATTCGGATAGATTCACCTCCGATGACACTATTGATCAGTATGCTCAAGAAATTTGGGAATTAACATTGCCAGATCAGCGAGCATAAGCCAAATTACAGATATACATAAGAGTGCATACGAGTAATCGTGTGCACTCTTTTATATGGGAAGTGTTCGCATATAGCACGATATGTCTGTTGATGCTATGCTCTTGAGAGTTCACGGTATAATACTGTGGTTGTATGCATTCGCGTAATTTTGCTGAGGCAGGGAAGAATGGCTTCTGATTTTTATCTGATTGTGGGGTTAGGAAATCCAGGTAAAAAATATGAGGGAACTCGTCACAATATGGGTTTTATGGTGGCTGATGTTTTAGCTCAGCGTTGGAACGTAAGTTTCAGCGACCATAAAGGATTGGCACAGCTCGGAAAGTCTGTGATGATGCTGGGCGGACAGTCATTTAAATTCTTTCTTGCCAAGCCTCTAACATTTATGAATAATTCAGGTAATGCAGTGGCATCTATCTGTGCGTATTATTCCATCGATCCTAATCATGTCATTGTTATTCATGACGATATGGATTTAGATTTCGGTCGTATGAAAGTGAAATCTGGCGGTTCTGCAGGTGGTCATAACGGTATTAAATCCATTGATCGCTCATTAAATACTCCGAAATATGCACGCGTACGCATGGGAGTAGGTCATGCTGCTCGAGGAGCACATGCGCATGAAAATACTGTGAACTGGGTACTCGGTGGTTTTAACGCTGCACAGAAAAAAGAGCTAGATTTCTTCTTGATGGATGGAGCAGATGCCGTCGAATCTCTAATAACAGATGGAGTGCAGCGCACACAGGAGAAGTTTAATGGCCGATAGATTGAGCCTTTATCATACGCTCAGTTCTTATACGGAACAACTGGCTGCCACAGATGATTTCACTCGATTGCTTGACGCAGCAGTATCACAGAGAAATGATGTTCATCGTGTTGGCGCGGTTCACGGTATTCGTCCCGCATTAGAAGCACAGTTGGCTCATGATGGTAGTGCACCAGTAATCGTGGTGGTATCTTCGGGCAGACTTGCTAGCCAGACAGCCGAAGAAATTCGCTCATGGTATCCAGGTAGTAGCCGCGATATTGCTGTATTAGATGCTTGGGAAACTCTTCCTCATGAACGCTTAAGCCCGCGTGCAGATACGGTTGCAGGGCGTATGGCTATTTTCCGGCGTTTAGCTCACCCTGCTCCTGAAATTTCTGAAGAACTAGGTCCCATTAAAGTTCTGGTTACGCCTATTCGCTCGCTTATTCAGCCTATTGTTAGTGGTGTTCAAGACATTGAGCCACTTATTTTTCGCCGTGGTGAC
This sequence comes from Alloscardovia omnicolens, assembly GCA_040702985.1. Lineage (GTDB taxonomy): Bacteria > Actinomycetota > Actinomycetes > Actinomycetales > Bifidobacteriaceae > Alloscardovia > Alloscardovia omnicolens_A. The sequence continues at coordinate 1,356,539 of CP159991.1, read as the reverse complement.
ACTCTGGATATGCACGAAGCTATCGAGCGTCTCATTGAGCATGCCTACACACGTTCTGAATTAGTTATGGAGCGCGGAGAGTTTGCCGTACGCGGAGGAATTCTAGACATTTTTCCGCCCACAGCTGCGCACCCTGTTCGCATTGACTTCTTTGGTGACGAGATTGATGAGATCCGTGAATTCCATGCCTCAGATCAGCGCACGTATGGGCAAGAGCTATCAAGTGTATGGGCTACTGCCTGCCGTGAGATTCCATTATCTGCCGATGTGCGCGAACGCGCTCAGGATCTGATCGGTCAGATTGCTCATGCTGATGATATGTTGGAATCTATTTCCCAAGGAATTCCAGTAGAGGGCATGGAATCACTTATCCCTGCCTTATGTGATGACGTTATGCCGGTATATGACTTATTCAATGAGCATAGCTTGATACTGGTGCACGATGAGGAACGAGTTCGTCGAGCTGCAGATGACTTAATGAAAACAGCTCAAGAATTCTTGGCAGCAAGCTGGCACGTGGCGGCTACGGCAGGTCAAAGTGAAGTGCCGATTAGTTTTGATAAATCTAGTTTTATCGATTTTGATCAAGTCCTCACGGATCTGCGCTCGGCAGGGCATCGTGTATGGATGCTCACAGACTTTGGCGTAGATGACGAAGTGCAGGGCAATATTGCTGTTCACGCCCACAAAACAGAGGAATATCGCGGAGACCAAAATCGTGCTATACAAGGTATTGAGTCTCTTCTTGCTCAGAACATGAGTATTGTTATTACCTGTGCCGCTCAAGGAACGCTAGCTCGACTGGAGCGTATCTTGAGAGAATCCGGCACGGATATGAGCACATTACGTTTTGTGCTTTCTCATGTGTCTAGTGGTTTTATTGATGAGCAATCGCATCTGGCAGTGTTGACGGAAAAAGATATTACGGGACGCTCATCGGTTGCTGCTCAGATGCGCACACCATCAAAACGCCGCAAAGCCATTGACCTGGTTGATTTGAAACCGGGTGATTTCGTGGTACATGAAAAACACGGAATTGGACGTTTTGTTGAGCTTCAACAACGTGTTGTAGGTTTGGGTAATGCTCAAAGTCAACGCGAATATCTTGTTATTGAATATGCGCCAAGCAAACGCAACGCTCCCGCCGATAAACTTTTTGTGCCTGCTGATCAACTCGATCAGCTCAGCAAATATATTGGTGCAGAAGTACCAAAAATCAATAAGCTTGGTGGCTCTGATTGGGCAACCACAAAGGCTAAAGCACGTAAAAAAGTCAAAGAAATTGCTCAAGACTTGGTAGCTCTCTATTCTGCTCGCCAACGTACGAAGGGTTTCGCTTTCAGCGAGGATACTCCGTGGCAGCGTGAACTTGAAGATGCTTTCCCTTATCAAGAAACCCCCGATCAGCTCACCACTATTGATGACGTGAAACGGGATATGGAAAAATCCGTACCGATGGATCGTCTGATCTGTGGGGACGTGGGTTTTGGTAAAACAGAAATTGCTATTCGAGCAGCATTTAAAGCTGTTCAAGATTCCAAGCAAGTAGCTGTTCTCGTGCCAACAACGCTTTTGGCACAGCAACATTACGACACGTTTAGCTCACGCTATGACGGGTTCCCCGTGCGTGTGGCTTTGCTGAGTCGCTTCCAAAGCGCCCGAGAGATTAAAAAAACTGTAGAAGAGATTGAATCGGGTGCAGTTGATGTGGTTATTGGTACGCATAAATTACTCAATCCGAGTATTAAATTTAAAGATTTAGGCCTGGTTATTATTGATGAGGAACAGCGTTTTGGCGTTGAACATAAAGAAACGCTCAAGGCTTTGCGTACTAATGTAGACGTACTGTCGTTATCTGCTACGCCAATTCCACGAACTCTGGAAATGTCCATAACCGGATTGCGTGAAATGTCTACGTTGGCTACACCTCCAGAAGACCGTTTGCCAGTGCTCACGTATGTGGGAGCATATGAGGATGCGCAAGTAGTAGCGGCTGTGCGTCGCGAAATTTTGCGTGAAGGTCAAGTATTCTACGTGCATAATCGCGTTCAAGATATTGATAAACAAGCGCAGAAAATTCGTGATTTGATTCCTGAAGCTCGCGTGGCAACTGCCCACGGAAAAATGAGTGAAAAACAATTAGATACAGTTATTCAGGGTTTTTGGAATCGCGATATTGATGTGTTGGTATGCACCACGATTGTGGAAACTGGTTTGGATATTTCTAACGCAAATACGCTGATTGTTGATCGTGCAGATCGCTTCGGCCTATCCCAGCTACATCAGCTGCGTGGGCGAGTGGGGCGAGGACGCGAACGTGCATACGCTTATTTCCTCTATGATCCTGCAAAAACTATGACTCAAACGGCGCATGATCGCCTCAGCACCATTGCTCAAAATACGCAGCTGGGTGCAGGTTATGATGTGGCGATGAAGGATTTGGAACTACGAGGCACAGGTAATCTCTTAGGCGGAGAACAATCAGGACATATTGAAGGCGTCGGCTTTGATCTTTATGTGCGTATGGTCTCTGAAGCTGTGATGGAATACAAAGAGCCGGAGCGCACAGAAAGCGTATCCGTATCGATTGATTTACCAGTTGAAGCGTCAATTCCGCAAAACTATATTGATTCTGATGCGTTGCGTATGGAAGCATATCGTAAAATTGCAGCTGCCCGCAGCCAAGAAGATTTTGATGAGATTCGTAGCGAACTTACCGACCGTTATGGTAATCCTCCGCATGAGATAGGAATCCTGTTTGATGTGGCGCGATTACGATTCACCGCGCGCTCGCTAGGTATTACTGAACTCATTGCTCAAGGCAGAAATATACGCATAGTTGGTTTGGATCCTCAAGAATCAGTAATGTTGCGCCTTAAGCGTATTTATAAAACTGTGCAATATCGTCCCGTCACGCATACTCTGATTATTCCTACTCCATTCCAAGGAACTCTAGGGCAGAGTGCCATGAGCACGCAGGACGTTTTAGCATGGACTGCGCAACTGTTAGATGATTTGACATGGAGACACAGTCCAACGAAAAGTTGACGATACTGTGGCGCTTAGTCCACAAAAACTATTATTCTAGTGATTGAAATCACAACCTAGTTAAAGGAGTAGTTGTGTCCGCAATTGAAAGTGTATACGCACGTCAAATTCTTGATTCCCGCGGTAACCCAACCGTAGAAGTTGTTCTCAGCACTGAGTACGGCGTTACAGGTAAGGGTCTTGTTCCTTCCGGTGCTTCAACTGGTGATGCAGAGGCTTGGGAACGTCGCGATGGCGATAAGTCTGTTTACATGGGTAAGGGCGTTCTTGAAGCTGTTAAGGCTGTAAACGAAGTTATTGCCCCAGCAGTTATCGGTATGGAAGTTTCTGACCAGCGTTCCCTCGATGCAACCATGATTGAACTTGATGGTACCGCAAACAAGGGTAAGCTCGGCGCAAACGCAATTTTGGGTGTATCTTTGGCAGCTATCTATGCAGCAGCTGAAGAAGCAGAACAGCCATTGTACCGCTACTTGGGTGGTACTAACGGTCACATCTTGCCAGTGCCAAACATGAACATCATGAACGGTGGTGCTCACGCTGATTTCGCAACCGATATTCAGGAATACATGATTTCTCCATACGGCTTCGAAACCTATAGCGAAGCTTTGCGTGCAGGCGTTGAAGTGTACCACACTTTGAAGTCTGTTTTGAAGAAGGAAGGTCTCGCAACTGGTCTGGGTGACGAAGGTGGCTTCGCTCCTAAGATGAAGTCCAACGAAGACTCCCTCAAGTACATCATGCGTGCAATCGAAGCTGCAGGCTATGAGCCAGGCAAGCAGATTGGTATTTCTCTTGACGTAGCTTCTACTGAGTTCTACAACAAGGAAACCAACAAGTATCACTTCGACGGTGAAGACCGTGAAGCAGCATACATGCTCGATTACTACGAGAACCTCATCAACGAATACCCAATCGTATCCATTGAAGATCCATTCCAGGAAGAAGGTTGGGAAGACTGGGCAGCTATTACTGCACGTCTTGGTGACCGTCTTCAGTTCGTTGGCGACGATTTGCTCGTTACCAACCCAGCACGTTTGGCTAAGGGCATCGAATTGGGCGCAGCTAACTCTCTGCTCGTAAAGCTCAACCAGATTGGTTCCGTAACTGAAACTCTCGATGCTATTGAATTGGCAACTAAGAGTGGCTTCACCTCCATGGTTTCTCACCGTTCTGGTGAAACTTCTGACACCACCATCTCTGATCTTGCAGTGGCAAAGAACACTGGCCAGATTAAGACTGGTGCTCCAGCTCGTGGTGAGCGTATTGCTAAGTACAACCGTCTCATTGAGATTGAGGAAGAGCTTGGCTCTAACGCAGTATACGCTGGTTATTCTGCATTCAAGGCTTGCAAGAAGTATATTGCTAAGTAGTCTTGAATAAAATTGTGTATGAGCTCTAGACACACCTAGCGTTCATAAAATTACCCACTATGCTCGATTTTTTCTTAACAAACGGTCGAGTGTAGTGGGTATTTTCGTATATATGGCTGACCGACATCGCAATACTCCTTCGGGACGTTCAAGGCGTACCGCGCGTTCCTATTCCCGTAACTCGCGCGCGGGTGTTCGCGATGAATTACGCGATATTATGAATGCTCGTTCGTCTTCATCAGCCTCTTCCACATCAAGGTCAGGTGTGTCTACGAGCTTACGCACAACAAGTGATCGTTTAACAGCTTCTCCACAGCCACATAACACGAATAAGCATAGTTCAGCGCAATCTGTTCATCGCTCAACAGCTACTGCGCGTAATCCACGCGGCAGTTTAGTTTTCTTCGTTGGAGTTATTGTTTTTCTTATTGCTGCCCTCAACATCGTTATGGTCTTTAAGAGTTATGCTCAGAATGTGGGGCAGCTGAATGCATTAAAAAATCAAGAGGCTGAACTGATTCGTAAAAAAGCCGATCTTGAAAATGATATTTCACGATGGTCAGATAAGGCATATGTGACGGCGCAAGCTCGAAAGCGTTTAGGCTTTGTGTTCCCAGGGGAGCGTAGCGTGCTTGTGAAGAATGCTCCACAAGATGCTCAGTCTGATTCTGATGACAATGTCGATAATCTGGAAGAAGAGAAAAAACTATCGTGGTATAACGAGATTCTCTATTCTATGGAAAGTACCGATAAGGCAGAAAACCCAACTGGATCATCCAGCGGTGCTGAATAATTGTAGACTTTTTTCGTTTCACTGGCGTGCAAACCGCGCGACATATTCATACCTCATTCATAAATAAAGGAGTAACCATGTGGCCTCAACACACGTACACCACACCTGAAGAATACGTGGATTATGTCTTACAACATCTAGCCACTGAAGATGATAAAAAAGCTGTACACGCTCAGTTAGGGCGTTATCCTCGCGGAATGGTGGCTGTTGGAGCGCGCTGTGTATGCGGTCAGCCGTTAACAACAGTAACTCGTCCATTGGTTGATGGAACAATTCCTTTTCCTACAACCTTCTATCTGAGCCATCCTGTGGCCACAAAAGCTATTTCTCATGTGGAAGCTGCTGGACGTTTAACACAGTTGACTGAGCAATTGAGTGCGGATTCCGATTTAGCCGCGGGATATAAGGCAGCTCATGAAAGCTATTTGGCAGTACGTGATGCATTAGCGCAACGTTTAGGGGATAGTCAAGAGCATATTGAGGGTATTACCGCCGGCGGTATGCCAACTCGTGTAAAATGCTTGCACGCTATTCTAGCTCAAACATTGGCAATGGGACCAGGTGTGAATCCTGTTGGTGATTTGATTTTGGCTGAGATTTCTGAGGAGTTTGATCCAAACGTATGCCGATGTGCAGCCTAGCCTAAGCTGATGAAATAATGGGTAGAGTGACACTCATCGTGAAAACTCATACACCATGAGGCTTGGGGAAGCACAGTTTTAGCCTAATGTATTAGTGTGCGTGTGACTTAGTTAAGGAATACGTTGAATATAAGGATGAGGGTATGGTAACAGTTGCGGGGATTGACTGCGGTACAAATTCTATTCGTCTTATGATTGCTCAAACAGATGAGACGGGTTTTCATATTGTATTACCTCGCATTATGCGTGTAGTGCGTTTGGGTGAGGGAGTGGATGTTTACCATGCTTTCAGTCAGTCTGCTCTGGAAAGAGTTTATGCTGCTATCGATGAGTTCGCAGACATTATTGCTGATTACGATGTAGACGCAATACGTTTTGTGGCAACAAGTGCAACCAGAGATGCGCGTAATCGTGAAGAATTTGAATCTTATGTGTACAAGCGTTTAGGCGTGTATCCCAACGTTATATGGGCCAAGAAGAAGCCCGTCTTAGCTTCCTAGGTGCAACCAGTGTGACCGCGATTGATCAGTATGAAGCACCTTTCTTGGTGGTGGATCTTGGTGGAGGATCTACAGAGCTCGTGCTGGGTGGCGACAATGCACACAATAAATTAGATGTTCAAGCATCTTTTTCTATGGATGTGGGATCTGTGCGCATGAGTGAACGCTATCATTTGCAAGACGGACCTTCGCCTGAGAATATTGTTGCCGCTCAACATGATGTTGATGAGCATATTGCTGATGCTGCTCGCATTGTGCCACTGCATAAAGTGCGCACTATTATTGGAGTATCGGGAACTGTAACTACCATGTCCGCTCTTGCTCTGGGGCAGAAAGAATACCATGTGGACGAGGTAGATGGAGCAGTTTTACCTATTGAAGATGTGGATGTTATTAATCAGCGCGTAATACGTATGTCTCGTGAAGAACGCGACACGCTGAGTGTAGCTCATCCTGGACGTCGCGATGTTATTGGGGGAGGAGCCTTGGTATGGTCGCGTGTTCTCAGGGCAGTTCAGCAGGCTGCAGCTACTGAAAATACTGATATTTCCACATATATTGCCAGTGAGCATGGATTGCTCGATGGTATTGTTCGTGATTTAGCTCTGCGTGCTAGCAACTCACCGATAGAATAAAAGTTGGCGTTTTTCTCACTCTTGTGGCATAATAAAATCTTGTTGCTTGCCTCGGTGGCGAAATTGGTAACCGCAGCGGACTTAAAATCCGCCGCCCGAAAAGGCTTACGGGTTCGAGTCCCGTCCGAGGTACTAACAGTCTTGAATACAAGGAGTTGTTATGAGCGAGCAGACTACACCGAACGTTAACGCAGAATTCGGTGCTTATCCACAAATATCTTTCCCAACTCCTGAAGCTCCTGCAGGATTATATTGCACTGAGCTTGTTGAAGGTGACGGTCCAGTTGTACGCAAAGGCGATATTGTTACCGTTAATTATCATGGCGTGATTTGGGGTCAAGATAAGCCTTTTGATTCCAGTTTTGATCGTCATCAGCCAATTGACTTTGGTATTGGCGTAGGTCAGGTTATTAAGGGCTGGGATAACACCGTTCCTGGGCATAATGTTGGTTCACGTTTGGTAGTTTCTATTCCACCACAATACGGATATGGCTCCCGTGGCGTTCCTCAAGCAGGAATTGGTGGGGACGATACATTAGTTTTCGTTATTGATATTATTTCCACTACATCTGGCCGCTAAAGGTTAGCACATCTGTTTTCTGGACGCATTGGCTTAAGGAGGAACAATGGCTGACATGGAAGAAAAAGTAATTCAGCTCACGCAAGAAGCATACGATAAGCTGAAAGAAGAGCTTGAATGGCGCGAAGGTGAGTATCGTCAGGATATTACTGAAAAGATTGCTGCTGCACGCGCAGAAGGCGATTTGAGTGAGAATGGTGGCTATCAGGCTGCTCGAGAAGCTCAGGGCAAGAATGAGGGACGCATTAATGAGTTGATTGTTAAACTCCGTAATGCGCAGATTATTCAGCCTGTTGCCGCTGGTGAAATTGGCAATGGAACTGTTGTGACGATTTCTTTAGCCGGCAACGAAATGACGTACTTAATGGGTTCGCGTGAAATTGCTGTGGCATCCGATTATGACGTTATTAGCCCTGAATCTCCGATGGGTGCGGCTATTTTCGGTCACCATGAAGGCGATGTTGTAGAATACACTGCTCCTAATGGACGCACATTATCCGTGGAAATTAAATCTGCGAAACCAATGTAAAAGCTCACACGTTATAGATAAGCTCATTTCTTACACAGAGATGAGCTTATTTTTATATAGTTACAGTGTTTTCGGTCATACGCTGAACTAAACTGACATACATGAATGATTTCAATTCGCTTATTTCACAGACACCTGGATATGATGCTCAGGACAAAAGACAATTACATTCTCTCATTGCTGATTGGCAGATTATTGCGGATTTAACTTTCTCTGATTTACTTCTGATTATTCCGCCAGATATGGATGATAGTGATGATATGTCACGTTTTGTGGTTGCTGCACAATGCCGTCCGTCTACAGCGATTTCTCGTATTCAAGATGATTGGGTGGGGAAGACCCCAGAAGCTGAATTGATTCCTTTGCTTGATAATACGTGGCGCACGAATAATATGTCACGTATGGATCATTATCGTGTGGTCGATGGTGTATCTGTGTGTGATGTGGCTACTCCGGTTATTCGCAAAGGTCGTGTTATTGCTATTGTGGTGCGCGAAACTAATATGGATACGCGTGGTAATAACGGTTACTATGAGATGAGTAGCATCGGTGTGGGTAAACAACTGTTTTATATGATTACCCAAGGCGATTTTCCTTATGAGAATCGTTTATCACTAGCGCGAGGAAAATTCCGTCGGCATGATCCGCGTGTAGCTGATGGTTTTGTTGTGTTAGATGCTGACGGTATGGTCATGTATGCCGCACCGAATGCTATCAGCTGTTTCCGTCGTATTGGCGTCACGGGCAATATGGTCGGAGGATATTTCAGCGAATTTGTGTTGGACCGTGTGGACGAACAAGATAAACTTCCAGAAGCCTTGCCTATGGTGCTGATGGGTAAAGCAGCTGCTGCAGCTGTTTTAGACGCCCGTGGCGCTGTTATTTCTATGCGATCCTTGCCTTTAGAAGTAGATGGCAAACGAACCGGTGCTTTAGTCTTATGTCGTGATATTACTGAACTGCGATGGCGAGAACGTCAGTTGGAAACCAAGGATGCTACGATTTCCGAAGTGCATCATCGCGTTAAAAATAATCTGCAAGCTGTTTCCTCTTTGTTGCGTTTGCAGGCTCGCCGCACAAAGTCAGAAGAAGTACGCAAAGAGTTGGAAGAAGCACAGCGCCGTATTGAAACGATTGCAGTTGTTCATGAAGGCTTAAGTCAAACTGCTGATGAAATCGTGGATTTTGATGCTGTTATTTCTAATCTGTTGCGTATGAGTGTAGATTTGGCATCTGCTAAAGATCAACATATTGATATTTCTTATGTTGGAAAATTTGGTATGCTTCCAGCGCAAGATGCCACACCATTATCGTTGATTCTTACTGAGCTTGTCACAAATTGTGTTGAGCACGGATATGAGAATTTACTGTCAGGAAATATTCGTATTTCTGTGGGCAGAGCGGGGAGCAATCTGGATATTGTGATTGAGGATGATGGTGAAGGTATTGATGCTGAAGCGGATGCTGATACGATGTCGGCTAAATCTTCTGGTTCTGGTTTAGGAACACAGATTGTGAATACGTTTGTTAAAAATGATTTTAATGGTTCTATTCGTTGGCTGCCTGGGCGCGAGGGGGGTACTCGCATTGAAATGATAATGATCTTACGGGTAGCAGAATAATCGTGGGTTTATGGTTGTGCCGAGAAGATGAGATATCTTCTCGGCACAACCATAAAAGTATGAAGTTTTTTAGTGATGGAATCCTAAAGCTGCAGAACGGCGAGCGCGCATAGCTCTACGCTTCAAAGCGCGACGCTCATCTTCGCTCATTCCTCCCCACACGCCGTAATCTTGATTAGTATCTAATGCTGTGCGCAAGCATGAATCAATAACTTCGCATGAACGGCACACAGTTTTTGCTTCTTCAATTTGCTGGTATGCGGCACCTGTATTTCCTACAGGGAAGAAAAGTTCCGGATCCTTATCGCGACAAGCTGCTTTTGCGCGCCAATCATAGGAACTACTCATGATGTCTCCTCTTCTAATCTTTTATCCTGTTCAATAGGTAACCACACTGTGGTCGACTTTTCAAGAGTTTGAGAGGAATTCGTGCTGAAAAGCTGAACAAGATGGCTTGAAGTGTCGAAGATAATAACTCGATGAGAATGATATGTAGGGTAATCTTTCAATAATTCTCGAGTGTGCGGTGCCAGGGTGTGTCCAGGAATATAGACAGAGTCGGCAGTATGAGCAGAACACATCACGAGTGCAGACTCCCAGATGCTGCGCTGTTCTAGAGGAATACTGCTTAAGAAACGTGACCATTGGGGCACTGTTATCAGCAGCATACTGGAATCATCGCGTGCGTGGTGTGCTAAATCCTCGGTGTAATGAGTAACATCTCGAATAATGTGCATACTGGCGGCACTCATTGTTGATGTAGGTTTTCCCTCTATCCACCAGTGCCGCATGAAGCTGGCGTAGATGCTGTGTATAGCAGCCTCCATGCTAGGGGCATCCATATGGGTGATAACAATAATGCGTGCACTATGATGCCAGTCAAGTGAGAAATCGTGACGTTCTATACCATCATCTTCTTCACCGATAATCACAGCAGACTTGGCGCAAGGAGCAAGATTATGTGGTGCTTTTAATATGTTCGGCAGGGGAGCACTAAACAACGGTTGGGGAGGAATTGAATGCATAAAACGGGCAGCTCGTGTGCACGCTAGCACTATTTGGCTAGGATCAGCCGGTTGTTTAATTTTTACGGCGCGAAGAGAAGAGCCGTCCGATATAAAAGCTGCACCAATGCAATCAGTACGTATGCGAGCGGCAACGGGGCTTCCGAGGAGATCTAAGGATTGTAATGGATCTGTCACACGTAAACACAGATGCAGTGGCATATTAGCTTTAATATGTGAGCTGACCTGATTCATAGGGTTTTGCGTAGAAATAATAAAGTGAATTCCTAAGGCTCGGCCAAGCGACACCATAGTAGAAAAGTCTTGAGTGTAAGAAGGAAGTGTTGCCATGAGGGCAAAAAATTCATCCGCCATAATAATTAAACGAGCAGGAGGTTGATCAAGATCTTGAATATCAGATACGCGAGCGTGAGAGATGAGCTGCTCACGACGTGTCATCTCATGGTTAAGAGCTCGAATAGCTCGTAGAGCGTGAGCAATATTTAAATTAGATACATTACCCACACAATGCGGCAGGTCGTGCGCATGAACGAATGTAGATCCTCCCTTAAAATCAAGAAAGATAAACTGCACAGCTTCGGGGCTATTGTGCATAGCCAGCTCGAACACCCAACGTTGCAGAAGAACAGACTTACCAGATCCAGTGGTGCCAGCCACGAGTGCATGAGGTCCTTGAGCGCATATATCAATGAAGGCTTGATTATTGGGGTATTGCGCGCCCACACTAATGTGAGTGCTGGGATTAAGCCAGTTGTATACGATTTTTTGCCATGAAGCGTCATCCGTACGGCTCGTAACGACTATATCGGCTAGAGAGCCAAGTAAAACTTGAGTGGGATCATCAGCACAAGCAGTTTTCTGGACAATACTGTCAGACAAGGAGTTTTCATGACGGGAGCGCGATATGAGTGTAGCTATATGCATAATCTGCATGAGAACAGAGGGAAAAAGAAAAACTAGATACATCCATTGACGTTGCACAAGCATCCACACCACAATAAAGAGATAACTAGCTAAAGACATAATCATCATGATCAAGGAACTCCATGATGTGCCTAATGTTCTGTCTTTAGTGCTTGAAGTATGCGATGAAAAAACTGCCATAGCACAACGATAATTGTCATACTATGGCAGTTTGAAATGATAGAGAGAATGTGGACGAATGTGAATAAACTATTCCGTCACGTAACCGCCCACAGTTGTCCCCTCAGATATTGATCCTGAATTAAGACCAGAGAAAAGTTCACGATTCTTTTCTGCCACAAGATGAATAGCAGATCCCACATCACCTGGACGATAGTCAACGTCATCGTAATACACGCTGCCAGTAACTCCGTGAGCTCCTGTGGCATTTTTAAAGGCGAACGCCATAGAAAGCATGGTTCCCGTGTCTGATTTATTATCTACACTGAGAGCTTTAAAAGTTGTTGAGGCGACTTTCAAAGCTTTTGAAGGATTAGTCAGAGTGCTTGTGCTCGCTGCTTTTTTCATCACAGCTCCAATAACTTGACGCTGACGTTTTGCACGACCAATATCTCCCTCAGGATCTGAATAACGCATACGGGAGAAAGCTAGAGCTGTTACACCATCAACAGTGTGGCATCCTGCAGTCCAATTCAAGGCAGAATACTCATCATTGACTGTCTGATCGTAACAGAGCTCAATACCGCCGAGTGCGTCAACAATATGAGCGATACCATCAAAACCGATTTGAGCAACATGATCAATTTTTGTGCCAGTAATATCTTCCACAGATTGCAGAAGAGCATCATATCCTTCACTTTGAGCTACAGCATTAATTTTCATTCCCATGCCGTTAACCTCCACATAGGAGTCACGTGGAATCGAAACCAATGATGCAGGACCGCTGCGAGGTTTGGTCAGAACAAGAATTGTGTCCGTTCTAAAACCCGTAACAGAGTTAGCGTCAGCGCTGGCAATCTGTCCATCGCGTGCATCTGAGCCTAAAATCAACCATGATTGTGCTGTGGCATTATCAGGTGCAGGACTCAAATCAATGCTGCGGTTGAGCTGTCCATCAACCCACAACCATGCCCACACTGCAAAAATAACGCTCATACCAAGCAGAGTCGCTAGAATAGCAGCAATAATACGGCTGAGACGTACTTTCTTAAAAGGCGCTGAGGATGGCTTGCTATGAGGTTGTTGTGGTGGCACGCCTAACTTGTGGTAAGGGGAACGAGAATCTCGTTGTGGGGACTGAACAGAGCGCACTGTTGATGGTGTGGTGCGCGAACTTGATCCATGAGCAGTACGACGATTGCGCTGTGGAGAAAAGGTAGGGGGTGTCTGTTGAGGATTCTGAGAATCCTGAGAATTTTCAGCAACATTGCGCGAAGGTGTTCGCGAATGCATAGGTTGAAAGCTTGGAGGTGCTGACTGGCGAAAGTCATTATCAGGATGCTCGTTATTCTGAGGTATTCTAGCCATAATCTTCTTCCTAGCTGAGAAACAAGGGAAAGGTCATAATTGGCGTGCATTATGACCGGCACACAGCACGCCATAAAATTTATTTGTCAATACCGCATACGCTGTAATTCAAATACTTTTCAGCTAATCCAATAGACCAGTTGGTATTAGGATCATGGATAACTCCTGATTGGGGATCAACTATTCCGCCTGTGCCTGGATCGATTAATGTGCCATCAGCACGTGTTATCAGACCAGTGTGGGCATCAGGGGCATTAGAATCTGGTTGAGAAGTTTGAGCAGGTTGAGCCTGAGATCCATCGCTAGAAGAGCTATCGGAATCTGTAGCAGCGTTGTTTGAACTCTGAGCGTCAGTGTGTTGAGATGTGTCAGCACTGTCAGTCTTCTTTTCAGTACTTGGCTCCTCAGCTGTTAGAGCTACATCAGTAAGTGGCCGATCAGCTTTAATACGATCCCACAGATTTTGTGCGTCCGCAGTCCACATGACGCGATTTCGATCGTAGGTCCAATCTTGCACGGGAACAGTCTGACTGTAAATATTAGCTACTTTGAAGCTCTTTAAACCAGAAGCTAAACCAATAAGTGTGTTGGCGCTTGCTAAACCTTCAGAAATATTCAATGACTTTAGGGCAGTGGTAGCTAGCTGGTAGAGCTTATCGAAGTTAGTGAGTATGTTCTGTTTCAAGGCTTCACGAATAAGCATTTTAATGAGATACTGTTGACGTACAGTACGCATAACATCGGATCCGTCTCCTAAGGAATAGCGCGTACGAGCATACTGTGTAGCGTCAGTACCATTCAAATGATTCAATCCGCGGTTTAAGCTGAGGTTAGATTGATCATCAGAGAAATCTTCACTAATACATACGTCCACGCCACCTAAAGCGTCGATCATGCTTTTTAATCCGTTAAAGTCAACAGTAATAAATTGGGAAATATCTAATCCGGTGAGTTCATTGACAGCTTTCATGGTGCACGTTGCTGCTGACGATAAATTGTTTCCACGACTATATGCCGTTGCAAAAATAGAATTAAACATAATATTTGATTGCGCTGGAATAGTTCCATTCGTTGTTTCGCAGCTGGACACAGATACCATCGAATCGCGTGGAATAGAAACGATATCAATAAACTTACGATTAGCAGAAATATGCACAATCATGGTGGTGTCTGCTTGATGATTTCCTACTTCATTTGCACCACCAATAGCTTGGTTAGCTGCACCATCACGACTATCAGTTCCTAAAACAAGAATGTTGAGTGCCTTGCCTGCATTAGGATCAACAACTTCCTTTTTAATATTTTTCTGTTTAACAACAGTTACTTTAGCGTCGTCAACAGTTTTAGAGAACTGAGCGTATACGCTAGCAAAAACGCTACCAGCAAAGACGAGAACGGCAACAAGAACAACTGCAATAGCTTTTATCCATGAGAAGGGCTTCTTATAGCCATATGCATGTGATGGCGTATCCATAACACGTGCACGCTGAATAGATGAACCGGAATGCTTTGATGTATGTCGAGTCACTCTCGCACCTTTCCCTAAATATACCTGAATAAGTTTATATAATGAGTCCTCGAAACACTGAGGTGAAAACATATATTTACATACTTTTTTCTAATTTTGTGTCGACAACCGTGCGCGTAACGCATAAACAGTGCAGATAGAACATCTCGATTACCGAGAGTATGAGCGAAGAATGAGTATATAGAGATATATGAGGAGAGGAAAACAACGGTATCGAGTTCAGAGTGTAAAGACCATGTTAGTAAAATCAAGCATTCTTGCCGAGCGTGACTATATTGAACTAAGGTTGAGCACGTGAATAGATTGCACCATAGCACTGAATTTATTAAAAATGCTGACTGCGCAGACAGTCCAAGTCTCGTTGACGCTCTTACTAACGTGGCGCGACGTATTAAGTCAAACACACAACAGCGTATTGACTCAAGCTTGGCAGCTGTTATTACAGTCGAGGAAGATACTCGCTATCTTGCCGATACGCTCAGTAGCGTGATGAATCAAACAGTTTTACCTGCAAGTGTGCTTCTCGTTAACTGTGCAGAAACGTCGTATAAAGATCTCCAGCGTGTCAATACGGCTCTCACTGCGGTACTGAAACAGTATCCAACACGAACTTTTCTTATGTCATCGCGTGAAAAATCTTTTGGTGATGCTGTTACTCATGCTGTCAATCAGGCGTTAGATTCCGGTATGATTACCAGTTCCGCAGAATACATGTGGTTGATGCATGATGATTCACGTCCGCTCGACGACAACTACGTGGATGAGATGAATGAGGTACGTCGGAATAACGCTTTAGCCGCTGTTATTGGTGCAAAACAGTTGAGCTGGGATGGTGAAGTCTTAGCGAATGTGGGATATTATGCGCATCCTCGACATCAGATTACATCGCTGGTTGTTGATGGGGAAGTCGATCAAGATCAGTATGACAACCGTCAAGACGTGTATGCTGTATCTTTGGCCGGCGCTTTCGTTCGTATTTCTGATTGGATGCGAGTAGGCGGTTTCACCTCCGCTGCTGGAACTTTTGGACAATCACGCGATTTTTGCCGTCGTATTGTACGCGCAGGTGGGCGTGTTATTGTTGAGCCGAAAGCCCGTATGGCTCATCGCCGCGCTCGCTTTGAAGGTGTTCGTACGCAACAAGGAACCGTGCATAAAACAGATTCAGCTGATTTACGGAGCTTCAAAAACACCGCTTTAAATCAAATGATTGCGCGTGACGCATTTTTCTACTCTGATATTAATGTTGCGCGCTGGTTTTATATATGGCCGTTGAGTCTTATTTTGGCTGTGATTCGTGGCGTTGTGAGTTTTATGAAGAAACAGCCATATGAAGCTTTGTGTGAGCTGTTTATGCCATGGTATAACCTTGTGCATTGTGGTGCTATTAGCTCTATGCGTTCCGCACTGAGTAGTGTTCAAGAGCTAACGCTAGCTAAATTAGGTTCTTTAGTGGCACAGCCTGAGAGCATTCGCGCGTATAAAGATCATATAAGCGATTTATTCTCTCAGCGCAGTCATAAAATTGTTAGCCCGTTGGTTCGCCAGCATTTACGCCATTTATCTCGTGTGCGTTACACATGGTTGGCAGTGGCAACAGTAGTGGTTCTGATTGCACACATCATAGTGAATTTCGCATCTTTACGCGCAGTAGTGCAAGGTGCCCATCTAGCTTCACCAGTTTTGATGTCATCTGCCTCAACCACAAGGCAATTGTTTGAAGCGGCTACAACACCATATTCTTTTGCTGGAACTGTCGGCATGGATGCTCCATCATCACCGTTCTTGCTTGTGTACGCTTTTATTTCTCTTTTCACCTTTGGCCATGCTAGCTTGACCAGCGTTGTGATTGTTATTGCATCAGCTCCAGCAGCGCTGATGAGTATGTGGGCTTTGGCTGGTATTTTTACTCGTTCCCATAGTGCGCGTATTGCTATATCTGCTACATGGGTGGCCGCAGGTTATATGACCGGTGTTTTCCTTACTGGTAATTTGCCTATGATGATTGTTTATGTGTTCTTACCAGCTGCTGTTGCTTTTGCGGCGAAGGCTTTAGGCGTATACCAAACTGAATATCCGATTGAATCGGAGCCTTCTATTCAAGCTAGTGCGTGGGCAGCATTATGTTTTGCTATGGTATGTGCCAGTGAGCCTCAATTGTTCTTAGCTATGGTGGTTATCGGAATTATTGTCGCTATTATTTACCATCATCACGTTGTTATGTTGGTGTCTATGGGCATTCCTTCTGCTGTTGTTTTGGCGCCAACAATTG
This sequence comes from Alloscardovia omnicolens, assembly GCA_040702985.1. GTDB lineage: Bacteria > Actinomycetota > Actinomycetes > Actinomycetales > Bifidobacteriaceae > Alloscardovia > Alloscardovia omnicolens_A. Next base: position 1,339,542 of record CP159991.1, on the reverse strand, counting down.
TGGCTGTCATTCGTCAGCCACATACTTTCTCTCAGTTCTTTGCTGATGTTGCTCATGATAATCACACTTATGAATCGTTATTACAGCTGTTTACCCCATCAGGGGATATTCCATTTGCACAGATTGTTTCCGGTGCAGCAACTGTATGCATAGCTCTTTCGCTTGTTATGGCTGTGGTTGCTTTGTGCGTTCCTCAGCTCGTTAAACCGTCTCGTAGTATGTGGATTGGAATTGTTATTGGCATAGGAATATCGGTTCTTGTTCCTCAGATTGCTGTGGGATTAGCTCCTAACGGACTTTTATATGCCTCAATGCTGCCTTCAGCATCTATGGTTCTGATGTGTGTGCTTACTGGTTTAGCTATGATGAGTGAACCGGCGACTACTGCGTTTGTACCTATTTTAGAAAAGGACAAGCGTTTATTGCAGGAAGAAGAGGCTGCTGTTCTTGACCCTGGTATGCGAGGTGAAAAAGGAGTAGTTGCTCGTACTGCTTTTGGTGTGAGCCGAGCATGTGTTGTTATCTTGTGTGTTATCCTGAGCGCAGCATGGGCCATATCGAGCAGTATTTATATAACAACAAAACCTGAGAATGCGAATAAGATAGTTGCTAGTTCTCGTTCGCTGCCTATTGTGGCTCAAGAATATCTCCAAGGCAGTCCTGCCCGTCGTGTTTTAGTTGTTTCACCGCATAGTAATCATGATCTTGATTATTCTGTTCTATCCAGTGCTCATGGCGATATTATTACTTCATCTGCAGCAGGTGATGTGGCTAGTCTGTCCACTTCAACTGTGGCGAAGAAAAAACAACAGGCAGTAGAACAGTCTATAGCTCAATTAGCAGAAAATAATGATGATGCTGCGATTACTACATTAAGTGATGCTGGTTTTGGCGGTATGTATGTCATGTATGAAGGTTCAGAAACAGCCTTCAGCTCTTTTGTTTCCCACGTGGCTGCATCAAATAATACGGAAACGGTAGTAAATACGGATCAAGGAGCTTATATTCGCATATCGATTAAATCTTCAGCTCAGCAGGGTGTGGATATGAGCGGATATGTCTCTGCGGCTTCTAGCATTTTACGGTATATGTGGGTTGCGGCACTGATTATTGTGAGCGTTATTTACCTGATTTTGGGGTTGCCACGCTTGTTCGCGCGAGGAGGAGAATAAAGTGTCTACAGCACATAAAGTTTTAACAATAACTGGTGCAACTGTCAGTGCTGTTGCATTAGTGGGAGCGTGTGCAATGCTCGTATCAGGTGTTATGCAGCCATCTTTTATGACGTATGATCAGTCACTATCGGCTTCAACCGTGCACGATGTTGCCCAGGTCAACTCTGCTATGTATTGTCCGGCACGTATGAAGTTAGCTGATACTGAACATTATGGTGATGCTGATTTTCAAGCAAGCGCGGGTGATATAACTTCCACATCACGTGTTGGTCTTATGGGGGCTATATATCAAGCCCAAACAGAGAGTATTAATCATCAAGATACAGCTGCTCTTCTTGACAATAAAACCATGCACAGTGGTGACGTGCATACGCACAGTACAGATGCGAGTGCGCCAACAGTTATCAGCAGTCGCACACTCACAGCGCAGAAATTTACTGGAACAGCAGGCACGGTGGTGTCGTGGGCAAGTCAAGCAGATTTACGAGGCATATCCGCAGCAGCATGCGTTCCTTTTGCCTCCACGCAATCCTTCCTGATTCCCCCTACGACTACAGGATGGTCGCAGCAGCTCATTGTGGCTAATTCGTCTGACAAGCCAACCTCAATCCGCCTTACTGCTTATGGTTCTGCTTCATCATCTGAACTTGCCATGGAAACTCATGCTACGGCAGCAATAGCGGCACATTCTGAAACGGTTGTTGATTTATCTGCTGCTTTTGATGTGAATGATGGAGCGTATGTGCGCGTAGACAGTGATGCAGCTGCAGTAACTGGAGTTATTCAAGCTGTGCATATGAATGGTTTGGTTCCTCAAGGTTCTGACTATATTGTGCCGTTGAACAAGCTAGCAACGCAACAGGTTATTCCTGCGGCAGGCGGTGCTATGCAGACGCGTCTATATGTGTACAGTGACACGGATGGTTCAGCTCGCATTACTTTCTTAGGTCAAAATGGTGAAATCTCTCATCAAGAAGTGACGTATAAGGCTCATCAGTTGAGTGCCCAACATTTTGACACTCTTCCTCAAGGAACGCAATCTGTTATGATTGATTCCACTTCTCAGGTGGCTGCGTCCCTCTACGGTCAATCAGCAGCTACAAGTGATGGTCAAAGTGATTTTTCGATGACTCCTGCTCAGAGTGCTCAATCAGCTTTTGCTGTTCCTGTGCCTGATAATGTTGGTGTTACCTTAGATGTGTCTAATAATTCTGGAGCATCTCGTGATGTGCAGATTCTTGCCTTCAATGCCGACGGCCAGCAGGTAGGCAAACGTGATCTCACTGTCTCGTCCCATAGTGTTGAGCTCATCAATGGCACAGATTTTGGTAACTCAGTTGCGCTCTTGCAGATTTCTCAAAAGAGTAAGGGAGCATCTGCTCTCGTTGTAGGAGCAAGCTTTAGCGTGGATGCCGTAAATAAAGCACAAGTTGCTTCACGCGCAACCGTAGCAGCTACATCAATGGAATTAGCTACTGCTCAATATAAAGTGACAAACAAGCGAGCTTTGCTCAATTAAATCGTTTCACTAAAAAATACAGTACAGTGGGCATTCTATCTGCATGATAGGCAATGCCCACAGTCATTTATTCTTCAGGCCACGACGGGTCAATACTATGTGGAGTCAGACCATAGAGAGCTGCCAATTGGCGCACAATTTCATAGCGAATAATGAACTGTAGGTCAGTGCGATTATGTGCACGCAATTCAATGGGCTTACGATACAGTGCAATGCGTGCAGGAATCCCGTGTCGTGCTGGAAAATGTTGGGATAGAGGAACGGTGTATTCTTCCCATGCTAGAGGAGATGATGGCGGAACATCTTCAACAGCACATTCCAAACGATGAAATAAATTTGGCCACGCCCTTTTTAAGCGTGCCATCTGAACTGCAACAGCGGTATCAAACCGTCCAGAAGCAGTACGCTCATGGGGAATTGAAGTACCAAAAACGGGTCTGCGTAGTCCTCGACCATGCCGATTACGATAGGTGGGTTGTGCCCATGGCAGTTCATTCATGGTATTAGCTTAGCAGTACCTGTACAATGGTGTAGATGAAAGGAGCCGCGATGATGCCTGAACTAGTTGTTGAGCATGTACATGATATTAATATTCATGAGTACACTCGTCATGCACGTGTGCTGGCCTTCGATTTAGACAATACTTTGGCTCGATCAAAAATGCCAATGACCGATGAGACCGCTAGGCTTTTTGCATCTTTAACGCATCTGCTGCCTGTTGCCATAGTAACAGGTGGACGTTTTGAACTGATTGAGTCGCAAGTGCTTGATTCAACGCTCCCTTATATGTATCCGAATAATGTTGTTTTACTACCCACGACGGGAACTTCATATTTTCAATGGAATGGTCGAACATTTGCGCCGTGGTACACTCTTGAACTCAGTGATGATCAGAAAAATCGTGCTCGTTACGTTCTTGAACGCTATGCTCGTTCTTTGCATCTATGGTATGAGCATACTGACGGTGTGCGTATTGAAGATCGCGGAAGTCAAATAACGTTCTCTGCTTTAGGATCTCACGCACAAGTCGATCGTAAGGAAGCCTGGGATCCTGACGGGGCGAAACGCTCTCTCTTAGCTGCACAGGTTCAAAAAGAGCTTCCTGATTTAACAGTGCGCGTAGCTGGATCGACCAGTATTGATATTTCCAGTCGCGGCATTGATAAATCTTTTGCCGTTTCAAAAATTGCTGAGCAGTTCACTATTTCGCCATCAGATATTGTTTTTGTGGGTGATCGTATGAGTCCGGGGGGCAATGATTATCCTGCAGCTCTGGCGGGAACTCAAGCTGTTCGCGTGGACGGTCGCTACGGACACGAACGAGTTTATGCGTCAGTTTATGCAATCATATACACACGGCTTATTATTTGATGTAGTATCACGACGCGTGTGGGTTCATAAGAGTGAAGTTGCTATAGCTGATAGTGAATTCAGTCTTCTCTTGGCTTTACTACATGCGCATGGGCAAGTGGTGAGCCGCGAAGATTTACTCAAAAAAGCATGGGGATATGAGGATTCAGGAGATACGCGTCTTCTCAGTGTGTCTATTGCTCGCTTGCGTGCTGTTCTAGAAGATAACCCGCAGATGCCTCAACGTATTCAGACCATACGCGGTGGAGGATATCGGCTCGTCCTTCATTAAACAGATACACGCAGGATTATGGGTGTGTTATGCACATTCGTTCACAAGAGATTGTCAGCGTGCTATTCCTAGTGCTATGAATCTAGACTTGGTGAGTATGGTGTTGTCTTTTCTTCATACTCTCAGTCTTATTCTCTGTCCACGCAGGTGTGCCGGATGCTCAGCACACGATGAAGTGATATGCCCGTCCTGTTCGCGGCTTTTTTATCAGTGGAATGAACGATCGATATCTTCCTCTTTTACTGTATATTCCTGCGCATACTATAAAACCTCTGTGCGCTCAATACTGTTAGCGTGGAAAGATCATGATGATCAAGAGCTTGATACTTTTTTAGCTAAGGTACTTAGTCAGTATTGTTTACTGGCTCTAAAACACACGGTGAAGAAGAACGATAATTTATGTGTGATTCCCGTCCCTTCATCGGTGCAATCCTTAAGAAAACGTGGACGGGCACATATGTATTCTCTTGCACGACGAGTGAGTAAAACTCTTAATACTTATGCGAAGATACAAGGGGATAAGTGGTCCACGCATGTGTGCTCAGCTTTAACAATGAAAGCTCATGTTCATAAAGCAGTAACAGCCTCGGCTAGAGGTCAACGAATGCACCGTTTAGATGAGGGATTACGTCTCACCGCTAACCATAGTATGAACAATGCTTCAGTCATTGTCTTGGATGATATTGTAACTACTGGTTCAACTATGCGCGCGTGCGTACGTTTTTTACGTGCTCAGGGCGCAAACATTTACGCTGTATGCTGTCTTGCTGACGTGCGAGACAATGATGGAGAAGAACATACTTTTTAGACTGCATACGATTTTTAAGCGCGTACAGTTACCATTTCGTCCCATCGCGTGGTAGCACGAGCAGATAAAAATTGGCGTTTCATTGACCAATGTGCTCCCGTATCGTCACTCATGCGCTGTTCTGCACGAATACCTCCATAGCCAATGCCCACGCGTAAAGGGCCAAAGCGTTGTTGAACAATATCAAGCACTGGAGCAATGCTCTGATCTATACGTGGGGAGAAAATTTCTAACGGTGCATACGCATCATCATCAATGAGTCCATGCAAAACTACTCCAGCGCGAGCATAAGGTTTTCCTTCCTCAACACGATGTTGAATGCACGCACAGGCATATTTAGTAATCATAAGCGGATCATTAGTAGGTTCGGGCAGAGCACAGGTTCCTGAAATATGGGAGTGTTCTTGTGGAGTAGCGAAACGGCTAGTAGAGCAGAAAACAGACACATGAGAACATAAGCTTGACTGGCGGCGTAAACGATGCGTAGCTTTTTGAGCATACAGACTTACCGCTTGCCGTAATGATGTTTCATCGCGAAGAGGATGCGAAAACATGCGAGAACACATAATCTGGTTCATACGTTTACCGTCGAGAGCACGCGATTCCTCCTCAAAATCTATGCAGGCAATACCACGCAATTCCAAAATTGTTTGCTGCACAGACACATTAAACCTCTTACGCAAAGCTACAGGATCACTATCGCGTAAATCTGAAGCACTGATAATACCCATTCCCATGAGCTTTGGTGCTAAGCGTCTGCCAATTCCCCATACATCTTGAACGGGAATATGGTCAAGAAAATGTGGATCATGTTCTACAACCGTATCCCAACTCATAATAGTGCGCGTGCCTATATGCTTTTTAGCCCAATGGCTTACAGCTTTTGCTAAGGTGCACGTGGGAGCAATGCTCACAGAAATAGGAAGACCTAAACCTCGCCACACTGCCTCACGCATATTCTCACACACATGGCGTAACTCATCGCTGCTGGCCTGCACATCGAAAAAGCATTCATCAATTGAATACACGTGTTGATGGGGTAAGAAAGTATTCATCACATGCATCATGCGGGCAGAAAGGCTGCCATATAATTCATAATTAGAACTACATGCGACGACTCCGTGTTCTTGTGCAAAATCACGAATTTTGAACCAGGCAATGCCTTCAGGAATTTTTAGCTTTTTCGCCTCGTAGCTGCGGGCTACTACGCAGCCATCATTATTGGACAGTACTACGACGGGAACATGATGGAGTAGAGGATTAAAAACGCGTTCACAGGATGCGAAAAAACTGTCAGCATCAGCTAAAACAAATTGATGCGTCTTCGGCATAGGGCAATGCTCTGGTGAAGTTGTGGGTAGGGATGTCATGAGGGAATCGCCCTTCTGTGTGACAAGTAATCTATTTGCGACAACTCGTTTTCACGTGAGCATTGAGAATGATAATTGCCTATGACAACACCCCACATAGTAATGGATTCATCAAAATAGAGATGAATATCTTTGTCTACATGATTCTGCGTACGTAATACAGGATTACCCTCCTGAGTGGTCATCAAGCGGCGAACCAGCAACTCACCCTCATAGGTAATGACTACCACATCACCATTCTGAGGAATAAGAGAGCGATCGACAATGATAATATCACCATCAAAAATACCGGCACCTTCCATAGATGAACCTGCAATGCGCAGAACAAAAGTGGTATCAGGATGAGTAATAATGTGAGCGTCAAGAGAAAAATCTTGCGAAAAATAATCCTGTGCTACAGATGGAAAACCTGCATGCGAAGCAGAGCGAGAAGTAACCATCACACACCACCTTTCGAACATTTGTTCGAATAGTTTTTCAGATGGTCTGGACGAAAAAGCGCCCTGCGACATACCATATATAATGCGGTATGTCGCAGGGCGCTTCGTATAGCTTGATAGAAAAGCTAGAGAGTGTCAGAATTATTGATCTGCAACGTTTTCTTCTTGATGATATTGCGGTAGAGAAATTTCAAAGTTAACGCCACGCATATCATCAACAACTTTCACGGTTCCACCATGCAGACCGGCAGCCCAACGCGAAATAGATAATCCCAGTCCTGTACCTCCGGACACGGTTCCTGGACGGTTGCGATGCCCCTTCACATAACGGCGGAAAATATCAGAACGATCTTCAGGATCAATTTGCGAACCAAAATTGACAACATTGGTCACCACATTGCCTGTGCGCACATCTTCACGCGTTTCAACAACGATGGACGTGTTATCAGCAGAATGCTTGAGCGCATTGGCAATAATATTGGTAAAGAGCTGGCGTAAACGATCCTCATCGCCCTCCATCCATATTGATTGTGGAACGTCTAAAGCCACATGATGATTATGGCTTCCATCAGCAATTTCCAAAGGAGCAATCACATCATCCAAAAAATCACGCATATTAAAACGAGTAATTTCTAAGCTGGCTGCGCCCGCTTCCATACGGCTTAAATCGAGAAGGAAAGCAATAAGATCGCTTAAGCGTTGCGTTTGGTTGAGAATTCCCTCTAAATTTGCAGGAGTTGGCTCCACTACGCCATCAGCCATATTCTCTACCAGCGCTTGTAAAGCTGATACGGGAGTGCGTAATTCATGACTTACATTTGCAATAAGATCTCGACGCATCTGATCAGCATGTTCTAGCTCATCAGCCATAACATTAAAAGACCGAGATAGCTGACCAATTTCATCGTTGCTATCTAGAGCCATAGAAACACGCTTTGTATAATCGCCCTGTGTAATCGACTCCGCAGCATCACGAATTTCGCGCAGGGGAGCAGTTAAACCTTGAGCAAACAAGTAAGTAATGCTTAAAGCAATTGCCAGAGTAATAGGAAGAGCAACCCAACCCGATATGCCTAGCTTGAGCAAGCCCCAAGCAAAAACAAAAGCAAAAAATGTGTCTAAAACAATGAGCACGCTCAATTCGATTTTCAGGGAACGAATAATCCCCAAAGGTCTGTAGCTATGAAAATGATGAGAGTGTGCAGAAGATATGCGTGCAGGTTTTTGTCGTGCTGTTTTCATACTAAATAACTCCATAAAAAAGCGCTACTGGACACTTTGCATACGCAGCAAAGGTAGTAGCGCTAAAAAGATAGTAAAATTACTGGGCTTTTTCAGCGTTCATAGGAGGTTCAAACGCATAACCCACACCATGCACCGTGCGAATCATGTCAGCCCCCAACTTGTGACGCAATGCTTTGACGTGAGAATCCACTGTGCGCGTGCCAGAAGCATCCACCCAATCCCACACTTCTTCCAAAAGCTTTTCGCGAGTCAACACGCTCTTTGGCTTGCGAGCTAGGGTAGAGAGTAAATCAAACTCAGTAGGAGTTAAATGAACAATCTCATTATCCAACGTAACAATGCGTTGTGCAGGATCAATAAGCAAAGAACCAAACTGTAAAATCTTCTCATTTTCAGAGTTCTTCGCAATAACCTTTGCGCGCTCCACACGACGTAACAAAGCTTTACAACGAGCAATGAGTTCACGCATAGAAAATGGCTTCGTCATGTAGTCGTCTGCACCAGCGCTCAAACCAATAATTTTATCGGCTTCATCGTCGCGAGCAGTTAACATCAACACAGGAACTGGACGAGTCGATACAATACGCTTCGTTGCTTCTAACCCATCCATGACTGGTAACATAATATCCATAATGATGAGATCAGGTTTAATCTGCAAAGCAGCTTGAACAGCGCTCGCGCCATCGCCAATAACTCGTGCATGCCATCCCTCAGAAGCCAAACGTTGCGCAATAGCTGTAGCAAGAGTAGGCTCATCCTCCACCACGAGGATCGTGTGCTGTGCAGGTCGCGTTGTAGACGTATTCATAATGTAGCTTTCTTGTGTAGATTGCTGTGCTGTATTCCATAATAGCGCAAGATGTAGCAAAATCACGTGTCCGTACTTTATGGGAAACTTGTCGGGTTGTATTTTTTGCTGGAAGGCTTATTTTATGGACTATAAGGTCGGAGATACCGTTGTTTATCCGCGCCACGGCGCCGCTCGCATTGAAGAGATTTCTGAACGAGAATTACGTGGGCAGACAAAAACATATCTCAAGTTGTCTGTTCTCTCTTCAGATGGCCTTATTATTAACGTTCCAGCTGATACCGTTGACCAACTCGGTGTTCGTGACATTGTAGACGCTGTGGCCGTTGCAAAAGTCTTTGAAATTTTGCGTACCCCAATCGTCGAAGAAAAAACAAACTGGTCACGCCGGTACAAGCTCAATCAAGAAAAAATTGCGTCGGGCGACGTTAATAAGGTTGCAGAAGTCGTACGTGATTTAGCGCAGCGCGATGATAATGACCATGGCTTATCAGCCGGAGAAAAGCGTATGCTGTCGCGCGCTCGCACTATTTTAACCTCTGAAATTGCGTTGAGTGAAAAGCTTGATGAAGAAGAAGCACAACGTTTATTGGATGTGAATTTGGGGTATGAACAGCCTCAGCCAGGTGACGAAAAACATCATGCTATGGCTCCTGAAGAGCCAGCTGATGCCACTCTTCGCCGCGTGGAAGAACAAGAAGCGGCACAGAAGAAAAAGAAGAAGTAAGCTTGACAAATTCAGACGCGCATGTATGTCTAGCGCGTAAGAGTATTCGTGTAAGAGCATTATGTAGTGCTTTTGCACAGCATAAAACGAGGTCGGAAACACCACAATGTTTCCGACCTCACTTATATGACCTGGGTTATTTTACCCGCGTAGATGTGTATATAGTTTAGCCAAAAGCCAGAGCGCCACACTTAAACTGACAATAACAAAGCTTGGCGGCATATCAAACATGGTGGAGAGCACCAGGCCACCCCACATGGACATAAGGCAAAGCACAACTGTCATCATGATAGCGCGCAGAGGTGAACGAGTCAGCATCATAGCCGTATCAGCCGGAGTAATCACAAGCGCAAAAATAAGCAAAGTTCCTACGGCAGGCACAGCTACAGTAATAACACTGCCCATCATAATCATAAAAATAATACCTAGTGCTGTTACCGGTAGTCCTTTAGCACGAGCTACGTTTTCGTCCAGAGAACTAAACAAAAGAGGTCTAAAAATAACGGCTAATACAATCATGAGAGCACAATCAAAAAGAGCGAAAGTGATGAGCTGCTCGTTGGTAATGGTGAGAACAGAACCAAAAAGAATAGACTGCATTTGTTTAGCAGCTCCCGATGATAGGTTAGAAAAGTACAAACCTAAAGCTGTAGCAAAAGCTAAAACAGAGCCAGTAGCTACTTCACGGTCGGAAGCTTTCTTGCCTAAAGCGCCAATGGTCAAAGCTCCCAGCAGCGAGAAAATTCCCATTCCCCACAGTACAGGGATTCCCAAAAGAGCAGCGCCAGTGGCTCCAGGAAGTCCAATATGAGCTAAAGCATGAGCAGCAAAAGTAGATTTGCGGGTAATAACGAAATAGCCCACAAGTCCTGCTGCAAGAGAAATAAGAATACCTGCGAGAAAAGCTCGTTGAACAAAGTCTGCCTGAAGAATGGTCAACCAGAGGGGATTGTAGTGCATACTTAGGCCTCCTTATTCTTGGCTTGCGCAGCTGGTGTGTCTGCTGCAGTTGTGTGGGATGTATCAGTAGACGAATGCATGAGAAGATCAGAATCTTCCTGAGAAGCACAATCTTGTGCGATATGCGGAGAATGCCATTGAGCTGCATCTTCAGTTAAATGCTCATCATGCACAGTGCGGCTTTGAGGTTCGACGGCAGAATTATGAGTAACAAACATATCGCCTTGAGGTGTGGTAATAACTTCCACAGTTGTGCCGTACAAATGGGTAAGCAAACGCGAATCCAGCATATTATTGAGAGAAGAATAATGTGGATGCCCATCAAGCAGATAAACAGCGCCTGTCAAAATTGGCAACAGAACGTTCAGATCGTGCGCCACAATCTGAATAGTCATACCCATATGTTTATTGAGCTGGGAGAGCAGCTCCACAAGAGAATGCTGACTGGCAATATCGAGATTAGCTAAAGGTTCGTCGAGAATAAGTAATTCAGGCTTATTCACAAGAGCTTGAGCGATGGCGGCACGTTGACGTTGTCCGCCCGACAAATCGCGTATTCGCCTTCCAGATAGATCAGATAAGCCTACAAAGTCAAGAATATCCTCAACTGCCGTGCGATCAGTGCGTGAACTTGGCATAAAACCCCAGCGTGATCCAGAAATACCAAGTAAAACAAAATCAAAAACAGTAATATTGCTTTCGCTGATGGACGTATAATTCTGTGGAACATAACCGATATGCGTATTCTTTTTTCCTGGAGCAGCACCCAAAATACGCATACGTCCTGAAGACAAAGGAATAATGCCTAATTCGGCTGCCAGCATGGTTGTTTTACCAGTGCCGTTAGTTCCTACAATTGCGGTAACGCTGCCAGCAGGAATAGAGAAATTACCATGAGACCATATTGTTCGATGTGAACGCTGAACCGCAGCATCAATAAACTCAATAACAGGTTGGCTCGTATCGGTGGTGTTTTTGTGCCCACTATAATCTGCACTGCTGTGATGTGAGTTACCGTTGTTCATTGCGGTCTTGTGGGCAGAAACATCATTGCCGTTCGCAGCCTGATAAGGCGTGTGTTCATCAGCAGATTGATGGCGACCACGATATGGGTCCTGCTGGTCTTTATTATCATTGTGCGAAGAAAATGACATGATAATCTTTCTAACAAATTTCAAGAATTATTTCATAGCTTGTGGGGTGCTGAGATTGAGCCCAACACCCCACAACCATGTATGGATAGCGCAGCAAACACGTGCACTATGTGTAAAACACTATAAACATCTATAAACCTCTACAAACCTCGCAGATCGAAGATCATATTGATTTCATAGCGTTTATGCTTGCCTGCAAATCCTAGTTATTTTGCTCCGTAGTGCTTGCTTCTGAATTTTTCGCAGCGTCTAAGACTGTTGAAAGATTATCAATCAAAGCACTAATCCACTTGTTAAGAGTGGAATATTCAGAAGGAATCTGCTCTGTAATATCTACAACGGGAACATCAGATTTTCCAGCAGTACCGGTGAGCATATTCGTAGCATCGGAGCTTTCTTGAGGATTATTCACTAAGAATGAAATCTCATGTGCTTCAATAATGCGTTGGAATTCTTGCAAATCAGTAGCTGTTGGCTCAGACTCATTAGCGCTCGCGTTTGCATAGCCTTCAGGCGTTGCATCTTTCAAACCTAAATCAGAGTAGAGGTAGTAGGCTACGGACTCGGTAGCAGCATACTTCGTGTCAGCATAGGTATTTTTAAAACTTGCAATTTTGGTGTCAAGTTCCTTTTCAGCTTTTAACCATGCATCATACTGCTTTTGGAAGTAATCGCGAGAAGCTGGTAGCAGCTGTGCGTAAGTTTTCTTGAGAGATTCTGCCACAGCTTTACGTGCTTCAGAAGAGAACCATAAATGAGGATTATCTGACTCACTTGCGCCGATAATAGAAGCAGCGTTCACACTCTGCACGGACTTCGAGGAAGATAAAGCTTTAGTAGCCCACTCATCGTAGTGTCCGCCATTAACGATTGCAACCTGTGCTGTGGTCAGCTGTGCGATCTCAGCAGTAGACGGCTCATAATCATGTGCTTCTACATTAGCGTTATTAATAATGGATGTGACCTTTACATGGTCACCGCCAATTTCTTGAGCTAACGAACCCCATTGATTAACAGAAGCAACGACTGCTAGTGGATCGTGAGCAGTAGATTTTTGAGAGCTGTCTTCAGCTTTCTTATCGTTTTTTGGAGCTGATTGTGCGCCGCAAGCACTGAAAGAGAACAGGGCTGCACCTACAGTCAATGTAGCTACAGTACGACGGATAATAGCTGTGATGTCAAAGTTTCGATGCATTTTCATCTCACTTGACTCTTTCTACCTTATATATCAATTTCATAGTATGCAATGAAGAGATCATATGCATTGCACCTATAGTACCATTAAAGACGTATTTGTGCCGTAACAGGGAGTCTAGCGTATGGAGTTATCAAAAAGCGTGGCAATGAGCGACCAAACAGCTGCTGTGCGTATTAGTGGAACTGACTTAGCGCGTTCTATAAAAGCCGATCTTGCGCAGCATGTGTTAGCACTGAAAGCTGATGGAGCTACGTGTGGGCTGGGCACAATTCTTGTAGGCCAAGACCCAGGATCAGTTAAATATGTAGCAGGTAAGCATAAGGATTGTGCTCAGGTTGGTATCAATTCTATCCGTATAGATCTGCCAGCTGAAGCCAGCGAAGATGAGATTATTGCTGCGGTTGATCAGCTCAATAATGATGATGCTTGTGATGGTTTTATTGTGCAGCTTCCACTGCCTGAACACGTTAATACATTGAAAGTTTTAGAACGAATTGATCCTACTAAAGATGCTGATGGTATGCATCCGATGAATGTGGGTCAGCTCGTACTCCATACCGATAGTGTGCCAAACGTGCCTTTGCCATGTACTCCACGCGGTGTTCTTGCATTGCTAGATTCAGCAGGAATTGAACTGAGTGGAAAAGATGTTTGTGTACTGGGACGCGGCATCACAATCGGGCGTACAGTTGGTCTTCTCTTAAGTATGCGTGGCAATGATGCAACAGTTATTAACTGCCATTCTCGCACTCGAGATATTGACAAAAAAATCCGTTCAGCTGATATTGTGATTGCCGCCATGGGCTCTGCCCATTTTGTTAAGCCTGACATGCTTAAAGACGGTGCTGTTGTAGTCGATGTAGGTGTGTCACGCGTTTATGATGAAGAAGCGGGCAAGTGGGTTATTCAAGGCGATATTGACCCAGCTTGCTATTCCAAGGTGAGCGCATATACCCCAAATCCGGGGGGAGTGGGGCCTATGACGCGTGCAATGTTGCTGAAAAATGTGGTAGAAATGGCTGAACGTAGAGCACATAAAACAGCATAGCGAAATTGTCTGCGTAGAGAATCAAGAAGAGCAACCATGAAGCTTAAGCGTTAAAACGGTGTCGGTAACCTTTACTTTTACTTTTACCTTTATGCAACACGCCCGGATAAAACTATCTATTTTGGCTATGTTTTAGCGTATTCTTGAACTTGTATGTGCAATCAGGTGACTGAATGTACGTATGCGTCGCTTGGAATTTTCTCAACCATAGAGAAAAAGAACAAGAAACGCACAACTGAAGACCGATATTATCCGCTAAGTCAAAGAAAAACTATTTTAATGACAGATAACAAGAACGAAATCCAGAAGGTCGCTATCAACGATATCGGCACTGAAGAGGATTTCATCAAGGCAGTCGATTCCACTATCAAGAACTTCGATGATGGTGATTTAGTTGAGGGTACCGTAGTTAAGATTGATCACGATGAGGTATTGCTCGACATCGGCTACAAGACTGAAGGTGTAATTCCTTCCCGCGAACTTTCTATCAAGAAGGACGTGGATCCAGACGATGTTGTTGAAGTTGGCGACACCGTTGAGGCACTTGTCATCACTAAGGAAGACAAGGAAGGCCGTCTTATTCTTTCCAAGAAGCGCGCACAGTATGAGCGTGCTTGGGGCGACGTTGAAAAGATCAAGGAAGCTGACGGTATTGTTGAAGGTACCGTTATCGAAGCTGTTAAGGGCGGCTTGATCGTTGACATCGGTTTGCGTGGCTTCTTGCCAGCATCCCTCGTTGAAATGCGTCGCGTGCGCGACTTGGCTCCATACATTGGCCAGACTATTCAGGCTAAGATTTTGGAGCTCGATAAGAACCGTAATAACGTTGTTCTTTCTCGTCGTCAGTACCTCGAAGAGACTCAATCTGAAGTTCGTGAGACATTCCTCTCTCAGCTCAAGAAGGGTCAGATTCGCGAAGGCGTTATTAGCTCCATCGTTAACTTCGGTGCATTCGTCGATCTCGGCGGTGTTGATGGTTTGATTCATGTTTCTGAGCTGTCATGGAAGCATATCGACCACCCATCTGAAGTAGTGAAGGTTGGAGATAAGGTTACCGTTGAAGTACTCGATGTAGATCTCGATCGTGAGCGCATCTCCCTGTCCCTGAAGTCCACTCAGGAAGATCCATGGCAGCGTTTCGCACGCACCCATGTTCCAGGACAGGTTGTTAAGGGTAAGGTGACCAAGATTGTACAGTTCGGTGCATTCATCTCTGTTGATGATGGCATCGAAGGTCTCGTACACATCTCTGAGTTGGCAAACCGCCACGTAGAGAACCCAGAGACTGTTGTCAAGCCTGGTGATGAAGTATTCGTTAAGGTTATCGACGTTGATCTCGATCGTCGTCGCATCTCCTTGTCTCTCAAGCAGGCAACAGATTCTGTTGATCCAGCTTCTGAAGACTTCGATCCAGCTCTGTATGGTATGCCAGCAGAGTATGACGAGAACGGAAACTACAAGTACCCAGAAGGCTTCGATCCAGAAACTAATGAATGGATTGAAGGCTTTGAAAAGCAGCGCGAAGAGTGGGAAGCTCAGTATGCAGCAGCTCACGATTTGTGGGAAGCTCACAAGGTATTCGCTGCTAAGCAGGCTGAACTCGCAGCAGCATCTGCTGAAGCTGATGGTGTAGCTGAAGAAGAAGCTCCAGCTGAAGAAGCTGAAGCAACCAACTACAGCTCTGCTCCAGCTAACGAAGGTACTCTTGCATCTGATGATCAGCTTGCAGCTCTTCGTGAACAGTTGCTCAACGAGAACAACTAGTTTCTCATGTAAGGCTACAAAGATAACCTAGATTTATCTAAATATCTTTGGCATTGAGGGTTTGAGATTATTATCTCAAACCCTCTTTGTTTATGCTGCTTTATGATCTTTGACACTGTAGTATTCGGTTTGTTTTAGCGTTTGCTGAAATGAAGATTTTAGGCATCTAGATTTACACTATTTTTATGAGCAAGGTTTTACGTATTGGAATTACTGGGGGAATAGCCGCAGGCAAATCAACAGTGAGCCGTCATATAAGAGAGCTAGGTTTTGTTGTTATTGATTATGATGAGCTTGCATATGAGATATCCCAGCCGGGACAGCCAGTATTAGAACAGATACGAGAAGCCTTTGATGCCGATAGTTTGAATGCTGACGGTAGCATGAATCGAATATGGATGGCCGAACACGTTTTCTCCAGCGCGCAAGACTTAGAACAATTAAATGCAATTCTGCATCCGGCAGTATATGCACGCGCAGCTGGGGTAGAACGAAACGCAGTGGAAGCGGGCTGCGACGTTATTTTTCACGATGTACCTTTACTTGTAGAAACTCGAGATATTGCTTGTGCTCATGGCCTGCAGTGGAATCATATTATGACGATTGAAGCAGATGATGATGTGCGTATTCAACGCATGATCAATACGCGTCATATGACACGTCAGCAAGCTCAAGCGCGTATTCATGCGCAATTGGGTCGAGCGGAGCGTGAAGCAGTAGCGGATATCAGCATTGATTCATCTCAACCAATGGATGTTATGTTTGCTCATATAGACCACATTATTCAGCGGTGGTTAGATGAGCGTGCTGCGCAAACTCCTTCTATTCACTCCATAGCGTAATGAGGTCGATAACTTCTCATAATCTGCGCACACCTTTACACTAGGACTATGGGTTTTCATGGGATAGAGCGTATAGATAAGCCGTTTGTTGTTAAGTCACCTTACAAGCCATCGGGTGATCAGCCTAAAGCTATTGAAGAGTTGGCCACACGTATAGAAAATGGTGAAACTGATGTAGTTCTTATGGGTGCTACCGGTACGGGTAAGACTGCAACCACAGCGTGGCTTATTGAACGTTTACAACGTCCTACTCTTATTTTGGAACCGAACAAAACTTTGGCTGCTCAACTTGCAGCTGAATTCCGCGAGCTGATGCCGGATAATGCAGTCAACTATTTTGTGTCGTACTACGATTATTATCAGCCAGAAGCCTATATTCCTCAAACAGATACTTTTATTGAAAAAGATTCCAGTATTAATGACGATGTAGAGCGTTTACGCCATGCAACAACGGCTAATTTGCTTACTCGCCGAGACTGTGTGGTTGTTGCCACCGTTTCCTGTATTTATGGTTTGGGAACTCCAGAAGAATATGCCAGCCAAATGCTTTTTCTGAACCGTGGCGAAATGATTGAGCGTGACGATTTATTGCGTACCTTCGTTAATATGCAATACAAGCGTAACGATATTGCTTTTGCGCGTGGCACATTCCGTGTGCGCGGTGATACGGTTGAAATTATTCCTGTATACGAAGAGTTAGCTATTCGCATTGAATTTTTCGGTGACGAAATCGACCGTATTTCAACTCTCCATCCTATTACAGGCGACGAAATCGAAGAAGTAGATTCTATTCATATTTTCCCAGCTACACATTATGCTGCTGGACCTGAACGTTTAGCTCATGCTATTGACACCATTCAAGAAGAGCTTGATCAGCGTCTTTCACAGTTGAAGAAGGAAAATAAACTGCTCGAAGCTCAGCGTTTAGAGATGCGCACGACCTATGATTTGGAAATGCTGCAACAAATAGGTACGTGTTCGGGCGTGGAAAATTATTCTCGACATTTTGATAATCGCGCAGCAGGAACACCTCCACACACTTTGCTGGACTTTTTCCCAGAAGATTTTCTGCTTGTCGTTGATGAATCACACGTGACCATTCCTCAAATTGGAGCCATGTATGAGGGTGATGCCAGTCGTAAACGCACACTGGTTGAGCATGGTTTTCGTCTACCGTCAGCAATGGATAATCGTCCGCTCAAATTCCCTGAATTCCTCACGCATATAGGACAAACCGTGTACCTATCTGCAACGCCGGGCGATTATGAAATCAACCTTTCTGATGGTGTTGTCGAACAGATTATTCGTCCAACAGGTTTGCTTGATCCACAGATTGATGTTCGTCCAGTTGATGGTCAAATTGATGATTTGTTGGCTGAAATCAAGTCTCGTGTAGCGAAAAATGAGCGCACGCTCGTCACCACATTGACGAAGAAAATGGCAGAGGACTTAACGGATTACCTCCTTGAACGCAATATAAAAGTGGAATATTTACATTCTGATGTAGATACTTTGCGACGCGTGGAGCTTTTGCGTCAACTACGTGAAGGCACGATTGATGTCATTGTGGGTATTAACTTGCTGCGTGAAGGTTTGGATTTGCCGGAAGTATCGCTCGTCGCTATTTTGGATGCAGATAAAGAAGGCTTCTTGCGGTCCTATCGTTCACTGATTCAGACGATTGGTCGTGCCGCGCGCAATGTATCGGGCACAGTCATCATGTATGCAGATCGCTTAACCGATTCTATGCATTTGGCTATTGATGAAACAAATCGTCGTCGTGATATTCAAATGCGGTATAACGAAGAGCATGGCATTGACCCTACGCCACTGATTAAGAAAATTAGCGATGTGAACGATATGCTCGCTAAAGAGGACGTGGACACTGAGGAATTGCTTTCCAGCGGGTATAGAAATTCAGGTAAAGCTGGCAATTCACATCTGGGTGTGCCTGATATGGATGAGAAGAAAGCTCAAGAACGCCATGAGAAAATTCTTGAAGCAGGACTTCCAGCTCAAGATTTAGCTAACTTGATTCGTCAGCTTTCAGACCAAATGCATACGGCTGCTGAACAACTTCAGTTTGAACTTGCTGCTCGTCTGCGTGACGAAATTCGCGATCTGAAAAAGGAACTTCGTCAAATGACTCAGGCACAATAGTGCTCATAGGGTAAAAGAATAAACACAGATAAGGCAATACGAAGCGAATGAGTGAAATTCCTGTATGGTTTATGGCTGCTACTTTTGTGGTATTAGCTGTATTTTTCATGGTAGATCTTTTTATTGTGGGACGTAAACCCCATATTCCATCGACGAAGGAATGCGTGCAGCACATTGCATTCTTTGTAGCTATGGCTCTTATTTTCGGAGCACTTATATGGAGTTTTGCAGGTTCTCAGCCGGCCATTGAGTTCTATTCTGGATGGTTGACTGAATATTCCTTAAGCGTGGATAATCTTTTTGTATTCGTTATTATTATGGCGAATTTCTCTGTGCCTAAGCAGCTTCAAAAATATGTTCTGTCTGTGGGTATTGCCTTAGCTTTACTCTTACGCGGTATTTTTATTCTGGCTGGCGCAGCTATTTTAGAGCGTTTTACATGGGTTTTCTTCCTCTTTGGTGCTTTCCTCATATACACAGCAATTAAGCTTGCCTCAGGGCATGATGATGACGAAGAGTATAAAGAGAATGCTTTGATTGCTGCTATGCGCAAAATTGTAAAAATGAGCGACCAGTATGACGGCAAAAAGCTGACGACGGTTGTTGATGGCGTGCGTCATTTCACACCGATGATTGTGCTCTTTGTAGCAATTGGTACCACAGATGTTATGTTTGCCTTCGACTCGATTCCGGCAATTTTTGGATTGACAAAAGATCCTTTTATTGTTTTCACCTCCAATGTTTTTGCTTTACTTGGTTTGCAACAACTGTATTTCTTGCTTGGCGCCTTGCTTGATAAGCTGGTTTATCTGCCTATTGGATTATCGGTAGTGCTTGGATTTATTGGCATTAAACTCGTTTTAGAAGCATTACATGATAATACTTTGCCGTTTATTAACGGTGGACATGGTATTCACGCGGTTCCTCTTGTTCCTACATGGATGTCATTACTTGTTATTGTGGCTTCTCTAGGAATTGCATCCCTGGCCAGCATTCTCAAAATGAAACAATTAGAAGCACGCATATCCGAGTAATACCCGATATTACGGCTCATAAAATGGTCTGAGTGTTTACCGTTTTACCAGTATGAGAAGTCTGGAACACGGTATTTGCTCTTGCGCGTGGCGAAAGTACGCTAGCCCAAGTAAACTTAAAAATGTGAAATATGGGCATAGCCCATTCCGTCTAGTAAAGAAACAGGTAGGCATTCATGCGCAAGGCAAAGATTGTCGATACAATTGGTCCAGCTTCCTCAGCTCTTGACACTCTCAAGGAAATGATTAACGCTGGTATGAACGTTGCTCGTATCAACCGTTCTCACGGTACTTTCGAAGAGCATATGAACGTTTATAACAACGTACGCCAGGCTGCTCAGGAAACCGGCAAGAATGTTGCAGTTCTCGTTGATTTGCAGGGTCCAAAGATTCGTTGTGGTTGGGTTGAAGAAGATGCCAATGGCGACGATAAAGTATGGCTCGAGCAGGGTCAGGACTTCATTATTACAACTGATGAAGTAACTGGTAACAAAGAACGCGTTTCCACCACTTTCAAGGGCTTGCCAGGCGACTGCCATCCAGGAGATCCAATTCTTATTGATGATGGTAAGGTACAGCTCGAGGTTGTTAAGGTTGAAGGCAACGACGTTCACACTAAGGTAGTTGTTGCAGGTCCTGTATCTTCTCACAAGGGTTTGAACCTTCCAGGTGTTGCAGTATCCGTTCCAGCTTTGTCTGAGAAGGATGAAGAAGATCTTCGCTGGGGTATTCGCACCGGCGCAGATATTATTGCAATGTCCTTCGTTCGTTTCGGTACCGACATTGAGCGTGCACACGAAATTATGGATGAAGAAGGTCGTCGCATTCCAGTTGTTGCAAAGATTGAAAAGCCACAGGCTGTAGAGAACCTCGTAGATATCGTCAAGGCATTCGACGGTATTATGGTTGCTCGCGGTGATATGGCTGTGGAAATGCCATTTGAGCAGGTTCCACTCATTACTAAGCGCTGCATCGAGCTTGCTCGTGCATACGGTAAGCCAGTTATCGTTGCAACTGAAGTTCTCGGCTCCATGGTTAAGGTTCCAGTACCATCTCGTGCAGAAGCATCTGACTGCGCTAATGCAGTTCTCGATGGTGCAGATGCAACCATGACTTCTAACGAAACTGCTGTTGGCGATTACCCAGTAATCGTAGTGAACACTATGGCTCGTCTGTCTGGCTATGCAACTGAGCATGGTTATGACCGCATCCCAGCAATTAAGGATGAAGAGTTCTCCACCACAGCAGCTGTAGCTCACTCCGCAGTAAGCTTGGCTGAAAAGACTGAAGCAAAGGCAATTGTTGCTTTCACCAAGACTGGTGAAACTGTTCACCGTGTATCTGCAGAGCGTCCACTCACTCCAATCTTCGGCTTGACCACTGACGAGCACACCAAGTGCTGGCTCGGTCTGTCTTGGGGTGTTGAGGGTATTAAGCTCGACACTGAGTATCACGGTTTGTCTCGCAACGAGCTCATGGCTCTTGCAGACAACACATTGAAGGCTCAGGGTGCTGTATCTGATGGTGACACCATCGTTCTCATCGCATCCGCACCTTCCGCAAACGAAGCAGGTTCTACCGACTCCGTTTACGTACACACTGTTGGGGCTCGCGACTAATTCTATAAAGAATTAACTCAAGGAGTGGGTTGTAGCTTTTGGCTACAGCCCACTTTTTGTATATTCTGATGACTGAAAGTATCAGAGGCAATGTTCTGAGTGTTTTTAGGGGGTGGGGGCGGATGAGGAGGTAAGGTGCGGCGTGTTAAGAGTTTTATTGTCATTGTGTTACGTGCACTACGAAGCAGAGTACCTGAAGAGAAAAATGTTTAAGAACGTGAATAACAGTGTATGAAATCCCTAAAAACTCAAGGAAACACGCCCAATAAAGAAAAAAGTTTGCGCTAGTCCGCAATAGCGTGTATATTCTTACGAGTACCGCCCCGGTATCCCAATTGGTAGAGGAAACAGCCTCAAAATCTGTGCAGTGTGGGTTCGAGTCCCACCCGGGGCACAAAAGGATGAGGTCTCAATGGGGAGCTCTCAGTAACTTCCCAGTAAAATGAACTAGGAAGGGTGCAAGACTATGGCAGATACTCAGAACACAAAGCGTACTGTTGTTGTTGCTGAAGACGAAGCTTTGAACCGTTTAGATATTATTGAATCTCTTAATGACGGTGGCTACGAAGTTATTGGTGAAGCAGCAAACGGTCAAGAAGCTGTGGATATTGTACGTGCAAAGCACCCAGATATTGTGGTGATGGATATTAAAATGCCTGTGAAAGATGGCATTACCGCAGCTCGTGAAATTAACGAAGAATTCTTAGCTCCAGTCGTTATGCTCACCGCATTTTCTCAAAAAGACTTAGTAGCTGAAGCTATTGATGCTGGCGTTATGGCATACGTGATTAAGCCATTTGTGCCAGATAAGCTCTTCCCAGCTTTAGACGTTGCTTTTAGCCGTTTCGAACAGATGCGTGCCTTGCGTAGTCGCATCGGCTCTGAAGCAGTAGCAGAGCCAGCACAGTCATCTGATGATGAAGTAACTGCATTACGTGAACAAGTTGAGGATTTGAAGAATCGTTTGGAATCTCGTAAGCATGTTGACCGTGCTAAGGGATTGCTCATGGAGAATATGGGGTTGTCTGAGCAAGAGGCTTTCCGCTGGATTCAAAAAACCTCTATGGATCGTCGTTTGACGATGCTTGAAGTGGCAGACGCTGTTATTTCCCAGATTGAAGGCTAACCTTCTATAGGCTCTATAACAGCTGTACGTACACGTGGAATGGCTAGGAATTTCGATTCCTAGCCATTTTTGCTTAGCATCAAGTACCATAGAGATTATGGTTTCACGTCTTTTAGTTATCGATGGTCATTCATTAGCCTTCCGCGCATTTTTTGCTCTGCCAGAAGATGGTTTTTCCACATCGTCGGGGCAGCCAACAAACGCAGTGTATGGTTTTACAACTATGCTGTCGCAAGTGCTGAAAGAAATTAAGCCAACACATATTGCTGTGGCTTTCGATGTGAAAGGCGGCACGTTTAGAAACGATTTGCTCACGCAATATAAGGGTACACGTGATGCTGCGCCTGAAGAGCTGCTCAGCCAGTTACCGCTCCTGCATGATTTGCTTGATTCTTTAGATATCTCATACGTAGAACAGCAAGGTTTTGAAGGCGATGATATTATTGCCACCCTAGCTACTATGGCGCGAGATCATGGTTTTGATCATGCATATGTGCTTTCTGGTGACCGTGATGCTTTCCAGTTAATTGATGAAACGATTACCGTATTATATCCGGGACATCATTTTAAAGATCTGAAACATATGACACCACAAGCGGTGTTTGAAAAATATAAGGTGTATCCAGAGCAATATCCTGATTTAGCTGCTTTGCGCGGAGAAACAGCAGACAATATTCCAGGAGTTCCAGGAGTTGGAGACGGCTTCGCTGCTAAATGGATTAATACTTATGGCGGTTTAGACGGTATTATTGCGCACGCCGATGAAATTAAAGGTAAAAAAGGCGATGCTTTGCGTGAGAATATTGAACAGGTTCAGCTTAACCGTAAAGTTAATGCTTTAGTTCGTGATGTTGATTTAAACATTTCGTTAGATGATTTCGTTATTCATCAGCCTGATGCGCATAAAGTGGATGTGGCTTTAGGAGCTTTTGAATTTGGCGTAAATATTAAGCGCCGCATTTTTAATGCATTATCTCAATGTGCAGGAGCGCCTGAAGCAGAAGGGGCTACGATAACTTTCTCTGCTGCACGTCGTGAATCAACATCAAGCAGTGCAGCCAGCAACGCGGAAGATATGAGCCAAGAAGTATCTGGCAATGAACAGACTTTGTTTGAACATATGAATGTCGTGCGAGTAATCGATGAGCACACTGAGGACACAGATATTCTCGACGCGTTAGACCAGTGGAGGAGTAGCGTAGCAGACAGCGAATGGGCTTTGTATGTTGAGGGCAATGCTCAACCAGAGAATTTGAAAGTACAACGTCTCACGCTAGCTTCACGTCAAGCAGCGACTGTATCCCTTCCATCACACGCATTAGATAGCCTCAGCGTGCGAGATGCCTTACAATCTATCTTCAATGAGCACGGTTCACAAGCCGTAATGCATGGATATAAAGCATATTTACATATGATAGATAGCCTAGGCATGACTATGCCTCAACCTTTGCTTGATACGGAACTTGCTGCATATCTACTCAAACCTGATGCTGATGATTATTCTTTGGCAACTCTTTTGCGTCAAGATGCGCACATCGATGATGAAGATATTGCTACACTCGAACCTCAAGAAGTGCAGGGTGCGTTTGATTTTGACAGTGAAGATCCAATAAACGAGATCAGCGCTGAAGATTTAGCGCGTCAATCATCATATAACGCGTTAGCTTTATTGGCCTTATATGACGTGTATATGCCAACTCTTACCGAACGTGAACAGGTCAGTTTGCTTCATGAGATTGAACTTCCTGTATCCGAAGTGCTCTTCGCGATGGAAAAAACAGGTGCTGCTATTGATCATGAACGTTTGCGTACCATGTTAGAAACATTTACAGCGGACGCACAGCAGGCTCAAAATATCGCGTGGGAGCAAGCGGGGGAGAATATTAATCTCCAAAGTCCAAAGCAGCTACAAGCTGTTTTATTCGATGATATGGGCTTGCCTCCTACAAAGAAAACTAAAACAGGCGGTTACACAACAAACGCAGCAGCCTTACAAGATCTTTATGTGCGTTCCATGAATAATGATCGTGCGCATACTTTCTTGGGGGCGTTGTTACGTCATCGCGAAATGAATAAGCTCAAGCAAATTGTGCAATCGTTAACAGACGCTATTGATCCGCGTGATGGTCATATTCACAGCACTTTCGAACAAACGGTGGCAGCTACGGGTCGCTTAAGTTCTACAGATCCGAATTTGCAAAATATTCCTAACCGCAATGCTGCTGGACGCGAGATTCGAGCAGCCTTTGTGCCATCTCAAGGCTTCGAATATCTGCTGTCGGCAGACTATTCTCAAGTGGAGTTGCGTCTTATGGCTCATCTATCGGGCGATCAGGGTCTTATTGAGGCTTTTAGATCGGGAGCTGATTTCCATCGTTATGTGGCATCGCTTGTTTATGGTATTCCTGTTGACGAGATTACAGGAGATCAGCGTTCGCATATTAAAGCTATGAGCTATGGATTGGCTTATGGATTAAGTACCTATGGTTTAGCGCAGCAGCTGAAGATTTCACCAGCTGAAAGTGATATTTTGAAAAATAAGTATTTCGATACTTTTGGAGGAGTTCACGACTATTTGGAGTCTTTGGTTGCTCTGGCCAAGCGCAAAGGCTATACAGAAACTATGTTTGGTCGTCGTCGTTATTTCCCGGGCTTGCGTTCATCAAACCGTCAAGTACGTGACGCTGCTGAACGTGGTGCTTTGAACGCGCCTATTCAGGGTTCTGCAGCCGACATTATGAAGTTGGCAATGATTAAGGCAGATAAGGCTTTGCAAGAGGCTGGTGTTCGTTCTCGTGTAACGATGCAGATTCATGATGAACTGGTGGTAGAAGTTGCTCCTGGAGAAGATCAGATTGTCCCGTCGTTAGTTCAAGACGCTATGGAGCACGCAGTGGAGTTGGCTGTTCCTCTTGACGTGTCCACAGGTTTAGGTGTGGACTGGCAACAGGCAGCACACTAAAAACGAAGCACATTATCAATACAGCATATTGCCGTGAAAAGAGTAGCGCACGTGCAGTGGTGAGGGAGTGAGTTATGACAGCGAAGATACTGAGTTTGGGAGACGTTGTTCGTGTGTTAGAGGATTTATATCCTTTAGAGTACGCAGAAGAGTGGGATGAACCTGGGCTGATTGTAGGTGACGTGAATTGGCCAGTACAAAAAATTTATTGTGCAGTTGATCCAACTGAGCTCACCGTAGAGGATGCTATTCGTCAAGGCGCGCAGCTGATGATTGTGCATCATCCACTATATTTTAAAGCTACGCATACAGTAGCTGGCTCAACATTCCGCGGACATCTTGTTACACGGTTGATTGAAAATCATTGTGGTCTATGGGTGGGGCATACAAATGTGGATTCTGCTCCTCGCGGTCAAGGTGTGGCGTGTGTTGAGGCTTTGGGCTTGCGTGATTGCGGTCCATTGGTGCCACGCAAGGGTGATCAGCAGCATAGTGTTTCTCATAATGCTCCAGGTAATGAGGGCAATGAGCACCATGAACAAAACTCTGTGCATGCTGTACACACGAATGATCACAATAGCGGGGCGGCAGGCTTAGGACGAGTAGGCGAATTAGATTCTCCAGTGTCTTTAGCTGATTTTGCGCGTCGCGTATCTGAGGCTTTGCCAGCTACGGCATCGCCAATTCAGGTCAGCGGTGATGTGGACCGTCAAATTTCGCGTGTGGCAGTGCTTCCAGGCTCAGGCGATTCAGAAATCGCTGCTGCAGCTGCAAGCGGCGCCCAAGTGTATGTAACAAGCGATTTACGCCACCATCCGGTGTTAGATGCGCGTCAGGAAACAGACTTAGCTTTTATCAATACGCCACACGCAGCGATTGAAAAACTTGTTTTTCCGTTGATGATGCAGGATGTGCCTACAGCTCTTGAAAAACGTTATGGTGCGTCTGTGGATATGGAATTAACGGATATAAATACTGATCCGTGGAATATGCGCGTGTAATTTTGCTAAAAATGCGTGGCATGAAGCAAGCTGCTTTGTTTGGCTTGGCTTGTTTTGACTTGGTTTGTTTTGACGTAGTTGGGCTTGAAGACTTGTCTTGCCTTGGTTGGGCAGCGTGACTTGGTTTTTGCGACTTGACTTGGTTTTGTGAGCCGGTTTGATGCGAGAGCATATCGCGTGGTGAAGCATCTTCGATGCTGAAAAAATAAGAGGTTACGTATGACGCTGACCTCTTATTGTAATCTTAAAAAAATGAAGGCAGATAACAATTGTTATCTGCCTTCATTATATGAGTCGGGCTGGCGGGATTTGAACCCACGACATCTTGTACCCAAAACAAGCGCGCTACCAAGCTGCGCTACAGCCCGAGTCTGTGCTGAGCTAAGCTCAACAAAAGAAAACTATACAACAATATGAGAACTTTTGCACATGCGGTGTGTTGCGTTGAAAAATAGCCAAAACGTGTAGTACGTCTAAAAGTATCTCACGTATAGAGGTGAGCGAAGTATCTCAGGTATTAGAGGAGCGCTAGAGGCGAGCGTGAAAGTGAGGCGTGAGGCTGGAAGCTCTAGGGGCGAGAAAAATGAGTGAGGCGTGATTGCAATAGCGCTGCCTGAACCACATACAGAATCTGAATATGGTGTTGTGATGCTCAAAGGCGTCTTTACTGCTGTATGAATGTCTTTGGCTGAAGCTTGCTCTTGACCTATGTTTTGTGTCGAAAGTTCACGGAATAATGGAAAAGCACTATGGGAGAGTGAGAATCATGAATGAAATAGGTCGGTATCAGCGTGCCGAAACTGTTGGGATTTTTACAGCAATTGCCACCGGAATAGCTGTATCATACGCGACATTCGTCTATCTGCGCACGGCGCAAGCTATTTGGTTGCTCACCAGTCGTCGAATCATTATGACCTCTGTTTTTCTCGCTTGTTGTGCTGCAGTTGTTTTTGTTTTGGGATATACGCGCAATGGTTTTCGTCATGAAAGGAAAACCTTTTTACGTCTTCTTCGTCGCAGCGGTGAAACGATTTCTTTAACCGCAGTGTATATGGTGTCCATCGGATTGATTTCTGCAGCGATTCAAATGTTTATCGCGCAAATTTTAGGGCGTTCGTTTGCGCAGTATCAGTTGCCGGTAGTGTCTTTTATGGCGTGCGTGGTCGGTTATTTAGTATACGTGCAAGCAGCTTTGATGACTTCGCGTACTATTGCAACTCTGCTTCCCGTTTTTGTTATTTCGGGTGTTACTTTGGCAGGCATGACCAGTGATGATCCGGTGTGGTGGAAGAATAATTTCTCCCAACTCGGTGACCGTACCACCTTTGCCGCTAATATTTTTAACTTCACCGTTGTGCTAGCTGGGGCAACAATGATGATTATTAGCTATTTTGCGGTTTCAGAGATAACTACTCAACATCGTTTATTTGAACGACATTTTAAAGAGCTGCCTGAGAATCGAGAATTCTTAGCCCGTCGTGCAGTCTTGGCGGTATTGCTGGCTACTGCATCACTGATGTTTATGGGTATCGGTTTATTCCGGTACAGTCCGCATCCTATTTTGCATAATGTGTTTGCTCGTGGCATTGCGCTGCCCATGACTTTGCTGATGGTGTGTATGCCGTGGCTTGTTCAGCAAATGTCTCTTGCTTTTTATTTTGTATCTGATTTTATTCTCGCCGTTATTGTTGGGGCTTATATTTACTGGTATCAAGGGCATACATCTCTGACCAACGTAGAAGCCTTGGCTGCTATTTTATTTATGGGCTGGTTTATTTTGTTCTCACGCCAAATTGCTGCCTTAGAATCTGACCGTTTAGCAGCTTTGGTGAGTATGCCTGAAAATATCGTTCAGAAAATGGGACACTCTCGTTTGGACAATCAGAACTAAGCGGCCTATGGGTTACGATAGGGGGTATGACTACTCTTTGTGATCCATGGCCAGCGCCATTAGCAACACATCCGCTCGATGCAACTGTGGATATTCCGGGCAGTAAATCCTTATCGAATCGCTATATTATTTTGGCAGCTTTAGGATCTCAGCCCGTTCGTCTTGAAGGATTATTGCGTTCGCGTGATACCGAATTGATGATGACAGCCTTAGAACAGTTGGGTGTACGTTGCCAGATTGATGAAGAAGTAGACACCACGGTTACTGTTATTCCGCCATCAAGTGGTGTTTTCTCCGGCCATTGCACGGTGTATTGCGGTTTGGCTGGTACGGTTATGCGCTTTGTGCCTGCTTTGGCGTTATATGCGGACGGTCCAGTCACCTTTGATGGTGATGAGCAGGCGTATAAGCGTCCTATGAAGCCGGTACTGGATGGCTTAGAGCAATTAGGGGCACGAGTTGAATATCTCGGTGCTGAAGGCTTTTTACCATTTACTATTACGCCTCCAGACGTGCGTAGCGGAGCGCAAGAGATTAGCATTGATTCTTCGCAATCGTCCCAGTTTATTTCTGGACTTTTATTGGCGGCATCGCGCTGGCCTGATCAGGTGCAGATTACTCATACGGGCGACACTTTGCCAAGTATGCCACATATTCGCATGACGATGGATGATATGTGCCGTGCGGGAGCCATGGTGCATTATGCGGACAAAACATGGGCGGTTCCGGGCGGCGAGATTCAACTTCCTAGCAGCGTTGTGGTGGAACCTGATTTGTCGAATGCTGCTCCTTTTGTGTGCGCTGCTTTGATTGCTGGCGGTACAGTGCGCGTGCCTCGCTGGCCGGAACATTCCACGCAGCCAGGCGCGTTATTGCCAGACTTTTTACGTGCTTTTGGAGCCCATGTAGATTATGATGCATCGGCTCGTGTGCTCAGTGTGAGCGGCACGGGGAATATTTGTGGTGTGGGAACACTTGATTTAAGCCCTGCCGGGGAGGTTGCTCCAACCTTGGCGGCTGTAGCGGCTTTGGCGGATTCTGATTCTGTGTTCACGGGTATTGCACATTTGCGCGGACATGAAACTGATCGTTTGCAGGCTTTGGTTGCGGAGATTTCACGCTGTGGCGGATCGGCTGAAGAAACTTCTGACGGTTTAGCTATTCACGCTGTGCCGCGAGCATCATTGCATGGTGCGGTAATGGAAACGTATGCCGATCATAGAATGGCTACTTTTGCCGCGATGATTGGTCTGGTTATTCCCGATATTCAAGTCGTTAATGTAGCAACCACGCGCAAAACTATTCCAGATTTTGTAGGTATGTGGACGACAATGTTAAAGGAAGATGCAAATGACTAAGATTAGCGCAAATACTCCATATTATGAGGACTTAGTTCATGCTCTTGAATTTGCTGATGCTGCTGATGCTATAAGCATGGCGCGTTTTGGTGCTCTTGATTTACACGTAGATACCAAGCCAGATCATACACCTGTTACTGATGCTGATCGCGCTGTTGAGCGCTCTATTCGAGATGGTATTGCTTCTTATCATGCAGATGATGCTGTGTACGGTGAAGAATTAGGTAAACAAGATAGCACTGGTAGGCGCTGGATTATTGATCCAATAGATGGAACGAAGAATTTTGTACGTGGCGTGCCAGTATGGGCAACTCTGATTGGTTTTCAGGTGGGGCAGGAGCTTGTGGCATCTGTGGTATCCGCTCCAGCTTTAGGCTTTAGATGGTTTGCTCTTCGTGGTGCGGGGGCTTTTATGGGCTCTAGCATTGATGAGGCTGAGCCTATTCATGTTTCTCAGGTTTCTCGTCTTGAAGATGCTTCGCTCTCTTTCTCATCGCTATCGGGGTGGAAAGAGCGAGGCAATCGCGAACAAGTCATTGCTCTCACCGATGACGTATGGCGTTTGCGCGGATACGGAGATTTTTGGCAGTATATGTTGGTGGCTCAAGGGGCTGTGGATATTGCTGCAGAGCCAGAGTTAGACCTTTATGATATGGCTGCTTTGGTTCCTATTGTGACAGAAGCTGGCGGATGTTTTACTGATTTAGATGGCAATCCTGGGCCGTGGGGAGGCTGTGCACTAGCTACCAACGGGCTGTTACATGAAGAAGTTTTACAGCGATTGCAGATAAAATAAAAATTGCTGGACACCTTTTCAGGTGTCCAGCAATTTTTATGAGATAAGGCTTTTAAGCGTTGAACTTATTGCCGTAAGCATCGCCTTCTACAGCCAGCTTTGCTACCTTCTGAGCAATAGCCAACTCTTCATTGGTTGGAATAACACAGACCGTTACAGAGCTATCTGGAGTAGAAATAACGCGAGGATCAGAAGAACGAGTAGCATTCTTCTCAGCATCAATCTTTATGCCAAATGGAGCAAGCTTCTCGCATACCATTGCACGGATTGGATCAGAATTTTCACCCACACCAGCAGTAAAGGTAATCACATCCAAACCGCCCATTTGAGCAGTGTAGTTTCCAATGTAACCGACAATACGGTGCACATACATATCGATAGCCAAGGCTGCTGTTTCGTCACCGCCATCACGCAAAGCCAAAACTTCACGCATATCACCGTGTCCAGTCATACCCATCAAGCCAGACTTTTTATTGAACAGGGTATCGAGTTCGTCCACGTTCATGCCAGCGTTACGAATCAAGTGGAATACTGCAGCTGGATCAATATCACCAGTACGTGAGCCCATCATCAAACCTTCCAAAGGAGTCAAACCCATGGAAGTTTCTACAGGCTTACCAGAAATCTGTGCAGATACAGAAGCACCATTACCGATGTGCAATACAATCTGCTTCAAACCTTCAGCTGGCTTACCAGCAACTTCAGGAGCAACTTGACCAATGAATTCGTGAGAAGTGCCGTGAGCACCGTAGCGACGAATCTGATACTTGTCAGCAACTTCCTTATTCAAAGCATAGGTTGCAGAAGCTTCTGGAAGTTGGAAGAAGAAGGAGCTGTCAAAAACGAATCCTTGTGGTACGTCTGGTAACAGGCGAGTCATCACCTCAGCACCTACAGCCTCAGGGCCATTGTGCAAAGGCGCAAGAACAGCAAGATCCTTGACCTTAGCAATATTCTCTTCAGTAACCAAAGCAGGAGTTGGGAACACAGAACCGCCCTGAACCACACGGTGACCCACAGCTACGAGATCGTATTCCTTCAAGTTTGGACCATATTCATCGAAGAATCCGAGAACACGCTTCAAACCTTGCTCATGGTTGGCGATAACTTCATCTTCGAAGACATGCTTGTCGCCATTGAACTTATGAGTGTAAATACCTTGAACTGGTTCACCAATTTTCTCTACCAGACCGGAAGCCAGACCTTCGCCGCTTTCCAAATCAACCAGCTGATACTTAATAGAGCTGGAACCAGAATTAATAACGAGTACAGTCTTTGCCACTGCTCGTCCTCCCATCACATGTAATAATTACCCACTAGTGAGATTACTCTGTGCCGCCTACTTTTAGAGGGGACAGACACAGAGTAAAACAATGTTGAAATATGCTTAATTTTCCTTATAAAGGCTTATTTATCTTGGCTGGCGTATACGGCAGTAAGAGCAATCGTGTTAATGATGTCGTTGACCGTTGCACCGCGTGATAAATCGTTGACTGGTTTATTCAGGCCTTGCAAAACTGGTCCAATAGCTAGAGCACCAGACGAACGTTGAACAGCTTTATATCCAATATTTCCGGCAGATAGGCTAGGGAATACGAAAACATTGACGTGACCGGCTACATCGCTGCCTTTCGCCTTTGTGCGAGCCACTTCTGGTGACCATGCAGCGTCAAACTGGATTGGGCCAACAACCGACAGCTCAGGATCCATAGCAGTGAGTTTTTCTGTAGCTTCTGTAACAAGATCAACGTCTGGTCCAGAGCCAGAACCAAGTGTTGAGTAGGAGAGCATTCCCACACGTGGCTCAAGTCCGAATGAACGTGCTGTCTGAGCGGATTGCAGAGCTATTTGAGCTAGCTGGTCAGCATTTGGATTCAAGTTAATAGCGCAATCAGCAAAAACTGCTACGTGATCTTCAAAGCACATCAGGAACGCACCAGATACCAAGGATTGACCAGGCTTTGTTTTAATCACTTGCAAAGCTGGGCGTACGGTATTTGCTGTGGAATTAACTGAACCTGATACCAAGCCATCTGCTTGACCGAGCACCACAAGCATTGTGCCAAAGTAGGAAGGGTCAGCAAGTGTTGTACGAGCCTTCTCTTCAGTCATGCCCTTATGTCCGCGCAGCTCAACTAGCTTGGCAATCATAGGTTCCAGAACTGTTGGATCATCCATAGACTGGAAACGAGCCTTGCTTATGCTCTGTAAATCAAGCTGTTGTGCGCGCTCTATGATTGATTCTTGGTTACCAACAATAATCAGATTGACAATATCACGCTCAAGCAAATAATCGGCTGCTTGAATAATGCGATCCTCTTCGCCTTCAGGAAGAACGATAGTCTGCTTATCCGCGGCAGCCTTAGTGAGCAGTTGAGCCTGGAATGTGTACTGTGTGGTCGGTGTGGTGAAAGGTACGTCTAAAGCTGCGAGAACTTCAGAAGTTGGAGCTGTACCTTCAAAAACGCTCAGAGCGCCTGGCATATCTTCAGCAGTTTTGCAGGCATGAGCAGGAATAACCCAATGAGGCACGGATAAACCAGCTAATTCGCTGCTTATACCTTCAGCTTTTTCAGTATTCTGAGTATCTAGACCAGTAATAAAGACACCTGCCACGCTGCATCCGCGCTTTTCCACCTGACGCATACATGCATCAACTGTTAAACGTACTTGGCGTGGCGTGCGTGGAATGCAGCAGATAGCTAGAAAAACAGGGGATTGAAGGTCTGCTGCAATCTGCAGATCAAGAACAAAACTTTCTGGATCAAAAACATCACGATGATCTTGTCCAGTAACTACTACGGCTTCTGGGTTTGTTTTTGCGATAAAGTTTTCCCATGAACGAGAAATATCTGCACGTGCGGCTTCATGATCGGCTGTTGCACGGTTTGGGCATAATACGCGTGAGGATTCGAAAGATTGCTCAACAGAACCGATTTTTATGAGTTCAGGAGTGAAGGTATCTTTATGACATACGATAGGTCGGAATGTAGCAGTTGCGTATTGACTTGATAAAGCTGCAGTAACACCTGCCGCTACAACATTCCTACCATTTTGTCCTTCGGGACTTGCAATAAATACTGTTTTCACTCTAATGACTCCTTTGTAGTGAGTGTGTGTTGTATGCGCGCCATAGCGCATCATGCGTACGCAAAACAGTTCTTATTGTAGGCAGGCGGCTGGAAGTTGAACGCTAATATGCAGATGCCGTGTGTTTTATGCGATGAAAGAGATTCAAGCGAATTGCCAATGACTAGCCAATGACTAGCCAATGACTAGCCAATGACTAGCCAATTGTCGACGACTTACCAATACCCTCATGAATAGATAGGCATAATAGGCATACGCACAATAAACATATAAAATAGGGAGCCTCCCTTGAGAAGACTCCCTTTGAAAACCTTAAGCAACTAAGGAATAGTTATAACTACTCGTTGTCACCTGCGGTTGCAGCTGTTGCAGATACAGCACCTGGCTTTTCAGTCTGAACGCCGAACCATACCCAGTCAGTGTAGTCTGGGTGATCGTAACCGTTGTCCACAGCGAACTGGAATGCTTCGGTACGGAATGCTTCGAGCTTTTCGATTTCTGCGGCGAACTTATCTGCATCTACAGCACGGAGTGCTTCAGCAGTGAGCTCGTAGCGATCGATGTTGTTCACACGCACCATGTCAAATGGGGTGGTGGTGGAACCCTGCTCTTCGTAACCATGAATATTGAAGTTGTCGTGGTTTGGACGATCCCAGATGAGGGAACGTACCTCACGAGCATATGCATGGTATGCCATGAGAACTGGCTTGTCTGCAGTGAAGAGCTCAGTGAACTCTTCATCGGAGAGAGCTTCGTCGTTCTCAGAAGCATTCTGGATTGCAAGCAAGTCTACAACGTTGACGAACTTGTACTTTACGCCGTAATCCTTGAGCTTGTCAGCAGCTGCCATAAGTTCCTGAGTTGGAACGTCGCCGATAGAAGCGAGCACGATGTCAACATCGTCGCCTTCAGCGTTGGAAGCCCACTTCCACTCAGCAGCACCCTTTTCGAGTTCTGCCTTAGCTTCATCGAGAGTCAACCAAGTTGCAGCTGGCTGCTTACCTGCGATGATAGCGTTGATCTTGTTGGTGGACTTGTATGCCTTCTCAGAAACAGCAAGCAACATGTTGGAATCAACTGGGAAGTAGATGCCAACAACGTGATCGTTGTTGAAGTTCTTGTTGAGCAAGATGTCAATCACACCTGGATCCTGGTGGCTGAAGCCGTTGTGATCCTGACGCCATACGTGGGAAGAAACAAGCAAGTTCATGGAAGAGATTGGCTTACGCCATGGAATCTCACGAACAGTTGCTTCGAGCCACTTAGCGTGCTGGTTGAGCATGGAGTCGATTACGTGTACGAAGGACTCGTAGGAGCTCCAGATACCGTGACGACCGGTGAGCAGGTAAGCTTCAAGGAAGCCTTCCATCTGATGCTCAGAGAGCTGCTCAGTAATCTGACCAGTTACAGCCATGTTCTCATCAACGAGTTCAGAGAGGTAGCCGTTATCCCACTGCTTCTTGGTTACTTCGTATGCAGCCTGCAAACGGTTAGATGCAGTCTCATCTGGTCCGAAGATGCGGAAGCTATCTGGGTTGCGCTTGATGATGTCGCGAGTGTACTCACCGAGCTTACGAGTTGCCTCGAGCTGACCCCAACCGTGACCGAATTCCTTAACCTCAGTTACTTCGTAATCTTCGATTGCTGGCAGGTCGAGCTCTTCGCGGATACGACCACCGTTAGCGTTTGGATTTTCACCAATACGCAGTTCGCCTTCAGGCATGAAAGCAGTAACTTCTGGACGGATTGCGCCATCTTCAGTGAAGAGTTCTTCTGGCTTGTAGGATTCGAGCCAGTTCTTGAGTACCTGGAAGTGCTCTTCAGTATCACGAGCAGATGCCAATGGCACCTGGTGAGAACGCCAAGAACCTTCAGTCTTCTTACCGTCGATGAACTTAGGGCAAGTCCAACCCTTAGGGGTGCGGAAGATGATCATTGGGTAGAATGGACGATCAACATCGTTAGTCTGAGCTGTTGCCTTGATGTCGCAGATCTCATCGAATACAGTTTCGAAGAGCTCAGCGAAACGACGGTGGATGCTCATTGCATCTTCATCATCGAAACCAGCAACGAACTCGTATGGTTCGTAACCCATACCGTGGAAGAACTCGTGGAGTTCTTCGTCAGAGATACGAGCAAGGATGGTTGGGTTAGCAATCTTGTAGCCGTTGAGGTGCAAGATTGGCAAAACGATACCATCGGTGCGTGGGTTTACGAGCTTATTGGACTGCCAACCTGTAGCCAAAGGACCAGTTTCAGCTTCACCGTCACCAACAATTGCTGGAACGAAGAGGCTTGGGTTGTTCATAACAGCGCCATAAGCGTGGGAGAGAGCATAACCAAGCTCGCCACCTTCGTGGATAGAACCTGGAGTCTCTGGAGCATAGTGAGATGGGATACCACCTGGGTAAGAGAACTGGCGGAAGAACTTCTGCAAGCCAGCTTCATCCTTGGTGATTTCTGGGAAGTACTCAGTGTAAGTACCGTCGAGGTAAGACTGAGCAGTTCCAGCTGGTCCACCGTGACCAGGACCCATGATGATAACAGTGTTCTGTCCGTGATCAGCGATGAGACGGTTAATGTGACCAATGAGGAAGTTCAAACCAGGAGTGGTTCCCCAGTGACCTACGAGACGATGCTTTACGTCTTCGCGGGTGAATGGTTCCTTCATCAAAGGATTGCTACGAAGGTAGATTTGACCAATGGATAGGTAGTTAGAAGCACGCCAGTACTTGTCTACGCCTTCCAAAGCCTCCTCAGAAACTGGAGCGTCCAGCTTCTTCCATGGAGTACCGATTACAGGACTAGTCATATGTCCTTGCCTCCTATAATTAGGTGCATTTTTACTAAACTGAGTGTGGCTCATGCCCGTACTCATACGCCTATAATTTTATGGGAAGCCTATGACTAAATCCACAAACTTTGTTTGTACGTGCTAAATTCTGAGTTAAAATGTTCGATTTCGACCGGTCTATTGTTTATTTATGTTTCAATAGTTTACGCAAAAATCGGTAAAAAATTCTTTAAAAAGCTGTTATATCAACGAAAAACGGAATGTTCGTTTTCTTGGTTGTGTGTGCGAAAAAATGTTCTGTGTTTTCAAAAAGTAGGTTTTTGAGCGTGTCGCACGCTGATATGTACGAAAAATTCACGCATTTAAGACCGCGTATTGTCTTAAACGTAGCGCATAATCAAGTAATCATTATATAAGGTATATCCCCTCAATTTTCTTGGAGGAAAAATGGCGAAGGGCCCTGTATTAGTTATCGATTTTGGTGCTCAGTATGCTCAGCTCATTGCTCGCCGCGTTCGCGAAGCACATGTTTATTCTGAGATTGTTCCTCATACCATTAGTGCTCAGGAACTGAAAGCTAAGGATCCTCAAGCTATTATTCTTTCTGGCGGTCCTGCTTCTGTATATGTAGAAGGTGCGCCTTTACTCGATCCAGCCATTTTTGATCTGGATATTCCTATGCTGGGAATCTGCTACGGCTTCCAAGTGATGGCTCACCAACTGGGCGGCGTGGTAGATAAAGCCGCTCTGGGGGAGTACGGTAAAACTTCTGCTGTTATTGATGATGCACGTAGTATTCTTGCTGGCTCTCCTCAAGAGCAGTCTACGTGGATGAGTCATGGTGTGGCTGTGAAGCAAGCACCTGCTGGTTTTGATGTTTTGGCACATACAGAAGGTGCTCCAGTAGCTGCTATGGCTAATACTGAGCGTGGATTATTTGGTGTGCAGTGGCATCCTGAAGTTAAGCACACTCCTTTGGGACAAGATATTCTTGAGAACTTTTTGCATAATGAAGCAGGCTTAGATCGTAGCTGGGATTCGTCATCAATTATTGAAGAGCAGGTTGCTAAAATCCGTGCTCAAGTGGGCGATGCTCGTGTTATTTGCGGCTTGTCCGGTGGTGTAGATTCTGCTGTGGCTGCTGCGTTAGTGCATAAGGCTATTGGCGATCAACTCACTTGCGTTTTCGTCGATCATGGTTTGCTGCGTAAAGGCGAGGTTGAACAGGTTAAGAAGGACTTTGTAGAAGCAACAGGCATCAAGCTGGTTACTGTTGACGCTTCTGATGAATTCTTAAATGCTTTGGAAGGTGTGTCCGATCCTGAGCGCAAACGCAAGATTATTGGCGAAAAGTTTATTCGTACCTTCGAGAAGGCAACACGTCAAATTGTGTCTGACGTGGCTGAGGAAGGTGGAGAAATTAAGTTTCTCGTGCAAGGCACCTTATATCCAGATGTTGTAGAGTCGGGTGGTGGTGCTGGAGCTGCCAATATTAAGAGCCATCATAATGTGGGTGGTTTGCCTGATGATTTGCAATTCGAGTTGGTTGAGCCTTTGCGTACCTTGTTTAAGGACGAAGTACGCGCTGTGGGAACTGAGTTGGGCTTGCCAGAAGAAATGGTGTGGCGTCAGCCATTCCCAGGTCCTGGTCTTGGCATTCGTATTGTGGGTGAGATTACTCGCGAACGTTTGGCTGTATTACGTGAAGCTGATGCAATTGCCCGTGAAGAATTGTCTAAAGCTGGCTTGGATCGCGATATTTGGCAGTGCCCAGTTGTGTTGCTAGCTGATGTGCATTCCGTGGGTGTGCAGGGAGATGAGCGCACCTATGGTTCGCCAATTGTTTTGCGTCCAGTAAGCTCTGAGGATGCTATGACTGCTGATTGGTCTCGTGTGCCTTACGATGTTTTGGCTCAGATTTCTACACGCATTACAAATGAGTGCCGTGAAATTAACCGCGTGGTTTTGGATGTGACTTCTAAGCCACCTGCCACGATTGAGTGGGAATAAAATCACGCTTTTATTACGCGTTATATTACGGTAGTAAGCGTAGAACGACCTTGTGTACTCTTGTGAAGCACAAGGTCGTTTTCTTATCAAGGGTCTATTAGTGTAGTGAAGGGAAAGCATTGGTGTTCTGAGTATAGCTATCTTGTGCTTGATCAAGTAGTTTACTGTGCAAGCACAAGGTGAACTTAGAAAAGACATTAAAAGGTTGCTAAATTCAGGCAAGGTGAGATGAAAGCAGCATATGTAGCAAGGATCGCATTGTAATTTTCGTTTCAAATTACTATCTTTTCTGCACCTTACCTAACTGGTCTCGCATCAGTTCATATACGCGGTGTGCTTATAAAGAGAATAAGGAATATTCCATCTTGCTTATACGTAACTCCTTGACAAGGTGAATAGGTGTAGCGGAGTTACCGTTGCATAAGTGGTTGGTAGCGTTTTGGATATGTATGTTTTTGTGTAGTCCATATTCTATGCAGTCACGCGGAACAAATGACAAGGTGAATGCCTGTTTGCACAATATTTTCGGCTAAGAATAGATTTAAGCG
The DNA here is from genome assembly GCA_040702985.1 of Alloscardovia omnicolens. Classification (GTDB taxonomy): domain Bacteria; phylum Actinomycetota; class Actinomycetes; order Actinomycetales; family Bifidobacteriaceae; genus Alloscardovia; species Alloscardovia omnicolens_A. The sequence continues at coordinate 1,300,453 of CP159991.1, read as the reverse complement.
TGTAGAGCCAGCAATATGTATGAGGCGGTAGCCAAAGAGCTTAATAACACGACACGCTAGATTCCGCGATTTGATGCCCTACACGAGAAACATACTATCTTAGTAAATAACAATCAAAGGTAGATAGTGTTGGCAACAACTACTAGAACCGCCATAGATGGAGATAAGGGTGTCTTTTTAATTCTCTCTACTGACGATGCTGAGGATGGTGACGATCTATAAGTCGTAACAGTCAGTTTAAAAAAACTGTCAAAATGTTTAAGAAAGGAACAATGAATGATGACGAATGTGGTACATTCTAAGTTCTGGCGACTATCACTTGGTCTATTATTCTTTGGAATTGGGCAACGTCTCATGTTTACGGGTATTGTGTTGCCTTGGGCGACTGATACATCGATACCAATAGTATCAGCAGTACTAAGCCTCGTTTCAGTTTTGTTAGGCTTCATTCTCATTATTCCTATCGGAATCTGGTTTTATAAAAACTATCGTTCAGATAAACGATTACATTGGGCTATTGTAAGTTATATATTAAGTGTGATTGTTTGTGCACTTGGTATTGGTGCTGTGGGGCAGTTGATTTACGATTACACGAGTTTTGCTTATACGAGTGTAAAAACGGGCATTTGGATAGTTTCAACAATTGTACAGTTAATCTTAAAAATAATATTGTGTTTTGTTGTAGTTAGTATTCATCGAAAACTACCTCTTAAAGATAGAATGAGTCAACTCTGGTTACCTCTACTTCTATCTATCGGTTTGACCGCGGTGGTTTTTGGGATAACTATTTGGTTGCCGATGGCTAGTTCATTTATTGTTTCTGTTGCTGATTTGATAATTCTAATATTCACTCTTTATTATTTTATGTATCTTGCTAAGGAGAGTATTTATGAAACGGTTTCATAAATTACTGAATTGGCTATTGGTAAGCTGTTTACTCATTGTGAATAGCCCTTTGATTTATGCAGCAGAAATTCGAGATACTGTCCAGCAGAGTAAAGATGAACAGATTTATAGGGATGCTGTAAAAGAAATAAGTGATAAGACAGTAGGCTTTGAAAATGTTAATACAGAGTCGAGCTCTTCGAGCGATATTTCTCCTCCATCTCAGAAAAGTGAAGATGTGGGAGATGCTATCCAACAACCAAAGATAACGCAAGAAGTTGGCGAGGCTGAGGCGGAATTAAAACGTCAATATGGGGAACCGATTGCAGTTAGTGGACAGCAACAGCTCTTTCGTGTTAATGATACGCATTTTGTGACTTATGTTGGTAGTGAGGTTAAGACTTACATTAACCAAAATGGCGCTGAAATTCCAGTCGACTTATCTTTGTATTCTTATCATGCAGATGGACAGCACTATTATCTTCCGAAAGAATCTCCAGTAGCAGTTGCTCTTCCTAGTGAGGTTAAGGAAGAAACACCAATTGACGTTACTTATCAGAATGATAAAATTTCTCTTTATCCACTTGAGAAAAAATATGATCAAGCTAGTGTTGATAAGAACGCTATTTTATATAACAATGTTGATGGCAAGACAGATGTTCAATATACAGTCCAAACCAATGGTGTGAAAGAAGAAATCATTCTAGCTGAGTGGGGAGGGAAAGACACCTTTACCTATGGGCTAGATGCAGGAACATATGACGTTAGCATAGAACACAATCAAGTTCTCGTTCGTGAAAAAGGCAAAACAAAAATTCTCTTTGCTATTACTGCTCCTATGATGGTAGACGCTGCTGGCGAAACGAGTAATGATCTAACATTAGGTCTCAAAGAGTCTGCTAAGGGCTATGAGGTCAGTGTGACAGCTAGTAAGGATTGGCTCTCAAATTCTGAACGTCAGTATCCGGTTCGTATTGACCCGACAGTCACCATTCCACGCGATAGGATTTTTGATGTAGTCACTAGCACTGTGCATGGTCAATATCAAGGGTTTTCTTATGGTTATGTTGGATATTTGACCAATCTGATGATTGGGGTTCCAGCCGCGAAAGACATCGGTCGCTCTCGAATGTATTTTAAAATCAACTATGATTTTAGAAAGAATATTCCTTCTGAAGCGAAGATTGATAGTGCAACGCTTAATCTATATGAATATACGGCACCTGGATCGATGTCTACGCAGTTTGCAGCGTATCGGGTGAAACAAGATTTTGATATCAACTCTCTAACATGGAATAACTCCGTTGGTCTTGATATGGAAATTGCCGGCGCGAACGCCATAAGCAATAAAAAGATTGGGATGCACAACTTTGATATTCGTGAGACTGTGAATAGCTGGGTTCAAGGGCTAGAACCAAACTATGGTCTGGTCGTTGCCGCAACGAATGAAGGTGCAGATGGAGGGGCGTTTTATACCACAGAAGCAACGGCAGAAAATGCAGGTCAGATAGGTTTTACTCCTGACAAAGCGCCGAGTTTGACCATTAATTGGTCTGTGCCAGATCCCGTAGATGTTAATTATCCGATTGGCAACACCACTATCAATCTGCGAACTATGGTGAAAACGGATAAGAGCGGCAAACTTCAATTTCAGGGAGTCTTTGCAGATGGATTGACCACGCCAGGCGCTCAAGTAAGCTATGACTTGAGCGATGCAACTAAGGATTATAAGGGTGAAAGTCTAGCTAGCTTCTCTTATAAATACCCAGATAGTAGTCCCTTTGAAGCGGCTTTTGAAAAAGGAACCACGCGGTACAAAGACAAGTTAGCCAACTGGCAAACGGTGACTCCTTTTACAGAACCAGAGTTGAACAAAGTCTATACAATTGACGCGGAGAGCAAGAAGGACAGCCAGACAAGCGGGAAGAAAACAAGCGATACCTTCCTTATTTACAAGGTGACACAATACGATACGCTTCCGAAGATTGCTTCTTACTATGGCGTGCCATTGAAGCAAATTGCATTTGATAATCGCATTCAGGATATGTTGGTGGTGAAAAACAACACCCTCTTTATACGGAATCCACGAAAAAATGCAAACAAACCCTATAATCCACCAGCTTTGAATGATAAAACTAAGGCTGATGTGGATATGCTCTTGATGGGTCGAGGTCTCCACTGTGAGTTTGGCTTTGAGCCGATTAACATCAATACAGGAAATTTCTATTTAGACAGAACAGATGTCTCCATCCACGACATTAATGGGGATTTTGAAATTACTCGTTCCTATAACTCTAAGGCTGCAGGAATCAATAGTCTCTTCGGACGTGGATGGTCTTTTGCCTTTAATGAACAATTATCGAGTGATGAAGACCAAAATTTATACTACACACGTGCAGATGGTTCGATTCTAACATTCACAAAAGATGGAAATTCTTACAAAGCGCCGACAGGCTATGATCTGAGACTTGAAGTTAAAACTGTAGAGACTAAGCAAGGAGATTTTGGCGGAGAAGAAAAAGAAAATTATGAGGTAAAAGAGTACCATATTATAGATACTGATTATCAAGAAAAAGTGTTCAATTTCTATGGGCTTCTCACGAGTCAGACAGATGAAAAGGGCAATAAAACTCAGTTTGAGTATAATGAGAACTATCAGCTCACAAAAATTACCTCTCCAACAGCTCTTGTCTATACTATCTCTTATAACGATGCCAACTATATTGGAGCAATCCAAATTCCGAATGGGTCAACGCTGACCTATGAATATGATGATAATGGCAACCTGATTACCTATACGGATGCGACAGGAGTCCCAACTCGCTATGAGTATGATGACAAGGGCTTGATGACAGCTTGGTATGACGGAAACGGCACAAAGGTTGTTCGTAATGAATACGATGACCAAGGACGGGTGACCAAGCAAACAGATGGTGCCGGAGCAACCTCAACCTTGACATATAGCGACGGTCAGACAGTCACAACTGATGCCAATGGTAATCAAACTGTTCATACCTACGATGACCAGTATCGTACAACGGGGATTGCCTATCCTGATAGCACCAGAGTTTCTAAGACATACAACAAGAATAATCGTTTGGCTAGCGTCACGAATGAAGCAGGTCAAACGACAAACTATAGCTACGATGAAAATGGCAATGTCTTAACAGAGACCCGCTTTGACGGTGCTGTGAAAACCTCTACCTATGATAAGAAAAATCATCTCTTATCGGTGACAGATTTTGGGGGAGCAGAAACAAAACACAGTTACGATAATAAGGGAAATCTGACGCAGACAGTCCTTCCAGATGGTTCTACGATTGCCTACAAGGTAGATAAAAAAGGACGAATCTTATCTACCACAGATGGAAACGGGGCAACCACTTCCTTTACTTATCAAGGGGCGAACCTTGTTATGATGACTAATCCACTCGGTGGACAATCAACCCTGACCTATAATGCCCATAATCAGGTGCTAAGCGTGATCACCCCTCGTGGTGGAGCGACCACCATGACCTATGACGCAGAAGGTCGTAAATTGAGTGAAAAGGATGCGGACGGGGTTGGCACTACCTATAGCTTTGACAAAGCAGGTCAAGTGACAACTGTTACTGAAGGAAATGGCAATACCACGACCTTTAGTTACGATGGTTTTGGTCATAAGATTGCTTCGAATAATGGCGAAGGTGGCAACTATCGCTATACCTACGACGGTGTAGGCAACCAGCTTTCTGTGACAGACGCAGAAGGTAATACCACGACTTACACCTATGACAGTAGGGGTCGTCTCTTAACGGAAACCGATGCCTTAGGTCAAACGGTTACCTACACCCGCGATGCGCTTGGTCGTGTCGCTACGCGGAAGAACGCTTCAGGTCAAACGAGCAGTCTCGCCTATGATGACCGTAACCAAGCCGTGAAAACCATTACCGATGCTCTTGGACAAGTCACCGAAAAGACCTATGACGCCTCTGGTAATCTGACAGATGTTTCTTATCCAATTGGTACAACTACCAAGACCACTTATGATCAGATGGGGCGTGTCCTCTCTTATACCGATGAAGCAGGTCAAACAGTCTCTTATACCTATGATGCGGTTGGAAACAAGCTGACAGAAACCAAGGGAGATAAGACAACCAGCTATACCTATGATGCGGCAGGCAATGTCACCAGCATCAAGTATCCAGACGGGACAAGTGTTTCGTATACCCTTGATGCGATGGGCAATATTCTGTCTATGGCAGACGCACTTGGCAAGGAAACCACATACGAGTATAGCTGTGCAGGACGTTTACTTGCCTCTACTAATGCCTTAGGTCAGCGCACTAGCATGACCTATGATGCAAACGGAAATCAAAATAGTGTAACAGATGCAGCAGGCTATACGGCTTCTAGTCGATTTACAGGACAAAGCCAAGTCGCTAGCGTGACCGATGGTTTAGGCAATACCACTCACTTTACCTACAACCGCATGGAGCAGTTGACAGAAACAGTCGATGCCTTAGGTGGAAAAACAGCCTACACTTATGATGCTTTGGGTTATCCGATTGAAATGGTGGACGTCAATGGCAACACCACTAAGATGAGCTATACCCCAACTGCTCAATTGAAAGAAGTCGTCTTACCAGATGAGACGACGATTAGCCAAGAGTATGATGCGTTAGAGCGACTTGTGAAACAGACTCATTCGAGTGGACTTGTCACAGAGTATACCTATGATGCAGCAGATCGTGTTATTGCAAAGAAAGACAACCAAGACCTCAATGAATCCTATACTTATGACAAGGCAGGCAATCGCTTAACATTAACTAACAGTCTTGGGGAAGTGACCAAGTACAGTTATGACAGTGGTAGCCAGCTGGTCAAGGTCGTCTACGCAGATGGAACCAGTGAAAGCTTTACCTATGATGTGATGGGTAATGTCGCAACCTCTACTGATCAAGAAGGCAAGACCAAGACTTATCAGTATGACGATAATGGCAATCTAACCAAAATTACTGACCATCTTAAACGGGAGACTGGCTACAGTTACGATGCCTTGAATCGCGTGGTAGTCGAAACGGATGCGGATGGCAACCAGACAACATATGAGTACGATGTCTTAGGAAATCTAGCCAAAGTAACAGATGCAAATGGTCATTCTAGTAGTTATGGCTATGATGCCAACCAGCAATTGGTTCTCTATACAGACCCGAATGGGCAAGCGACAGCCTTTACATATGACCCGCTTGGTCGTGTGGTTGAAACGCTTGCACCAACAGGAGTCAAACAAACCTTTGCCTATGATGCAGTAGGCAATCGCTTGAGTGAAACGACAGGTGAAGGCAATACCACTAGTTACACCTATGACAGTCTCAATCGTGTCGCCAGTATGAAACGTCCAACAGGTGGTGAAACAACTTATGCTTATGATGCGACAGGTGGTCTGACAAAAGAGACTGATGCCAATGGCAACGCTACCTCTTATGTCAATGACTTATATGGTCGCACGACCAGTCGCACATTGCCAAATAAAGCGAAGTACACCTATGCTTATGATGCGCTTGGACGTTTAGAAAAGCAAACAGGACCACAAGGATTATCGAAAGCCTATAGCTATGATGTGGCTGGTAACATCGCAAAGGAAACGGATCAGTCAAATCGAAGCAACACCTACAGCTATGACAAGGTTGGTCGTCTCTTAACGGCGAAGAATGCCTTAGACCTTGAGACCAAGTACAGCTATGATGAAGCAGGAAATCTTGGGGCTTTAACCCGTCCGACAGGCGCGACCACGACCTTTGATTATACTACTCTTGACCAGTTGAAAACCATCAAGACACCAACGGGTCGCAAAATCACTTCTAGCTATGATCCAGTCGGTCAAGTGACTAAACGGACGATTAACGGGAAGCGGGAAACAACGTATACCTACGACCCGAATGGCAATGTTCTTGAGGAGAATAACCCACTTGGACAAGTGGCCAAGCGAACCTATGATAGTCTCAATCGTTTGACAAGTGAGACTGATACAGCAGGTCAATTGACCATGTATAGCTATGATCATGACAATCGCTTAACGAAAGTGGAAAACGCTGAAGGTGAAAAAGCAACCATGGCTTATGATGGCAATGGGAACTTGACCAGTGTATTCTCTGGTAGTGAGCGGGTGAAGAGCTACACCTATGACCTTGAAAATCAACTGTTAGCAGCGACTCAAGGGACAGGTGAGAAAGCTTCTACCTCCAGCTACACTTATGATAGCGTAGGCAATATCACCTCCATAACCAACGGAAATGGCAAGGTCAACAAATACGACTATGACCAACTTTCCAATGTTGTCAAACGTATGACCAGTCTCGGGGATACAGAGACCTACACCTATAATGTTAATAACCAGTTGGAGAAGGTCACAAAAGCCGATAGAAAAACCATCAGCTATGACTATAACAAACTAGACCAATTGCTTAAGGTAGACTATTCCGAAAAACAAGATGGTCAAGTTGTCTATGCTTATGACCCAGATGGTCGACGGGTATCCATGAGTGACCTAACAGGAACTACCCGCTATGCCTACAATGATGAGGGGGAAATTACGGGTGTTCGCCAAGGAGACGGCAGCCTCATTCAATATGAGTATGATAACTTTGGCAATATCTCCCACATGATTTATCCAGATGGAAGCAAGGTCTCTTATACTTATGATGAGCTGGATAGACTGACTTCGGTGACGGATGTCAAGGGGCAAAAGACCGCCTACACCTATAATGACGCAGGTGATCTAACGCAAGTCAAACGTGGAGATGGAACGCATAGCTTTTTGACCTATGACAAGGCACATCGCGTGACAGAAATTCGTCATGTGGACAAGAAGAGTAAGTTGATTTCAAGCTATGGCTATGAATACGATGATGGTAATTACATTACGGAAGAAACCGTCACTCAGGATGGGGAGAGTCTCGTTCATAGTTATACTTACGATACATTGGGTCAGGTAGAGACCATGACGGTTTCTACTAAGGACGGTAAAGAACTCTCTAGCCTGTCTTACACCTATGACCTTGCGGGCAATAAACTCTCTAGCACCGAAGTCGTCGATGGGAAAGAAGAGAAAACCGCCTTTAGCTACGATGATAACAATCGTTTGACCAAGCTAGAAGGGCCGGAAGGCACGATTACCTACAGCTATGATAAGAACGGTAATCGTATTTCGCAGGAACAAAAGAGTGAGAAACTCCAGTATATCTATGATACAGAAAATCGCCTCCTTGCCGTGAAAGATAAAGAAGGTCTACTTACGGCAGCCCTTTATGACGGAGATGATAACCGCGTCTTTACCGCTAACCGCAAGGTGGGTAAGAACACATATCAGCTTTTTAGAAGAGAGCAGAAAGATAAATCTTCTGATATACGTGCTAGAAGAAGTGGGAAGAAATCTGCTCTCACTACAGCTCCTAGTGAGGAAAAATCCCTCTTCTGGTATGGTTTTAGCCAGAATGTTCTTCAGTCTCTCTCTACATTGCCTCAGACTATAGGTTCGATTTGGCATGAAATCTTTGATGATGTTTCAATTGCTTATCATCAGAAGATTGTTAAGGATAGGGCATCCGAAGAGGGTGTTGTGGTTAATCCGCCTTCTCTGGGTAATTTGTCGGGTGAGGGAGATGTGTCTTATGCATCTGCTGTTCATGATGTGTTGATTCCTTATACAACTCGAGAGGATATTTATCATTATTTTGATGAGCGCAATTATGTTAATGATGTTAATCGTGAGTATGTTGAGGTTCTTCAAGTTTATGATCATGATTTGAGGGCTGATGAGACTTTTAGTTATGGTCATGGTAGAAATTCGTATCTGAATAATCAGGCGAACAAGACTTATGGTTATTTGACTGACCAGTCGGGTTCTGTTACGGGTTTAATTCAAGATGGTGTGGCTGTTGCTTCGAGTAGTTATAGGTTTTATGGTTCTGCTAAGAAGAGCACGGATGAGACGGGTAATCCTTATGCGTATAATGGCGAAGCGCGTGATGTTGTAGGGCTTGATTATTTACGGGCGAGGTATTATGACAGTTATGCGGGAACCTTCCTAACGGAGGATGATTATCAAGGGCAGGTAACAAATCCGCTTAGTCAGAATCGTTATGCGTATGTTCATAATAATCCTGTTAATTACACTGATCCGAGTGGTCACTTTTGGAAGAGTCTTAAGAAGGTTGCAAGTGCTGCTTGGAATGGTGTGAAGAAAGCGGCAGGCAAGGCTTGGAATGGTGTTAAGACAGTTGCGTCTAATACGTGGAGTGCGTTTAAGAGTGCAGCTTCTCATGCGGTTCATTGGGTTAGCAATAAGGTAAGCCAAGCAGCTCATTGGGCTGGCCATCAGGTCAATAGTGCGAAGAATTGGGTGGTTCAGCAGTGGAGTAACTTCCAGCAATCGGCGCATCAGACTTATCAGAGTGCTAGTTATTTTGTTGCGCAGCAGCAAGCGCAGGTGCGAGCACAGGCTGAGTCTCGTCGTCGGCAGCGTGTTCAAGAGGAGTATGCTCAAGCTACTGGTCTTAAGACGGCTCCTAAGACTAGGGAAGCTTTGAGCATGTTCCGTAATTGGGGTAAAGCACTCCAGAATATGTATAAGCATGTGTGTACGACTGCGAAGCGAGTTGGTAGGCAGGCTGTTCATTTCTTGAGAGAAGTGGATTGGAAGAAAGTTGGTATTGCGGCGGCTGCGAGTGTTGGTGCGCTAGCGGTTACTGTGGCGACGGCAGGTGTAGCTGCTCCTGTTGTTGCAGGGCTGGTAGGTGCTGCTGGTTTAACGGGTTTTGGTGCAGCGGTTGTTACTGGTGTAGTGGTAGGTGCTGTTAGTGGTGCTGCGGGTGGAGGTGTTCATGCTTTAACCTTGGGTGTCCTTTCTGGGCAAAAGCCAGGTGAGGTTCTGAGTAGTACTGTTCATGGTGCTGTCAATGGTGCATTTATTGGTGGGCTGTCAGGTGGTTTACTTGGTGGGTTTAGTAGTGCGACTTCGTCGGTTGTAAATCCTCTTGCACGTCAGACGGTGGATACTGTTGGAGAAACAGCAGTAGATACGATTGTGGATGCGTTCCAGGGTGGGAAAGCTACTGCTGGCAGTATTGTGGCTAGTTTGGCGATCAATGCGTTGTCTGAAGGTGTTTCGGTTCGATCGCTTACAGGTTCTCAAGCAGATGTCGCTAGGAATAAGCCGAAAACTGCAGATGCACCAGTCGGGAAGGTAACTCATCCTGGTCCTTTTGAATCGGCTGAAGATATTAGACGTAGAGTTCTTTCGAATATTGAAGAGAGTAGAAAAGCAAGGAGTAGTTCAAACTTTGATGAACATCTTCGTCGCGAACAGACTATAAAAGCGATTCAAAATGTTGAAAATGGTACAACACCTCTGACAACTAATCGTCAGAAGGGTAATTATGCAGAGCTGAAGATGGATCGTTATATGGAAGAGAGAGGCTTTACGAGGGTAAGCAAAGATAGGGTATCAAGTATCGATGATAAAGGACATCGGGGAATTGATGGTGTTTACTACAATAAAAATACAGATACTTATGTTGTAGTAGAGGCAAAATACAATACAGCAAAATTAGGAAAAACGAAAGATGGCCCTCAGATGGGATATGACTGGATACAAAAACGTTTAGATAAATCAGTCGGGATAGATTTGGCAGATACTATAAAAATACACGGGTATGATAGCTTATTAGTTCGAGTCATGCCTGATGGAAGCATTAAATCTAGTGTGCTACCATAGATCGGAGAAGTTTATGATACGAGATCAATTAAAAGATAATAGTTATTTTGATTCATTTATTTCTAAACAGTATCAGCGATTAAGTATGTTTGAAAGTAGATTATTAGACAATAAAGCTTTAAATGAAAAAGTTATTAAGAATATAAGATATGCTACTTTCAACATATCTTTTCAAATAATTGTAGCAAGGTATTCTAGGGGAGATAGTCTGACTGTAATCAAAGAAGATTATATAAAGAGTATCCCTAAATTTAAAGCTGTGTTCTCAGAGATTATTGATATGAATACTCTTCAATTTATAGCTTTAAGTGTATTGCTGAAAGTTGATTTATTTGATGATAAAGAATTTTTAGTACTGCTTGATAAATTTGAAGTCTCGCATGGGGTAATTGATATTCTTATGGGTAAAGAGACTGTTACTGATATTGGTGAATATAAGGATATTAAACAGTTTAGACCATGGATTGCAGAACTTTACAATAAACCTGATGAGAGAGAAGCTATAATTTCTAAACAGTTGTCCAATTGGTATAGAAGTCAAAGAAGTAGTTATTTCTTTGGCTATGATAAAGAGGAGGAACCGTTATATTTTGGTTACTGGGCTTTAGAGATTGCTGCGCTGGTAAAAGTACTCGAGATACCTGATGATTCTTTTAAGGATCATAAATATTATCCTTATGATTTAGTGCATTTTGGAGGTTAAAGATGTTCAAAAAATTATTTCAAAAACCCAGAGAGATAGAGCCTAATTTTTATGAGAATGGTTCAGAATTCTTAGGTGTATTTCCTTTAGTGGAGAGTGATGAGAAAATCTCTTTGCCTAAATATCCTGAAAGGAAGTACCAGGTAGATGGGCGTCTCGTTGAGGAGTTTCGCTTGTTGGTTATGTCTGAAGCACAAGATGTAGTGATTTCGGATGTAGCTTTTAGAGAGGGTTTGCAAAAACTATCCAGTAAGGTTCACAAAGAAACGGATGACTCAATCATTGTTTCTGCGTTGACTACTGATGATTTGGTAGCTCTCTTTTCATGACAGTTGATCAATTGATTCGAAGAGAAGTGATAGTAAGGTTCTTGTAAAAGAGAACGCTGGAAACTTTCTTGAGAAAATGACATAGTTTGAGGTCGGCTCAGAAGATTTACAAACCTATTTTATTTATAGATTTTGATGAGGGTAGTTTGTGTAGCCAGTACTCTGAATCAGAATCGTTTGAGGATTATGTGCCTTTAGGTTGGACTGGGATGTGCCGTTGTTTTGGGATTTCGTTATTATTATGCGCTTCAGTTTGATCTTTTAAAGGTTCTCGAACATTGGAGTTCAAAGCCACTAAACTCCAGCTTGTCTCAAAAGAAAAAATCAAGCTGTCAGCTGGGTTGGTCATCACGGGAATCGCTTCACCCAGCGGGCAGGTCAGCAATGTGGGTAATTTCTGGCAATAGAGGTATCAGACTTATCAGAGTGTTAGTCATTTTGTTGCGCAGGGGCAAGCGCAAGATCAAGTGGTAGTCCAACGTCGTCAGTGATATATTCAAGATCAGTGATTAGGTTGTTCATCGGTTACGAAAGTTGGTGTTCAAGCAGGTGTAGATACTGTTATAGATACAGCTCTTGATGTGGTGGCTGGTAATAAGGTGACTGGTCAAACGCTTGCGATGAACTTTGGTTATAACCTCTTTACGAATGGTCTGGGTCGTGTCTCTACGAAGAGAGCACCAAAATCCGAGGTTATGAAGACTAAACCGAAATCAGGGGATATTAGTCGAACTCCTGAAATTGAAATTAAGTTTAATAAAAATGACAAGCACGATGCTAGTGAATTTTCACGTCAATTGAGGAATCAGCAAGAGGGAATGAACAAGCTAACGGTAGTAGATTATATTAAAAATAGAGCGGACTATTTAGCTAACGGGCGCTCGTCTGCTGGGAATGCCGCGCAAAAGGCAGCTCGTGACAATGCTTTTACTGATAAATATAATGAATTACGTCAAGCAGGATTGAGTAGAGATGAAGCTAAATCGCAAGCTAGTTCATGGCTAGATAGTCAAGCTGCATTGCACAATCCTGATCAAATCGCCGGAGGTTTTGCCCAAAATGTAACAGGTGTGGGAGACGCAAGGGTTAATTCTTCAATTGGCTCTCAGTGGAAATCTCGAATCGGAGAAGTAGATGAGGTTGTTGATAATATTGCTAGAACAACACCTTATGAAGATTTAAGTAAAATGTACTTGAATGTAAAATTGATTCCATAGGATGTAGTTATGTTATTAAAATTTTCTAAAATTTCGGATATGCCTAGTGATGTAATCGATAAATATTGTCATCAGGTTCCGAGCGAATTGTTACATTTGTGGAAAAATTACGGTTTAGGATATTTACTTAATGGTTATTTAAAAGTGATTAATCCTGATGTCTATTTGGAATTTGTTCGAAGAACCTATTTCAGAGGGGCGCTATCCATTCCGATTTTTCTTACTGCTTTTGGTGATATTGTTACTTTAGAGGAGCAAAAATATTTGAGGCTTGTGAGATATAAAGATGGAGATTTTATATCTATTTTGGAGAATATGCACTATTTCCTAGATGATTTGGAAGATGAAGGGCTTTTGGAAGATTACTTTGAAATTCCGTTATATGAGGAAGCTGTTCGTCGCTTCGGTTCTTTAAGTTATGAACAGTGTTTTGGCTTTGTTCCTCTTCTTTCTGTTGGGGGTAAAAAAGATATAGCGAACATTGATAAAGTGAGTATAAAAGAGTATCTTTCTTTAATAACACAGTTCACTGGTGGTGTTGGTATAGATGATTAAGTTATAAGGTTTCAAGGGGAGCAGATTGTCCTCTTTGAAACCTTATTGTATAAAAATTTTCTGTAGGATTTCTGAATCTATAATTCAGAGTGCTAGTCGCTTTGTTGTACAGTAGCAAGCGCAAGATTAAACGCGAGCTGAGGCTCTCCGTCAGCAACATATCATATCCAAGAAAATGCGTTTAGGCTACTGGGCTTAAGACTGCTCCTGAGTCTCGTGGGGGGGGGCAGTCTTTTCCGTAATTGGGGTGAATTGCTTAGGAATATGTACAAGTATGTGTGTGCGACGGCGGAGCGAGTTGGTAAGCAGGTAGTTCATTTCTTGAGAGAGGTTGATTGGAAGAAAGTTGGTGTTACTGCTGGAGCTATAGGTCTTGGATTGGTTGGATTGAGGAATATGCTACAAATGCTAGGGTCGTAGGGGGAATCAATAATGGCTAGTTTAATTAATTTTCCGACTGAAATCATTTGCGGTGTGCAGTATAATGGCAAATTTTCTTGGTATGTATCCGATAGAGAGTTGTGGATTTTAGATTATACTATTTTAGACTCTCATCTGGTACGACATGGATATAATGTAGAAGGTTTGTCAATTGATTCGAAGAGAAGCGACAGTAAGGTTCTTGTAAAAGAGAACGCTGGAAACTTTCTTGAGAAAATGACAGAGTTTGAGGTCAGTTCAGAAGATTTACAAACTTATTTATTAGGATCAATAGATGAATTAGATGATTCTTGGTATTATGATTTTCATCCTAGTTTATTTATAGATTTTGATAATAATCGTTTGTATAGTCAATACTCTGAATCAGAATCATTTGAGGATTATGTACCTTTAGGATGGACAGGGATGTACCGTAGTTTTTGGGATTTAATCCCAGTACCTCAAAGATTTTGGATACATAATGGAATGAATATATTTGATAAGGAATAAATAATGGATAAAATATCAATGCTAATAGAACAATTTGAAAATGAGGTTACAGGCGATACGGTTGAGGGAATAACGATTTTGGTTGATGGAAAATTAAAAGATGTTATAGACATATTAAAGAATAAACTTAACCAAGAGAAATCTGTTCATATTATTCATGAAGCTCTATTGATAGGGCTAGAGGAACTTTCTCACAGATAGATGTAAATTAGTCTTGGAAAGTTTCAACAGGTAAGATTTCGTTATCATTAGGCGCTTCAGTTCAAACATCTAAAAAATCTAAAGAGTTCATACGCCTAAACGTTCTAAAGTAGATGTAGCTAAGACTAAGCCGAGGTTGTCGAGGGAAAGAAGAGACTGCGACCTTTAGCTATGATGATAACCGTTGTTCATTGGATATTGTTTGTGGCTGGCCGTTTCGCTACCTTGATCCCACGTGAATGTTTCAGTGAAGTGATTGGGGAAGTTACTCGTTTTCTTCACGGTTGCTTCGTTGAGTGCTTGCGCTGAGTGGTTGGTTGGTAGATGAAGCAGTACGGTTAACATGGTCGATTTTTCGACAAGGGTATCGATGGTGTTCTTGCCGTTTTTTACCGATGATGAGGTCTTCTTTCCAATGTCTTAGATTGGAGTGGTTTTGGACTTCGACAGGGTGTTCGGAAATCATGATTATCGGATCGTGAAATCGACGTCGTGTGGTGCGAGTTAGTGCGGTTTTATGTTGTGTTTTTCCTCGTCTTATCAATGCGACCAGCTCTTTGCACAGGTGTCCTTTACTTTGAACATAGATTGCTTGGTAAATCGTTTCGGTGCAGGGCTGCATGTTTTCATTATCGGGGAAACACTTGCGTAAATCATGCGAGATCTGTTCAGGGCTACATCGCTTGTGCAAACGAGTCATGATTTCAGGCCACAGTGGCGGGCTGTCGTACTTGCGTTGGTGATTCCTCCGACGTCGGCTGATTGCACAACGTTGAGCTGTACACGGATTGTAAATCACTCATTGATGAATCTGGTTACGACGCAATTGGCGACTAATTGTTGAAGGATTTCGATTAAGGTGTTGGGCGATTTCTCGTATTGAATGTCCTCATGATGAAGAAGGCTGATGAGCTGTCGCTGGTCAAAGCTCAAAATACCTTGGATTAATGTTTTTATCCAAATTACACAAGAAACGATTGTACCAAGATTGTGACTGAGGCAATGATGGTAATTCGTTGCGACCTGTTGTCCGAGTCGGATCATTGCGCCATACCTTTCCCACACTTTTAGAAACACCAACCAAACGTGCGGCGCTGGTGAAGTTAAAAAACCAAAGCAATCAAAGCGGCGTAATCCACACAACGAGCAGGAAGTGGGTGTGTGAACAATACTCGCCCCATAAAACGTCACCAAAACAGTCATACTGACATTCCCCACCCATCAGAAGTGTTGCAAGGTTACCTAGAACCTGCCCTTGCCGAGGACCGTTCGAGTTTTTGCCCCTAGACTGTAGCTGTAGCAAAGAGTCCACCCAGTCGTCTGGAAACAGGGGGAACTGGGGTGCCCGGGTGCTTCTGCCAGCTGTGACATCGTTGAAGACGTGTGCGCAAAGTTGTACGGGACGCTAGTCAACGCTTAGGCTTGCTAGATTATAGCTCGATGACAATCTGCCGTTTAGTACTCCTGCGGCGGAGTGTGTAAGATGAGTTTATATACTTAAAAAGTACTCAAAACTCATTACGCAAGATATTCAACCTGTGTTATTCCCGAGGCAAGGAGGCTCTAATGGCTAGCAAGATTCCACTCATTCATGGGATTCGAGTGCAGAGAGGAGCCTTCTCGAGTGGCTGTGACATCACCCTTTTCGGCGATAAATCACCTGCGCTACGTGCTTCGATTATTTTTGGTCATAATGGTTCCGGTAAATCAACCGTTGCGCGGGAAATTGAGTCCATCAAGACAGGAAAAGGTAGTGGCTACTTTTACAACTCGGACAATCAAAGATTGGATCTGGATGATGCTGATCGTGCGCGAATAAGAGTCTTCAGCGAAGACTACATTGAGTCGAAAATACGCATCAATGATGATGGTCTTGAGGCGTTTGCGATGCTTGGCGAACAAGTTGAAGCGGCGGATGCAATTAAGAAAATCAACAAGGAAATTCGTGAGATTAATGATAAGAACGAGATGTTGACAAAGGAAATCAACGATCTGAGTAGTGGTGAGAATTCTCCGGAAGAGTTGGAGAAGAAAGCAAAGAGCGCAGCGAGAGAAGGCGGGTGGAATTCACGGGCAGAGGAAGTCGACGGTAAGAAGCCAAATCTCACTGATAAACGATGGGATGAAATATGCAATGTAGAGCCTACGCAGCCCCGTGAATTCTTGGAAAAGGAGTTTAACGATAGGTTAACGGAATATAAAAAGGCGAGCGAAGCTGGCGATAACTACCTACCTCGCCTTTCACCGATAGAAGTCGAACAATACGACGAAACACGGATTTTAGAACTTCTGTCAAAACGGGTAGAAGACCCAACTCTCAGCGACCGTGAGAAGCGGATACTTGAAATTGTTCAAAACGGGAATCAGAAACTCATCGAGATGTCTGCTGAGACTTTCTCCAACCCGGATACTGACGCTTGTCCAATGTGCCAACGAGAGATTTCCGCAGTGGAAAAGGCCTCCATTATCGATAGTGTGCGCAAGGTACTCAGCAAGGAAGTAGACGAATTCAAAGAGGAGCTCAGATCAGCACTTTTACAAGAGATAACTCAGCAGAGTGTTTCAGAACAGGTGTCCACCACGCTGGGGACTGACTTGCTAAAGGCTGAGCAAAAGGTGATTAACTTGGTAAAGAGCTACAATGATTTGATAGCGGAGAGGGAGTCAAACATCTATTCTCCAAAGACTATTGATTGTTTGGGGCTGTCAGAAGCGATTCATGCCTTGAACGAAGTCATCAAACACATTAACGAGGAAGTCGGATTGATAAACAAAGCCATAGATGAAAAGGAGGAAATCCGTACCACACTCCTTGGCTTGAGTAATGCGATTGCCGCAGCGGATGCGTCCTCAATGAACAAACAGAGGGAAGATGCAATTCGAGCGCTCGATAATGCCAAAGATAGTAAAGAGAAGAACAACGATACTCTTAAAGCTCTGGTTGAGAGCAAGGCAGCACAGGAAGCTAGAATGCAAAGTGTCGACATTGCGGTTGACGTAATCAACGCTTATCTTGCAAGCGTCTATTTCGATTCCAAGAAATTCCGACTTTCCCCAGAGGGCAACAAATACAAGATTATGTCGAACGGGCATCCGGTAAAGCCAAACGATGTCTCAACGGGCGAGAGAAATATTCTCGCACTCTGCTATTTCTTCTCCGAAGGCGGAAAGAATAGGGCGAGGAATCACGAGGATGACGACCCACAGTACCTTGTTCTTGATGACCCAATTTCTAGCTTCGACATGGAAAACAGAGTAGGAGTCTGTTCACTGATCAGAGAACGCTTCGAACACCTTTTGAAAGCGAATGCAGAGAGTCGCATTACGATTATGACTCATGACGGGGGTGTTGTAGAAGAGCTGACAAATATCTTCTCGGACATAAATGTCGATTTCGATGGGAAGAAAATCGAAGCGGTGTTCGAGCTTAGGGGAAGATCTTCTGAACCACGCGTCAATAACAGCAACGAATACACTATTCTGCTAAGGCGCGCGTACGATTTTGCCAGTGCCGAGGATGTGGATCCAAATGAGTCATATGTAATCGGCAACATACTCAGGAGGGTTTTAGAGGGATACAGCACTTTCAACTATAGGATAGGAATGTCTCGACTGTCGCGCGACCCAGACCTGTGCGAGCGTCTTGGTGTCCAACTACCCTTCCTCGAATATACAATGTATAGCCTTGCCTTTAACGATGCAAGTCATATGGAAAAGCGAGTGAAGGCGTTTAATCCCACAAACTCCTTCGAGCGGTACAGTGATGAGGAGAAGAAAAAATGCGCTCAGTGTGTGATGGTTATTCTTGATAAACTTGACCGTGTCCATCTCAAGAAGCAGCTCGTTGACTGGAAGAAGAAAGACCGTCATGCATCCGATAGATGGAGTGATATCGAGAATCACCTAGGAGAATGGTCTCAGAGCTTCACTCCCACTACAGCACTGTAACTCCACAATGCCAAGTGAGATGTAGCCTCTATGATTGAGACGCGTGATGTTTACGTAGCTCAATGCTGTCACTCTTTGCTTGCAAATGATCAGTCTTAGATCAAGGGTCGCACAGCCGATACTCTTCTTGTCCATGTAGCTAGTGCGTGCAATCGAATTACGTTTTCGCAGGTCAGAGGTGTTGCTCTTGAGTCTTATGAAAATACTCTTCGCAGGTAACTACACGGTTTTGACAGTTGAAGAGTGACCGTAATCCAGCCTAGACATGGTGCTGACTACATGAAAACACGCCCTGCAACCTTATAGAGGGTAGGGAAATATAATCCACGCTTTTATTACTTTATTAGCGTGTAGAACAACCTTGTTTTCTCTCGTGGGGCACAGGGGCATTGTTCTTATCATATGCTATGAAGGAGGAGAAAGTTTAGGGAGCATTGCCACAGCGATCGTGTAATAGCTTGACAAAAGTGCGCATACAAATGCTCATACAAAGGCAAACAATACCGCCATAATAGCTACCGTCTTATATTGTGGATGAGTTTGTGACATTCCCTTGCGTCTATCTATACATACGTGCAATATCACGCTAATCTCTCTAATCATGAGATGTTGTAGGAGAGATTCATGAAGAAGAAATTAACGGGTAAAGAGTCTATTATTGTAGCGTCCATGCTGTTTGGGTTGTTTTTCGGTGCAGGTAATCTGATTTTTCCAGTGAGTATGGGACAAAAGGCTGGAATGCAGTCTTGGATTGCTACTGCGGGCTTCTGCATTACTGGTGTGGGTTTGCCTTTGTTAGGAATAGTTGCTTTGTCGGTGTCTCAGAGCACGAGTCTGTTCCATATGGCTACGCAAGTAGGTAAGGGCTTTGCCTACTTTTTCACACTTGCTCTTTATTTAACTATTGGTCCGTTCTTTGCAATCCCCCGTACAGCTACTGTGTCTTTTCAAGTGGGAGTGGCGCCTCTTGTGGAACAGAGTAATCGCACTCTGGCTCTTTTTATCTTCTCCGTTGCTTTCTTTGCTGTGGTTTTGCTTTTTAGCCTGAAGCCAACACGTATTTTGGATTGGGTTGGTAAAATTCTTAATCCGCTGTTTTTAGTTGTTTTAGCTGTTCTTCTTATTACTGCTCTTGTTCATCCAATGGGCTCTGTTTCTACCGTGCAACCTCATGATGAATATGTTCATCAGGCTTTTTTCACCGGTTTTCTTGAGGGATACAACACTATGGATGCCTTAGCATCCTTGGCGTTCGGCGTTATTTTAGTTGACGTTATTCATGGTTTAGGCGTTAAGGATTCAAATCATACAGCGGTCGCTTCCATTAAATCTGGTGTTCTGGCCGGCTTCTTTATGGTTGTGATTTATGGAGTGCTCACCATTATCGGCGCTCAGTCTGGTGCTGTTTTAGGAGTAAGCGCCGATGGCGGATCTGCTTTATTCGCTATTGCGCAACATTATTTTGGTACCAGTGGCGGTGTGCTTCTGGGAGTTGTTATTACTCTGGCATGTTTAAAAACTGCTATTGGATTGATTACCTCTATTAGTACTACTTTTGTTGATCTTTTCCCGAAAGTCGGTCAGTACACTATTTTTGCGGTATCTTTTACTCTGATTTCTTTTGTTATTGCTAATGCTGGCTTAAATGCTATTATTGCGTGGTCTGTTCCAGTGCTTATGTTCTTGTACCCGCTCACCATTATGTTGATGATTTTGTGCGTGCTCGGACCAACTTTCAAATTCCATAAAAGCGTATTTATTTGTGCAATGTCAACAACAACTCTTGCTGCAGCTATAACTTTTATGAGCACTGCTTTTGGCATGCTTAAGAGTGTTTCACCAGTGTTTGGATCTATTCACGATGTCTTCGCGAGCATAAATTCTGCTTTGCCGTTTACTAACATGGGGTTGGGATGGATTCTTCCTGCTTTTGTGGGACTACTTGCAGGATATATCGTATATATACTGCGTGTTGCTCGTGCATAACCTTATATTCTTTCTATAGGAAAGAAAATAGGGGTCGTGCAATAAAAGTGTTCTGTAAGGTGTGAAGCCCTCAATAAGAACGCTGGAGGAGGTAGTATGAATCGTCATGATATGAATCAAAAAGAGCGTATGCTCAATTCCTTACCGTATGTAGCGGATATGGATGGGTTGTCTCAAGAGCGTTTGGAATGCAAGAAGAAACTGTATGAGTTCAATAATCTGCATCCTGATGATTTAGGTCGTATGAATGAGTTGCTGAGCAAAATCTTGGGTTCTGGCGGCGATACGGCTTATATTGAAGCGCCTTTCCGTTGTGATTATGGTACGAATATTCATGTGGGCAAGAACTTTTTTGCTAACTATAATCTGACTATTCTGGATCCTGGTGAAGTATTTATTGGCGATAACGTTATGATTGCTCCCAACGTATCTATTTATACGGCTGGTCATCCTCTTCATCCTGATAGTCGTAACTCGGGATATGAATATGGCATTCCTATCCGTATTGGTAACAATGTGTGGATTGGTGGAAGTGCAACAATCCTTCCCGGGGTAACTATTGGCGATAATGCAGTTGTTGCAGGTGGGGCAGTCGTCACCAAAGATGTTCCAGCATGGAGTGTTGTAGCTGGCAATCCTGCACGTGTTATTCGTACTATTAGCGATGAGGATCGTGATTTTTTCTTTAAAGATCAGCGCTTTGATGTGGACGACTATCAGTAATAGATATCAGTAAAGAATCCAGGAAAACAGCTGTTCTTTCAGAGCAGAACTGCTCAGATTTAACATTTCGTTATTACAGTGAGATTGTGGACTAGGCTATGTAAGTACGCAATCTCACTAATTATTATGAGGAGGACAACAATGGAATACGTTACTTTACACAACGGTGTGCGTATGCCACAACTAGGTTTTGGAGTGTATCAAACACCTCCCGAGGAAACGCAGCGATGCGTTAGTGATGCTTTAGAAATTGGATATCGTCATATTGATACAGCTCAAGCATATAACAATGAAGAAGGTGTGGGTGCTGCCGTCAAGACAAGCGGAATTGATCGTCAGGATATTTTCCTCACCTCAAAAGTCTGGTTCTATAAAGAGGGGTATACAGCCGCTCGAGCTTCTATCGATGAATCATTGAAACGATTAGACACCGACTATATTGATTTAATGCTCGTGCATCAACCTTTCGGTGACTATTACTCCACATATCGTGCTCTGGAAGAAGCATATGAAGCAGGTAAACTGCGCGCCATAGGTGTGTCAAATTTCTATCCGGATCGCCTTGTTGACCTGTGCGAGTTTACTCATATCACTCCTATGGTTAATCAAGTAGAAACGCACGTATTCTTCCAGCAACAGGAAGCACGACCATTCATGGATCAGCTCGGAATTATTCATGAATCATGGGGACCATTTGCTGAAGGAATCAATGATTTCTTTACCAACCCAACACTGAGCGGCATAGCTGAGAAATACGGTAAAACTGTTGCGCAAGTTGCTTTGCGTTACTTGATTGAGCGTGGAGTAGTTGTTATTCCTAAGTCAACGCATAAAGAACGCATGGCAGAAAACTTTAACGTTTTTGATTTCCAGCTATCTGACGCCGATAAGGAAACAATTGCACTCTTAGATACGCATCACAGTGTGTTCCTAGATCACCGAACAGGTGAAACTGCTCAACGTTTTGCTGGTTTTGCTCGATAGTCATAAGATTATCACCACAGAAAAATAGAGAAGATAATCATAACCTGACTTTGTTAGAATATCGACTATGACATCACAACGAATAGTGAAGCGACTTCGAGAAATCGTGGTCGCTTCACTTATAGCAGGTTTGGGGCTAGCAGCTGCAGTGGCGTGCGCAATCCCCAAAAATACAGCTATTGGTCACAGTTATACGCCAAGCACATCTTCGCAATACGTTCCTCGTGACGATGACGGAGACATCAAAGAAGTGAGCGTGAACGTTATAGCATCATTGAATGATGAAGGCAAACAAGCGCGCCAACTCGCCCATACTATTGAGCAAGTATCCATCAACGCCCAATATCGCGCAGCACAAACACACGGCGAACAAATTGAACAAGTCTATAATGCCGTCAACTCTCGCACACGTGTTATTGTCATCCCTCAAGATGCGCTTACGCGCTCGCAGACGGATATTCAATCGTGGGTCAAAGTTTTACAGTATGCCAGAAAAAAAGGAATTGTTGTACTGATTAATTCGCGTCATGGTCTGCAGATGAAAGATATTGCAGTAGATCCATTATATTGGGCGGCTTATTGGAATATTAGCGCGCAGCCACAAGAAGCTGATATGAGTGTTGTGGATGTGATGATTAGCGTTGTGGAGGATCGTCCGCATAACCGTACATTAACAACGCAGCTGAAAGATATGGAGAAGAATGATGACTGATCTGACTGGATTAACACAAGCCCAGGTGGAGCAGCGTATTGAGCGGGGAGACGTTAACCGTGTGAAAACCTCTACATCACGGTCAATTGTTGATATTATAAAGGCGAATATTTTTACGCTTTTTAATGGCATTATCATCTGCGCCATGATTCTTGTTTTATTAACAGGCAGTTGGAAAGATGCTGTTTTTGGTGTGGTTATTATTATCAATACTGCGATTGGTGTGTTTACTGAGGTTAAATCAAAACTGACCTTAGATAAGCTGTCGATTTTAGTGTCTGCGCAACACAAAGTGCGTCGTGATGGTCGTGATATAGAAGTCAATCATGATGATATTGTGCTCGATGATGTGTTGTGGATTAGCTCGGGAGAACAGGTTCCAGCTGATGGAGAAGTGCTCGAAGATCATGGTGTGGAGTTGGATGAATCCATGCTGACGGGTGAATCGCGCACGGTGAAAAAACAGCCAGGCGATAGTGTGTATTCTGGCTCTACTGTGGTATCAGGAACCGCGTTGGTTCGCGTTACAGCCGTAGGTGAGAATTCTTATGCATCTAAACTTACCCAAGAAGCGAAAGTGTATAAGCGCACTCATTCCGATATTAATGATGGTATTAATAAAATTTTGCGTTTTATGATTATTATCGTCATTCCTCTGTGTGCTTTACTGATGTGGTCGCAATTACGTCTTGCAGGTGGCTGGAGCGCAGCGATTGCTAGTGGCGCATGGCGTCAAGCTGTGGTTCAAGCTGTAGCAGGTATTGTTGGCTTAATTCCTGAAGGTTTAGTGCTCCTCACATCTTTAAATTTTGCTTTAGCGGCTTTGCGTTTAGCGCGTGAGAATACTTTAGTTCAAGAACTTGATGCGGTAGAAACTTTAGCTCGTGTTGACGCATTAAATCTCGATAAAACAGGTACGATTACTGATGGCGGTATTGCTTTAGATCAGATAGATATTCTGTCTGATAGCTCCACAACTCATAATGAAGTGTATGAGGCTTTATGGCATCTGAGTAATGAGGATAATCCCAATGCAACAGCTGCGGCTATTTGCGCAGGATTGAAGTCGCAGAACTTCGATTTTTCTACTGTGCACACGCAGGTGCGTGAGCGCATACCTTTTTCTTCTGCTCGCAAATGGAGTAGTGTCATTTTAGATAACGGGCAGCAATGGTATATGGGAGCGCCTGAAATTATTATGTCTGCCAGTTCTTCTGCACCTCAATCTGTGATGAAAAAGGTTGAAGAATATGCGAATAACGGTTCACGTGTGCTTGTGCTTGCTGCAGCTGATCAGCAGGATACAGCAGATAATGGTGAAGAACTTAACGCGGCAAGCGTGGTTCGCGCTGTGGTAGTGTGTTCTGAATCTGTACGCTCTGATGCTGCCGAAACACTGGCATGGTTTAGACAGCAAGGTGTGCGTGCGCGTGTTATATCCGGCGATAATCCACGCACAGTAGCAGCTATTGCACAGAAAGTGCAGTTGACTGGAGATAAAACTCCACGCTTTATTGATGCACGTGAACTTCCTGATACTGCTGAAGAAGTTGCTACTGTGTTAGAGAACGTGGATGTGGTGGGGCGTGTGCTGCCTGAGCAGAAAAAGTTGATTGTTCAGGCTTTACATTCTCAAGGTCATACGGTGGCTATGACTGGCGATGGTGTTAATGATGCTTTGGCGTTAAAAGAAGCGGATTTAGGTATTGCTATGGGTAATGCTGCTCCAGCTACAAAGGCTGTGGCGCAAGTAGTTTTAGTGGATTCTCTGTTCTCACATTTGCCGAATGTGGTGGCTCGTGGACGTCAGGTGATGGCGAATATGGAGCGTGTGGCAAGTCTGTTCTTAGTTAAAACCACATATTCTGCTGTGATTTCTCTGGGAGTAGTTCTTCTTGCGTTGAACTTCCCATATTTACCACGTCATATGACCTATATTGGGTGGTTTACTATTGGTACTCCTGCTTTCTTTTTAGCGCTTGCGCCGAATACAAGACGTTATATTCCAGGTTTCTTGAAGCGTGTTATTCATACGGCTGTGCCTGCAGGTTTCGCTACCGGGTTGAGCGTGCTGGCTTCCACATATATAGTGCCAAAAATTATGGGATGGTCTAGTGTAGAGGATCATTTAACGCAATTACGTACTATTAACGTATGTGTGCTGTTTGTGCTCGGTATTATTATGTTGGCTTCTATTGCGCAGCCATTAAATACGTGGCGTGGATGGTTAGTTGCTTTCTTTGCTGTAGCCGGTGTTGTGTCAGCGTGCATTCCTTTTGTTGCGCAATTCTTTGAACTCCATTTGCCAACGGGACAATTAATAGGCGTGACTTCAGGTGTTGTTGTGTGTGCAGTTCTCGTCTGGTTTGGCATCAGATATGTGACTAATCGACTTATTCCGCAGTCATAATAACAACCTTAAGAGCATATAAAAATGCCTGCCGAGCTATGAGCTGGCAGGCATTTATTCTATATTTTTTAATCTCTATTAAGCAGGTTGAGGAAAGAGATAAAGAAGTTAATGAAGTCCAGATACAGATTTAATGCGCATAAAATGGATACGCGTTTAATCATCACTTCATTGCCAGCATATTGAGCAAACATAGCGCGAGCAACTTGAGCATCATAGGCAGTGAAACCAGCAAACAAGAGCAAAGTGATGCCCGACAGAATCATAGTGCTCACACCTATATGCATAAACATCATGATAACTTCTGCAATAATGAGCACAATAAGAGCAACCATCAGAATTGGTCCTAGCTTGAGCAGATTCATCTTCGTAGTGAGTGCAAACATTGTCAACGCGAAGAAGAAAGCAGCAGTAAATGCTAAAGCTAAAACAATATTACCAAAGCTATACACGGCAAAAATATTACTAAGAGTAAAACCCATTAAAGCAGCATAAGCATAGAATGCAACGCGAGCAGTAGTAGGATTCATCGTCAAAGCGCGCGCGGATAAGAAAACAATAACAGCAATCTGAATGATTGCTAAAGCGATGAAACCAAAACGTCCAGTAGTCATTAAGAACCTTGCATACAATCCGCTAGCAAAGCTGGCATACGCGACTGCGGCAGTAACAAGCAAACCTACTGTCATTTCTCCATAAATACGAGCAATAGAACTACGCTGTGCACGTTCATCCGTAACAGCTGACTGTACATCAATATATGGTTGCTCATAAGCGGTTTGCTCGCCAGAAACGGACGAACCCATATAATCGGTCATGATATCTCCTTACAACTACACGTGCTCTATATTCTAGCGGTTATTCCTCATCAAAATCACTTTCGCGTGGAGCAGACACCAAATCTCTATGCACATTTTGTAAAGCTAAATCAATATCAAATAATTCTTGAGCAGCATTGTGCAAAGTCTGAGTATGACGAGCTATACGCTCAGGATTATTCGTGCTTTTATAGCGTAGACGGTGTTCTAAGCTGGCCCAGTAATCCATAGAAATAGTGCGGAACTGTACCTCAACAGGAATATCGCGAGCGCCGGTGGTCAAGAAAACTGGAACACTATAAATAACGTGCAAGCTGCGGTATCCGGAGTCTTTAGGATGCTTAATATAATCTTTGACCTCAAGAATGCGAATATCGCTTTGACGGCTTAACATACTAGCAATAGCGTACACGTCGTCTATGTAGTTGCACATCACACGAATACCAGCAATATCGAAAACAGTATTTTCAATATTGGCAATAGTCATCGATTTACGGTGTGCAGCCAGTTTGCCAGCAATGGAGCGCACTGACTTCATACGCCTTTCCATATGGTGAATAGGATTATGACTGTAGCGAGTTTGGTATTCATCATCGAGAATCTCAAGTTTTGTACTAATCTCATGCATTGCGCCACGATAGACTTGCAGAAGATTCTCAAAATCACGGCCAAACTCAATCAAATCTTCAGTATTATGCGGAGTTTCTAAATCTGGCAGAGAATCTTTCAGCGTATACATTGCCTTGGTAATATCAGCAAGACTCAGCGGGTTCTGCCTATCCAGAATCATAATCCACCTCTCTTATATTCTTCAGCGACTCAAGTATAAAACACACTCACGCCCAAGTATTCAGAATTATTCGCTAATATCAAAAGATATGAATGAAGATATGATGACACGAACTGAACGTCTTGGCACTGCTAACGATAGTGTGGATGACCTGAACACAACTCTGCGTGTACCTTCAGATGGACGGTCACAACCCGTCTATTATGTGCATACTTTAGGGTGCCAAATGAATGCGCACGATTCTGAACGTATTGCTGGAGTACTTGAGGCAGACGGCTACACAAAGGCAAGCCAAGCTCAAATCGAGTCATCTGATGTCGATCTTATTGTGCTCAACACATGCGCAGTACGTGAAAATGCCACCTCACGTATGTATGGAACACTCGGTCAATATGCTGAACTCAAACGAGCTAACCCGCAACTACAAATAGCAGTAGGCGGATGCATGGCTCAAAAAGATCGTCAACGTATTACCCAGTTGGCGCCATGGGTTGATGCGGTATTCGGAACTAAAAATATCGGATCCTTAACTACGCTCCTGCACGAAGCGCGACGCACACAGAAACCACAGGTTGAAGTCGTATCAGAACTTAATCAATTCCCGAGCGAACTGCCTACTGTACGAGCCTCAAAAGCAAGCGCATGGGTATCCATCTCTGTGGGCTGCAATAACACCTGCACATTCTGCATCGTTCCAGCAGTACGCGGAAAAGAACGTGATCGTCGACCAGGAGAAATCCTGGCAGAAATCGAAAACTGCGTAGAACGAGGCATTAAAGAAGTTACTCTGCTCGGTCAAAACGTTAATTCTTATGGGTATGCCACAGGAGATAGATTCGCATTCAGCAAATTATTGCGTGCGTGCGGCGAGATTGAGGGATTGGAGCGAGTGCGCTTCACCTCA
This sequence comes from Alloscardovia omnicolens, assembly GCA_040702985.1. Classification (GTDB taxonomy): domain Bacteria; phylum Actinomycetota; class Actinomycetes; order Actinomycetales; family Bifidobacteriaceae; genus Alloscardovia; species Alloscardovia omnicolens_A. The sequence goes on along the minus strand of CP159991.1, from coordinate 1,272,601 downwards.
CCACATCCAGCAGCATTTACGCCAGATGTTATTGACGCTATGGCACACACACCTAATGTGATGCCACAACTACATATGCCACTGCAATCCGGATCAGATAAAGTCCTACGCGCTATGCGACGCAGCTACCGCATAGAAAAGTTCATGACTATTCTCGATAACGTGCGCGCCGCCATCTCAGAAGCCGAAATAACCACAGACATTATTGTGGGATTCCCAGGAGAAACCGAGGAAGATTTTCAAGCAACCATGGATGCTCTCAAACGAGCACGCTTTACATCAGCCTACATTTTTGAATACTCACCACGACCAGGAACGCCTGCAGCCACCATGGAACAAGTTCCTGCTGAAGTATCACACGACAGGTTTAAGCGTCTGCACGCACTCCAAGAAGAAATATCTGCACAGATTATGTCCAAACACGTCGGCAAAACCGTCGAAATCATGATTACAGAACTTCGCGGAGCTAAAGACGCCAAAACACACCGTGTATCAGGACGTGATCGAGGAGGAAACCTTGTGCACCTGCGCGTACCAGAAGGATACGAACAACCACAAGTTGGAGATTTCGTCACCTGTACCGTAACGGAGAGCGCATCACATTACCTTATTGCCGATCCAAATCCACAGCGCGGAGACATCTATGAACTGCGCCACTAATACGGCCAAACAGTCGAACGAGCTAATGCACATGAACACGCATAATCAGACTAAAGTTGTTTCCATTATTGGCCCAACAGCTTCAGGCAAAACCGCGCTCGCTATTGCACTAGCTCAGGTTTTGCAAGAACGCACAGGTCAGGCGTGCGAAATTGTGAATGCTGATGCTTATCAAATGTATCGTGGAATGGATATTGGAACAGCCAAGGCGAGTGAGCAGGAGCAAGCACAGGTACCTCACCATCTGATTGATATTATTGAACCAAGTGACAGTATGTCAGTGGCGAGGTTTCAAGAACTGGCACGTGCTGCTCTTAGTGAAATACGCAGTCGGGGAGTGCGGCCTATTCTTGTGGGAGGTTCGGGCTTATACGCGCGAGCAGCTATTGATAATATTACTTTTCCGGGAACTGATCCAGACATACGCAAAGCTCTCGAGAACAAAGCTGAGCGTATAGGTGAGCACGCCATGTTTGAGCTGTTACGTAGTAAAGATCCTGAAGCTGCGCAGCGTATGGATGAACGAAATATTCGTCGTACTATTCGCGCTCTTGAAGTGATTGAAATAACGGGTAGACCTTTTTCTGCCAGCTTGCCGCGCTATGAATATGTTATTCCTTCTGTGCAAATCGGTTTAGATGTGCAGCGTGATGTGCTTGATGCACGTATTGATCAGCGCACTGCAGCTATGCGACAAGCTGGTTTTGAAGATGAAGTGCGAAATCTACGCGGCACTTTATCTCTTACCGCCCAGCGTGCTCTCGGATATGCACAAATTATGGCACTGTTAGATGGCCAGATGAGTGCAGATGAAGCGTATGCTGATATAGCTCAAAAAACGAAACGTTTAGCCCGTAAACAAATGGGATGGTTTGGGCGAGATCCGCGCGTGCATTGGCTTGATGCTATGAACAGTAATCTGGTTGATGAAGCTGCTGATATTGTCTTATCTGCAGATGCGGGGTGTTTTGATGCCCACGATGCAGCCGCGGACGATTATGTGCAGCATCATTTAGGTAAGATTGCCGCTGAATAAAAATACTGAAGCACCTAAAAATATTGCATCAACGCTGAATCCGGATTGCGTAGTTGAGCAAGAAACGATAGACGAAGCTCCACGTATTCCAGCTCATTGTGGAGTAGTCGTGTTAGCTTCCAAACCATAGCCTATGAGGTCTTGTATTTTCGCTAATCTATTAAACGTTATGGCACGACCTACTTCATCTTCAAAGAGTCCTCGAGACGAGAAATCAACACGTACTGCACAGAGTACGTCATCATCGCGTACACAAAAATCAGCCTCACAGTCGGCGCAACACAATGCTGAACGTGAAGCAGAAGCATGGTGGGTGAAAGTTCTGCTTTTTGTTCCCCGTGTTTTTGCTCAGCTTATTCGCGACATCTTTGGAACAAGTTCCGAAGATAGTGACGCGCGACTTGATGCATGGTGTTTTGTTCTCATCATTTTTAGTGTTTTGCTCATAGCCTCAGAATGGTTCCGTGTCAGTGGTGTTTTGGGACGCTACCTTCATATCTTGGCGGCTGGCGTTTTCGGCGTGATGAGCGTTATTTTACCGATTGTTTTCCTCTTCGTAGCTTTTAGACTGATTCGTCACTCAAATCTTGAAGCAGAAAATACACGTGTTTTATCGGGCTGGTTCCTGCTTGTATGGACAATCTGCTCGTTAGTGGACATTCTGAAAGCATCAAGTCAAGCACAATTCTCGTGGGAAACTATTCGTAATGCTGGTGGATTATTTGGTCATGCTTTAGGCTCACCTTTGGCATGGGGATTATCTAAGCCTTTTGCTGTGGTTATTTTTGTTTTTATTGGGATTTTTGCGCTGCTGATGATTACTCGCATTCATATTGCAGAAATTCCACGCTTATTAGGTTTATCTCCATCCCATGTAGATGAGGACAGCAGTGAAGAGTTTCCTCATGAAGTGCGCGTTGGCGACGATACTCTTGCTTTCGCACAAGGCGTTCCGGCCCATGATGGAAGCGATGAAGCGGACAACACATCAAACCTTCCATGGTGGAAGAAGCTGTTTAGCCGTATTCGCCATGAAGAAACTGATACAAGTTTGGATGAATACGAAGGTGATAATGCCTTCCAAAATGCAATGCGAGTACACGACGAGACGGGAACTAATAGACAATCGGTGCGTAGTGCACAATCTAATAGTGCACAATCAAATAGTGCGCAAGCTGGAGATTTTACTCTCGATGAAAATGACGATAATACTCGCGTTGTATCTCGTAATTTTGCTCAAGAGCCTCAATTTAATGGCGCTGCACATGCTACAGCAGGTCGTGTTGCCGGTCACATACCGAATGCAGACGATGCAGCGCAAACAATGGCGTTAACTCAAAGCGTTGGTGGTGCAACTGCGCCAGAAGCAAGTGGACAATCAGGTACTTCTGGGCATATGGATGAGCCGACTCAAGCCATGGTCGTCAACAGCAATGACCACTCAGAAAATCACGATTCTGAGCAATCTCAAGAATCTCAAAGTGGTGGCTTTGCACAGTTGCCTGTGCCAGCAGATAACGGTCAAACATATCAGAAGCCAAGTCTAGACTTGCTCGTTGCTGGTAAGCCTCATGCTGTGCGTACGGAAGCTAACGAACGCGTTATCCACGCTTTACGTGCTACCTTCCAGGAATTTGGGGTAGATGCCGATGTTGTTGGCTTCCTGCGTGGACCATCAGTAACCCAATATGAAGTGGAACTGGGACCTGGTGTCAAAGTAGAAAAAGTTACCAACTTGCAACGCAATATTGCTTATGCGGTAGCGAGTTCAGATGTGCGCATTTTGTCTCCAATTCCAGGCAAAAGCGCTATCGGTATTGAAATTCCAAATATTGATCGTGAAATTGTGCATTTAGGTGACGTACTGCGTTCACCTGAAGCGCTCAACGATCATAATCCAATGACAGTTGGATTAGGTAAAGATGTAGAAGGAAATTTTGTTACCGCAGATCTAAGTGCCATGCCACATTTACTTGTTGCAGGTGCAACAGGTTCCGGTAAGTCCAGTTTTATTAATTCTATGCTCACCTCCATTGTTATGCGTGCCACCCCTGAACAGGTTCGTTTAATTATGGTGGATCCTAAGCGCGTGGAATTAACAGCGTATGCAGGCATTCCGCATTTACTTACTCCTATTATTACGGATCCGAAACGTGCAGCCCAGGCTTTGGAATGGGTCGTGAAAGAAATGGATGCTCGCTATGACGATCTCCAATTCTTTGGCTTCCGTCATGTTAAAGATTTCAATGAAGCTGTTTTAGCTGGGAAAGTTCATGCGCCAGCTGGGTCAAACCGTAAAGTAGCACCATATCCATATTTACTTGTTGTTGTCGATGAGATGGCTGATTTGATGATGGTTGCTAAGAATGATGTTGAAAGCTCTATTCAGCGCATTACGCAGCTTGCACGAGCTGCCGGTATTCATTTGGTCTTAGCTACACAGCGTCCGTCAGTAGATGTGGTTACAGGTCTGATTAAATCTAATGTGCCATCGCGTTTAGCATTTGCAACATCGTCTGCCACAGATTCTCGAGTTATCTTGGATTCTGTGGGTGCTGAAGCGCTGATTGGTCAGGGTGATGCGCTCTTCCTGCCGATGGGTAAGCCAAAGCCTACGCGAGTTCAAGGCGCGTGGGTGTCTGAATCAGAAATTCGCTCGGCTGTTGATTTCGTGAAAACGCAGCGTAAACCTCAATATCGTCAAGATATTGAACAGATGGCTGCTCAACAAGACACCAAGCAGGCTATTGATGAAGAAATTGGCAATGATATGGACGAATTGTTGCAAGCTGCAGAACTTGTTGTGGGAGCACAATTTGGTTCAACTTCTATGCTGCAACGTAAGCTACGTATCGGTTTTGCTAAAGCCGGTCGCTTAATGGATTTGTTGGAATCGCGCGGAGTAGTCGGTCCTTCAGAAGGGTCGAAAGCACGCGAAGTTTTGGTGCAGCCAAGCCAACTTCAAGATGTGCTTGCCTTTATTCGTGGAGACGCCTCTTCAATTGAGTCAGCAGCACAGGCAACAGCTCAAGAGCATCACGATAATAATTCGTCGTATGCGTCTGACTATGATAGTTCCGATACATCAGGCTATGAAGGATAAGAATGGCTGAGAAAAAATCATTATTAGATGGATGGAATAGTATTCCTAATATCATTACGTATGTGCGCATCGTGATGATGTTTGCTTTTATCTATTTCGCAATCATTGGTGAGCCTTTTGGGCGCGTCGATACGCGCAGCCGTTGGATTGCTGCTGTTTTGTTTATTGTGGCAGCCTCGACCGATAAGCTTGATGGATATCTGGCTCGTAAATACAATCAGGTGACTGAGTTGGGTAAGCTCATGGATCCTATTGCAGACAAGCTTCTTATTTGCGGTGCTTTTATCGTTCTTTCCATGCATGGTGAAATCTGGTGGTGGGTTACTCTTCTGTTTCTTGTGCGTGAAATTGGCATTACTGTGATGCGTTTCTTCGTGATTGACACAGGAGGATCTGTTATTGCCGCCTCTAGCGCTGGAAAACTTAAAACTCTTACGCAGTGCATTGGTCTGGGATTAGTTCTTGTACCAATGTGAACCATTATTGGCAATAATAACGGCAATAATTATTGGACGATTTACCAGTGGGTGAGCATTGCCGTGGTACTCTTAGCGCTCTTCTTCTGCTTGTATTCTGGCGGAGAATATTTAGTCAATACTTTTGGAACACCACGCTCTGCTGCAGATAAAAAGTAAGGCAGATACGAAATAAAAGGACATATAAGAATGACTGGTCTAACGCTCGAGAAGCAAGATGAATACGCTCGTCTACTCCTCGAGCGTTGTCGTATGCTAGGTATTCATATATGTTGTGCTGAGTCTTTAACGGGCGGATTGCTCTGTGATGCGTTTGTGCGTATTCCTGGGGCATCTGATACTTTCCGCGGCGGCGTCAATACCTATGCTGTAGATACAAAAGCGAGCATTTTAGGTGTTGATAGAGCCTTTTTAGATGAGCATGGTCCTGTGAACTTTTTTACGGCGCAACATATGGCACAAGGCGCTTTACAGCTTTTTGATTGCGATGGCATAGCTCTTTCAACAACGGGGGTTGCAGGTCCAGGTCCTGATGGTGATATTCCGGCTGGAACTGTATATATTGGCTGTGCTCGCTCGGGCGGAAAAACCTTGTCTGTTGTACGGTTTTTCTCGGGAAGTAGGGCTGAAGTGCGCCATGCGGCAGTCTGTGCGGCACTTGAATACGCTGTGGAGTGTCTTGAAGATGAATGCGCATAAATACGATGTTTTTCATTATCATAATGTGAAGCGTGTCACATTATGATAATTATGGGAATAAATTGAAGTTGAGTGAGGTTGGCTCAAGTAATACACATGAAAAGAGGCACTATGATTCCTACAGCTGTACACACATATGAGCAGACCACTCCTAGCGTAGAAGAAATGAAGCGTGCTGCCAGCAAAGAAGCAATGGTGCGCAATTTGACTCCAGCTCAGCTCCGTGCTGTTGCTATGGCTCAGCAACAAGTTGTTCGTGCGCAGCAGGCACGTGCGGCAAAAAATGAGCGTGAAGCAGCACGTAGTAGGATGTGGGCTAATTCAGAAATTGATGATCGTTCCATAGAATCAACACTTACCGTTTCTCGACATGACAGTGTTGAAGCAGATACCTTCTCCTTACGCAAAGTTCAAGGTAGTGTGTTGCGTTCTTTGCGTACTCGAGATCGCAAGACTTTGCGTGAAATCAGCCAAAAAGCTGGCGTGTCTTTAGGTTATTTGTCTGAAGTTGAACGCGGGCAAAAAGAAGCAAGCTCGGAATTATTGGCATCTATTACAGATGCTTTGGACGTAAAGCTGTCCGATATGTTAGTGCTTGTTGCTGAACGTGTGCGTGAATATGAAAACGCAGGAATTCGATAAAATCGCTCAACCTTTGGTGTGATACTTAACCTCGCTTATGATAGTCCGTGGATTATGATGAGCGAGGTATTTTTATGTCAATGCGAGAAAGAGAATTCTGGGAATTGCTCGAAGAAGTATTTGGGCGTGTTTACGGACGATCTTTAGCACAAGATCAAGCGTTGGATGCGCTCAATAATATGACAGTTGAGCAGGCTCTTCATGAGGGAATTGAACCACGTACGGTATGGAATGTCTTGTGTAATCAAATGGATATTCCAGACTCGCAGCGGTGGGGTAAAGACCATAATGCGCCGCCGCTGCCAGCACAGTAAAAACCTTTCGAACAAATGTTCGATTGGTCTGTTATAGTTATTCACATTGGTTCACACATGATTGTATAGCTTGAAAGCTCAGATAGCGCTAGCTACAGTGAAGATACCTTCACATAAAGGAGAAGTTATGGCAACTGCAAAGAAAGATGCGGCCACCACAAAAGATCGCCGTCAGGAAGCTCTTGATACTGCATTGGCGCAGGTAGAGAAAAACTTCGGCAAAGGCTCGGCTATGCGCTTAGGAGATAAGCCAATAGAGAATGTTGAAGTGATTCCTACAGGCTCGTTAGCCTTAGATATGGCTTTAGGTATTGGGGGATTGCCTCGTGGCCGTATTGTAGAAATTTATGGTCCTGAATCCTCTGGTAAAACAACAATTGCTCTTCAAGCTGTGGCCAGTGCACAACGTCGTGGTGGCGTTGCTGCATTTATTGATGCGGAGCACGCTCTTGATCCAGAATATGCCCGTCATTTGGGAGTAGATACAGATTCTCTGATTGTATCTCAGCCTGATAATGGTGAGCAGGCTTTGGAAATTGCTGATATGCTCATTCGTTCCGGCGCTTTAGACATTATTGTTATTGACTCTGTGGCAGCATTGGTTCCAAAAGCTGAAATTGAAGGCGAAATGGGTGATAGTCATGTTGGTTTGCAGGCGCGTTTAATGAGTCAAGCATTACGTAAAATGACAGGTGCTTTGAATCAAGCCAATACCACAGCTATCTTCATTAATCAGCTGCGTGAAAAAATTGGTGTATTCTTTGGTAATCCTGAAACTACCACGGGTGGTAAGGCTTTGAAGTTCTATGCCAGCGTACGCATGGATATTCGTCGCATTCAAACGCTGAAGAATGGTGAGGAAGCCGTGGGTAACCGAACTCGTGTGAAAGTTGTCAAGAATAAGATGGCTCCACCATTCAAATCAGCGGAATTCGACATTCTGTATGGCGAAGGTGTGTCTCGTGAAGGCTCTGTTATTGACATGGGTCTTCAAGTTGGCGTTGTGAAAAAATCAGGTTCGTGGTTTACCTATGACGGTGATCAGTTAGGCCAGGGGCGTGAAAAGGTACGCCAGTTCTTAATTGATAATCCAGGACTGACTGAAGAAATCGAAAATCGAGTCAAGATGGAATATGGTTTGATTCCACGACCTGAGCAAGATGAGTCTGAGAATGCAGATAAATCTTCTGCAGATCAGGATGCTACAGATAAGTAGTAGGTGAACTGTTAGTGATTTCAGCCCAAGACTTTCTGCGCAATCAGAGCGTGTCACAGGGTGCTCACAGCGCACAAGCTGAGAAACAAGTATCTGTGGATGAATTGCAAGATATGGCATATCATTCACAGATACAAGGAGTTTTTCAACGCAGTGAGCAGGAAAACAAGTGTCAAGAGGCAGCATTGCGTTTGCTAGATGCTGCCCAACGGCCGACAAGCGCTCTAAAACAACGACTTCTTCAAAAAGAATTCAGCGAAGACATTATTGATACAGTTGTGGATAGGCTCATTTCTTTAGGTCTTATTGATGATGAAGCCTATGCTCGCAGCGCAGTGCGTTACTGCGTGTCTCGTCACATGGGGCAAGCGGGAACCCTGATGGAACTCAAACGTAAAGGTGTTGATGCCACTCTTGCATCTCAAGCGGTGCAAGAAGCAGCACATGAAGGTGTTTTCGTTGAATCTGCTTATGCTCTTGTAGAAAGAGTCGCACGACGTACTCAAGGGCTTGACCAACAAGTACGTCTACGACGATTGTGGTCTGCTGCCGGACGTAAAGGACATTCTCCAGATCTTATTCGCCGAGCACAATATGAGATTTTTGATGCGGACGATGAAAGCGACGCATAGCCATCAAGTATGAGCAGTGTTATGGATCACTTCATAAGGAAATTCATAGCGGAAAGGAATGCATAGCGGATTGATTGCCGCTGTGTAATCTCATCATCAATAAGTTGGAAAAGAAAAGATGTGAGAGAGTGTGTGAGACCTCATATACCCCGGGTTCTGTCCTCATGTGAATACATGAGGGGTGACCATCCATCTCGACTTAATATTGCTATTAAGCTCTAGCAGCCTACCCGAATACCATTCAAGCGAGCAGCTTAGATATTCTACTTGGCCTTGCTCCCGATGAGGCTTGCCATGCGACTTCTGTTGCCAGTTGCCCGGTGGTCTCTTACACCACCGTTTCACCCTTACCATACACTGCGTAGCAATGTATGGCGGTCTATTCTCTGTTGCGCTATCTCTCAGGTTGCCCTGGGCGGACGTTATCCGCCATCGTGCTCTATGGAGCCCGGAAGTTCCTCAGCTATGCGGGTGAATTCTCACCATACGGATAGCCGCGGCCACCCAGAGGTCTCACAATCTTTATATGCTACCACGGTTTCGCTTGCAATTCCATTGCGAAATACCATGCATATTATTTTAAATTGAGTTAAGATTAAGTCACGTTAGCAACGATGTTAACGTCTCGCGATTCATTTCAAGGAGGTCACCATGGAAATCGTGGTAACTGGTCGTCATACGCAAATTAAGCAAAAGTTCCGTGACGTAGTTGAAAGCAAAATGAATCGAGTGACTAATATTGCACCGGATGCACAACGCATTCAAGTTGTGCTCTCTCATGAGGGAAATCCTCGCCTTGCTGATACTGCAATGCGTGTGGAACTCACCGTAATCGCTGGTCGTACAGTAGTTCGCGCTGAGGCATCTAGCAGCGATGATCTGAGTGCATTAGATTTGGCACTCGACAAGCTCACGTTGCGTTTGCGTCGCACGCGCGATCGTCGTAAGGATCATCGTCGCGGCTATGAGTCCGTTAAGGCAGTTGATTTAGGTGTGGTTGAACCAGAGGAAGAACCAGCTGTTGCAGAGTATGAACCTGTTACTCCTTCTCAGGCTGTTGCTGGAGATTTGGAACCAGGTGAATCTGTTGAAGTTCAAGTTGGCGATTCACCAATAGTCATTCGTCGTAAGCTCCATATTGCAGAACCAATGTCAATCGATGAGGCATTGTATGAGATGGAACTTGTTGGACACGATTTCTTCCTTTTCGTTAATAGCGACACTCATCGTCCTTCGGTAGTCTACCGTCGTCACGGTTGGAGCTATGGCGTTTTTGAGATTGAAAGTGCTAAGAACCTCTAATAAGATTTAGGAAGTTATATGGGGCACCTCTGAATGTAGGGGTAGCCCCATATTTCTGTGCTCGTGACGTGCAAGATTGTTGTTGCGTTATCGTTGCATTGTCGTACTATGGGAACAGTTTGTAAAAAACCACTTTTGTGGAAAAAGTAGGAGAATACACGTGGGAATTCTTGACAAAGCTTTGCGTATGGGTGAAGGCGCGCAGCTGCGTAAGCTCAAAGCTGTTGCAGACCAAGTTAATAGTCTGGAAGATAAGATTAGTGCATTAACAGATGCTGAGCTAAAAGGTCAGACAGCTAAGTTTAAAGCTCGTTTGGCTGATGGCGAAACACTTGATGATTTGATGCCTGAAGCTTTTGCAACAGTACGTGAAGCTGCAAAGCGTGTTCTCGGACAGCGCCATTTTGATGTGCAGATTATGGGTGGCGCAGCTTTGCATTGGGGCAATATTGCTGAAATGCGTACAGGTGAGGGAAAGACCTTGGTAGCTACATTGCCGAGCTACCTTAACGCATTGTCTGGCAAGGGTGTTCATGTTGTTACAGTGAACGATTACTTGGCTAATTACCAGTCAGAACTTATGGGTCGTGTTTTCCGTGCTCTGGATATGAAGGTGGGCTGCATTCTCACCGATCAGCATCCTGCAGAGCGTCGCAAGCAGTACAATGCTGATATTACTTACGGCACCAATAATGAATTTGGTTTCGATTATCTGCGCGATAACATGGCATGGAATAAAGCTGACCTCGTGCAGCGTGAACATCATTACGCTATTGTCGATGAGGTTGACTCCATTCTTATTGATGAAGCTCGTACTCCTCTGATTATTTCTGGTTCAGCTGAAGGTGATGTAACCCGCTGGTATCGTGAATTCGCTAAGCTCGTTTTGAAGCTCAACCGCGACGAAGATTATGACGTGGATGAGAAGAAGAAAGTTATTGGTATTCTCGATTCCGGTATTGCCAAGATTGAAGATTTCTTAGGTATTGATAACCTCTATGAGCCAGCAAATACCGCTTTGATTGGCTATTTGAACAATGCAATTCGCGCTAAGGAACTGTTTGTTCGTGATAAGGATTACGTTGTTCAGGGCGGAGAAGTTCTTATCGTTGATGAACATACAGGTCGTATGTTGCATGGTCGTCGCTATAACGAAGGCTTGCACCAGGCTATTGAAGCTAAAGAAGGTGTGGAAGTTCAGGCAGAAAACCAGACTTTTGCAACTATTACTTTGCAGAACTACTTCCGTATGTATGACAAGCTTGCTGGTATGACCGGTACTGCAGAAACTGAAGCTGCAGAATTCATGAACACTTACAAGCTGGGTGTTATTCCAATTCCAACAAACCGTCCAATGATTCGCTTGGATCAAGACGATTTGATTTTCCGCACTCAGAAAGAAAAGCTTGTTGCCATCGTTAAAGATGTTGCTGCTCGCCATGAAAAGGGACAGCCAATTTTGCTGGGTACCTCTTCTGTGGAATCTTCTGAGTTGGTATCTACCTTGCTTGACCAAGTTCATATTCCTCACAAGGTGCTTAATGCAAAGCATAATGAAGCAGAAGCTGCTGTTGTTGCTGTTGCTGGACGTAAGGGTGCAGTAACGGTTGCAACGAATATGGCTGGTCGTGGTACCGATATTATGCTCGGCGGTAACGTTGAGTTCTTGGCAGATGCCAAGCTGAAAGCTCAGGGATATTCTCCAGAAGATACTCCAGATGAGTATGAGCGTTTATGGCCTGAAGCATTGGAAGAGATGAAGCAGCAGGCTAAAGACGAGCATGAGGAAGTCAAGGAACTTGGCGGCTTGTATGTGCTCGGTACTGAGCGCCATGAATCTCGCCGTATTGACAATCAGTTGCGTGGTCGTTCCGGACGTCAGGGCGATCCAGGTGAATCACGCTTCTACTTGTCTTTGGAAGATAACTTGATGCGTTTGTTTAATACGCAGCTTGTTGCACGCGTTATGGCTAAGAGCATGCCAGAAGGTGAACCAATTGAGCATAAGAGCGTATCTAACGGTGTACGTAATGCTCAGAAGTCTGTAGAGTCTCGAAACTTCGAAACCCGTAAGAACGTGTTGAAGTATGATGACGTGATGAATAAGCAGCGTACTGTTGTTTATGAAGAACGCCAGGCTGTGCTCCAGGGCGCAGATATTTCTTCCGACATTACGAAGTTCATTCATGATGTTGTAGCTTCCTATGTTCAGGGTGCTACAAAGGGTGTTGATGCTCCGTCTAAGTGGGATTTGACAGACCTGTGGAAGGCTTTGTCTTCAATCATTAATATTGATTTTGATGAAGAAGATTTGATTGCTTCTGTGGGCAAGCTCAAAGGCGATAAAGCACGTGAGAAGATGACCGAGCTCATTGCCGACAAGCTCAATGAACAATATGCCAAGAATGAGAAAATTGTTGGCGATGAAGCAATGCGTACCATTGAGCGTCGTGTTGTGCTCGCTGTTATGGATCGTAAGTGGCGTGAACACCTCTACGAAATGGATTACTTAAAGGATGGTATTGGCCTGCGTGGTATGGGTCAGCGTGATCCATTGGTAGAGTATCAGCGTGAGGGCTATCAGATGTACAACTCGATGGTTGATTCCATTAAGGAAGAAGTTGTACAGCTGCTCTTCAATATTGACTTAGAGTTGATTGCTCGTGAAGCTGAGGAAAACGAGGACAATCCTGCTGAAGAGCAAGCAGAAGAATCTTTGACCTATTCTTCTGCAGCGCAGGACGGATTAGGTGATACGTACACTCGTGAATCTGAAGCAGAAGATGATGATGAGAGTGATGATTTAGAGCCTGCAGAGCCTGTGTCGCATTCTTATGAAGGACATATTACAGGTGCTGCTCCTATTAGCCATGCTGAAGGAAAGGTGCCAGCAAGCAAACGTCCTAAGAGCGAAGAGCTCCACAGCCCATGGTCTGATGGTCGCACCTTTGAAGGTACGCCAAAGAATGCTCCATGCCCTTGCGGTTCTGGACGTAAATACAAGATGTGCCATGGTAAGAATGAGGAGTAAATCTCCATCTCATTAAATGCATCATAGACAAGGTCGGAAGATAAGTGCTTCCGACCTTGTTGCATATATGCAACATAAAATGTGCTCGCATGACAACATTTTTGCATACGTACGCATCGTAAAAATGTATTCGCCTAGACTTCGTGATAAAGTGGCAGAGTATGGCGGGAGCTACATAAATGGAGGAATAATGCACTCGTTAGCAGTTGATATTGGTGGAACCAAGATTGCCGTTGGTTTGTGTGATGAAAACGATGTCATCGTACGCCAGTGGACATCCCCAACACCAGCAGAAGCAGAGCTCATTGATGAGCACATTGCAAATCTTTACCTTGAAGCATCTAAATCATTTGAAGATATCGTTGCTATTGGTATCTCAGCAGCAGGTAATGTAAAAGAAGATCGTCGCACAATTAGTTTTGCGGCAAATATTAGCGGTTGGGTGAACTACCCACTGGCTGATCGCATTGAAGCGCTTATTGATCACAAGGTTCCTGTGGTTGTAGAAAACGATGCAAACTGTGCTGGTTGGGGTGAGTTTGTGCACGGCGCAGGAAAAGGTCATCAAAATATGGTGGCTTTAACTGTGGGCACGGGTCTCGGTGGCGCAATCGTTATTGACGGTAAGCTGTTCCGCGGTTCATATGGTATGGCTGCTGAATTCGGTCACTTGCCAATGGTGTCTGATGGTGATACCTGCGGTTGCGGTCTTCGTGGCTGCGCTGAACGCTATACTTCCGGTAATGCTTTGGAGCGTTTTGCACGCTCTGCAATCCGTCGACGTCCACAAGATGCAGACCGTCTAATGGAAATGTGCGGTGGTGATATTGCTGAACTGCGTGGAAAGATGGTTTCTCGCGCGGCTGAAGAAGGCGATGCTATTAGCTTGTATGCTTTCAATAAGATTGGTGAATGGTTGGGTCGTACTATGGCAGCTATTTCTGCTGTCTTAGATCCAGACGTGTATGTTATTGGTGGCGGCGTTGTAGCTGTGGGTGATATTTTGCTTGATCCAGCACGCTATAACTATTCTCGTTTCTTGCAGGCGAGCGCGTATCGTCCTCATCCACCTATTTTGGCAGCAACAGCAGGTCAGGATGCTGGTTTGATTGGTGCTGCAAACTTGGCATTGCGCTTCTATAAAGAAGAGTTTAAGAAGTAATAGCCAGTCATAACAAGACATAAAGAAAAGCCATGACACTGTTGAGAATGTCATGGCTTTTCTGTTGTTTTGGATAAAGTTTTTAGACGCGCGCTCCATCGTTGTGGCGATTTGATGAGGAATTAGTGCGTGATTTATGCATGGTGATGAAAATACCGCATCCTAAAATCAAACAGATTCCACCAATAATTCCTCCTATACGGCTGATGATAGGAAAAGCAACTGCGAGAAAAATACTTGCAAAGCCGGCAATAATGAAGAGCGCTGCGAGAATAGAGGAGAGTGCAACTGATGACCACTGTGGTGTTGGTGCATGAAAATGGTCATCATCAGCATCTAACCATGATGTGGAGTAACCACGGGGCACAGAATGATGGTCAGTAAAAATATCATCATTAAAATTTTCTATGCGTAAAATAGGTCGTTTTTTCACCTGCTCATCGATTTTCGACGCTTTTTTCTCGAATTTTTTGGCGGTACGTGACTTTTCAAGAGACTTTAAATCATCGCTATGTGCGTTGATAAAATCTTCCCACGTGTCATCTGTAGGGTTGTTGTGGTTATCATTAGTCATAGAACTATTTTACGAGATGGGGAGCCGAGGATGTACTGGTTTTTTGTTAAGACTCTAGGAAGTCTTGCGCGCATGAGATTCCGTGTGGATGCTGTGGGAGTTGATAATATTCCACTCACTGGTGGTGCAATTATAGCGGCTAACCATTTGTCAGTTATTGATGACGGTGTTATTCCTATTACGTGCCCACGTATGGTGCATTTTATGGGTAAATCTGAATATTTTACGGGTAAAGGCTTCAAAGGATGGTTTAAGAAGTGGTGGTTCACTTCTGTAGGTGTTTTCCCTGTTGATCGTTCCGGTGGCAGTAAGTCTGCTGGTGCTATGGATACGGCACGCAAAATTCTCGAAGAGGGCAAGCTTTTCGGCATTCATCCTGAAGGAACACGAAGCCCAGATGGCAAGCTATACCGCGGGCATACAGGTTTTGCACGTCTGGCTTTAGAAACAGGATGTCCTATTGTGCCAACAGCACTTATTGGTACGCGTGAAGTACAAAAACCAGGGCAGACTCTTCCAGGAAAAGGGCAGGTAACCTGCGTATACGGTGAGCCTATTGTGGTACAGAAAAAAGCTGTCGAAGATATTACGCATGACGATATTCGAACACTCACCGATGAGCTGATGTCTCGCATTCAAATGTTGAGCGGTCAAGAATACGTCGACATGTATGCTCAGGAAGCTAAAAAGTTACTGCAAGAACAAAGCAGTGCAGGAAACTCAACAACTCAAGAATAAAACTTCATATAAAAATAAGCCGCAAGGGAGTGCATACTCTTGCGGCTTTTTGAATGAGTAATGAATTATTTTTTCGTGCTTGTCAACGTTATTGTGGTTGCTTCTCCGTTGTTGTCAATTACTGAGGTAATTTCGCCAGGGGAGAGTGATTGTTTAGCAACCGTATCGCCGCCCTTGCGAGAAACTTTGACGGTGAAGCCAAGATCTTCTAGGGTTGTTTGAGCACGTGCCAGAGTCATACCGCGCACATCAGGTACAGTAACTGTTTGTGCGCCTTTAGACACAGTCAGAGTAATAGAATCATTCCACCGTAATTCAGCTCCTGATTTTTCTGATTGGGAAAGAACTTCCCCTGCAGGCGCAGTTGAAGAATACTCTTCTTTAACAGTTGCTGTGAGCTTGAGTTGTGCTAGTGCTGCTAAAGCATCTCCTCGACTCATGCCCACAACATTAGGCACAACCACAGTTTTAAGACCGCGAGATAGAATTACTGTAATTTGAGTATTGTGATTAATCCGTGTTCCCGGTTTTGGAGATATTGAGATAATAGCCCCCTCAGGAACGCTCAGAGAATACTCATCTGTATTATTGGCGTGCTTGATATTAGTAAAACCTGCTTTTTTCAAAGTCTTAAGAGGATCTTTACCATTGTGAGATTGTGGGTTATCAATATCGGAAGGAATGGTAATCTTTTCAATCCCTGTGGAGACGGTTAAAGACACAGTACCGTCTTTTTTAGAGATATGACTACCTACTGTTGATGGTTGTGAAGAAATTATTTTCCCGGACGCAATAGTGTCGCTATGTTTCTTTGAGACTGTAAAAGAAATTCCTTCATTTTTAAGCAGTTTTTGATATTGTGCAGCATCAGCACCTTGCAAAGTACACGATGATTGTGCTGTGCACGTGCTATCCGTAGCAGCAGGCAAAGAGTAGTAGCTGCCCGGACCCCAGTTATCCCACCAAGAAACGCTCCCAGCAATAATTAAAATAAGAGTAATAAATCCAAGAACAGCAGTAGTTATTTTATATGTTTTTACCCATCGAATAAGAGTTGCAAAAGCTGATGGACGTGATGATTTTGGCAATGTTATATGCAACGATGGCATTTCTGACTGTTTCGCCAGAGCGCGTTCAGGTTTTTGCGGTGTACGTGGGCTAGTTTGATGATCGCCTGAATAGGTAAGACGAATATTTAAATCACTTGCCGATAAAGACTGGAGAAGTTTTTGGAGCTGGCGTGCCGCTGTGCTCGCATTATCAGGCCTGAGTGCTGGATCACGCTGAACGAGGGAAGCAATATAAGCACATAGTGAAGAGGGTAGACGAGAAGAGATAATCCGCAAATCAGGAACATCTTCATGCACGTGCTTATAGACGACGGTCACAGGATTGTCAGATTCAAACGGAGCATGGCCCACAAGCATTTCCCATGCGACGAGTCCCACAGCATAGATATCAGAAGCAGGAAGAGATGTGTTATTTTCTGCTGTTTCAGGCGCAATATATGTGGTTGTTCCTAGAATCATTCCGGTGGGTGCCAAAGTGGCATTCGATGTGTGCTTGGCTAATCCAAAATCAGCAATTTGCACATCGCCGCGAGAATTAATCATAATATTCTCTGGCTTAATATCGCGGTGAATAATATTTTGCTCATGAGCCGCGGATAAGCCGTCAAGTATTTGATGAAGAATGCTGAGTGTTTCGTGCACAGAAAAAGTATGTTTTGTGCGCAGCATTTTGCGCAAATTCACGCCTTCAACATATTCCATGACGATATAGCCCACGCCGTCCACGCGACCTGCATCAAAAACATGAACAATATGAGGATTATCGAGCGCAGCAGCAGATAATGCTTCGCGGTGAAAACGTTGCGCGTATTGTTCGCCTTGCTCGGATAAAGCTAAAGACGTGTGCATAATTTTGATGGCAACGCGTTTATTTAAGCGTTGATCGGTTGCTTCATACACGCTGGCCATGCCACCTTCAGCGATTTTACGTGAAATGAGGTAGCGATTATCAATGAGTTGATTGATATAGCGGGCAGAAGCTGTTGTCATGATGTTTAGTTTATCCTTAACCAACGAAACGAGAGCATAATGAAAGATAGTTTTGAACAGTCTGTGGTGCAATATTTAACGTCATGCAGGTAGATAGGATTTCTTGTGCAGCTTGAGACCAGAGTTTTTCTACATCTTGTATGCATGATTCAATCGCGCCACTGTGCATAAAAATTGAGCGAATGCGCGCAATATCGTCCGCAGTGCGAGGCTCTTGTTGCATATAAGCATCAATGAGAAAACGTCTGTCTTGAGGCGAGGCTAAACGTAAAGCATGCGCCAAAACATACGTGCGTTTGGCTTCACGAATATCACCGCCTACCGGTTTGCCTGTGGATTCAGACGTATCCAGCAGGTCTAACAAGTCGTCATGAATTTGAAAAGCAATACCTAATTTTTCGCCAACACTGTGCGCGAAAGTAGTAGCAAGTTCAGCAGCTTGAGGCTGGCCGGAGGCTAAAATCCCCATAATGAGTGGAGCAATTGTGGTGTAGCTCGCAGTTTTATTGATATATGTGGACGTAATCGAGGAGGCCAGTTCCTCAGTTTTCTCTAAATCCAAAGTCTCCATGGAAATATCCATGATTTGACCTAACTCTACCTGATCATGCATATCTAAAAAGGTTTCAAAAATCCCAGAAGATTCAGGTAAACTAGCGCTACTTGTATGAGCTGTGCGAATGCTCAGTGTTGCCAGTAAATCGCCTAACATAAGAGCTAAAGCAGATCCTTGATCAGCATCGTGAGTAAAATCTTCGAGAGCACGATGAGCAGATAACTGACCGCGACGTGTATCCGCTGCATCAATAATATCGTCATGAATGAGCGCTGCTGTTTGAAAAATTTCAATGGCACATCCCAAATCAATAAGAGCACGATTATCTTCTTGACTGAGCTCGCAATGCGGAGAAAAAGTAGTTGCTGTAGCGTGCAGTAAAAGAGCACGTAAACGCTTACCGCCTCGGCTTGAATTGACTCCTTGATGACCTACAGCTGCAAGAAGAGCTAAAACATCAGGAGCTGAAATATGAGGAAAATGGCGAGCATTATGTTCCCACGCGCGCGATACTAAGCTTTCAAGACGATTATCGACGTCATGTTGAGTCAGTTCTTTCACTCTTCTAGTGTAAAGGACAAGGCATAAATAGCGTGTTTCCACATCTGTCCACATCTGCTTTTTTATAGCAGATTTTCACGATGCGTCACTGACAATGGAGTTATGGACACACAAATATTATTAGATGCCGAAAAAATAGCTCAGCGTCAAGCATCATTTTCATCTGAGCGCATAGCTGATTCGTCGCAAGAACCTGACGTCGTCAATCGATGGCTGTCTGAGATTTGCATTAGGTGGAAGCAGATGGCGGATAAACCGTCATCTGACAACGCTCACGACAATAACAAGAATAATCAACTTTTCAACATATGGTCGGATGAGGACTATTACCGATTCGTCGTGGGGATCACGCGGTATCTGGCGTTCCGCGATGCTCTGATTCTGACCAGTATGGCTGATATTTCTGAGGATAAACTGGTAGCTTTCCTTAAACATCCTATCAGTGAATCAAGTACGGTATTAGTGCATGACATACTGTCCGGATTACTGAATGAAGCCACAGCTAAACCCAATATGGTCAGATTGAATCGATGTATGGGCGCTCTGAGCGCTATTCGAGAACGATGTCCGCGTGAATATCAGACACCATTTTATGCTATTGAAGCATATTTATGGTGGACTGCTGGTGAATTTACTCAATCACGTCTATCAAATTCCCAAGCCTTATCGTTGGATAGCCATTATTCTTTAGCTTTGATTACCGATAAAGCGTTATCCATGAAAATTTATCCAGCATGGTGTGCGCTGTCGAAGCATAAGAGGGTAAGCAAGCAAAATCAATCGACACAACAGCGGGAATAAAAGTCTTTGTCATATGGTTATCTGTGGTAGATAAACACTTGCACTTGCCAAGAGTGCGCCCTTTTTACGATTCAATGCGTAAAAAGCACCAAGGAGGATAGGTTGGCCACAGCGAAAAAGACTGCCGCAGCACAGGGAACTGAGCAGGAGAAAGCTACAAAGGCAACATCACGCAAGAAATCTACCGCCAAGAAATCAGCAGTGGATCATCAGGAAACAGTAAGTGACATCACCGCAGTAGACAATGAAACTGGTGCAGACAAGAAGTCAACTAAGAAGACTCGCACAACAAAAAAGTCTGCCGCTTCAACTTCTTCTACCAAGCGTTCTTCTCAAACGACGCAAGCAGATGCTGCAGATACTCAATCTGCAGACGAGAGCGAAGCAAAGCCAGCAAAGAAATCACGTCGTACCAGCAAAGATCAGAATAAGGCAACGGACGATGTTGCTACTGACGTTACTGAAAATGATGACGTTTTATCTGATGACTTAGATGAGCATGATGATGACACCGATGATTTAGATTCACTTGAATTAGATGAAAACGGTGATCCTATTACTCATGACGATGATGATTTAGATGAAGAACGCACAGACGATCCAGAACCTGAAAACGATGATGAGGATGAGATTGACGAGCCAGAGGAAGAACCTCAGGGCGAGGGTGCTTTCGTGCTCAACGAGTCTAAGGAAGACGATGACACGCTGACACCTTCAGGAAATCCTAAGCGTCGTGTGGTGGCAACTGGTGCTACGGCTGATCCTGTAAAAGATTACCTCAAGCAGATTGGTCGCGTGAACCTGTTGACTGCCGATCAAGAAGTGGACTTGTCAGAGCGTATTGAAGCTGGATTGTATGCTCAACATATTCTTGATACCGAGAATATTGAAGATATGACCTTCAAGCAGAAGCGCGAGCTGAAGTGGGCAGCTAGTGATGGTAAGAAAGCAAAAGACCATCTGCTAGAAGCTAATCTGCGTTTGGTGGTGTCTTTAGCAAAGCGTTATACCGGACGAGGAATGCTGTTCTTGGATTTGATTCAGGAAGGTAACCTAGGCCTGATCCGTGCAGTAGAAAAGTTTGACTGGAAGAAAGGCTTTAAGTTCTCCACATACGCAACATGGTGGATCCGTCAGGCAATCACCCGTGCTATGGCAGATCAGGCACGTACTATTCGTGTTCCTGTGCATATGGTGGAAGTCATTAATAAGCTTTCACGAGTGCAGCGTCAAATGCTTCAAGATTTGGGACGTGAACCAACTTTAGATGAGTTGGCTCGCGAGTTGGATATGCCAGTAGAAAAGGTTCAGGAAGTACAGAAGTACGGTCGTGAACCAATCTCCTTGCATACTCCTTTGGGTGAAGATGGCGATTCAGAATTCGGTGATTTGATTGAAGATTCCGATGCAATCGCTCCATCAGAATCTGTGGCATTCTCGCTCCTGCAAGAACAATTTAAGCAGGTTCTGGAAACACTGAGCCCTCGAGAAGCCGGCGTTATTAAGATGCGCTATGGTCTTGAAGATGGTCAGCCTAAGACTCTGGACGATA
This sequence comes from Alloscardovia omnicolens, assembly GCA_040702985.1. GTDB lineage: Bacteria > Actinomycetota > Actinomycetes > Actinomycetales > Bifidobacteriaceae > Alloscardovia > Alloscardovia omnicolens_A. The sequence continues at coordinate 1,251,486 of CP159991.1, read as the reverse complement.
TTGGCCACGTATATGGTGTAACCCGTGAACGTATTCGTCAGATTGAGTCAAAGACCATGGCAAAGCTGCGTCATCCTTCACGCTCGCAGACTTTGCGTGACTTCTTAGATCAAGAATAAGCTGGTTGCGCTCATCTATAACTTTTAAACTCTTTACCACGTTTGTGAAAGAGGCACTTTTTCATGGCTGCTAAGAAAACAGCAAAAGAAGAATATAATGCTGACAGCCTCTCCGTTTTGGAGGGGCTAGATGCCGTACGTAAACGTCCTGGTATGTACATCGGTACCACCGATAGCCAAGGACTTATGCACTGTTTATGGGAAATCATCGATAATTCTGTAGACGAAGCGCTTGCAGGCGTGTGTACACAGATTACCGTGACTTTGCATACAGATGGGTCTATTACTGTAGAAGATAACGGTCGCGGTATTCCTATTGATAAGGAATCTAAAACTGGCTTATCTGGTGTAGAAGTGGTACTGACGAAGCTTCATGCTGGTGCTAAATTTGGTAGTTCCTCTTATAACGCTGTGGGTGGTTTGCATGGCGTTGGTTCCTCTGTTGTTAATGCTTTAAGTGAGCGTTTGGACGTAGAAGTTGATCGTGATGGACACACATATCGCATGGAATTCCATAAGGGACATCCTGGCGTGTATACAGATGCTGATCCGAGCATGCCATCTGCACAATCACCATTCAAGCCAACTGCCAAGCGCAAAGCGACTGAACTTCGTGTAGTAGGCACCTATGAGGGTAATCATACGGGCACACGTATTCGATACTGGTTGGATCCAGAAATTTTCAACGCGACGGCTCAATTTAATTATGAGCAACTGGTTGATCGTGTGCGCCAAACTTCTTTCTTAGTGCCCGGCTTAAAAATTATTGTGGTTGATGAGTCCATTGCTGAAGAAACAGATCACATAGATGCGCACGTAGATAACGATGACTCATCTTCACAAGAGTCGATGGTCAATCAGACTGGATTGGATAATACGCAAGTATCTGACCCTACTGCACTCGACAGTGATAGCGAAATCCTGAGCGATACAGCTCATAGCATTAATTCAGCGCATCAGCAGACCAAACTGGCGCATCCGCGCACTCAAATATTCCATCATGAGGGTGGCATTGTTGACTATGTTGACTTTTTAACAAGTGGGGAAGCAGTCAGCGATATTTGGCATATTACCGGTCAAGACACTTATGAAGAAGAAACACAAATCGTTACTGCGCAAGGCGATTTACGTGCGGAGATGATTGAACGTACCTGTGATGTGGATATTGCGTTGCGGTGGGTTAATGATTATGAAACAACTGTACGCAGCTTTGTCAACGTGGTAGAAACTCCTGGCGGAGGTATGCATGTTGATGGTTTCCTCAATTCCATTACTAAGCAAGTGCGCAAAAATGTAGAAGCCAATGCGCGTAAGCTCAAATACAATACTAAAGATTCGAGTATGAAAATTGAGCGCGATGACGTGGTATCTGGCTTAGTAGCTGTTGTTACAGTGCGTATTGCGGAGCCGCAATTCCAAGGTCAGACAAAAGATGTACTGGGAACAGCGCCTGTGAAACCTATTGTTACCAAAATGACTGATAAGCAGTTTGGTGAAATGGTAGCCGGGTCACGTCGCGGCTTTAAAGAGCAATCCATGCGAGTATTGGAAAAAATCGTAGGGGAGATGCATGCTCGCATTCAAGCGCGTAAAACCAAAGAGGTGACGCGCCGCAAGAATGCCTTGGAATCCGCTTCTATGCCGTCCAAACTTTCTGATTGCCAGCCAGGTAATGACGATATTGCTGAATTGTTTATTGTGGAAGGTGATTCTGCATTAGGAACAGCAAAGGCTGCGCGTAACTCGATGTTCCAGGCACTGCTTCCTATCCGCGGTAAGATTTTGAATGTGCAGAAAGCTTCTACTGCTCAGATTCTTGCCAATAAAGAATGCTCTTCTATTATTCAGGTCGTGGGTGCAGGCTCAGGTTCAACCTTTGATGTGAGCCAGTCACGCTATAACAAAGTAGTGATGATGACAGATGCAGATGTGGATGGAGCTCATATTCGTACGCTGTTGCTGACGCTGTTCTACCGTTATATGCGTCCACTCATTGCTGAAGGCCATGTGTATGCTGCTGTTCCGCCACTTCATCGCATTGCTTTAACAGGCAAGCGTAAAGGTGAATATATTTACACCTATTCAGAAGATGAACTAGGAATAAAGCTGCAGCAATTGCGCGAGCAAGGTATTGGCTTTAACGAGGATATTCAACGCTATAAGGGTCTGGGAGAGATGGATGCTGATCAGTTAGCAGACACTACGATGGATCCACGGACGCGTATGTTGCGCCGTATTCGACTCGAAGATGCAGCTCACGCGTCAGATATTTTCAGTTTGCTCATGGGAGATGAAGTTCCACCACGCAAGCAGTTTATTATTGACAATGCTGATGATTTCGATCGTTCAAAAATCGATGCGTAAAATCGCATAAATACAGTATTCAGCGTGATAATACGCGCAAGACATGAGCGGATGCCTCCCATTTTAGTAATTTAAGATGCGGAGGCATCGCTTGTGTGTAGGTCAGCCGTGTATGAGCGATGAGATGTTGTGACAGTATTCGTATAACGCCACGCCCAACGTATTATTTTCCCAAGTAATGTAAATCGTGTAGGCTAAGATACCTGAGTATTGCGAATGCTTTTTAACACCTGCTTGTCCACGTGCACTCAGCAAAAGAAGAGCATACATATTGTATAAAGGAGTACAATGGCGAACCTACTTCTTGGAGTTATATATTTAGCATTTATCTCGTTAGGTCTTCCGGACTCGTTGATGGGATCTGCATGGCCATCGATGTATCCAGCATTTCAAGTTCCTGTATCGTACGCGGGGATCGTCACTTTTATTATTACGCTGGGTACGATTATTTCGGCGCTTCTTAGCGATCGATTAACCTATAAACTTGGTGCAGGCAATGTGACGGCAATCTCTGTGGCTATGACTGCACTTGCTTTACTAGGATTTTCTTATGCTCCAAGTTTCTGGATTGTCTGTGCGTGCGCAATTCCTTATGGATTAGGAGCAGGGGCAATTGACGCAGCGTTAAATAATTATGTGGCTCTGCATTACAGCAATCGTCATATGAGCTGGCTTCACGCCATGTGGGGCATAGGAACAGTGATTAGCCCATATATTATGGCGTATGCCATTGCCCGACAACATCAATGGCAGTTGGGATATCGCTATATTTCCTTTATACAGATTGTTATCGCTTGCATTATTGTGGGATCATTGCCACTATGGGTTAAGAGAAAACCAGTTGCGCATTCTGTTTCTCATAAGCAAGATCCTACTGCTTCAGCGCAGAATAAACCTTTGGGATTAGCCGCTACTGTGCGTTTGCCTATGGCTAAGGAAATTCTGTTTATGTTCCTTGCATATTGTGGAATTGAAGGTACTGCAGGCTTATGGTCAAGTACTTTTGCCATGCAAGCACGCGGTATTTCTACTGAAGACGCTGCAACTTGGGCAAGTTATTTTTATCTGGGTATTACAGGCGGCCGTTTAGTCTGTGGTTTTATTGCAGAAAAACTTACTGATTCTCAGATGATTCGTTTAGGATGCCTTGTTTTGGGTGTGGGTATTGTTATTACAATGCTGCCTACGGCGTGGAATCCATTAACAATGATTGGACTGATTACCATAGGCGTGGGATGTGCACCTATTTACCCGAGTATTATTCATTCAACGCCAGCGATTTTTGGCGAGCAACATTCTCAAGCAATGATTGGCGTAGAGATGGCAAGCGCATATACGGGTAATCTGCTTCTGCCGCCACTTTTTGGTCTTATTGCACGCAATCTGTCAGCATTGTACTTACCCGTGTATCTGCTAGCAATGTTTATTATTCTGGTGGGAATGCATGAGCTGATTTTACATAAACTATCTGAACAGAACTAAATCCATACAACAATGGTGAGGATATGCATACGGTAGTAACTACCTCTTACATATCCTCACCATAAAACATACGTAGAAGGGTGATTTCTGCTCGTCCTTCTAAACGCGCGAGAAGAATGCAACTGGGGCGCTCAGCTCAGTTCCTGAACCATCGCGACGCATATCCACTGCTGGCAGCTCAACAGCGTGTCCGCTTTGAGTAGACGCAAAAACAGGAAGAGCAGCCACAGTTGCGGCAATCACCGTATTTTGACCGCGTAAGAAACGTTGCGAACGCACGCCGCCAGTAGCACGACCTTTAGTTGGGAATTGTTCTAATGGCGTGACCTTGCATGCTCCCACATCTGTTCCTGGAAGAGCATCGGCATCGCCCGCTACGGTGACAACAACAGCTCCAGCTTGAGCAGTATTACCCTCATCATTGTCATCATAGGTTCAGGCAACTTTTCCAGCCGGAACCACAGCAAAGCACACTACGTGCTGACCATCTGCAAGCTTTATACCAGCCATACCTCCTGCAGTACGGCCTTGAGGACGGACAGCTGAGGCAGCAAAAGTGAGCAAAGATGCATCAGAAGAAATGAAGACCAGACGATCATCATCTGCAGCGCATGCTGCAAAAATAACCTGGTCGTCCTCTTTCAAATCAATAACGCTCCAGGAATCCATCGTGGTTGGGGATTCACGATTCCATCGTTTTACAACGCCATGGCGAGTACCCAATGCAAGAGGAGTTGTGTCATCGTCATTCATAGGAATAACTGCTACAGTATGCTCACCAGCAATAGGATCAGTGCTTTCTGTGCTCACTAATAGTTCATCAGCAGGTACTCCGCCCGACAGCGTGAGACTATCGGATACAGTTAATTGCGGTAAATCCGAGGTGTGCGCTGTGACCAGTCGTCCAGCTGAAGTAATCAACGCGTAAGTTGAACGAGTAGATGACTTAATAAGTGATAGGAGAGTATCGTCCATCTGGCGAGATGTGGCAGCATTGCGTGAATGATAGGCATCCCACGCTGTTTCAGACAGTCTGGCAATACGTCCCGATGCGCTCAGAGCAATAACACATGGCACATCTTCAAGTTCTAAAGCAGCAGCCGATGCGGCTCCACGTACGCTACCCAAAGCAGCACTAGCCTGCATCTGAGCGTTCACTTGAGCCAAGGTTTGAGCATGAGAAGAGCCCCCTCCCACGCCTAAAGCAGAAGCAGACTGATCATTGGACGAGGAGGACGATGACGAAAGTGCATCAGATACAGCAGACTGTACTGGGGTAAAACCGTTATCACTCTCATCGAGCAAAATAGTGCGACGAGGATCAGCCCACTGCTCAACAGCAGCATTCATAGAATCAATAACAACTGTATCGAGAACCTCAGCAGAGCTTAAAATTTTAGTCAGCTCTTCAATTTTGCGCTTCAAATCGTCACGTTCAGTTTCCAATTCAATACGGCTCATACGAGTTAAACGACGTAAACGCAAATCCAAAATGTATTGAGCTTGAACATCATCTAAATCAAAAACAGCCATTAAACGCTGCTTAGCAGAATCCGCATCATCAGATGAACGAATAACTTCAATCACTTCATCAATATCAATGAGTGCAAGCAGCAGACCTTCAACCAAATGCAGACGTTCTTCAGCTTTACGCTTACGATACACAGAACGTTTACGAATAACATCACGGCGATGAGCAATCCACACATCTAAGAGTTCACGCAAACCCATGGTATGTGGACGTCCGTTGACCAAAGCCACATTGTTAATAGTGAAATTATCTTCCAGCGGGGTATATTTAAACAGTTGAGTGAGCACTGCTTGAGGATCAAACCCCGACTTAATTTCAATAACAAGACGCGTTCCGTTATGACGATCAGTTAAATCAATAGCACCTGAAATTCCGTCTAACTTTTTATTCTTCACACCCTCGGAAATGCGCTCCAGCACCTTTTCCGGACCAACCATAAACGGCAATTCAGTTACAATAATAGCTTTTTTTCGTGCCGTCACATTTTCAATATGAGTTTGCGAGCGCGTAGTAAAAGTACCGCGGCCAGTTTCATAGGCTTCACGAATACCATTGCGCCCCATAATAATACCGCCACCAGGTAAATCAGGACCTGGAATATAGCGCATTAAATCATCAAGACTTGCATCTGGATGCTTCATGAGGTATTGGGCGCCAGCGACAACTTCTCGCAAATTATGTGTGACCATATTCGTGGCCATACCAACAGCAATACCTGAAGCACCATTAACAAGAAGATTAGGGAAAGCGGCAGGAAGAACAGTTGGCTCTTCCAACTTATTATCGTAGTTCGGCGCGAAATCAACAGTTTCCTCACCAATGGAGTCAATCATGCCAAAAGCAGATGGAGCTAAACGAGCTTCGGTATATCGAGACGCTGCCGGACCATCATCGAGGGAACCAAAATTACCATGACCATCCACGAGAGGTAAACGCATAGCAAAAGGTTGCGCCAAACGCACCATAGCCTCATAAATTGCTGAATCACCGTGAGGGTGTAGCTTACCCATCACTTCGCCTACCACACGTGCAGACTTCATATACGGTTTATCGGGAGTTAACCCCATTTGCCCCATCTGATAAATAATGCGGCGCTGCACCGGTTTCATACCGTCACGAGCATCCGGAAGCGCACGAGCATAAATTACTGAATACGCATACTCCAAGAAGGATTTACTCATTTCCTCCTGAAGGGGAGTATCAACAATATTCTCTTTAATATCTCGCGGATCGTAGGTTGCGGCGTGTGTGCGTTTGCGTGCCATGAATCTCCTTTATAACACAGTCCCACTTATTATATACGCTCGCTATACGTTCTTAGGAACGTGCAGTTTGAGAGTGCATAGTGTGTGACGTTATTTATGCGTGCTGGTGGGAGCGGCCTTGTGTGTGGGTGGTTGCTTGTGGGTGGTTTCGTGGTTGCGTTCGGGTGGTTGGGTGTTCCTGTGCTTAGTGAGAGGGGAAGTGATGAGGATGCGGGATGCGGTGAGTGCAGCGGATTGGCTGAGTGTATCGGATGCGTTCATAGGGGAGGCGCTGAGAATATGCTCAGTGCACAAGGCATAAGGCGCAAGTATTTCTGTTGCTATATGCAAGCCGTGTGATTAAATGACACTATGTCCGATGTGTACAGTGATTCTGAACTTTTATCATTACAAGATGTAGTTAACTACAATTCTATGAACTCACAAGGCCGCGGAGGCTCATTTCATTTAAGTGCCGTCTTGCCTGCACTATCAGCATCGCTCGGAACGCCAATTTCCACTGCAGTACATAGTGATGCAGAGCGCTTGCGTACGGATTTAGGTTTACCGATGGCATCGTCGGTTATCGTTGTTCTTATTGATGGCTTAGGTTTTTGGAATTTAATGGAGCGTAAAGGTCATGCTCCTTATCTACGGTCTTTAGTCAATCAGAGCCATAACCAAAGACCAATTTCCTCTAGTTTTCCTACGACAACGGTGGCGGCGCTGAGTGTTTTTGGGACGGGAACGTGCCCTGGTTTAACAGGCATGACTGGTTATTCTCAGATTAATCCTGAAAATGGGCAATTGTCGCAAATGATTCAGTTCACGAATGGAGCTGCCCCTGAGGTGATTCAGCATGAACCGACTATTTTTGAACAGCTGAGTGCCCAGAATGTGCGTGTTACCACATCGGGTTTCCCTAAATTTGCTGATTCCGCTTTAACACGGGCGGCATTGCGCGGCTCTCACTATATTTCTGGCACAACCCCTGCGCAGCGAATTTCAGCTGCAGCACGAGCTTCTTATGAGCCGGGCTTAACATATGTGTATATTCGTGATGCAGATAAAATGGGGCATCAGTACGGTTGGGATAATGAACGCTGGATTGGAACTTTTGAACGCGTGGACGCGCAGCTGAAAAATTTGGCGCGTCGGGCAGCACCAGGAACTTTGATTGCAATTACAGCTGATCATGGGATGATTACTTCAGATAGCTCAACACGTATTGATATTGCTGAGCGTCCTGAGCTGCAGCAGGGGGTTGCGCTTGTGGGAGGTGAGCCGCGCGCTGTGTCTTTGTACGTGCAGGAGGGGCACGATCCTCAAGAGGTTGCTAATCGTTGGCGTAACGCTCTTGAAGATAAAGCTCGTATATATACAAAAGAAGAAGCTATTGCTGCTGGACTATATGGTCCAGTTCATGACAGAGTACGACCATATATTGGCGATGTTATTGCTATGGCAGCCTCGAATGTTACCCTCGTAGACTCGCGCACGCAAAGTGAAGTAGCTACTCGTTTACCAGCGGTCCATGGCTCGTTAACTCGCGCTGAACTCGATATCCCATTCCTCATTGATGTTTTGTAGCATAAAAGCGCTATTGCGTGCTATAAAAACATCAGAAAATGAAAATAGAGAATAAAGGCACCCACATAAGTGGCGTAGCGCGTAGCTACTTGTGCAGGGGCAGATCTTGTAAAAGGTTTTTATTCTCGCCATAGAGCAGTTCATCAAATTAGCTGTGTGTGTATATCTTCGATAGAGCCGCATTTCATGCGAGCTTTACCTGCTTAGCTTTTGTAGATGCGCTAAAAACACACATCTGCTGCATATAGATAATACCTACGACTGCGAGCCGAAGAGAATATCATCCCATGCTGGAATGGCAGAACGCTTGCGCTTTGTGGAATGAGACGCGGGGTTCTTGCCCGATCCCTCATCCGAGGTTGCTTCAGCAGATTCTTGACGTTGCTGAGCTTGTGCATTGTGATTGTTTTCTTCCATTTCAAGTGGAACATCAGTGGCGCGAGCGGCCTGTTTTTTTCTTTTCTGATTTAAAATCTGATGGATCAGCCAGAGTACGTCGTACAGTTGGAAGCTGAGTTCCAGTAGAGGACTGATCGGAAGCATCCTGATGTTGTGCCCTAAACTCACCAGACTGAGATTCAAGGGAATCAGCAGATTGCCCAGACACAATAGCATTAAAAGCGCCCGTACTCATGTGAGTTTCATCGCGCATAGAATTCATAGATACGGTTTCAAACGTTCCTGTGCTGGTTGACACAGCGTTATAAGCAGACACAATGGGGAAAGAAGTTGATCCACTCAGAGTCCCATTGCCGTGTGCACCTACCGCTGGAATAGCATCCGTGCTAAATAATTCCTTATCAACTGGAGAAGTTGCAGAAGAAATTTCACGCAGTAAACGCTTAGCTGGAGTATTTACGCTCACTACAGAATGATCACGTGCATTAAACATCCATTCAGCACTTTCCTTATGCTCACCTAAGGCATAATGTGCCTGAATACGCCATGGATTATGCCCTTGTCGAGAAGCAGTCCATTTAACCTCGGAATATTCACCGCCTAGAGATGCTAACGAGAAAGCAATAATATCTTTTACTTTTGAAGCATTACCTTCACTACCCACTGTGGTGTCTAAGAATTGCGACGTAATAAAAATTTTCTCTTTTTCTACTGGCACAGCAAAACGGTCAACAACAGAAACAGCCACACCATATTCTTGTGCAATAGCTGCGGAGGATTGTCCGGAACGAATAAGTGACTGAATAGTGGACAGCGGAAGAATTTTTTCTGGTTCAACTTCTTCGCGAGCAGCAGGTTCTTGCTTTTTATGGTGCGTTCCGCGAAGAGCACGCTCAAGCTCAGGGGTAACTTCAAGAGAAAAAAGATCGCCAGTAAGCGGATCTCTCATAAGAATATCGCCGTTCTCGTCTATGCGAACAAAAGTTACTGGAATACTTGAATTCTCAGACATAGTCAAACCCCTTGAGTGTATGAATACCTCCATATTATGGGTAGGTCGGCACATATATGACTGAGCAATAACATAAAAATGTCGAATTCTTAGACATTTCAACGTGCCGTAGTTTGTCGTACACAAAAATTGTAGTATCCTCTTTCGCATAGGACACTGTATTTGTTCATTTGAAAGGAGTGAGCCATGGCACAAGATTACGATACTCCACGTTCCAAGGACGAGGATGAAGAATCCATCGAAGCTTTAGGAACAAGCTCTCGTCAAAATCAGAATAATGATTTAGATGATGATGAAAATGCACTTGCTGAAGGATATGAACTTCCAGGAAGTGATTTGAGTAATGAAGATTCCAGTGTGACTGTTGTGCCGATGCAGGGAGATGAGTTTGTATGCTCTGAATGCTTCCTTGTTAAGCATCGCTCACAGTTGGCATACACCACCGATGATGGGCAACCAGTATGCAAGGAGTGTGCAGCATAATGGCATACGATGAGATGTATAACGAGCCAGAGAATATTGAAGTTCTGATTACATACCTCAATGAGGATGTGAATAAAGCAGGCTTGTATTACGCTCATGCCGGTGATGCTGGAGTGGATTTACGCACCACTGTAGCTTTTGATGTGAAACCATTCCAGCGTTTTCTTGCTCCAACTGGTATTGCTCTTGCCCTTCCTGCAGGCTATGTAGGATTAGTGCATCCGCGCTCAGGATTAGCTGTTAAGCAGGGTATCAGCGTGGTTAATGCGCCTGGAACTATTGATGCCGGTTACCGTGGCGAAATTAAAGTACCTATCATAAATCTCGATCCAGAAACAACAGCTCATTTTGAGCCAGGAGATCGCATTGCGCAGCTCGTTATTCAGCGTTATGTTGAAGCACGTTTTGTGGAAGTAGAAAAATTACCTGATTCTGATCGTTCTGACCGCGGTTTTGGTTCCACCGGTGTGGCACACTAAAATAAACTGATAATAAGCCGATAACGAGGGTAGGTTGAGCGAAGTAGGGGTGAATATGGCTGAGAAAAATTTTACACAGCATGAGGCTAATGCGCCTACTTCACGCATTTTAGGTGGAGAAATTAGTGCAGATCCGCTCAACCCTTTACTTCCTATTATTCAGGTATGTACATATCATCATCCCGATGCTGACATTGATTTGCTACAGCGCGCTTATAATCGTGCAGTTCTGCAACACGCATCTCAACGCAGACGCTCGGGTGAGCCTTATATTATTCATCCTATTGCAGTAGCTCAGATTCTGGCAGACTTAGGTATGAGTCCTAAGGTGATTGCTGCTGGATTGTTGCATGATACGGTTGAAGATACGGATTTCAGTTTAGAGCAGTGTCGTGAAGAATTTGGTGACACTATTGCGGGTCTTGTTGATGGTGTGACGAAGCTGACAAAAATGGACGTGGGGGATTCTGCTCAAGCAGAAACTATCCGCAAAATGATTGTGGCTATGAGTCGCGATGTGCGTGTGCTTGTTATTAAGCTGTCCGATCGCGTACATAACGCTCGCACATGGCGCTATGTTAAGCCAACAAGTGCCTATAAAAAAGCGCAAGAAACCATTGACGTGTATGCTCCTTTGGCTAACCGTCTGGGTATGAATGCCATTAAAACTGAGCTAGAAGAGTTGAGCTTTAAAACTCTGCAACCTAAAATTTATAATGAGATTGTTGAACTTGTTCATCATCGTGCAGGTCAGCGTGAATTATATTTGCAGCAGATTTTAGCTGATATTCGTGAAGACTTAGATGAACAAAATATTCACGCTAGCATTAAAGGTCGTCCAAAGGATTATTACAGTATTTATCAGAAAATGATTGTGCGCGGTCACGATTTTGCTGATATTTATGATTTGATGGGCGTGCGCATTATTGTGGACTCCATTCGTGACTGTTACGCAGTATTGGGTGCAGTTCACGCTCGATGGAATCCAGTCCCAGGACGTTTTAAGGATTATATTGCTACTCCGAAACTGAATATGTATCAGTCGTTGCATACTACTGTGGTTGGTCCTGGTGGAAAGCCTGTAGAAATTCAAATTCGCACGTGGGATATGCATCGTCGAGCAGAGTTTGGAATTGCAGCACACTGGAAATACAAAGAAAACGGTCGAGCTGGTCGCGCCTTGTCCGCTCCTGATAAGCAGGATGCTGAACGCGGTAAAAAAGTCGATTCAGAAAGTAACGATTTCTTTGAACACGATAATCTGCAATGGATTAAGCAATTAGCAGATTGGCAGAGCGAAGTTCCTGATTCTGATGAATTCTTAGGATTCCTCAAAGATGATTTAGGTGCTAGCCAGGTATATGTTTTTACTCCTAAAGGCAAAATCGTTTCTGTTCCGCAAGAGGGAACGCCTGTTGATTTTGCTTATGCAGTGCATACTGAAGTGGGACATCACACCATGGGTGCTCGTATTAATGGTCGTCTTATGCCGTTAGATACGAAGCTACAAAATGGCGATACCGTTGAAATTATTACTTCACGTGGTGAAAATGCTGGACCATCTCATGATTGGTTGAATTTCGTTAAGTCTCCTAAGGCGCGAAATAAGATTCGTCAATGGTTCACGAAAGAGCGCCGCACAGAAAATATGGAAGAAGGTCGTGAGGAATTAACTCGCGCACTGCGTAAACGCAACTTGTTTACCCATAGTTACACACGACTGGAAGTCTTTGTAGCCGTAGCAGAAGACTTAGGCTATCCAGATGTCGATTCGCTCTACACCGCCATTGGTGAGGGACAAGTATCCACACAGAACGTTATTACCCACATTGTTAAATTCGTAGACGATGATGATTCTGACGAGAATCCAGAAAATACGATTGTTCCTTTGCGTCGCCGTTCAGGTAGCGGTTCACGCCGTACAAAGTCCGTGGGCGTTTCTGTTAAAGGCGTTGACGATGTGTGGGTTAAATTAGCTAAATGCTGTACCCCTGTTCCAGGTGATTCAATTGTCGGTTTTATTACACGTGGCGCAGGCGTTTCCGTTCACCGCGGAGATTGCGTTAACGTAGCGAGCCTGAAAAAGAATCAACCGGAGCGCTTAGTTGAGGTTAACTGGACAAGCTCACAAGGGGTGTTCTTGGTCAAGATTCAGGTGGAGGCCTTGGATCGTGGGCGTTTGCTTTCTGATATTGCACGCGTACTCTCTGATGCGGGCGTCAATATTGTGGCAGGAACAATTTCTACTGGCGAAGACCGAGTCGCCATCAGCCAATACAGTTTTGAAATGGCAGATATGAGCCATCTCAATCAGCTTTTGGCATCAATCCGCAAAATTGATGGAGTATTTGACGTGTATCGTCTGACTGGAACAAAAGATGATTCTAAGTTAAGAATTAGGCACGTCGAGAATAAGCACTAATTTTTTTATTGGACATTGCAACACATACAAAACATATAAAACGTATGCAAAAGGGGATTCAGTGCAAGTGCGAACTGAATCCCCTTTATATGTAAATGCTCAGTAAATGCTCAAGCGCGAGTTGTTTTTTGAGTTCTTTTTATTGTTGAGCCTTTACTACACACTTTTACTGTACTGCATTCAACCACTGAGCTTTGGTCTCACGCTCAGCCTTCAACTGATTGCGCTTCGCGTCATCAGTTTCTGCTGCAATACGAGCATCTAAATCAGCCAGCTGAGCTTCCAGCTGCTGGGTAAAGGAAGACTTACGAGCATGAGCTTCTGGATCGCTGCGAGTCCATTCAGACTCTTCAACATCCTTAATCTGCTTTTCTACAGCGTCCAAACGAGCTTCAATACGACCCAAATCAGCGCGTGGCACGCGTCCAATAGTGTCCCACTCATCCTGAATCTTACCTAAAGCAACGCGAGCAGCCTTAGCAGCCTTCACATCAGCAACAGGAACAAGTGCCTCAGCTTTTTCAAGCAATGCTTCTTTAGCAGCAAGATTTTCTTTTTCAGAATCGTTCAAACGATCACGATCAGCCTGACGAGCATCAAAGAATACATCAGCTGCAGCACGGAACTGCTTCCACAGATTATCGTCCTCAGTGCGGCCTACACGACCAGCTTTCTTCCAATCATTCATCAGCTGATTAAACTTGCGTGAAGTTTCACCCCACTCGGTGGAGTTCTTCAATGCTTCAGCCTGAGCAATAATATTTTGCTTTGCTTCACGAGCGCTATTGCGAGCAGCATCTCGAGCAGCAACCCATTTACGGTGCTGTGTGTTAAATGTGCTGCGAGCCTTAGAGAAGCGCGTCCATAACTCATCGGCAACAGACTTATCAATACGAGCACTGTGCTTCTGAGCATCTTGCCACTGTGCGAAAAGCTGGGAGAACTTTTCACTGGTGTTGCGCCAATTTGTTGAATCGCTCAATTGCGCAGCAATAGCTTCGGCTTCTTCCACAATAGCTGTGCGCTTTTCAACAGCCAGCTTTACAGCTTCAGCATGAGCTTGAGCAATCTTCTGCTTCGCAGCTTCGCCCAAAGTCTTGAGATCGTCTACGCCAGCACGCAAAGCAGGAATATCACCCACAACTGCAGGTTCTTTCACTTCTTCAACCAGTGTCTTAATGGTTTCATCAATTTCACGCGACTTAATAGTATGAGATTCAAAGCGTGCACGAGCATGATCAATTTTTGCTTTGAGATCAAGATAGCGACGTGCATAGAAGGAGAGTGCTTCATCGGTATTGGCATTGGTATATTGACCAATTTCACGTTCATTATTATCTTCGCTCACAAAAACGGTTCCGTCATCGGTGACGCGACCAAAAGTTTTAGCTTTATCTAGTTCTGCAGCGCCATACACTGTTGCAGTATGGCTTGATGGTGCAGCTGGTTTAGCTTTTGCTGCGAATGCGGATGGGGTTGCGGATGTGGTGGATGCGTCTTGAGACATATGCACTCCTCTTCAGTAAGCAGGGGAAAATCTATTATTTTCCGTGACTTAACCTATTATAAGGAATTATGGCTAAAGGTGCATCATTATCAGGTTTTCCAGAGTGGCTTCCACAAGAACGTGTTGTTGAACAGCAGGTTATGGACACTCTACGTTCGATATTTGAGCTACACGGTTTCTTAGGTATTGAAACGCGTGCGATTGAAAAAGGCTCAAGTTTGTTGAAAAAAGGCGAAACGAGTAAAGAAATCTATTTGCTTTCGCGCTTGCAAGATGTAGGTAATGAAAGTGACATTCCAGTTGAGGAACGTTTAGGTTTACATTTTGATTTAACTGTGCCACTGTCTCGATATGTGGTTGAGAACTCAGGTGCGGTCGCTTTCCCATTCAAACGCTGGCAGATTCAAAAGGTATGGCGTGGTGAACGTCCTCAGGAAGGACGATTCCGTGAGTTCGTGCAAGCCGATATTGACGTCGTGGGTAATGGGGACTTACCAAGTCACTATGAGGTTGATGTTCCTCTGGTGATGGTCGAGGCACTCGAGCAGTTGCGCGCGTATGGTCTGCCTAAAGCAACTGTTCACGCTAATAATCGTAAACTGTCTGAAGGTTTTTACCGTGGTATTGGCCTGACCGATATTGAAGGCGTATTGCGTGAAATTGATAAGCTTGACAAGATTGGCGCTGACGAGGTGTCTCGTTTGCTTCAATCTGAGTGCAATGCCACAGCTGATCAAGCTGCTGCTTGCTTACAACTGGCGGAATTAAATGCAGCAAATGGTACAGAACTTCGTGAAAAATTTGATGCATTGTGCGCTGCTCAAGGTGTGGATCGCGAGTCTGAATCCTATGCATTAGCTCTTGAAGGACTCAATACTTTGGGCATGATTGTGGATGAAGCAGCTTTGATTCGCCCAGGAGCAGTGATTGCTGACTTGAAGATTGCGCGTGGATTAGATTATTACACGGGTTCCGTCTACGAAACATTCTTAGATGGTGCAGCATCCTTAGGATCTATTTGCTCTGGTGGTCGTTATGACAATCTGGCAACCCAGGGTAAGAAAACGTATCCAGGAGTGGGATTGTCTATTGGATTGTCCCGTCTTGTTTCTTATATGCTGCATTCTGCACATGCCACAGCTTCGCGAGTATCTCCAGCTGCAGTGCTCGTGGCAGTCTGGGATGAAGAACATCGCGCAGATTCTAATGCCATCGCTCGCACTTTGCGTTCGCGTGGTATTGCTGTTGATGTTGCTCCTACTGCAGCTAAATTGGGTAAGCAGATTAAATATGCAGATAAATTAGGTATTCCATATGTCTGGATTCCATCTGCACATAATGAAGATGGCAGTGTAACAGCTGAAGAAGTCAAAAATATTGTTACCGGTGAGCAGGTAGCTGCTGATGCGTCCACGTGGCAGCCAGAGGCGGCTTTTGCTGAACGTAGCGTGATTATTGATAACCAGAATTAGGTTTTAGACGCTTTACGAAGCTAAGGAGTGTGCGTGCACGATGTGTATGCCCTCCTTGGCTGATGTAGAGCGGTATTGGTATTCTTGCCCCTGAAAATTACTATCATAAACGAGGAAAAAAGTGTCTCAGACAGCGTATCGAACACATCATGCTAATGATGTAACTGAAGAACTTATTGGCTCCACCGTTACCATTTCTGGTTGGGTTGATCGACGTCGTGATCATGGCGGTGTTGCTTTTATTGATTTGCGTGATGCTTCTGGCTTGGTGCAGGTCGTTATTAATGATGAAGAAATGGCGCGCCCGCTGCGTAGCGAATTCGTCGTATCTGTTACCGGCTCAGTGCGCCTTCGTCCTGAAGGTAACGAAAATACTCATCTTGCTACAGGTACAGTTGAAATCGTTGCTGAGACTATTGAGATTTTGGCTAAGTCTGCAGCTCTTCCTTTCCAAGTATCTACTTCTTTGGAAAACGAGTCTGATACTCAGCTTCCAAGTGATGAAGTGCGTTTGAAGTACCGTTACCTCGATTTGCGTCGTCCGCAGATGCACAATAACCTCTTAATGCGTTCTGCTATGTCAAAGGCAGCTCGTAAGGCTTTAGATGAGATGGGCTTTACTGAGGTTGAAACACCAACCTTTATTAAATCCACTCCAGAAGGTGCACGCGACTTCTTGGTTCCTTCTCGTTTGAACCCAGGCTCGTGGTATGCCTTGCCTCAGTCTCCACAGTTGCTCAAGCAGCTGCTTATGGTCTCCGGTATTGAGCGTTATTATCAGTTGGCTCGTTGCTACCGTGACGAAGATTTCCGCGCAGACCGCCAGCCAGAGTTTACTCAGCTCGATATGGAAATGGCTTTCGTTGGTCAAGAAGACGTGATTGCTATGGCTGAACGCGTGCTGAAGGACGTGTGGGCTGCAGCAGGACATGATATTCAGATTCCATTCCAGCGTATTACCTATAAGGATGCGATGGATAAGTACGGTTCCGACAAACCAGATTTGCGTTTTGGTAATGAAATTGTGGAACTGACAGACTACTTTAAGAACACTCCATTCCGCGTTTTCCAGGCTGATTATGTGGGTGCTGTTGTGTATTCCGGTGCTGCTGATTTGCCTCGTCGTCAATTCGATGGATGGCAGGAATGGGCTCGTCAGCGTGGTGCTAAGGGCTTAGCTTATGTGCAGTTCGGCACAGATGGTGAGCTGAAGGGACCTGTAGCTAAGAATTTGTCTGATGAAGAACGTGCAGGTTTGAAAGCTGCAACCGGAGCTCAAGATGGCGATGCCGTCTTCTTTGCTGCCGGTGCTCGTGAAGCTTCTCAGACCTTGCTCGGTGCTGCACGCGTTGAAATTGCTAAGCGCGAAGGTATTTTGAAGAAGGATGAATTCGCCTTTACATGGGTTGTGGACTTCCCGCTGTTTAAGCCAGTAGATGCAGACGATGATGATGTGGCAGTAGGACATTCCAAGTGGACTTCCGTACACCATCCATTCACCATGCCAAGTGCTGACTGGATGGATACTTTCGATAAGGATCCAGGCAATGCAATGTCTGATTCCTACGACATTGTGTGCAACGGTAACGAAATTGGTGGCGGTTCTGTGCGTATTCACCGCGACGATATTCAAGACCGCGTGCTCAATGTTTTGGGTATTAGTGAAGAAGAAGCTAACGACAAGTTTGGCTTCCTGCTTGAAGCATTTAAGTATGGTGCTCCACCTCATGCAGGTATTGCTTTCGGTTGGGATCGTTGCGCTTCCATCTTGGCAGGTGAAGATTCCATTCGTGACGTCATCGCCTTCCCTAAGGCTGGCGGTGGTACTGATCCATTAACCGGTGCTCCAGCTCCTATTTCTGATGAACAGCGAGCTGAAACAGGTGTGGATTACGATCCAGAAGAAGACGAAGAATAAAATCTAGTTTCCACTATCTTATGGGCGCATACTGCATAACGGTGTGCGCCCACAGTTTTTTGTTAAAACGTAAAAATCAATAAATGCTATACTGCTTATGAGATTTTAATAACCTAACTGTTCTTAGCGCAGTATGCACGATAGGGCAATGGTGATGGACACGCATACAACAGATTTTCCTATCATTCCCGTTGCTCTATGGGTCGGCATAACTCTTGTGTTGTTTTTTGTACCTATGACGCTTCTTGATGTGAATGATCTTGTAGTGAAAGTGGTAAGCAACGTAGGTCTTGTGTGCTCATCATTATACGGTTTATGGCTCTCGCACACATTGCGCGGAAAAATTATGTTAAGTCTTCGCGAATAATCTTGGCAATTAATATCGTTATACTGATTGCTCTAGTTATCGCAATGATCAACAATATGATGATGTCATAAAGCGTCATAAACAGAGTGCGCAAGATTGCAAGGGTGTGTTGCTCTTAGCCTCATGCAGGGGGGGAGCAACACACCCTATACTTATGCCGCTGCAATAAAAGGTAGGCTACAATCAGTGAGGGGAATAATTCACTGATATTTACCGTCGCATACTCATTGAGCATAAGATAATGAAGGAAATCTCATGACCGTGGATGACTTACTTAGTAGTACTGACTGGACACATACCCCTGCAAGTTTAGGCTACGCTGCACAGGTAATTCGTGAGGATGCGAGCAACGGTCATGATTATGATGCCACTGTTCTTTTCGATATTTTTCTCATGTGGGCTAAGAATGCTCGCGGAGTGGATTTATGGCCTCACCAAGAGGAATCGTTACTAGAAATTCTGTCGGGCAACCACACCATTGTTAATACTCCTACCGGTTCAGGCAAATCCTTAATTGCGCTCGGTATGCATTTCATGGCTTTAGCTCAGGACAAGCGTTCCTACTATACGGCGCCACTGAAAGCATTGGTATCCGAAAAATTCTTTGAACTCGTCTCCGTTTTCGGAGCTAAAAACGTGGGTATGATTACAGGTGATTCTCAGATTAATTCTCATGCCCTCATTGTGTGCTGCACAGCAGAAATTCTGGCGCTTCAAGCTTTACGAGATGGTGAAAAAGCCGATGTCAGTTGTGTGGCAGTTGACGAATTCCATTTTTATGCTGATCCTCACCGTGGTTGGGCATGGCAAGTTCCTTTGATCAGTTTGCCTCAAACTCAGTTTGTGCTCATGAGCGCCACCTTAGGCGATATTGAAAAAATATCGCAATCGCTCAAGGATATTAGTGGTCGCGAAGTGAGTGTTATCTCCAGCGTCCAGCGTCCAGTTCCGCTGAGCTACGAGTATGTGCTTGACGATGTACATAGCGTAATCAGCAAGCAAATTTCACAAGGCCATGCACCTATCTATGTTGTGCACTTCGCTCAAGAAGCAGCAGTTGAAACTGCTCAACAATTAGCGAATTTAGGCGTGTCCAGCCGTGAACAACGTGAAGCGATTAAAAAAGCATTACAGGGCACACGCTTTACAACTGTTTTTGGTAAAACTCTTAAACGCTTACTCCTCACAGGTGTAGGTATTCATCATGCAGGAATGTTACCTCGCTACAGGCGTTTAGTAGAAAATCTCGCTCAAGAAGGCTTGCTACCCGTTATATGCGGAACAGATACTCTGGGCGTGGGCATTAACGTACCGATTCATACCGTTGTATTCACTATGCTGACCAAATTTGACGGTTTCAAACAACGCCGCCTTCGCGCTCGCGAGTTCCATCAAATTGCTGGTCGCGCAGGACGTAGTGGTTTTGACTCTGAAGGTTTGGTTATTGCTTTAGCTCCTGAGCATGAGATTGAAAATGCTAAAGCTATAGCTAAAGCAGGTAATGATCCTAAGAAGCTGAAGAAAATCAAAAAGAAAAAAGTTCCTGAAGGTTTTATTAATTGGACGGAGTCAACCTTTACGAAGCTGATTGAATCAGAGCCTGAAGCACTCGTACCCCATATGCAGATTACGCATTCCATGGTGCTTAATGTCGTGTCGCGTGGTGGGGATGCGTGGAAACGTGTGATCCATCTGATTAAAAACTCGCAGGTGGGGCCTGAGGAGCAAAACCGTTTGCGTGAGCGTGCTGCAGAGATTTTTAAGACGCTGATGGATGCGGATATTGTTGAAAAATGGGAGCTTGACGATGGTTCCATGGACTATACGCTGACCATTGATATGCCTGAGGATTTGGCGCTCGATCAGCCGTTGTCGCCGTTCCTTATTGCAGCTGTTGAACTTTTGGATCCTGAATCTGATTCGTATGCGCTCGATGTGGTTTCAGCGGTGGAAGCAACGCTAGAAAATCCTTATGCTGTTTTACGTGTTCAAGAGCGGCGTGCGCGCGATGAAGCTATGCGTGCAATGAAAGACGAGGGCTTAGAATACGACGAGCGTATGGATCGTCTGCAAGAGATTACCTATCCAAAACCGCTTGAAGATGTGCTTGTTCCTGCTTTCAGACACTATTGCCACGACGTGCCATGGGCAGCGGATTATTCTTTGCAATGCAAATCTGTAGTGCGCCATATGCTCGAAATGGCTAGCTCTTTTAGCGAATATACGTCCGCATTAGGGCTTGCTCGCAGTGAAGGAACTTTGCTGCGCTATTTATCTGATGCTTACCGAGCATTAAGTCGTACTGTTCCACGTGACAAGCGTAACGAACAGCTGGACACTATTATTGATTGGCTTGATTTAGTTGTGCGTACCGTGGATTCTTCTCTTATTGATGAATGGGAAGCTGCTGCTCAATTATCTCGTCGCAGTGATGGTGATTTATCATCTCAAGAAGAGCAATCGCAGATTAATCCGCCGGTCATAGACACAATTGTGGCTCATAGAAAAGGGCTCATTACTTTAGTTCGTAATGCTTTGTTTAAGCGCGTACAGCTGATTGATTTAGATGATGCGCAATCTTTAGGGGATTTAGACTCTGCGTGGGGAATGCCTATACATGAGTGGGAAGATGCCCTCGATGATTTCTATGACGCTCATGAAGGAGTACTCACCACAACGGATGCACGCTCACTCAAGTTCTTTATGCTTGATGATTCTCAAGAAAAATCACATCATCGTTGGAGGGTGCGTCAAATTTTGTGCGATTGTGAAGGTGACTATGATTGGGCGATTGATGGCGTCGTTGATTTAGATTCTTCTCAGGAAGAAGGCGATGTGATTTTTGAGAACTATGACATTAATGTTATAGAGGACTTACCAGCTTGGACAGCATAGGTGGAAACTGATATGGATGATTTATTTACAGCGGCGTCAGCAGACGATGCTCTAGTGCGTCCGCTTGCTGTACGTATGCGTCCCACAACACTTGACGAGGTTATTGGGCAAAACCATGTATTAGGTGAAGGCTCGCCTTTGCGAAGGGTCGCCGCTCCCGTTTCTCAAAGTCGTACCGCACCTACATCGATTATTTTATTTGGACCTCCAGGCGTTGGTAAAACAACACTGGCATACATTGTTGCCAAACAGTCCGGTCGTGCCTTTGAAGAACTTTCTGCTGTGACTTCAGGCGTAAAAGATATTCGTGAAGTTTTAAAACGTGCGCATGAGCGTCTGGTAACTACTCATCAAGAAACTGTTCTTTTTATTGATGAGGTTCATCGTTTTTCTAAATCCCAACAGGATGCTCTGCTGCCAAGCGTAGAAAATCGCGATATTACCTTTATTGCAGCAACAACAGAAAATCCGAGCTTCTCTATTATTTCTCCGCTGATTTCTCGTTCAGTGGTCGTTAAACTCAATTCTTTAACCACAGCTGATATTGAAGATGTTATTCGACGTGCTATTCATTCGTCACAAGGTTTGAACGATGAAATACGCGTGACTGATGCGGCTGTTGCAGATATTGCACGCTTGGCAGGTGGAGATGCGCGTAAATCTTTGACTATTCTGGAAGCTGCTGCTGGCTCTGTAGCTATTGAACGGCAACGTAAAAAAGGTGAGCGCCGCCCCGTAGTCGATCCAAGTGTGGTCAGTTCTGTACTTGACGTGGCTCAATTGCGATACGACAAGACAGGGGATAATCATTACGATGTGGCAAGCGCATTCATTAAATCTATGCGGGGGTCAGACCCCGATGCTGCATTGCATTACTTAGCACGTATGCTCACAGCCGGTGAAGACCCACGATTTATTGCTCGGCGCATTATGATTGCTGCTGCCGAAGAAGTGGGCATGGCGGCACCTCAAATTCTGCAGGTTACCGTGGCAGCAGCTCAGGCAGTAGCTCTTGTGGGTATGCCAGAAGCACGAATTATTTTGGGTGAGGCAGTGGTAGCCGTCGCCACAGCTCCTAAATCTAACGCCAGCTACAATGCTATTAACGCTGCTTTAGCCGATGTGGAAGCTGGCCATATTGGGGAAGTGCCTCTACATTTGCGTAATGCTCCTACGAAACTCATGGAAGAATTCGGTAATCATAAAGGTTATATTTACGCGCACGACGTGCCGGGAGCAGTAGCAACCCAAGAATATTTACCTGAAGAATTACGCGACCGTGAGTATTATCATCCAACAGATAGAGGATATGAACGTGAAGTACGGACCTCGCATGGAACGTATTCGTTCAATTCTTCATGCAGGTCGCGGATCCGAGAAAAATCATCAGCAGGAGGACAATCATGACTAAAGCACCGCAACTACCTGTTGCTATTGCTCAAATAAATACAAGCGTGGGTGCTATCGATGCCAATATAGAGCGCATTCGTGATTATGCGCATCAAGCCCATGAACGCGGTGCAAGAATTGTTGTTTTTCCTGAAATGACCATTACCGGATATCCGATTGAGGATTTAGCTTTTCGTGCAACATTTCGCCGACGCGCTCGCAACGCTGCTGATCAGCTTGCTTGTGATCTTCAAGCACAAGGTTTGGGTGAAATGTATGTTGTTTTGGGAACAGTGGGCACGTCTCAGGTGGCTGAAGATGAACGACCTACTAATTCTTTGCTTGTTCTCCATGATGGACAGGTGATTCATTCATATGATAAACAGTTCTTGCCAAATTACGGTGTGTTTGATGAATTCCGTATTTTCACTCCGGGTCATAATACTTTAACAATGGATATTGATGGCTACCGTTTAGGTTTTGCTATCTGTGAGGATATTTGGCAAGATAACGGGCCAGCTGCGCAATTAGCTGAAGCACAACTTGACGTACTTATTACTATTAACGGATCACCTTTTGAAGAAAATAAAGATCATACTCGCCTTCAGTTGTGCGTGCAGCGCGCTGCAGAAGTGCAGGCTCCAGTCGTGTATGTCAACCAGGTTGGCGGTCAAGATGATTTAGTTTTCGACGGCGGCAGTTTTGCTGTTAATGAAAAAGCTGAGATTGAAGCACGAGCCCCACAATTTGAGGAAAGCCTCATCATGTGGACCTTGAATGCTGATGGGTCTAGTAGTGCTGATGAGTTAGCCGACGAGATGTCCACTGACGAAAAGGTATATCGTGCTTGCGTGTTAGGTTTGCGTGACTATATGCGCAAAAATGGTTTTAGCGCAGTTGTGCTGGGCTTATCTGGTGGCATTGATTCTGCTCTTGTAGCTGCTATGGCTGCAGATGCGTGTGGCGGTGAAAATGTGTGGGGAATTTCCATGCCAAGTATGTATTCCTCAGACGGTTCTAAAGATGATGCTGCAGTGTTAGCAGAAAATATTGGCGCTCACTATGAAATTCAACCGATTGAACCATTATTCGAAGCCTATCAGAATCAATTACATCTTGAAGGTGTTGCTCAAGAGAATCTACAAGCCAGAGTGCGTGGAGTTATTGTGATGGCATACTCTAATGCTCATGGCTTACTAGCCTTAGCTACAGGTAATAAGTCAGAATGTGCGTGCGGATATTCCACGATTTATGGTGATGCTGTGGGCGGATATGCTCCGATTAAAGATGTGCTTAAAACGCGTGTATGGCAGCTTGCTCGTTGGCGCAATGCATATGCACAAGAGCATGGTCAGATTCCACCAATTCCTGAAAACTCTATTATTAAACCGCCAAGCGCTGAACTACGTCCAGGGCAAAAAGATTCAGATTCTCTGCCAGAATATGAACTCCTGGATGCTGTATTGGAAGCATACATTGAAAAAGCTCATGGTCGCGCAGACCTACTTGCAGATGGGTTCGATGAGAAAACAGTAGATACTGTTATGCGATTAGTAGACCGAGCTGAATGGAAACGTCGCCAATATCCATTAGGTCCGAAAGTAACAGCTCTAGCTTTTGGACGTGATCGTCGTCTACCGGTGACGAACGCTTTTCGTGAATAAAATGTAAAACAGTTTGAGTTAATACAGTTTTCATTATGAGTGACCTGTTCAAGTGTGAGCAAGGTCACTCATTTTTAGTCGACACTCTCTAGACAAACAGTCTACAATGGTAAGTGTTCGGCGTTGAACACAAGCTTCGCCGTAGATGCAACCACAAGGAGAAATAAATGGCAGCTGTAGAAGCACATGCTATTTCCGTTGAAGAGCTCCAAGCACAGGCTTGGGAAGGCTTTGTAGATGGTAATTGGAAGTCCGACATTGACGTCCGTGACTTTATTCAGAAGAACTATACCCCATATGAAGGTGACGAATCCTTCTTAGCAGATGCAACCGATAAGACAAAGCATTTGTGGAAGAAGCTCGACGACGAGTACTTGGCAGTAGAGCGTAAGCAGCGCGTATATGATGTAGATACTCACACACCAGCAGATATCGATGCATTCCCAGCAGGATACATTGATGAGCAAGATGACGTTGTTGTTGGTCTTCAAACTGACGTTCCATGCAAGCGCGCAATGATGCCTAATGGTGGCTGGCGCATGGTTGAGCAGGCTATCAAGGAAGCTGGCAAGGAGCCAGATCCAGAAGTTAAGAAGATCTTCACCAAGTATCGCAAGACCCATAATGACGGCGTTTTTGGCGTATACACTCCACGTATTAAGCGTGCACGTCACGCAAAGATTCTCACCGGTTTGCCAGATGCATACGGCCGCGGTCGTATTATCGGTGATTATCGCCGTGTAGCACTGTACGGTGTAAACACTTTGATTGAGTTCAAGAAGCGCGACAAGGATTCCATTCCTTACCGTAACGACTTTACCGAAACAGAAATCGAACACTGGATTCGTTTCCGTGAAGAGCACGACGAGCAGATTAAGGCTTTGAAGAAGCTCATCGTTCTGGGTAATGAATATGGTCTTGACCTGTCCCGTCCAGCAATGAATGCTAAGGAAGCAGTGCAGTGGACCTATATGGGCTACCTCGCATCTGTGAAGAGCCAGGATGGTGCAGCAATGTCCATCGGTCGTCTTTCCGGCTTCTTCGATGCATACTTCGAGCGTGACTTCAAGCGCGGTGTTCTCACCGAAACTGAAGCACAAGAGATTATCGACAACATCGTTATGAAGTTGCGTATCGTACGTTTCTTGCGTACCAAGGATTATGACAACATCTTCTCCGGCGATCCATACTGGGCAACATGGTCTGATGCTGGTTTCGGTGATGATGGTCGTACATTGGTTACGAAGACCTCTTTCCGTCTGCTCAACACTTTGACATTGGAGCATCTCGGACCTGGTCCAGAACCAAACATCACCATTTTCTGGGATCCAAAGTTGCCTGAAGGATACAAGCGTTTCTGCGCTAAGATTTCCATCGATACTTCAGCAATCCAGTATGAATCCGACAAGGATATTCGTTCCCACTGGGGTGACGATGCAGCAATCGCTTGCTGCGTATCCCCAATGCGCGTAGGTAAGCAGATGCAGTTCTTCGCAGCACGTGTGAATACTGCTAAGGCATTCCTCTACGCTTTGAACGATGGCTGCGATGAAATGACTGGTGAGCGCGTTATCGATTCTGGCGTTATTGAACCAGTACAGTTCAACGAAGATGGTTCCCTCAACTTCGATTCCGTACGTGCTAACTATGAGAAGGCATTGGAATGGTTGTCTGACACTTATGTAGAGGCATTGAACATCATTCATTACATGCACGATAAGTATGCATATGAATCCATCGAAATGGCTTTGCATGACAAGGAAGTATACCGTACCCTTGGTTGCGGTATGTCTGGTCTGTCTATTGCAGCTGATTCCTTGGCTGCAGTTAAGTATGCAAAGGTCTTCCCAATCTACAATAAGGATGCTGTAGGCACTCCTGAATATGTAGAAGGTGCTCGTGAAGACTTGATTGTCAACTTCCGCACTGAAGGTGAATTCCCAGTATACGGTAACGATGATGATCGTGCAGACGATTTGGCAAAGTGGGTTGTATCCACTGTTATGGGTCAGGTTCGCCGCCTGCCTGTATACCGTGGTGCAGTTCCAACCCAGTCCATCCTCACCATTACATCTAACGTAGAATATGGCAAGAATACTGGTTCCTTCCCATCAGGACACAAGAAGGGTACCCCATTCTCTCCAGGTGCAAACCCTGAGAACGGTATGGATTCTCACGGTATGCTTCCATCTATGTTCTCTGTTGGAAAGATTGACTACGATGATGCTCTTGACGGTATCTCACTGACCAACACCATCACACCTGACGGTTTGGGTCGTGACGATCAGGAACGTATCGGCAACCTCGTAGGTATTCTTGATGCAGGTAATGGTCACGGCTTGTACCACGCAAACATCAACGTTTTGCGTAAGGAACAGCTTGAAGATGCAGTAGAGAACCCAGACAAGTACCCACACTTAACAGTGCGTGTATCTGGTTACGCTGTAAACTTCGTTAAGCTGACAAAGGAACAGCAGCTGGATGTTATTTCTCGTACCTTCCATGCTGGAGCAGTTTCTGACTAAAAGCTGAAACAATGTATAAGGGCGGGGTGTTATACCTCGCCCTTTTATATAATCAATGGCAGAAAACATTGAGTGTAATGAATTAAATAGTCAAGGGAGACTTGAATGGCAGCCTTTCGTAGTACCACAGCACACATGCTTCGTGAATCTAAAGAGTATGCTCGGCAAACTCTTATGGGAGGTTTATCTGGTTTTGAATCTCCTGTTGGCTTAGATAGACGTGACAGATTACAAGCGTTAAAAAGCGGTGATATTGGTTTCGTTCATTCTTGGGATATTAATACATCCGTTGACGGACCAGGAACACGCATGACCGTGTTTATGAGCGGATGTCCTTTACGCTGCCAGTACTGCCAGAATCCTGATACGTGGAAAATGCGTGACGGTCAGCCGGTGTATCTCGACGAAATGATTAAAAAAGTTGATCGCTATAAGGATTTGTTCAAAGCTACTGGAGGCGGTATTACTTTCTCTGGTGGAGAATCAATGATGCAGCCGGCTTTTGTGTCGCGAGTGTTTAGAGCAGCCCGTGAAATGGGAGTGCATACCTGCCTTGATACGTCTGGATTCTTAGGACGTAACTATTCCGATGAACAGATTGAAGATATAGATTTATGCTTGCTGGATGTTAAGTCAGGTAATGAAGAAACATATAAAAAGGTGACGGGCGGAACTCTTGCTCCCACCATTGAATTTGGTAAGCGCTTAGCTGAGCATGGCAAGAAAATCTGGGTACGTTTTGTGCTTGTGCCTGGACTGACTGATGATTATGAGAATGTGGAACAAGTTGCACGCATTTGTGAAGAATTTGGCGATGCAGTGGAACATATTGATGTGCTGGGATTCCATCAGCTTGGTCGTCCAAAATGGCATGAAATGCGCATCCCATATCCTTTGGAAGATGCTAAAGGACCATCAGCTGCATTACGCACGCGGGTGAAGGAACAATTCGAAAACCACGGTTTTACGGTCTATTAAGAGTAGTTGCAGTGCTGTTCGTTTCTGTTTTACGCGCACAATGCTAAACTCATGCCTATTATGACTGAAAGTAACGCAGATATTCGATTACTGGCTGAACCTGCCGGGGGAGTTCCTGACGTTATTCATACCCGTCAGCAATTTGATAGTTTCATTCATGCATATAGTGCTGCAACTGGTCCTATAGCTGCTGACGCGGAACGCGCATCGAGCTTTCGCTATAGTAAAGGCAATTATCTCATTCAGTTCAAACGTACTGGTGCGCCTATTGCTTTACTCGATCCGATTGCCCTGGATGAACAGCGTGTGGACTGGAATAGCTTTAATCGCGCTGTTGCAGGCACCACATGGATTATTCACGATTGTGAGCAAGATATTCCCGCTTTTGTGGCTAATGGTTTACGCATCGACTCTGTTTTCGATACAGAACATGCTGCACGACTCTTAGGGCGCAGCCGTTTTGGTTTATCAGCTATTACTGAACATTATTTAGGATTAACACTTGCAAAAGAGCATTCGGCGGCTGACTGGTCTTACCGTCCTCTCAATAGAGATTTACGCAACTACGCAGCCCTAGACGTCGAAGTGCTTATTGAGTTGGATGAAGTGTTAACGCGTGAACTGCACAAGAGCGGCAAATGGCAGTGGGCAGTAGAAGATTTTGAATACTTACGTAACAACGGGTTACGTGCCAAGCCTGAGCATCCGCAGCCATGGAGAAAAGTGTCGCATATTACCGATTTACGGGCAGATGTGCGCTCTCTAGCAGTTGTGCGGGAATTATGGACGCAACGAGAACGGTTAGCGCGCGAACTTGATATTGCACCTAATTTGCTTCTCACTGATGACGGTATTATTGAAGCTGCCAAACGCAAGCCACGCAATTCCCGTCAGTTTAAGTCTATTCGACTACTCAATGAACGTGTGCGTATACGTACTGGTGACGAACGCGAAAAAATGTTCGAACGTTATGCCAGTGTGCAGCGACAGGTCAAGCCTCAAGTGTGGAAAGACGCTATTAATAAAGCATTATCTTTGCCATATAGCGAAATTCGTGAGCTAAATCAGCCTGTTGAAAAACAAGGAAATTCAGCACCTCGATCCATGAAATATTGGCGTGAACATCATCCGCAGCGATATGCGCGTTTGCAGAAAGCAAAAACTTTCATTAGCCAAGTTAGTCAAGATACGCATACTCCTATGGAGGTGCTTCTGAAACCGCAATATGTGCGTAATTTATGTTGGCATGATGATAAGGGATACACAGCAGAATCAGTTAAAGAATTTTTACTCTTGGAAGGGGCGAGAAATTGGCAAGTAGAATTACTGGTTCCGTCCCTAACTAAGGTTATTATATAAAGGTTGCCTAGTCTCAATGCGTCAGAGATAGGCTAGATTTGACGATTATGAATGGGAGTGCCACGTGAAGATTAGCGTGAGGAATCTCGAGCCAACTAAGGTAAGGCTCACCATCACTGTAGACCAGGAAGAACTTGAGCCACACTTAGATAAGGCTCGCAAGGCTATTGCAGACCAGATTAATGTACCTGGTTTCCGCAAGGGTCACGTTCCAGGCAAGATTGTTGACCAGCGCGTTGGTTATGCAGCTGTTGTTGGTGAAGCAGTAAATGAAGCTGTTCCTGACTTCTACAATGATGCAATTGAGCAGAAGAACTTGCGTCCAATGGATCAGCCAAAGCTCGATTTGAAGGATGTTCCACAAGAGAAGAATGATGGCGTTAAGCTTAAGTTCACTGCTGAAGTAGAAGTTCGTCCACAGTTCGAGTTGCCACAGCTTGATGGCATGACTGTAGAAGTAGAGAAGCAGGAAGTCTCTGATGAAGACGTTACTGCACGTCTTGAAGCTTTGCAGCAGCGTTTCGGTACTCTCGTAGGCGTAGATCGTCCAGCAGATAAGGGCGACTATGCAAACATTAGCCTTGAAGCTGTGATTAACGATGAAACTGTTGATTCTCAAGATGGTGTCAGCTATGAAATCGGTGCTGGCAATATGCTCGACGGTATTGACGAAGCTTTGATTGGCTTGTCTGCTGGTGAAAAGACAACCTTCAAGTCCACTCTTGCAGCTGGCGAACACGAAGGCGAAGAAGCAGAAATTAAGGTAACCCTTAACTCTGTAAAGACTATGGAACTTCCAACATTGGATGATGACTTTGCTCAGGATGCTTCCGAATTCGATACTTTGGACGAATTGAAGGAAGACGTGAAGAAGCAGGCAGAACGCGATCTCGAAGGTCGTCAGGCTAACGCAGCTCGTGATGCGTTCCTCGCTCAGATTGCTGAAGGCGTGGAAATCCCAGTACCTAAGGGTCTGCTTGCTAACCATGTTGCTGAGCACTTGCGCAATATGGGTGTTACCGAAGATAAGGCTACTGCTGAGCAGAAGAAGGAAGCTACTGAATCTGCTGAGAAGGAATTGCGCGATCAGATTCTCCTCGACACCTTGGCTGAAACCATGGATGTTAAGGTAAGCCAGTCTGATGTGATGAATTTCTTGGCTTCCGTAGCACAGCAGTATGGCATGGATCCAAATAACTTCATCAACTCCATCGTTCAGGGTGGACAGTTGCCATCTGCAGTTCAGGAAGTAGCACGTTCTAAGGGTATGCTCACCGCAATGCGTGCTGTTACTTTCAAGGATTCTGAAGGCGCTGTTTTGGACTTGTCTCGCTTCTTAGGCGCTGATGAGGATGAAGAAGATGCTAGCGTTGCAGCAGCATCTGCAGCTGCTGAAGTTGCTGATGAAGTAGCAAACGAAGCTAAGTAAGTACTACTTACATATAAGTCTTACATAGACGAGGAGTTTCGAAGTCCTTATGTGATTTCGAAACTCCTTTTCTTATGCCGCGTGTGCCTTGTTACGCTGAAATTTCCTAGGCATTGTGGTCCTGAAAAAATATGCGAGCATATATACAATATTGTTGGTAAAAACTGATGAATGAAATTCTTCGAGCTGTGCGAGGTACGTTGTGACATATTTACACCACAGAGCATCACAGGAAGGTTCTTCAGATTCACGTAAACACATCAAAAATCTGATAGTAACTCTTCTGGTCATGATGCTTGCAGGTTCTTTTATTGGATTATGCGCAGCATCATTGTCATTACTGTTGGAACATATTCAACAGTGGATGCTCGGAGGATCCGAAAGCGTAGCGCATCCTGAAGGTGTCAGTCTGCCTGCACGGCGTATGGTAAGCATTGTAGTTGCTAGCGTTGTTGCAGCAGTTATATGGTGGCTTATTCGCAGAAAATCAACTATTCCATCAGTAAAACAAGCTATGGGAGGTCAAAAATTTCCACTGTTTGCTTCACTGATTCATATTGTGCTGCAAATTTTTATTGTGGGATCTGGACTTTCTATTGGCCGTGAAACAGCTCCTCGTGAACTCGGTGCGTTGATTGGTCAGCGCTTATCACGCATTGTGCGCGTATCCGGTAGTGATATGGCTGTTATAACAGCGTGTTGCGCTGGAGCCGGTTTTGCCGGTGTATACGATGCGCCGCTGGCTGGAATGTTTTTTGCTGTAGAAATGCTGCTCGTAGATGTGAGTGTGCGTGTAGTTGGCTTAGCTTTAGGCACAAGCGTTATGGCTGCGTTTTCAGCAAGTCTGATCAAGGGGAGTGCTGCCTTTTATCACATTGAACCCATTGAAATAAATGCGCAACTTTTATGCCTCTGCCTACTCGTGGGACCAGTAATGGGCGTATGTGCATACGCTTTCCGTCGTGGTACTGCCTGGGCATCCCAACATCAGACGAAGAATATTCACATTCTGTGGCAGCTGCCTGTAGCGGGAGTGATAACTGCCGGTGTGGCGTATTACATTCCACAGATTATGGGTAATGGCAGAGGTTTAGCGCAAACTGCATACAATTCAACGCTGAGCACGTCGATGACAGTATTAATCGGTCTTGCTGTTCTTAAAGCGGTGATTACTGTGATGACTGTGCGTTGTGGCGCTTCGGGAGGTGTATTGACACCGGCTATTGCTGCTGGCGGTGCACTTGGTGCAGTTATTGCCATTGCAGTCAGCTTTTTTATGCCGGGCGTTTCTATCAGCGCGGTAGCTCTTATCGCATCAGCAGCTTTTCTTGCCACAAGTCAAAAAGCTCCACTCATGGCTACGTGTCTTATGATGGAGCTGAGTCATAGCGCTATGCATAGCGTGCTTGCGGTGGGCTTAGCAGTAGCCTTATCTGTTCTCGTGTCATATACGATTGACAAGCTTATTGAACATTATTGTCACAACAACGTGCATGGTGACCAGAAAGGCACTCAATAAGGCGTTTTTACACTCAGCGAAATTTGCGCTGTCTGCGCAACATATATGGCTCGGTCAAGCAAAAGCGGTAATCTCTATAGATATCAAGATATGTAAGGAGAAACTATGGCACTGTCTGCATCTGATATGCCAGTAATGAATGATGGCGAAGCAGCCATGGGGGGAGATCCTATTTTCTCTCGGTTACTTAAAGATCGCATTATTTGGTTAGGTGAAGAAGTCAAAGATTCAAACGCCAACGTTATTTGCGCACAAATGCTCATGCTTGCTGCAGAAGATCCTGAGAAGGACATTTGGCTGTACATTAACTCTCCAGGTGGATCCATTACCGCAGGTATGGCTATTTACGATACTATGCAGCTCATTAAGCCTGATGTGGCAACAGTTGCTGTGGGTATGGCTGCATCTATGGGGCAGTTCTTACTGTCAAGTGGAACACCAGGAAAGCGCTATATTACTAAGCATGCTCGCGTGCTTATGCACCAGCCATCCGGTGGTGTGGGCGGTACAGCTAGCGAAGTACGTATTAATGCTGAGCTGATTATGGATATGAAGAAGACCTTGGCTGAACTGACCGCACAGCAAACCGGTCATACGGTAGAGGAAATTTACCGCGATAATGAGTATGACCACTGGTTTACGGCTCAGCAAGCTTTAGACTATGGTTTTATTGACAAAATTGTGGACACTCCAGAAAGTATGAACTAGGGAAGGTAAAGATGGCATCTCAAGAAGCACAATTTATTTCTCGAGCTGAGCGTCTTGCTGGCCCTCAAGCTCGCTACGTCATGCCGCAATTCGAAGAGAAAACGGCTTACGGTTTTAAGCGTTCCGATCCATACAGCAAGCTGTTTGAAGATCGCATTATTTTCATGGGCGTGCAGGTCGACGATGCATCAGCAGACGATATTATGGCGCAGTTGTTGGTTTTGGAAAGTCAAGACCCTAACCGTGATGTCATGATGTATATTAATTCACCTGGCGGGTCTATGACAGCTATGACAGCCGTGTATGACACCATGCAGTACATTAAGCCGGACGTGCAAACCGTCTGCTTAGGTCAAGCAGCTTCTGCTGCCGCTATTTTGCTGGCTGCAGGAACTCAGGGTAAGCGTCTTATGCTGCCAAATGCACGTGTGCTCATTCATCAGCCAGCTATGGGTCAGGACTTTGGTAAAGCAACGGAAATTGAAATTCAAGCTCGTGAGCTTGAACGTATGCGTACATGGTTAGAAAATACCTTAGCTCATCATACGGGTCAGAGCATTGAGCGTATTCATAAAGATATCGAAACAGATACTATTTTGACTGCTCAGCAGGCTTTGGAGTACGGCATGGTGGATGCTGTGCTTGATAAGCGCCAGTAAAACAGTTGGACCTATGTAATGGGCATAGCGAGCGTTGCGTGATATGACCTGACGCGAAGAATACTCAACGCACCTCGGTTTTGTTAAACTAGAGGTGCGTTTTGATATAAGGAGAGCTATGGGCGAAGTCATTAGCTATTACGAAGATGTACCACGGTGTAGTTTCTGTAATAAAACAGAAGACCAGGTTCATAAGCTCGTCACTGGAAATAATGTTGCAATTTGTGATGAATGTATTGAGCTGTGTGTGGATATTATTTCCGAAGAACGCTTAACTCAAGCAGATCATGATTCGGTAAAACTTATTTCACCGAGCAGAATGACGGCATTCTTAAATCGTTACGTTGTGGGTCAAGATCAAGCGAAAAGAACGCTCTCGGTAGCTGTCTACAATCATTACAAGCGTGTCAATCTGCAGCTTATTGATCAAGCTCGTAAACTGGCTCATACCATCGCTCAAGATGATAATTCATTAGCACAGGTAGAAATTGCTAAATCGAATGTTCTTCTACTGGGACCATCCGGTACGGGTAAAACATATTTAGCGCAAAGTTTAGCGCGCATGATGAATGTGCCTTTCACTATTGTAGACGCTACAACGCTTACTGAAGCCGGATATGTGGGCGATGATGTAGAAACAGTCCTCCAATCCCTTTTGAACGCTGCAGAAGGCAATATAGAGCGTGCTGAGCGCGGAATTATCTATATTGATGAAATAGATAAGATTGCCCGTAAATCAGGCGAGAATACGTCAATTACTCGCGATGTGAGCGGTGAAGGCGTGCAGCAGGCCTTGCTTAAGCTCATTGAAGGCACGCAAGCAACAGTGCCTGTTAAAGGAACGCGTAAACACGAAGACCAAGATATGGTGCGCATGAATACCGAAGGCATTCTCTTTATGTGTGGCGGCGCGTTCGTGGGCTTAGACGATATTATTCGTAAACGCTTAGGCACGCGCACCTCTGGCTTTGGAGCCGACTGGAGCGTGAGCAATATGAGCGCAGAAGAAGTGCTTCATCACGTGATACCTGAAGACTTAGCAGAATTTGGTTTACTCCCAGAATTTGTGGGACGTATGCCAATTATTACCTCTTTGCGGGCTTTACATGAAGATGATTTGGTCAAGATTTTGACTGAACCGCATAACGCGTTGGTTAAGCAGTACCAGAAACTTTTTGCCGCAGAAGGTGTGGAACTTGAGTTTACTCCTCAAGCTCTAACAACTGTAGCTCAGTTAGCTTTAGAGCGGGGAACCGGTGCACGCGGATTGCGCTCTATTATGGAAAAGACCTTGGAAGAATCCATGTTCGTTATTCCAGATAGAGATGATATTCGTCGTGTCATTATTGATGACGATGTTGTGCGTGGCATAGAATCAGCACAGCTAGAAATAGAAGAATAAAACATATCCTTAGTTGATGTGCTAAGGATATGTCTGAAGTAACAAGGAGGAACAATGGAGTTCGATAAAGTTATACAATCGAGACATTCAGTACGAGATTTTTGTGATAAGCAAGTACCTCAGGAAGTACTGACCGATATTGTACATATTGCGCAAGCAACACCTACATGGGTAAATTCACAGCCTGTGAAAGTGTATATGATTACTGGCGAAGCAGCTGCTCAATTACGTGCGTCACATGAAGAGCGTGTTCAAGCACATGAACCATCTCACAGTGAGATTGCAGCAATGTCACGCGAACAATGGCCTGAACGTCATCAAGAGATTATGAAGCAGTGGACGGTTGAATTTAAGCAACAGTTTGAACCAGGGCAGGTTCACTTTAATCATGCTCAAAAAGTTTTGTTTAACGCGCCTGCTTTTGCTTATCTGACTGTTCCGGCCGGAATCTTTGATTGGGCACTCTTTGACGCTGGAGCCTTCGCTAATTCACTCATGCTTGCCGCCAAAAGCAGAGGTGTTGATTCTATTGCCGCCTATTCCACGGTTATTTTCCCTGAGGAAGTGCGCTCTCTTGCAAACATTCCGAATGACGAAATGCTCGTCGTGGGCATTGCTTTGGGATATGCCAGTGATAATGCTCTTAATACATTTGTGCCTACGCGTGTAGATGTTCACGAGATTGTGCAATTCATATCGTAATGAAGTCTACAGTCACTGTTGCGAAAACCGCGAAATTTCAACGCAACACGCCATATAGGCATATGCATTTGCTAAATCACATGAATGTCGTTACTATATATGTCTTGTGCACAGCACACAGCAGTTAGCTGACATTCCCCGTTAGCTCAGTTGGCAGAGCGTCTGACTGTTAATCAGAATGTCGCTGGTTCAAGTCCAGCACGGGGAGCTTTCAAGCCGAGGATTTCCTCGGCTTTTTTGCTTTTAGTCTTCGTTTTACGGCTGAGACCTAGGGTGATACGCCTGAGTTTATTGAGTTATTCACATCGGTTCACATATGTCTTCTGGCAATGACAATGCGGTATAGGTGTGTCACAGTAGTCTTATGATTATTTTCCCTCTACATCTCAGCGGTATGAAGCCTCTACTCGATCGTATGTTTCGCAGTGCGTGCGCGTGTGTGAGCGTTGTTTTGTTGTTGTGCGCGTCTGAAAACTTGCATAACGCTTATGCGAGTGGAAGCACGACGGTAACAGCTTCTTCTTCTGAGACATCGACGTGCCAAAAATTGATGGATTGGCCGGTGCGCGAGGTGCAGCTTGTTCAAGATTTTGATCGACCCGACAAACCATGGCTTGCAGGACATAGGGGAGTTGACCTTAAAGCAGAAGTAGGAGAAGAGCTTCTATCGCCGAGCCGGGGAGTTCTTTCTTTTGCTGGGCAAGTAGCTGGTAAAGATGTTGTTGTTATCTCGCACCCTCAAGGTTTTCGTAGCACCTTCGAGCCGGCAGTAGCAAGGGTTAAACAAGGCGAAAGACTTAAGCGAGGTCAAGTTTTTGCAATACGCTCAGCGGGGCACAGTGATCATTGTGAGGAGACGTGCGTGCACTGGGGAGTGAAGATAGGCACGAA
The DNA here is from genome assembly GCA_040702985.1 of Alloscardovia omnicolens. GTDB lineage: Bacteria > Actinomycetota > Actinomycetes > Actinomycetales > Bifidobacteriaceae > Alloscardovia > Alloscardovia omnicolens_A. Next base: position 1,214,977 of record CP159991.1, on the reverse strand, counting down.
TCGCTATCTTCACCCGAGTTTACTCACACACATGAGTCGCATTATAATCCTGCATCCGCGGGAGTAATATATCCTGTATCGAGCAAAGTTTTCTTCACATTATCAGCGGTGACGGCAAACAATGGCGTAGTCAGCGTGGTTGACGTAAGATGCGGCACCTTATTTTCAAGCTGTGATCCGGTCAAACCCTTAACAAGATATGTGCATAAGCTAGCCACAGATTCACTTAAGGCTGCGCGATCTTCCATGCTTGAAATCCATATTTTACCGTTGATCACATCTGGCAAATCGGAAATATAGACGCCGAAACTTGTGATAATAGGCCAGCTTAAAGTGTTCTGAGCCGAAGACGGGCTAGAAGATGTATGCTTATATTCTTTATCTGAGGTTATCGGAGAAGGGCGAGGAATACGCTGTTTATTCACATCGGCATTACCAGATAAAGTTTTGACGATGCTTTCGAGAGTAATCTCAGGGTTAATCATGGCACTTGAACCCGTATAACCCATGCTTTTAAGAGCTGCAACTACGCCGTGCGCAGTATGATCAGTAAAAGCAAGAATGCCATCAATATGCGCGTATGATTTTTTAGATGCGTTTAATCGTGCGTATACTGCTTCACTAACCGTGGATTCAGAATCATCAGTAATAGTAACGTTACGCCAATCTTGCGCTGTGGTATGGGCGTCTAAAAGACCTGATGGGCTATACGCTACTCCAGTTACGAAATATGGTTTAAGAATCTTCCAACTAGCGGAAAAAGCACTTTTATTGAATTCACTGCCAACATTCATAGGCAAAATCATTTCAACAGCTTGTGGATCATCAGCAGTTGCTTTATCTAATTGGAGTTTTTTAACCAGATTTTCTGTTTGAAGACGCGCAATGGATTGAGGGGTAGAGAACGAAATATAGTAATTCTCTGTGAAATCTGGCACTTTTTGTCCCATAAGCACCACAATAATGCCAGCTTTTTGTGCTTTGACTAACTGCTTGACTAATTCTGCGTGCTGTTGTTGTGCTTCTTCCTGCTCATTCTCATCGGCTGAATCATCATCTAAGCTACTTGTGGCCACTGCTGGCGTCACTAAATCTCCGTAACGTTGACGTATGGCTGCTCCTTGAGTTGAATCTTTATAAAAAACTGGAGATAACATAAGAATATGTGTTGTTTTATCAGTGTTTGCCGAGTGTGACTTCACTAAATCTGTAAGCTGCTTAATCTGCTCTTTAAGCGTAGAAGCAGTAGAATGAGAAATATTTTTTTCACTAAAACCGTGATGTTTTAGCTGGCGTGCAATATCATGCGTAACGTTGTTCCACGTATTCAAAGGAGCATTGGGATCAAGATCATTGCTGCTGCGAGGAGTGAGTATGTCAACACTTCCGGACGAAACAGTGTCAGCAGGTGCAGAGACTGAAGGGCTATAAGTCCGGCAACCAGCGCATAGCAAGAGCCCAACAAGTATAAGTGTTGCACATAGTCCTATGTATACTCGTTGCCTGCATGATTGCCATGCCTTCATAGTTGTCTCCTTTGCATTGTGTCTTGCATCAAAAGTTTAGCGCAACATCTCTAAGAGAAGCGATCTATGAGATATAAGAAATCAAGGGAAGGCATATAAAACGCATATCGACAGATCAATACCATTCAAACCATTCAACCCATTCAAGCCATATACTTCGATACGGCATCGTGTTTGATGTCGGAGAACTCTGCGCGAACTATGCGCGCACAACACGATATGGGGACGGTAATGATCAATGACGGTGCTTAACGTGTGCTAACGTCACGCGCGCAGTCTAGTCTTAAAAGCATGACACAGGAAATTGAAATTGGTATGGGTAAATCAGGTCGTATGTGCTATGCGTTGGACGATGTGGCCATTGTGCCAAGCCGTCGTACACGCGATCCTCAAGATGTGAATACAACATGGCAGGTGGATGCATACGAATTTGACATCCCTGTGGTGGGTGCGCCTATGGATTCATCGATGAGTCCTGAAACGATTATTACTCTCGGTAAGCTCGGCGGTCTGGGCGTTTTAGATTTAGAAGGCGTGTGGACACGATATGAGGATCCTGCACCTCAGCTAGAGAAAATTGTGGCGGCTTCTGAGCATGATGCTACACGCGTTTTGCAGCAGGTTTATGCGGAGCCAATTAAGCCTGAGCTCATCACCGCTCGCATTCAACAGATTCGAGATGCTGGCGTCACTGTTGCAGCAGCATTAACCCCACAGCGCACTCAAGAATTCTATTCCACTGTTGTGGAAGCGGGCGTTGACTTGTTTGTGATTCGTGGAACTGCCGTCTCGGCTGAGCATATTTCTCAAACCCATGAGCCATTGAATCTCAAGAAGTTTATTTATGAGCTGGATGTGCCAGTCATTGTGGGCGGTGCAGGAACCTATCGTGCTGCTATGCATTTGATGCGTACCGGTGCAGCAGGTGTTTTGGTGGGATCTGGTGGTTCTGCCGTATCATCATCACGCACTATTTTAGGTATGCATGTGCCAATGGCTACAGCTATTGCTGATATTGCAGCTGCTCGCAAGGACTATATGGAAGAATCTGACGGTCGCTATGTGCAAGTGATTGCTGATGGAGGCTTAGGCACTTCCGGAAACTTTGTTAAGGCATTCGCTATGGGTGCTGACGCTGTAATGATGGGTAGCGCATTGGCTCGCGCAACTGAAGCTCCAGGCCATGGTATGCATTGGGGACGTGAAGCTACTCATAACAGTCTTCCTCGTGGTCGTCGTGTTGAACTCGATACTGTGGGAAGTATGGAAGAAATTTTGATGGGACCAAGTAATCGTGCCGATGGCTCTATGAACTATATTGGTGCTCTTAAGCGTGCTATGTCGTCAACCGGCTACACTGATTTGCGTCCATTCCAGAATTGCCCAGTGGTGGCAACGCCGTACGATCACCGCTAAGCAGAGTAATCACAGGATGTGGTGATTGCATTATCTGATGAGTTTTCATCAGATGGTCATTCTTGCGACCATTATGTGACCTTACATAGCGAAGAGATAAAAAGCCTGCAGTATACTGAAAAAGCTGCAGGCTTTTGATTTGCAGTGAGCGCCTTCCCAATCGCTCAATTATTCGAGGGTGGTAGTGAAAGAACACTATCCATGGATGATAAAGCAAGTTCGCTGGCATTCGATACGTATTATCGGATTGGAAGAAGCAAGAAAGAAACAATAAAATTTCATATTTCACAATGTGTTGATGGAGATATAGACAAGAAGACTTGCGTCAAGCTTGCCTATAATTCATGCAATATAGCGTGTTTGGCTATCGACATTGTGCGCGGCCGACTCGGCTCCAATATGCTACGCAATTTGGCGCAACCAAAAGTTATTAGCCAAATTGAAAACTTAGCACAATTATTGCGAGATGAACCGCCCACAATGAAAGTTCCGTGGGCAGATGCATCGCGTAAACATTTACCAGTCATGTTACGCACGATGAATGGTTTTGCTGTTTCACCAGTATATTTCGAAGCTAACGTGGGATTAAGTCTGGGAGGTCAACCGTGCTGGGCGAATGTGGTGATGCGTTGTAATGGTCACAAATGGGCGTGCTCGCACTGTGATTTTTGGTGAGTAAGGCAGAGCAATACCTGCACAGTAAGGAGCTGAGCACACATCATCGGTGAGTATTCTTCTTACTGTGTTAAGGTGTGGCTCTATACTGTGGAAGTATGTTACGTGAATATACAACAGACCCAGTGTATATAACCACTGATGATGATACTATTTTCAAGCTCCTGACAGATCGTGCAGCACATGAACCAGAAAGTGTAGTAGCGCAAGCTCTGCGTGGGCCACGCCGTCAATGGACAGATATTACAGCCCGTCAAATGCTCTCTGATGTGCGTAAGACCGCTAAAGGTTTGCTCGCTATGGGCATTTCCAAGGGCGATAGCGTACTTATTTACTCTCCAACCTGCTATGAATGGGGAGTGGTTGATTTTGCATGTGCGTCTATCGGAGCTATTTCCGTGCCTGTTTATGATACTGATTCACCAAAGCAGGTTGCACAAATCGTTTCAGAAACATCGCCTTCAGTAGCTTTTGCTGGCGGAGATGAACGCTCGCTTACTCTTGAAGCAATGCGTCAAGCTCCAGATAATTCAGTTGAATACAGCTTCAATATGCAATCTAATGGTATGCAAGCAGTAGCTGACTGGGGTAAAAATATTTCTGATGAAACTTTGGACGCAGCTATTAAACAAATAACTGCTGACGATCCGCTCACTATTATCTTCACATCAGGATCCACCGGTAAGCCTAAAGGTGCCTTAATTTCTCATCGTAATTTCGTGCATACCGTTAAGAGTGGGTGGGCAGTACTGCCAACTATGCTCATGACTAATCCAACGCGTTTGCTCTTGTTCCTGCCGCTTGCTCACGCTTTTGCGCGCTATATTCAATACACGGCGATTGGTGCTCACGGTATTGTTGGTTATTTGTCAGATACGAAGCATTTGCTGGCAGATTTGCGTGGATTCCGTCCAAGTTATATGCTGGCGGTTCCTCGCGTGTACGAGAAGGTGTACAACGCAGCTTCTCAAAAAGCTGGAAACGGTTTGAAAGGCCACGTTTTTGCTGCTGCATATAAGCATTTTGTGCAGTGGAGCAAGGATGAACAATCAAACAAAGCACATAGCTTCCTTGATAAGGTTAAGCACAAATTCTTTATGGGGCTCGTTGGTTCTTCCATTCATTCTGCTATGGGCGGCGGTATGCGCTTTATGGCTTGCGGCGGCGCTCCTATGAATGTTGATTTAGCTCACTTCTTTAATGGCATTGATGACCTAACCTTTATTCAAGGCTACGGCTTAACAGAAACTTCTGCACCATGCATGGTCAACTTTGAAGCCATGAACCGTGTAGGCTCTGTGGGGCGTGTTGGTCCAGGCTTCTCTGCACGTTTGACAGACGAAGATGAGCTTGAAATTAAAGGCCCTAGCGTATTTATGGGCTATATTAATTCTCCAGAGCAAACAGCTGAAATTATGGACGGCGAATGGTTGCGTACTGGTGATTTAGGTCAAATTGATGATGACGGCTACGTTTATATTACTGGACGTAAAAAAGATTTGATTATTACAGCCGGCGGTAAGAACGTATCTCCAGCACCTTTGGAAGATATTATTTCCTCGTGCCCAATCGTGTCTCATGCTGTTGTGGTGGGCGATAACAAGCCGTTTATTGCTGCGTTGATTACGCTTGAACCAGATATGTTGCGTCAATGGTTAGAAGGTCATGGTTTAGACTCATCTATGACTGCCTTAGAAGCTGCCAAGAATGAAGCAGTACGCGCATATATTCAAGAGTTTATTGACCATGCAAATGCTAATGTATCTCGTGCTGAATCTGTGCGTAAGTTCGTAGTTCTTCCATCTGAATTTAGTCAAGATGCAGGAACGCTGACTCCAAGCCTTAAAATTGTGCGTCCACGTGTTATTAAGCAGTATGCGCAGGTTATTGATGAAATTTTGTATGCTCCAAAACCATCTGCTATGACAGACGCAGCAACAGCAAAAATTATGGCTGCTGCAGAGCAATTCAATAAGCAAGTACAGCCGACTGTTAAAGCAGCGCGTGAAATGATTGAGCCGATGTACAACAAGGCAGTAGAAAACGTTAAAGAAAATGTTGCTGAGTTGTCTGAACAGCTGAGCGAACGTCTACGTTCTACAACTGCTCAAGATGATGTGCAGGATGATTCTGCGGATCATGCAACCGTACACGGTGATGAAAGCGGGGAGAAGTAAAGTAATGGCTATTCGCGATATTCGTTTCGTGCCTGATCCAGTTTTACGTACTCCGTGTGATGAGATTACTGACATTACCCCTGCAATACGCAATCTTGTGCAGGATTTGCTTGATACGGTAGACGATCCAGGTCGTGCAGGTTTATCGGCTAACCAGATTGGCGTAAATCTGCGAGCATTTTCCTACAATATTGAGGGACGCGTTGGCTATATTCTCAACCCTGTTCTCGTAGAAACATCTGGTGAACAGTATGGGGATGAAGGTTGCTTATCCGTTCCAGGATTATGGTATAAAACACGACGCAGCGATTACGCTAAAGTTGAGGGGATTAATCTCGACGGTCAGAAAATAGTCTTAGAAGGCTCTGGTCTGATGGGACGTATGCTTCAGCATGAGTGCGATCATTTAGATGGCCATGTCTACCTCGATAGGCTTGAAAAAGAAGAACGTCGAGAAGCATTGCGTTATATGCGTGCCCATCAGGCATAAGTATCAAGTCCTGGTCAAGTCTTGGTCAGGAAAACGCGTGAAAAGCTCATACTGATTTTATGTATGCAGGTTCTAGTACTCTAGAACCTGCATATCGCCATTTTTGGGGTATATTCGCACAAATACTCTGAAAAAATATGTATTGTCTATAGATATGTGAAAACGCGCTATGTGTGCGACGATTCGTGTCGGTCGGCTGATGTGTGCCAAACACTCAGTTGTATGCGAATCTGCATAGCCAGGCAAGAACCGACAGAAAGGTATATCATGGCAGAAATTACCATGAGCCAGATGCTCAAGGCTGGCGTTCATTTTGGTCATCAGACCCGTCGTTGGAATCCTAAGATGAAGCAGTTCATCTTAACCGAGCGTAACGGCATTCATATCATCAACCTGTTCAAGTCTCTTGATTTGATTGATCAGGCTTATGATTTCATCAAGCAGACCGTTGCTCATAACGGCACCGTTCTTTTTGTAGGTACAAAGAAGCAGGCTGCACAGGCTGTATCTTCTGAAGCTTCCCGCGTTAACATGCCATACGTTTCTGAGCGTTGGTTGGGTGGTATGCTCACTAACTTCCAGACCGTGTCCAAGCGTGTTGTACGCATGAAGGAACTCGAAGAGATGGACTTCGCAGACGTACGCTCTAGCGGTTTGACCAAGAAGGAACTTCTTCTTCTTGAGCGCGAAAAGGAAAAGCTCGTTAAGCAGCTTGGTGGTATCCGTAATATGGATCGCACTCCTTCCGCAATGTTTGTTGTGGACATCAACAAGGAAGCTCTTGCAGTAGAAGAAGCTCACAAGTTGGGCATTCCTGTAGTAGCTCTTGTAGATACCAACACTGATCCTGATTCTGTGGATTACCCAATCCCAGCTAATGACGATGCAATCCGTGCAATCGAACTTCTCACCACTTTGATGGCAGATGCAGTAGCTGAAGGCCTTCTTGCTCGTGGTGGCAAGGGTGCAACTGCAGCAGCTGCACAGCAGCCACTTGCTGAGTGGGAAACTGAACTCTTGAAGTCTGAGGCACCTGCAGAAGCTGCACCAGCTGAAGCTGAAGCAGCACAGGCTGAGTAATCCCGATATATTCAGGTTTTTATATTCAGATTTTGAGGAGATAAAAATGGCACAGATTACTGCTGCTCTTATCAAGGAAGTGCGTGAAGCTACTGGCGCAGGCATGATGGACGTTAAGAAGGCTTTGACTGAAGCTGAAGGCGACATTGCACGCGCAAAGGAAATTATTCGTGCAAGCGGTATTAAGGCTGCAGGTGCACGTGAAGGTCGTAAGGCTCAAGAAGGTCTTATTGCATCTTCTGTAGCTGACACTGCACAGGGTCAGACTGGTTATGCAGTTGAGCTCAATTCTGAGACCGACTTCGTAGCTAAGACTGATGCTTTCGTAGAACTTGGTGACACCGTTGTAGCAGCTGCTCAGGCAGCAGATGCTCAGAGTGAAGAAGCAGTTTTGGCAGCATCTACTGATGCTGGAACTGTGAAGGACACTATCGATGAAGCAGGCGCACTCTTCCATGAGCACGTAAAGCTTGGACAGGTTGCATCTGTAAGCGGTTCACACGTGGAGATCTACGCACACCGCAAGTCTGTAGAACTTCCACCATCCATCGTTGCTATGGTTGCAACTGATGAAGCTGGTGCTGAAGTTGCACACGAAGTTGCATTGCAGATTTCTGCAATGGCTCCACAGTGGTTGACTCGCGAAGATGTTCCAGCTGATGTTGTGGAATCTGAGAAGCGTGTTGCAACAGAAAAGTCCCTGGCAGAAGGCAAGCCAGAAGCAATCGTTCCAAAGATTGTTGAAGGTCGCATGAACGCTTTCTACAAGGAAGTTGTATTGCTCGAGCAGGCTTATGTGAAGGATCCTTCCAAGACTATCGGCGACTTGTTCAAGCAGGTTGGCGGTCAGGCTTTGGCCTTCGCTCGTGTTGAAGTTGGTAAGGGTGAAGACGCTGAATAAGCTCTTAATCCTACGCTTGTAAAAGAGCATGAGAGGACAGTTGTTGTACAACAACTGTCCTCTGTTTTTTATTCGCTTTTTATTCTCAGTCAATAACATGAGTGAGAAAAACACAAGAACTGACATTCGCTCCATAAAGCCTTGTAGGGGCGAAACGGTAGACTAAAATCAATTTGTAGCCTGACGAAAGGAACGTCATAGTGAGTACACAGCGTCGCGTTTTGCTGAAGCTTTCTGGAGAGGCTTTCGGTGGAGGGTCTGTGGGAATAGATACTCAGATTATTAGCCGTATTGCTCGCGAAATTCACACTGCAGTGAATCGAGGAGTACAGGTGGGCATTGTTGTTGGCGGTGGCAATTTCTTCCGTGGTGCAGAGCTCAGTCAAGCAGGTTTGGAACGTAGCCGTGCAGACTACATGGGCATGCTAGGCACAGTGATGAATTGCTTAGCTTTGCAAGATTTTCTTGAACAAGAAGGACAGCCAACGCGCGTTCAAACAGCAATTACCATGGGACAAGTTGCTGAACCATATATTCCGTTGAAGGCAATTCGCCATATGGAAAAAGGTCGCGTAGTTATTTTCGGTTCTGGAGCAGGAATGCCATACTTCTCCACAGATACCGTGTCTATTCAGCGTGCTTTGGAAATTGGTTGCGAAGAAGTGCTTATGGGAAAGAACGGTGTAGATGGAGTGTACACTGCTGATCCTCGCAAGGATCCGAACGCAACACTGTTGACTCGAGTGTCTTTCAATCGTGCACTTGTAGATAATCTTGCTGTTATGGATGCATCTGCACTTTCTATGGCACGCGATAATAATATGAATATTCGCGTGTTCGGCTTGGAAACACCAGGTAATGTTACTGCTGCATTAGTTGGCGAAAAGATTGGTACAACTGTATCTAACGAAGAATAAATTATAAAAACTTATACAAATTGACGAAAGAGGATACTATGGCAACAATTATTGATCAAGCTCGTGAGCAGATGAAGAAGACTGTGGAATCAACTCAGGAGAATTTCGCAGGCATTCGCACTGGTCGCGCTAACCCTGCATTCTTAAATCCAATTATGGTGGATTATTATGGCGCTCCAACTCCATTGAAGGCATTAGCTACGATTGGTGTGCCTGATGCTCGCACATTGGCAGTAACTCCTTTTGATGCTTCTCAAGTCAATGTTGTAGAAAAAGCAATTCGTGACTCAGACCTGGGTGTTAATCCTCGTCGTGACGGCAACGTTATTCACGTTTCTATGCCAGAGTTGACAGAAGAGCGTCGCAAGGAATACGTGAAGATTGCACGCACAAAAGCTGAAGACGGCAAGATTGCTGTGCGTAATATTCGTCGTAAGACCAAAGAAAGTATTGATGCTGCAGTAAAAGATGGTGACTTTGGTGAAGATGAAGGTAAGCGTCTGCTCAAAGATCTTGAGGACGCAACCAAGAAGATTACTGAAGAAATCGATACTATGCTTGCAAGCAAAGAGAAGGAAATTCTTTCCGTCTGATTGCGCATAATTTTAACATCATAATTATGCACATACCACAAGGAGAGACATCATGACACAGCCAACAGCAACTAATTCACCACAAGAAAACGCACTGGATGCTATTAATAAACGTACCGGGCGTAATATGCTGCAAGCTGTGGGCACTGGTGCTCTCCTTGTACTTTTGGTTGTGGGTAGCCTTGTTTTTGAAAAACAGATTTTTCTTGCCCTCGTTATTGTTTTTGTATGCATCGCTCTGTGGGAGCTACGCGTCGATTTTGCTGTTATAGGTATTCGCATTCCTATCGTTGCTCTATGGTTTATGACGATAGCTACTTTTCTTGCGACGTTTTATCTTCCTGTTGCTACGCATACAACAGTAGCTGCAGTAGGATGTATATTGACTGCAGCGGTTGTGGCTTTAGCCTCTACAATCGTGCGGAGTAATCATAAAGGCGTTGAAAAAGCAGTGGCTAAAAAGCGTACTCATCCTCAATCTGAGGACGCAACCCATAATCTACGTCATCCACGCATTATTTCTCATGTGGGTGCTTCTCTGCTTGCTGTTTTCTACGTAACTGTTTTAGCAAGTTTCATTGTTTTACCTTTAACCCGTAGCCATCCTATAGCTTTTGAATTTATGATTATTTTCCTGCCGTCTTTGGGTGATATTGGCGGTTTAGTTTTTGGGGCAGCTTTTGGTAAGCATAAGCTATCTCCACGCATTTCTCCGAAGAAGAGTGTGGAAGGCTTATGTGGCTCAATCCTTTTTACCGTTATTGGCGCTCTAGCTATCGGCTACTTCACCTATTCAACCTCTGATTTTATGAGGCATCTCATAGCGTTGATTATCTTAGGAATCAGCGTGGGCGTGGTAGGACTCTTTGGGGATTTGTGCGCATCCATGCTTAAGCGCGATATGGGTTTGAAAGATATGGGTCATATTCTGGCTGGACATGGCGGTGTTTTAGATCGCGCAGACTCTATTTTGATGTGTGCACCAGTTATTTGCATGCTTGTTATGGCTTTCGGCCTATAAAATCAATAAGTATTTTCTTTTTGCCTATATGACAGTGAAGGATAATAATGGCAATTCAACGCGAACATGATTTAGGAAGTGGTATTACTGAAGGAGGCACTCAGGGTGCTTTCCGTGATGTTTTATCCAAAAATCATTCTCGTCGAGGCAAAGCTCCACTGCATTTAGTGGATATGAGTTCTCAGGAGGCGAAAGACTTAGCTGAACAGTTAGGCATGCCAGCTTTCCGCGTCAAGCAGCTAGCTCATCATTATTTTTCCCACTGGGACACTGATGTGCATTCATATTCTGATTTTCCTGCACGTTTTGCAGATGTAGCGCAAGAAGCCTTTTTCCCCACGCTGATTGAACCTATTGCCGAACAGGAGGCAGACGGGGGAGAAACCATTAAAACATTGTGGAAACTTTTTGACGATTCGCGCATTGAATCTGTACTGATGAAGTATCCCACACGTACAACTTTGTGCATTTCCAGCCAGGTGGGTTGTGGCATGGATTGCCCATTTTGTGCTACGGGACGACTGGGATTAACACGCAACATGTCTGCTGGAGAAATAGTTGAGCAGGTGCGTATCGCAGCATATCAATGCGCACATGGGCGTCTGCCAGGCGGTCCAACTCGATTGAGCAATATTGTGTTTATGGGCATGGGGGAAGCCTTAGGAAATTACAAGGCAATGATGACAGCTATTCGTCGCATCAGCGCTCTTCCGCCTGAAGGCCTAGGAATCTCTGCGCGCAATATTACATTATCAACTGTGGGAGTAGTGCCAGGCATTCGCAAACTCATTAATGAGCATATTCCATTGCGCCTAGCAGTATCGTTACACGCTCCAAGTGATGAGCTGCGCGATGAGCTTGTCCCTATGAATAAGCGTTTTAATACTACTCAGGTTTTAGATGCTGCCCATGATTATTATCTCAGCTCAAAGCGTCGCGTCAGTATTGAATATGCTTTAATGCGCGGTATTAATGACCAAGAAGAGCATGCCAAACTCTTAGCCAAACGCTTAAATCACTATGGAGATGACTGGGTTCATGTCAACCCTATTCCTCTGAATCCTATTGAAGGTTCTAAGTGGACAGCATCCAAACCTGAAGATGAACAGCGCTTTATTGAAATTTTGCGTCATGCAGGAATTTCTGCCACCTTACGTGATACGCGTGGAAGCGATATTGATGGAGCGTGTGGTCAGCTTGCTGCGAAGGAATTAGCACAGAACTTGGTCAACCGCTCTTAGAAGCGAAACACTCAAAACTGAAGTAGAAGGAGAATTATGTCTATTGCAGTGCGTGTTATCCCATGCTTAGATGTGGATGCAGGGCGAGTGGTAAAGGGCGTAAATTTTGAAAATTTGCGTGATGCTGGAGATCCTGTGGAATTGGCTCGAGAGTATTACCGTCAGGGTGCAGATGAGCTGACCTTTTTAGATGTTACGGCCTCCAGTAAAGGCCGAGAAACGACATATGATATGGTGCGTCGAACTGCAGAAGAACTCTTTATCCCACTTACGGTAGGTGGAGGAGTGCGCACCGTTGAAGACGTGGATAAGCTTCTGCGATGCGGTGCTGACAAAGTGGGAGTCAATACTGCAGCAATTAATAATCCGCATCTTATTAGTGATGTTGCGGATCGTTTTGGTGCGCAAGTATTGGTCCTGTCTATTGACGCGCGCCGAGAAAATAATCCTGATGGTTCACACCATACTCAATCAGGCTATGAAGTCACCACTATGGGCGGTAAACATCGCACAGGCATAGATGCTGTGGAATGGGCGCAGAAAGCTGCCGAACTTGGAGCCGGTGAAATTCTGTTGAATTCTATGGATGCCGATGGTACGCAGGATGGTTTTGATGTGCAGATGATTCGCGACGTGCGTTCTGTTGTGTCTGTTCCTATTATTGCCAGCGGAGGGGCCGGAAAAGTTGAAGATTTCCCACCAGCGATTGAAGCGGGTGCAGATGCTGTGCTTGCAGCCTCAGTTTTTCACTTTGGAAAATTGACAATTGCTCAGGTAAAAGATGAATTGAAGAAAAAGGGATATGAGGTGCGTTCATGACGACGCTGAGCTTAGATGAGATTTCACAGTTGCTCAAACACGATGATAAAGGTTTAGTTGCAGCAGTTATTCAGCAGTACGACTCGGGGCGTGTGCTTATGGTCGGCTATATGAATGATGAAGCCTTGCGTCGCACTTTAAGTGAAGGACGTGTCACTTTTTGGTCACGTTCTCGCCAAGAGTATTGGCGTAAAGGAGATACTTCGGGGCACGCACAATTTGTGAAAAAGGTTGAAATCGATTGCGATGGTGATGCTTTGCTCATTCAAGTTGATCAAGTAGGAGCTGCTTGCCATACGGGAGAATATTCGTGCTTTGACACTGGGGGAGAGCTTCCCGCTGTCGTAGGTAAGACTGAGTAAAATCAGCTGAAGAATTATTTATTATACGTCGAGGATAGTTTTATGAATTTAGCATTCATTCCTTCACCATCTATATCCAGTTTTCAGATTGGTCCACTGACCATTCGCTTTTACGCTTTAGCTATTCTGACCGGCTTGTGCTTAGCTGTATGGCTGACTACTGTACGTTGGAAAAAGCTCGGTGGAACTTTTGATCAGATTTTGGACGTTACCTTGGTTGCTGTGCCTTCCGGAATTATTGGTGCGCGTTTATATCATGTGATTACTGCTCCAGAATTGTATTTTGGTTCAACTGGTCATTTTGAAGATATTTTTAAAATTTGGAATGGTGGCTTAGGCATTTGGGGTGCCGTAGTTCTGGCTTCTCTTGCAGTCTGGGCGTGGGCTCGATACAAGAAATACTCCATGGCATTGCTCATGGATGCAGTTGCACCTGGCCTGCTTTTTGCTCAAGGTATTGGTCGATTAGGCAACTGGTTTAATCAGGAGCTCTATGGTGCTCCAACTACTTTGCCTTGGGGCTTAAAGCTTAATTCAGCTGCTGCTATCGGTTCTGGCGAAGCATGCTACGACGGCGCAACCTGCCCTAACCCTATGGATAATCTGTATCATCCAACATTCCTTTATGAAATGCTCTGGAATTTTCTAGGAGCAGCCTTGCTCTTATGGTTAGGTTCAAAAATTGCTGCACATTTTAAGGCGGGAACACAGTTTGCCTTGTATATTATGTGGTATACAGCTGGTCGCACATGGATTGAAATGTTACGTATTGATCGATCTCATGAATTTTTAGGTTTGCGCGTTAATGTGTGGGTTGCGCTCATTACTTTTGTTGTAGGCGTCGTTGCTTTCGTCGTTATTCAAAAGCGTAATGAGAAGGTTGCGGACTTGTCTGCACGATTACAGCATGTGTCACAATTAGAGGCACAAGTTGCTGAGGGGAAGATGACAAACCGTCAGTTGCGCGTACAGCTCGCTGAAGAGGCTGCCGAAGAGAAGTTGGCATCCAAGGAAGAAAAACTTAAGAATGCGACTGAGCAAAAACAGTATCGTGAAGCTGAAAAATCCCTGTATGAGCAGGCTAAAGCACTCGTATCTGAAAAGCATAAAGCTGCTCAGATGGAGCGTGAAGAATCTGACGAGACATCAGAATCTGAGAATACTGAAGAATAAACAGACTGCACGTCTGACTTTAACTCTAAAATGAGGTACCATGACTATTCAAATTGCACCAAGTATTTTATCCGCTGATTTCGTGAATTTGGAAAAGGAACTGAATGCTATTGCTACAGCTGATCTTGTTCACGTTGATGTAATGGATCATCATTTCGTTCCAAACCTCACCCTGGGCGAACCAATTGTTAAGCGTATTTGTGAAGTAAGCCCTATTCCAGTTGATGCTCATTTGATGATCGAAGATCCAGATCGTTGGGCTCCTGAATTTGCTCGAGCAGGTGCTGATTCTGTTACATTCCATATGGGTGCTGCTCATGCTCCTGTACGTTTAGCTCGTCAGCTTCATGATATGGGTGCAAAAGCGTGCTTTGCAGTACGTCCTGCAGAACCAGTTGAACCAATTTTCGATATTCTCGATGAATTTGACATGATTTTGATTATGACTGTTGAGCCTGGTTTTGGAGGTCAGAAGTTCCTCGATAATCAAATGAATAAGGTACGTCGTTTGCGTGATGAAATTACACGCCGCTCTTTGAGCACGAAGATTCAGGTAGACGGTGGTGTGAGTCCATCAACTGCAGCT